>CADCNH010000010.1 GCA_902802755.1 uncultured Bacteroidota bacterium | reverse complement strand
CGGCCAAATGATAAATTGGTCTGGAAAATACTTCTCCGTACGGTAGCTTTTTATCGCTTGTGTTCCGAAGAGTTGAGGTTTTCCATCCTCCGTAAGGAGTCGGTCTGTCACCATGGCGTATTGAACGGGGTCAATCTCACCGTTTTGGTATGCCTGCCTGATTAGTTTGTAGTATTTCCGAATGTAGGGCGAATGTTGCAACAGAAGAAAGGCTGACGTGCTGGCACATTTGCCGACCATTGAGATCGTCGGGAATCCGTAGATGTCATAGATTTCTTTGGTGCGGGCAAATAGAGCGTACATCTTCTTGTCCAAAATACACCCTGAACAGTTGGTCTTCAATGCCTAAATAAAACAACTCCAACGCCAATTCTTTGTGGGTTGCGGAATCCAGACAGGCGAAATACGCCTCCTCAACCCGCTTCACGATGGGAGTCCATTTGGCAGAATCGGACGACAGCGGAATCCAACGTTTGTCCGCAAAAATCATCCTATCGTCGGGTGAGCAGTCGATGAAACGGTTGAGATAATGGATGGCTGAATCTGTCTGATCAAGCATAATCCAGTCGGCGGCTATTTGGTAGTATCGCAAGTAATCCTTCGCAATGGTGTCGTTGCGGAGCCATTCGATGGAGGCAAGGTACTCTCCTTGCCGGTGCAGCGAATCCGGCCCAAAGCAGATGCGATAGGAGGCCGTCTCATAATTTTTGGTACAGCAGGAGTCCTTCTGTGCAGAAGCCGCAAAGGCCGCGCACAAAAGTCCAAAGAACAGGAAATGTTTTTTTCTCATCATGGTCTTGGTTGTTGGGTGAATTCTTTCAGCGTACTCGTGCAGAGCTGGATGTTCTCACGCTTATCAAAATTAACGTAGTATGCTTTTATGTTCAGGCTGTCTTGCTCGTTGCGTCGCACGATTTCCTCGGCAAGGCGCTTGTTTTTGGGTTTGTTGAAGACAGCTTCGTAAGTGGCCCAATAAATCAAAATCATCAAGCAAAGTATTAAAAATTAATCGTATGCGGGCATGATCATGAATTCGTCCTTTTTCAACTCTTGCAAAGGAGGCAAACCGAGCCAGCGCCTGCGCTTGTTGACCAACTCCGTATCCGGGTTCGCATTCTTTCCGTTATTGTCCCATTGGCCATAGTAACTCTGGCATCCGTATGCGCGAATTATACATTTGTCATACAAGTCGGCATAGACAAATGGCATGCAAATTCCTTCTTCCACCAGTTTTCTCGTATTGGGTTCAAAATAAGTGAGCCAAAACAGAGGGTATGCTGAGAAAAGATGTCTGGATAATACGATGGAAACCTCTTTGTCCACACTAAAAATATTTTTATATTCCGGATATTCTTTCATTAAATCCACCAGCCTTTTCATAATCAGCGAATCAGAGAATCTCACTATATCAGTACATTCCGGGTGCTTTAACTCATATTTCCTCGCAAATTGGTCAGCCCCTAACAATTGTCGGAGTTCATAAATTAATTGTGATTCTCGAACTGAATGTACACACATTGACAGGTATTCCTTTAGTTTCCGATTATATAAGGCAGTGTCTTTTTCGAAATATTCTTTTCTGTAGGTATAGCCAAATTCATCAGGTTCCGCGAAGCCGTTATTAATAGCCAGGTCATAATAGGTGATGGCTTTTGTGAGGTTCCCGCTTTGAGCCAGGACATCAGCATAACCCCGATAGAAAGGGCCACAGACAGAGAGCGGTGGATCCATTGCGAACAAATCCTCATACGCCTTGATGGCCACAGGTAAATTCTCGGGTTTATGATATACACGGATAGAATTGATGACTTCCTTTTGCTTATTGAATTTTTGAACTTTTTTTGAGAGAACAATATCCTTTTGTTGGGGCTGACAAAAGACACCAACGACAATATGAAGGAAGATAACAAGTAAGGAGATTTTTTTCATCACATGATTGGGGATTTATTCAATATTCATAACATTATTAGAGACGCAAAAACAGGAAATTTGTTGCTCATAAAAGACATCCTTTTTCATATTTCAACACGAAATCCCGTCTATATTTTGTTCTAACTCAATAAGTTTCAGTAGTTTGGATGACTGTAAAATCTTTTTCTCTCACGAAAAAAAATGTGGCAAAGTTAGTTACTTATAATTTATCACCTCTTTGCGTTTAAATCATATTAGAAAAATAATACTAAAATAAATAATAAAATATGTATATTTGCACTTTGTTTTCATAACACAATGAACACTACAGATAACTATCATATAGACTTATCGAAAGAGATCTTATATCAATTTCCCAATGGAGGCAAGGTGGTAGTTTACAATTCCATAGACCGTACTGCAAATGATTTTCAGCGGATTGTTTCATGTGCGGTGTTCTTTGCCAAGCAGGGTAAACAAGTAGTACTTACACCGAAGTTTAATTCTCCTTTGAAAAGTGAACAGTACCATGAAATATACCATTCGTTAGCAGGGACAAAATATTATGGCAAATGCCCTGATTTATGCGTTGATGGAGTGTTTTATGAGCATGAGGGATACACGACAGTACAACCCAAAAGAGCTTTTAGAAACATGCTTACAAACGGCTTGCACCAATCAGACAGACTAATAATAGAAAATTGTGGATTATCGTTGGCATATATGAAGAGAATTATCCAAAACAGAATTGCTTCAGGACAACACATAACCGAAATCTGGATAAACGGACAAAATATGCCCTTATATAAAAAGTTAGAGGAATGACAATGCACTCCTCCTTCTGGCGATGAATCCGCAGAATCATCGTTGCAAAAGTACATAAAAAAATAATACAAAGAATCATAATGGCAAATTTTTAAAATAATTTAAGTCTTATCACCGTTCCCCCTGTCCTTGGCCAGCTTGTGCGGATTCCAGCTCCATCCGGCCAAACTTGAAAATAAGGCCGAAACGGAGGGTGCGAGCCTGCCAACTGACCCTTTTAGTATCACTGTAGTTGAAATAGGGATTGCCGTTCACTGTGGAGTTGCGGTTCCAGTCGAAGATGTCATCCACATTGACATAGATGGCGATGCGGTGTTTCCAAAACTCCGCCCGCAAACCGAGATCGATACTGTAACGGGGACCCATCGTGGTGAACAGCGATACACTCTTCGACTGATAGTTGGCAGAGGCATTGACCTCCAATACTTTCCACAGTTTCGCCCAGAAGTTCAGGCGGAAACTGTAGCCCAAATTGTCCACCTTATAGGCTTGCTCCTCATCGCGAAACTGAAATGATGATTTCATATAGTACAAGTTGCCATAAAAGCGAATGCTCATGAAGGTCTTGAGTTGATAGTTTACATTCACCTCCACACCCGTATTGAGTGTTCGTCCCGCATTAATAGGCTGCGTAAAACTCACCATACGGCCAAAATACGGGTCGTAACAGACATCCATCAGGGTGGAGAACTCGTCCTTTGTGTTCTTGAACCATGTATTCACCCCGATGTTGCCAAACTTTTTGATGTATTTCGTCCAACCTGCTTCCACTGAGTTCGTATATGCTTGCAACAAATCAGGGTTACCCGTACTGAAACTGTCCTCATCGTACGTGCGGTAAGTGGTCAGGTCGGTAGCCTGGGGATTGTTCACCCTGCGTGTGTAGCTCAACTTGAAATTATGCATGTTCTTCGTACGATAGCTGAGATGTATCGACGGGAAAAGCCCCCAGTATAGTTTTTGCAGATTATGAGAAGAGGAATTGGAATAATCCAGATTCAGTGACAGCATTTCAGAGCGCAGTCCGCCCTTGAGGGTGAGGCCACCAAAACGGTGCTGCAATGTGACGTAAGCATCAAAAGAGCCATCCCGCTCATACCTGTCCATCGACCGCAAATGGTCGTTCACATAATAGCTGGCAGCCTCCGTATTTACAAGGGTATCATATTTTACAATATTCTTGTTGAAGGTGTAATTTCCCGAAACGCCCGCCTCTATCTCACCATTCGGATGATAGGGTATGGTGTAATCGAGGGACGTATATGTCTGATGATAGGCGTAATCATACGACTGCAGCCAATCTCGGTCCGACAACTCATTCCAGGCGTAGTCGCGCAAAATAGTTCCGTTCATCCAATAGCCCGACCCTGAATAGGAAGCGGTCACACTCAACTTATGCCTGCGGTTGTTGAACTTGTGCTCGTACCATAGTCCTGCATAACCCGAGGCAACAAACGACTTGCTGCGGTTTGTCTCCCAATAGGAATAATCCCCAGGATGATATAGGTATTCGTGCCACTTGGTGCTGTCAACTCTGCCGAAATTAGTCCATTGGGGATAGAGGCCTCCTGAAAAATAGAAGGTGTTTGCAGTGTCTGGAGTCCAAGTAGCGTTAACAAAAAGGCCGATTTGGTCTTCACGGAAGCGTCTGGTATAATTGCTGGACATATTGGAGGAAAGAGTGCCTGAATTGTCATACATGGCCGACTCTGAATGGATTTCGTGGTGGGAGGTGCTGTACCAATAATGCAGATAGGTGCTGATAGAGAACTTACGGTCGGAATAGACGTAAGAAATAAAAGGGATGACCTCTGGTGCGATGGTGCCTCTCGCCCCAAAACTCAGGAAGCTATTTTTCTTGATATTGGAGACTGTGATGATATTGATGATACCGCCTGTTCCCTGCGCACTATATCGTGCTGAAGGGTTGGTAATCACCTCTATTCTCTCGATATTGCTGGCGGGCAACTGCTGCAGGAAGTTTTTCAGTGCCTCCGCATTCATGTTGGCAGGCCGGTTGTTAAGCCAAATCTCCACCGACGAAACTCCCCGCAGAGTCACATTCCCCTCCACATCCACCTCCACACCGGGCGTATTCTGTAGGGCATCTGCCGCAGTACCCGTCTGGACAGCAGGATCTTCTGAAACGTTGTACAAAGTTTTCTCACCATCTGTCATATAGACAGGCTTCGTGGCGCTGATACCCACCTCCTGCAGTTCCATTGCCTGTTTGGGGCTGACAGTGTCCGCTTTATTACTCGCAATCGTGTCATTTTGTTGCGCATAAAGCCCTCCTACCACCGCCATCACAGCGATGGTGACCATAAGTTTTTTCATATTTCAGAATTTAGATGTTAGTAAGTGTCAATACTGCACCACTGTACCTCACACGTCTCGCAGGGGAAGGTGTCAATCTGAACGCGCAGGAAGCGGGGGCCGGACTGGCTGTCGGATTCGACAAATTCAACACTCGTAGAATTCCTGGAAGAGCGAGGATCTGTTACGGTAACCTTGGCTGGGAGATTTTCGTCAGCGGTGAAGGCCACCGGCATCCATAACTGGTAGCGCACCGGCTTCCCGTCCTTCATGGCAGGCTTGCAGGCGGGCGCAGCACTGAAAGCACGGCTGAATTCCGTTATGAACGACTCATACAATTGCTGTATAATTTCGTTCTGCGATTCCTCATCCAGGGATGTGCTCTCGCCGGGGTCAAGATGCGCAAGCGTATAACCGTTTTCGCCTAACATGGCCACCAAACATCCATCTTCGGACTTCCATTTGACGTATGCAGTATCTAACTCCAAGTGGTGTATCCGCCCATCCTTCTCCACAATGAAACGGACTGTGAAAATGCCTTGCATCTTGTATTTCCTGGCCAATTCGGGATACTGCATGCTGCTGTACAGGTTATCAATGTATTGTTGGATGCCACCGGGAAACTTTGGCATAACATCCGGATTCTCGCAAACAGGTTCATCGATGGCCACTTCCTCCGAAAGTATGTCGGTCTTTGAGTGGCAGTTCACCAACAACAGACCGGCTATGATGGGAGTGAGGGCGATTAGCCACCAAGCAGACATTCTGCGCTTTTCCTTCTGGTTCATCATCTGAATCCGCTTTTTGGTGATGAAGTGGCGGAAACTGTTGCCCACAGGAACAAACTTGCCCATGCACAACTGCTTATACAGCAGCTCCAGATAGTCGTGCTTGGCGGCACCCTGAGCCAGCACTTCCTCATCTGCCAGATACTCGTGGACTGATTTCAACTCTCTCAAATACAAATATATGAGGGGATTGAACCATTGCAACACTTTTACGGCTTCCAAAAAGAGTAAATCTACGGTGTGGCGCTGACGGATATGTGCCCGCTCGTGAGCCAACACCTGCTGCAACTCGCTGTCGGTAAACACCTCTGGATTTACAAACACCGACCGCAGGAACGAGAACGGAATGTTGCCGTCGGGTTCAGCCAGCACCCGTACCCGCATCTCCCAAGTGGATAAGGTCTCTGACAAGCGGGCTCGACGATAGTAGGAGGCTGTTTTGATCAACTTGAACAATAAGAATATGAAACTGACAGCACATCCGATGATATAGGCGGTCAGTAATACATTTTTCCAAGTCCATGAGACTGGTGCTGTGCCAGCGATAGGAGCAGCAATGGGTTCATTTGTGATGACAGTTTGCACGGGTTCGGTTGAGGCCTCTTGTGCCACGATTTGTGGCGCAGAAACCTCCTCAAACATTGGGATTTGATGCACGTATGCATTCACACGGGCAACCTGCGGTGCTTTAGTCTCAATAGAAACGAAGGGAATAATCATCGCCACAAGGAGTGTGCCGATGAGATAGTAACGGCGCAAGCGAAACAGATTGCTCCTGCGCAAAGTGGCAGCATATAGCCCGAAAAACAGGGCTATGGCCACGACTGAAATAAATAAAGTTTTCATGGTTACTCGGTTTTGTCAATCATATTACGGATTTCATCCAGTTCCTCCATTGTGATGTCCTTGTTGTTGGCGAAAAAGGAAATCATCGACTTGAAAGAGTTGTCGAAATAGTTTTGCACAAAGTTCTGCATAAACGATTGCGAGTACTCTTCTTTGCTAATCAGCGGGTAGTAGCGGTGTGTTTTTCCGAAGGTCTCATGGCCTATGAAGTCTTTCTTTTCCAAAATTCGTACGACGGTCAGCACGGTATTGTATGCCGGTTTAGGCTCCGGGAAATTTGCCACCAGATCAGCGGCAAACCCTTGTTTGATTTTCCACATTACCTGCATTACTTGTTCTTCTGCTTTGGTTAGTTCTTTCATGATATTGTACTATGATATTTTTATATCCCCCAGACTTGCGTCTGGGGTTATTTAGAAAACAACGCTGCAAAGGTACAATTTATTTTTTAATTATACAACTAAAAAAGTAATTATATATATTGTTTTATTCAATTACCTTATTTACAGTTGATTAAAATTTATAGCAAAGGGAAGCGAAAATGTTTTAAGTGTACATTTGTGATTTTGGTATGTGCTTTCATTGGATAGCGTCTTATCAGAGGCTCCATGTTTATACCAAAAGAAATTTTTGAATTACATTAGAAAAGATTTCCGTTAGGAAATCCATATCTGTAGCCTAAAGGGAGGTATGTAAATCATTTCAACCTCATAGAGGTTGCATGTCGGTGTCAATCAAATAATCACGTGTTGCGTTGTGTCCATGTTGATTTTATGAATCCCCAATGGGGATTTTGGGATTATGGGGTAATCTTTTCGTGCTACAGAGATGAATCTCCTACGGAGATTTTATCTGACGACATTGACGTGCATTCTACACGCAGTTGTAGATGGGTGTGATTAATCACTTTTATAGATTTAGAAGATTCCATTTTTATTGTATTTCTGCCGCAAAAATAAAAAAAATGAATTGTTTACTAATAAACAAGAAATCTTCTTTTCATAGAAATTACGCTATCAGTACGATAAATCTGAATCTAATGGTATGTAAAGCGGCAAAATAAAAAAATCTTCTTCCATGTCACTTTTTTGTACCTTTGTGCGTTTAAAGAGTGAATCGGTTCGATAAATAACGGAAATGTTTAACCTTAAAAAACAATAGAGCTATGGAAGATATTATGGGGATTTTTATGATCATAATCATAGTAATCGGCTGTTGCGTGGTGTTGCCGCTGCTGATAGTATGGATGACTAATAAAAGAAAAAGACACGAGATTGACAAGAAAACAGAGATTCTGAAAACGTTGCTGGAAAAGAATCCAGACATTGATCCTGTTGAGGTGATGAACAAACTGAACATGTCGCAAGATTCCTCTAAAAAAAGCCTAAAGCAATCTTTGCTGGAGAAACTCTTAAACGGGTGCATCTGTATGTTAGTGGGATTGGTCATCTTTCTCACTCACCACTATGGTATGATTTTTTTAGGCAGCAAAGCAATAGGAATTGTTGGGGGCGGAGTCCTCACCGCCGTGGGTGTTGCGTTTATCATCTACTATTGTGTAAGTAAAAATGTGCTACGCAACGAGTTGGAGGCTGAAGAAAGACAGTTAAAGGAACAACAAATCTCCGAATGACAAAGGAAAAATTCATAGCTATTATTTCGGAGGAGCAGGAGTCTTTGCGAAGATTCCTGCTTGCGCTGTGCGGTGGAGACCGGATGGAGGCGGAGGATATTGCCCAGGAGGCTATGATTAAGGCTTACATTGCTATAGACAGGTTTGTGGAGCGGGCAAAATTCGCCACTTGGTTGTTCAAAATCGCCTACAACACTTTCCTCGACCATCAGCGGTCGGGGTGGAACCGCCGCGAGGAACTGGATGCAGCCGCGCAAATCCCTGGAGGTTCAAATGCTGACGATGCTTTCGCTTACCAAGACTTATACAAAGCCATCGGTACACTACCACTGAAGGAGAAGAGCACCATTCTGCTGTTCTACGTCAGCGGCTACTCCGTGAAGGAAATTGCTAAAATTACAGGAAATTCGTCCATAGCTGTAAGGAAGCAGCTTTCAAGGGGACGTGATAAATTACGACAAATTTTGGAACAATGAAAAATGATGCAGCAATAGAAGACCTTTTCGCCCGTTACCAACCGGATTTGGGAGATAAAGACCAGTATATGGAGCAACTTTCCAAGAAACTGGAAGCAATGGAGTATGCGAAGCAGTATCGCGAGGCGCAGACCAAACGTTACCATCGGATGATGGTAGCTGTATTTGTTTCTGGTGTTGTCACAGGTTTCATTGGTGTGATGCTCGTGTTGTTCCATCCTCAATGGCTTTTCCCTGCGGGGACAACCATAGAAGTGCCTGCGGCATTTCCCTTGCTTCCAAAGGTGATTCTGATGTTGGCCGTGTGCTTTGCCAGTCTGTGCATTACAGGGTTGGTGTATAATCTTTTGGGAAGAAACAAGGTTCTTTCCAGAGATTAGTCACCATGTGGATTGTTGAATTTATTGAATTTTTTGTGTTTATCGGCACAGCCGCTCAAAGAGGTCGGCGTGTTGGGGGAATTGGTTTTGCAGTTCGCTTTTGTTGCCCAGTTCGAAGTTCTCGAAGCTGAATGCGGGGGCTACGGCGCAGCCCACCAGGCAGAAACCGGTTTTCGATGGTATGTCGGCGGCAAACCACTGGCCAGGTTGAATAACCACCTGCATCTCATTGTTGGCGAATAGGTGATGCACGGTCAGGTTGCCGTCAGGATCAATAACATAAATGTTGAGGCGTTCGCCGGCATGGTAGTACCAGATTTCCGTCATATTGTGCAGGCGGTGGAAGGCCGAGAAGTCGCTGCCCGTCAGCATATAATATATGGTGGAGATGGGCTTGTTGCCGCTGTCGTCGTTGCCATATACTTGCCGGAAGTACCCGCCTTCGGGGTGGGGTTCCAATTGAAGGGTCTCGATGTATTTCTTTGCGTCCATAGATTAAATATATGTTGTGCAATGTAATCAGATTACTTTTCTTCGTATTGTATCGTGTCTCATCTAAAATATGATTCATATATCAGTGCAAAGATACAAATATAATGATTTTATTATAGTACTGATGCAATAATTTTCGTCCTCACCTTGATTTATTTTGTAAAGGGACAGATATCAGTTTACAATTTCAATTTATATTTGTGTGCTGAAGGCACTTTATTCTATTAACCCCTAACAAGGCCGAAGGCCGCAGTTTGGGGTAGCAAAGCTCATGTAGAATACAGCGTGCCAAAGGTACGCTACCATGTGGATTTTTGTAGCGTGCCTTCCGCACGCATATCACACATTCATTCCCACTACCCCACACTACGCACTATCGTGCTTGTGCGGGGTTAATAGGATATTGTGCCTTCGGCACATTCTGAATTAGTACTGATGCGAAAAATCACAGTTGCACAGTTATTTCAAATCAAAAAGTTGCATAATATACATAAAATCATTTGAATCAATATGTTATCTATTCGTTCTGAAAAATTATCGCATCAGTAGTAATTTTATCAGAGAAAAATTCCACTGAAAAGTATGTTATGCGGAGAAAAAGTTATGTATTCTCCGCAATTTTTGCGGAGAATAACAGGTATTTTGGTCCGCACCGAGGGTGGAGGTCGCAGTACGGGCTACCATTTTTGCCCAGTTTGAAAAGATATTTATTCTTCCTTCAGCAACTCGTCGATTTCTTCGGTGAGTTCATTGTAGCGATTTCTCACGCGTTTGTCGGTGAATCTTCCAATGGGAAAACAAATGATGCTGGTAAAGAGTAGGGTAAAGAACAAAGGTCGGTCGTTAAACCACAGGTATATGTCTATCAATACCAGTCCAAAGATACCGAAACCACGATAGAACCATGTGCGCCATCGATTTGAGCTGCAGCTGGCTTTAACATTATCGCGCAGCGAACGCAGGCCTTCTTTGCTTTCTACATCAGGATGTGCCATACCTCTTGTGATTACCAGGTTATCTATTATAAGCACACTGAAATACACAATAGTTGGTATAATAACCCACCAGGGCCAGTGTGCGACAATGTATAGTATTCCGATGCTGACACTCATCATTACGGCCAAAAACACCACACATAAAATGTTTTGTCGGTAGAGGCTACGCGTGTATCGTTTCACTGAACGACGCCACACTTCAGTGTTGAAAGTGCTGTGCTGTTCTATTTCTTGCTGCATGCCAAGCAATTCTTGCTGCAGCTCTTGCTTAAATTCATTATTCGGTTCCATAGTTTCTTGAGGCTTTAGTCGGTGATTTTTTTCAGTTTCTCGCGTATGCGTACCAGACGCACGCTGACGTTATCGACGGTGATGCCGAGGATGGCGGCAATCTCATCGTATGGCAGGTCTTCGAGCCAGAGTAGTATCAGTGCTCGGTCGAAGGGGTGTAGCTTTGCTATGCGTTTGTGCAGGCGACTGGCGGCGGGACAGGCTTCCTCGTCGGCAAAGAGGTCAATATCCACTTCCAAGGGCATACAATCGGGGCGACGATTATGGCGTTTGTCAAGGGTTACGCAGGTGTTTAGCGCCACACGATAGACCCATGTTTTAGCCGAGCTGAGTTTCTTGAAGCCATCAAAGCCATTCCATAGTCGTATCAGCACCTCTTGTACCAGGTCATCCGCCTCCTGACGGTCGTTGGCGAAAAGGTAGCACACAGAGTAGATGGTCTGCTTTTGCTCTTTCACCAGTCGCTCAAAGTCGCTCTCTTTCTGTTCTTTTTGTTTCATCTTTCGGGTGTTGTTTTCTTTTAGACTACAAAAGCGAAAAAAAACTACGGACAATTTAAATTTAAAAAAAGTCCCACCATGCTGGCGGGACTTTTTTGACAGACATATAATAAGGTGTTGATTATTTGTTCACCTGGAATTTCTTGTCGCCATTGACGAAGAAGTTCACGATCTGGCGAGCAGCGGCCAAACCAGCGTTGATGTTGGCTTCGGCGGTCTCGGCACCCTGTTTTTTCGGGGTAGCGAAGAAGCGTTTCTCGAAGTTCTCGAACAGACCCATTTCAACTGGAGCGATGTCGGTGCAGTATTTCAGGTCTTCGCGTTCGGTCATCAGCTGAGCCAGTTCTTCCTCGTTGATGACTTCCTTACGGGCGGTGTTGATCACGCAACCGCCTTTGGGCATACGGCCGACGAGGTTCTTGCCGATAGACTTCTTGGTCTGGTCGTTGGCGGGGATATGCAGAGAGATGTAGTTGCAGTTGCTGTACAGCTCTTCCAAAGTGGCGGGAACGGTAACGCCTTCGGCTTCCATTTTGTCTTTCGGAACGAAGGGGTCGAAAGCCCAGACTTCCATGCCCAGAGCTTTGGCTTTCTGAGCCACGAGGCGACCCACATTACCGTAAGCCTGGATACCCACTCTCTTGCCTTTCAACTCGGCACCGGTGCCAGGTTTGAAAGTGTTGCGGGCCATGTAAATCATCATGCCGATAGCCAGTTCGGCCACAGCGTTTGAGTTCTGGCCGGGGGTGTTCATAGCCACGATGTTGTTGGCGGTGCAAGCCTCCAGGTTGAGGTTGTCGAAGCCGGCGCCAGCGCGAACCACAATCTTCAGGTTTTTGGCAGCGTCAATAACTTCGGCAGTCACTTTGTCGGAGCGGACGATCAGGGCATCAACATCAGCCACTGCATCGTACAACTGCTGTACGTCAGTATATTTCTCTAATAAGCAAAGTTCATAACCTGCTTTTTCAACGATTTCGCGAATGCCGTCAACAGCGGCTTTTGCGAAAGGCTTTTCAGTAGCGATTAATACTTTCATGTCAACTATTAATTAGCAATTGTTATTTATCGATTATTTGTTTGCTTTTTCAAACTTCTGCATGCAATCTACGAGTGCTTCGACGTCTTCGATGGAGCAAGCGTTGTAGAGGGAGGCACGGAAGCCGCCCACGGAACGGTGACCCTTGATGCCCACCATGCCGCATTCCTTGGCAAAGGCCATGAAAGCGTCCTGCTTGTCCTCGTAGCCGGGAGCCATCACCCAGCAGTGGTTCATGATGGAACGGTCGGCCTTGTCGGCGACGGTGCCCACAAACATGCTGTTGCGGTCAATTTCTTCGTACAGGAGGTTGGATTTCTTGGTGTTGATCTTGTTCATCTCGGCTACGCCACCGATGGTGTTCTTCAGCCAGTTGAGGGTTTCGTGCATGAGGAAGATGGCGCCTACGGGCGGGGTGTTGAACATGGAGATGTTCTTGGCTTCTTCAGCAGCGTGGGTTCTGTAGTCCACCATGGTTGGCAGCGGGTTCATATAGGCGCGGTCGCCGATGTTGCCAAGGATGGATTTCTTGACGATGACGAAGGTGACACCGGCAGGACCGACGTTCTTCTGGGCACCACCGTAGATGAGGCCATACTTGGTCACGTCAACGGGACGGCTCATGATGTCGGAGGACATGTCAGCGACGAGCATCACGTTGTTGCATTTCTCAGCGGTGAAGTCCTCGCGGATTTCGGTACCGTAAATGGTGTTGTTGGTAGTGATATGGAAGTAGTCGGCGTCAGCGGGGACGGTCCAACCCTTCGGGATGTAGTTGTAGGTTTTGTCTTCGGAAGAGGCGATAATGTCAACTTTACCGAACAGCTTGGCTTCTTTGGCAGCTTTCTTAGCCCAAACACCAGTCTGAAGGTAAGCGGCTTTGCTGCGCATTAAGTTAGCGGGCACGCAGAAGAACTGGGTGCTGGCACCGCCACCGAGGAAAAGGATCTCGTATTCTTCAGGGATGTTGAGAAGGTCGCGCCAGAGCTGGCGGGTTTCTGCCATAATGCGTTCCCAACCCGGAGTACGATGGGAGATTTCCATAATGCCGACACCAGTGTTGTCGAAATCGCGCATGGCGTTAATGGTGGACTCAATCGCTTCCTTAGGAAGGACGCAAGGTCCGGCGTTGAAATTGTGAACAACTTTCATGATATTAGTGTTTTATGTTATATAAATATGTGTTTTAAATTTTCTGCAAAGGTACTGATTTATTCTGAATAAATAACATTTATTAAGAAAATTATTTTACGTGCTTAAAACCGCTCATCTTCAATGGGTTCACCGTAGTACATCACTACTCTGTGAGTCAGTTTTCCGTCTTTGTCGTAGGTGTTAAATTCACCATGTTCTATGCCATAGTAGTAATTTCCTTCGTATTTGATTTTTCCATCAGGATAATACAACACGTATTTTCCATGGCGGAAATCGTCTTTGTATTCTTTTTTGGAGTGGATGTTTCCATTCTGATAATAAGTTGTGACGGGTCCTTCAAAGTTTCCTTCGCTAAAAGTAGCTGTTTCGTAAGCCTGACCATTGGAGTAATAGAGAGACCTTGTGCCATGGAGAAGACCGTTTTTGTAAGAGATAACTGCGCCAAGAGCCCCGTTGGGATAGTATGCCTTATAGGTTTGTTCTTCGGTGCCGACATTCTCATAATCCATCATTTTACCTCCTTTTTGGGCACAGGATATTTTAAACAAGGTGTTGTCGGCGTAATACAGTTTCATCAAAGCGGTTTTCCCATCGGGGGCGTACCACTGAAGTGTTCTCATATTGTCAAAGTAATAGGTGTTGACTCTAAGGGGGTTGTTGTTCAGAGCGTATGCGGTGCTGGATATCAAATCTCCGAATTCATAATATTCATCTATGGATTTTGTCCCATCAACCAAATATTCGCTGTGTTGGCCATGAGGATTGCCTCCTATGTATCTGCCCATGCTTTTCATTTCCCCTGTCGGATAGTATTCTCTAATCATATCGTTCGGGTCTCCCATAAGATAATAAGTGGAATCAATCACATTGCCTGCCAGATTATAGGTATATTCCATGCCGAGAGATTTTCCGCCTTTAACAGGTATGGCTCTTATAACTTGTCCTTCCGGGTAGTATTCGTGTATTGTCCCGTTGCCATTAATCAAGGTGTCACAGGCTATGATTTCACCGTTTCTGTTATAATACTTGACAATACAGAGAGAACCATCCAAAAAATAGCATTCTTCGTTTTTGGTGTTGTCGGGAAGATAGAAGCATTGATAAAGGGTGTTGCCATTCCTGTCGTTCCATTGCACCGCCTTTGTTGTCCCATCGGGATAATAGTCGTAACCGGTGCCTACAACAGTGTCGTTGATAATATACCTTTCTTGGCTTACCTGATTCTGTGCATTGTCGTAGTAATTGACTTGCAAACCATTTGCATGTCCATCTTGGTATATGGCATGGTAACTTAAGCGGCCATTGGCGTAATATTGCTTGCCATCTCCTTGCATATTGTTATTTTTCCAATTGCTTTCCTCTTTCACCTGCCCATTGGGATAATAAGTCTTTCTTGTATTTTTCCAGTTGAAATCTTCATCCAGAGTACCACTGAATTCTTTATAGCCATGAACAGAGTATAGGTCGAAGGTGACGGTCTTGTCTTTGACAGGAAATTCTGCCTTGATACTACCATCAGGATTGTAGTTTTTAACTTTGACAAGTTTGCCATCGGCGAATTCATAGCTGTAGTCCAATAATCCACTCAATGCATCGTAAGATTTCTCTTCAGCAAGTTTACCTTTTTCCATACGTTTGTATAAGTTGACTTTGCCATTTCGGTCGTAACTGTATATGTCTCCGTCTTCTTCGCCCTCTTTGTTATAATTCTCGATGGACATAATAGCTCCTGAAGGGTAATAGCCTGTCCATTTTCCGGAGTAGTTGTTATTGGTGACGAAGCCGTCATATTTCTTAGTCCCGTCCACATAATATTCGGTATAGGCCGTTTCTTCATCCTTAGCGCCAACAGACGATGATACTTTCAATTGTCCACCTGGATAATAGCTTGTTGCAGGCCCATATTGTTCCTGATTCTGATAGTTTTCAATACCTGTTAGATGGCCTTGCACATCGTAATAATGGACAGTGCCGTCAAATTTACTGTGGACCAGAGTGCCTTCGGTGCTGAGTGCTCCGTTGGAATGATAGGCTTTATACGGGCCTTCGTATTTGCCATCTGTCAATATGAATTCCTCAGAAGGTATAGATTGGTGGAAGAAAGGATTGGCCTTGTATAATTTCACTTGCCCATCCGGTTCGTCATTTTTCCATGTGGAAAGCTGAACTAGTACTCCATCTTGGTATAAATTGATACTACCCTCCCTTTTTCCCTTCTTATAATTGGAGATTTCATCGATTTGACCCTGCTGGTTCAGAGTAGTCCATGTACCCTCTTTTACATTCAGATTCTTGAGTTTGTCATTGTATTTGCCCCAGCCTTCCAGTTGCAATCTTTTGGAATATACGTAGGTAAGGTTCTCATCATTGTCTGTGAAAAAACCAAGACTGGCTTTCTCGCGGATGAAAGGCACGGTGAAAGCGATGAAATCATCAAACTCTTTTTGCATTTTCATCGCCTTGTTGGCCACCTTGTTATTGTTGATATTGGTAGAGGAAAGCTGGACGTAGCAGAACGTGTTATACCAGTTATCGTTGATAATTTGTTGAAAATAATGTGCGTAGAGTAAATCCTCAACAGCATGGGAGTTGGGGCGGATGGAAACATTGGAGAAAACCAACTGGTTGTATTTCACTATATTATGGTTGATTTTTGTGAGACTTTTAAACTTCTTGCTTTCAGCGGCTTTGCTGTCCAACAAGTTATGGATGGGTTTATATAATTCGTTCAACTCATCGTATGGATTATAAATAGTCACATCATTATCATTATTGAAAGCGGTGACACCTTCGTTATAGAGTTCTTCCAAAAGTTGAAGCGATTTGATGCAATAATTTGAGTTGGGATTGATGATGGAAGCGAAATTAAGGGCAAGGATGCCGGGAACGGTGTACCCCAGTTGCAGGCAGCAGAGGCCATAGCGGAAGTGGCTTCCTTGATGGGCTGGCGAAATGAAGATGGATTGCTTGAAGCTTTCCATGGCGGATTCATACAATTCTTTGTTCATTTGTGCCACCCCCTTGTTGAAATGCAACATATAATCGTAGGGTGAGATTTCCAAACCTTTGTTGTAGGCTTCGATAGCATTTTCGTACTGTTCCAGATAGTCATAGCAGTCGCCCAAAACTGAATATATGCGGTTTTTCTCTACTTGACTCTCGGGAAGCTCAAGGAGCAGGTTAATATTCTGGATGGCTCCGCGATAGTCGCCGAAGGCCTCTTGGCTTAGCGCTTTCTCGTATAAGGCAAGGTCATAGTTTACATCGCCAAAGGGTATTTTGGAGTACTCGTTGATGGCCTCTTGGTATTTGCCATCATCGTGAAACTGTATGCCTTTCTGGATGATTTCATTGGAGTTTACCACTTGCAGCTTCTGTGTGCGTTGGGCCAAGGTGGCACAGCAAAACAGGCTTAAAACAATAATACTGATGATTTTTTTCATATTTATGTGTTTTGAAAGGGTTATTGCTTAAATGTTTGCAGTAGGGCGGTGCATCCCTCGAGCACATCTTGCCAGGTGGCCTCGAAATCACCAGTGTACCAAGGGTCGGCAACATCGCCGGGACGGGAGGTGTAATCCATTAGTAGGGAGATTTTTTGCAGGGTGTCGTCGCCTAACATGCGGTGCAGGTTCCGCAGGTTGTTATGGTCCATTGCGATGATATAATCATAATATTCGTAGTCTTTACGGGTGATCTGTCGGGCTGTTTTGCCTGCACAGCCGATGTTGTGCTCTGCCAACTTCCGTTTGGCAGGCGGATATACAGGGTTGCCGATTTCCTCGGTGCTGGTCGCCGCCGAGGCGATTTCAAACTCGGCCTCTCTGCCCGCGTCTTTCACCAGTTTTTTCATGACAAACTCGGCCATCGGACTGCGGCAGATGTTCCCGTGACAGATGAAAAGGATTTTATGCATTGTAGTTGTATTAGAAAAGTGCAAAGATAGTAATAATTTGCAAATTAGCAAATTGGTAAATTAGCAAATTAAATCATTAACTAATTATCGCATTTACTAATTAACGAATTAACTAATTTGCTAATTTTTTTTGTATTTTTGCTTTGTCTTTTAAAATAATGTAATATGTTGAATAATAATAAGATAAAGACTGAGATATACGCTTATTTTCTCCTGATTGTCGGAAGTTTGCTTTTCGCTGTGGGCGATGTGATGTTTGTGAACCCCTATTTGTTGGCTCCGGGTGGTACTTACGGTTTGGCCAACGTGTTCAATACGGTGTGGCCGTGGAAAATCAGCTACTATGCCATCTGTATGGATATTCCGTTGCTGATTATCGGCACCTTGGTGCTGGGTCCCCGCTTTGGCGTGAAGACAGTGGTGTCAACGGTTTTGATTTTTGTTTTTACATGGCTGATAGAAACTTTGTGGGGCTATGATCCTGTGATTCATGGCGGCATCACTGAAGTGGCAGCCGATGCGCATAATTTTGTGCAGATACCCCACAGCGATATGTTCTTTGTACCCGATTATTTCCTGAATACTGTGGTGGCAGGCGTGATTTATGGCATAGCAATCGGTCTGATATTCAAATCCGGGGCCACTTCTGGCGGTAGCGATATCATCTCCATGATTATCCACAAATACACTAAGATTTCCTTGGGTACATTAGTGCTGATTGTGGACTCATGTATTACCCTGACCACCTTGATTGCTTTCAAGCAAATCCGTCTTCCTATCTATTCCATCATTCTTATTGCCATCGAAAGTAAGGTCATTGACTTGATTGTCGATGGTATTAAGTCTTACAAGACAGCTTTCATTGTGACTGACAAAGTGGATGAGGTGCGCAACTTTATCATCAACGACATGAAGCGTGGCGGCACCATATTTGCCGGTACCGGCATGTATCAGGGTGCGGAACGCAAGATGATCTATGTTACCCTTGACCGTAGCGACTTGGTGAAACTCAAATCCAATTTGCGTTTTCTTGACCCCCAGGCCTTCGTCAACGTCATTGAAAGCTCCGAGATCATGGGCCTCGGATTCAAGGCGCTGCCGGAAGAGTAGTTGACCAGATTTAGTTTTCTTCCACCAATTGTCCGCCACAGTGCAATAGTACTTTTTGTATCTGATGATTATCTTCATGTTGTGGCACTTCCACTATAACCCTTGACAGCTCCTTCAACTTCGCATACGTCTCCACAATAGCGATGGTTGTATCCTCTGCTTTTGAGCTTTTCAGAATGGTAGTTAGCATGTAAAGTCCTTTTTCGGTGAAGGCTTAAAGAAGATATTTTGTATGCTTTCCTCTGCCTTGTTCGCTGTTCTTTAAGGTCAAAAATTTTGACCTTAAAGAATCAAACTCTTGTTTATCAAGCTGAAATATATATCCTTCAGGAAACTTTCTGGGATTGTTTCTAATCGCTTGATTAATTTCTTTCAGAATTATCCCTTTTAGTCTTGTTGACTTTTAGATTTATGGTGAGAGATTTATGCATCAGCTATAGTTATTTCCTTTCGCGGCGGGCAGATTTTGCGCTTCGGTGCAAATGTCCCATGCACCGCGACCGAATACATGGGACATCCTCATCCCCAGGGTTGCGTTGCTCGTACCTCGCACCTTACCCTGGGCTACGCTCCTTGCAGGCTTACAGCCTGCGACTCCATTGTCTCGAAGAGACGACATCTTAGTAACCCCAGATGAGCGTAGCGTAATCTGGGGTGGTGAATGCATACGCTATCATCTGCCGCGGTACGTCCTGAACATGCACCGGAGCACTGAATTGGCATACCGCGGAATTGAGACCTCACAGCCGATGCAAAAAAATCATGCGGTAGCCGTGTGAATTACAAGACTAAAAGGGATAATTCTGATTTCTTTTGTCTGCATTCCGTATAATTCCGCAACATCGGCATCCAGAATTACGTGTTGATTTCTCAGGGTGATGATTTTCTTTTCCACTTCAGGAAGCAAATTGTTTTCCATAGTATTTATCTAAAACTTAGCAGAATGTGGAAAGGAGACTGCCTTAGAAGTAGAGTTGAAATTATAGGATATTGATGGCGGAAGGCATATTATGGCTTCATTCTGTCTTCCTCAACAAATCGAATAAGTTGAATGTTCAATTTCTCAATAGGGGATAAGTTAAGTTCGCTTTGATTCTCTATGGGATGGTACCAGTTATCCGACTGAGTGAAATAATTGAAAAGTTGTTCGTCAGAAAAATGGTAGCCATTTCGAGCGTATATTTCATTTCGCATATATCGAAGCACTTCGGTCGGATATTTGGACAGGTATCCTCGGGTAAGAATCATTGTGGATGCTTCCGGCCAATGACCAGGTTTTTTTTCATTCTGACTATGCCTGTCTAAATGATAATAAAGTCGTCCTTTTGTCACCCATTCGAAACCGTCAGCTTCATGGTGTGAAATCCCTTTAAATAAATCCAAACCATTAAGGGTAAACTCGTAATAAAGGTATCTTCCATCATCAAGTTTTAGTACTTGCGTGGGATAATCCATCTCCCATAAAGTGGAGTATCCAATATTTCTCTTGATTAATGATGAAGATGTAGCACCAGAGACCAATATGCTATCATCTGTGAAAGTCCATTTCATAGTCGTTCCAGCAATAGAATACAGCCCTTTTATTCGTGTTCGAATGTCCTTTTCCTGGATGGAGTCAAAACCATGAGAAAAGGCATAGAATTGTTCTTTTGACTGTCCATCATAACGTATTAAGACATTGTCAAGTTTCTTATGTTCTCCATAAATAAGCATCAACTCCTGTCCGTCAAGATATGTGTGTACAATGCTGTCGCAGATTTCGGTATTACCTGTTTCGTTGTTTCTTTTCCGGTAACAATATTTGAAAACATTTGGATTGTCTGTTTTTAACCATGGGTAGGACACACCGCCTTCATGCAGGGATAGTGTATTCACCCATATTGCTGTATCGTTTTCTGTCTCAACGGGATAGAAATATTCGCCATCATGCCAGTATGTGCCAATAAGATTTGATTGGGCAGAGGCACTTAATGTAGCAATAAAAAGTGCTAAGCATAGCAGATGTCTGATGTTTTCAATAACTTTCAGCATTTATTCTTCTTTATTTTCTTTTATTCTTTTCGAAGTGCAAATGTACATAAAATTCCTGAGTTAATTGGTTGATGGAATCCATCATCTTTTTGTTGGCTTTTTTCATCTTCTTGTTTTTGATTTGAAAGACAAAGAGTCGTGCCAAAGGCACGATATTCTATTAACCCCGCACAACTTGTTGTGTGGGGTGGAGAATGACAAAGACTGTCTGCGTGCTGAAGGCACGCTACATACACTCCAGTGTAGCGTACCTGCGGCACGCAGGAGTAGAGAGTAGATTGCCGCATACCCCACATTGCGCTACGCTTATGCGGGGTTAATAGGATTGCGTGCTTTCAGCACGACTAATCCACTATACAACTGGAGTGCAGCACGGACGGAATACCATTATTTCGTTGAGAAAAAATTTTTTTTCAGTTAGTTGTTGCATGAATGAAATTTTTTGTATTTTTGCATTCAAAATAATGTTGATTTAATATCAAAATAATATCATTCAAAAACAAGTAAAAATGGAAACAATGGAAACGAAAGAATTTCAGAAAAAAATGAGCTTCGCCAACAATGGCTTTCTGCATCTGTTTGTGAATCTGGCCATATTGATTGGTTCTATAACCCTGCTGGTCAATGCTGTGAATCAGGATAATGATGGATTGATAGCACTGTCACTTTTCCTCTTGTGTGTGGTGTATCTGCTCCACTGGATTGGCTTTACCATTATTCAGCCTAACCAGTCGAGGGTGCTGACATTCTTCGGCAAGTACAGCGGTACAGTTTGCGAAAACGGTTTCTTCTGGCTGAATCCTTTCTACGGAAAACGTAGATTGTCGCTGCGTGCCCGCAACATGGATGTGCCACCCATCAAGGTGAACGACAAAAACGGCAACCCCATCATGATTGGCCTCGTGCTGGTGTGGAAAATCAAGGACACCTATAAGGCCAGTTTCAACATCGACATCAGCAAGGAAAGCATCGCGAGGGTGGTGACCGTCAATGCGCAGATGAAGGGCGCCGCTTCAAGCGAAGCGGTTGCTTCCAACCAGAACCTGCTGAGCGGTTACGACAGCTTCGTGAATGTGCAGAGTGATGCTGCTTTGCGTAAAGTGGCGGGTATGTACGCCTACGATAATATGGATAAGGAAAGCGATGAGATAACCTTGCGCAGCGGGGGTGAGGAAATCAACGAGCGACTGGAAGAGGAACTCCGCAGCCGCTTGGATATCGCCGGTATTGAAGTGATCGAGGCCCGCATCAACTATCTGGCCTACGCTGCCGAGATTGCAAGTGTGATGCTCCGTCGCCAGCAGGCCGACGCCATCATTTCTGCCCGTGAGAAAATTGTGGAAGGTGCCGTTTCGATGGTGGATTTGGCCCTCAAGAAACTCAGCGCCGACCATATTGTGGAACTGGACGAGGAAAAGAAAGCCACGATGGTCAGCAATTTGTTGGTGGTGCTGTGCGCCGATGAGAGCGCCAGCCCGGTAATCAATACAGGAACGCTGTATCAATAACCAATGTGCTAATTAACAATGTGCTAATGTGCCAATTAGAATTAGTAAATTAGTTAATTCGTTAATTAGCAAATGAATTTAATGTGCCAATTAATAGGGGTTAGATGGTTACATGGTTAGTAAGGTTAAGAGATTACAGGATTACAGGATTTTGAATTATGAATTACTAACCTCTGATCACTGACCCCTGAAACCTGACACCTATTAACTAATAATTATTAATTGTCAACTGTAAACTATGAAAAAGTCCTTCGCTTTGAGAGTTGATGAGGAGGTGTATGATGCACTGGAGAAATGGGCTGCCAGCGAGTTCCGCAGCGTCAACGGGCAGATAGAGTGGATATTGGCCGATGCTCTTAAACGTGCCCGTCGCTATCCGAAACCTCCAAAGGGGAAGGGGCTGAAGCCGCCTTATGAAGACGATTTGAAATAAATAATTGAATATCAAATAACTACAAAAACAAACTATTATGGTAATTTTAGAAAGACCTTTCGCATCAGACATGATGGTTGACACTATAGAGAAAAACAGCATTCCTGTGCTGAAAAATGAAATGTCGGAAAAACGTGTTTCCAACGGCGTGGTGCTGTCGGATGCTGAATTTGCTGAAGAGTATAAAAAGACTGGTAAGTTATATACTGTGTCTGAAAACGCGCTGGGGTGGATTTATGAGCATATTGAAGATAAACGCTTTTTGGATAGCATTTCCATCGTAAAGGATAAAAATGCATTCAGAAAAATTTGCCGGAACATCTATCCTGATTTCTTTTTTAAAGAATTGAATATTAATGAGATGGAGCAGTTGGATACGGATAGTATCGTGTTCCCATGTGTTATCAAGCCGTCGGTGGGTTTCCTGAGCAAGGGTGTGTTTGTGGTGCATGATCCGAAGGAATATAAAGCGGCTGTTGCAATGCTGTTGAGTGACTTTGCGAAAGCTGGCGCTGATTTTCCGGAATTTGTGGTTGGGAAAAGCCGCTTCCTGATTGAGGAATACATTCATGGTGAGGAATATGCGGTGGATGCTTATTATGATGAAAACGAGAACCCAGTGATACTGAATATCTTCCATCACAAATTTATGGATGAGTCCGACACTTCCGACCGCTTGTATATGACCAACAAAGGATTGTTCGACAAGTATGAGGCTCCCTTTACCACTTTTCTCACAAACCTCAATGCAACGCTGCATTTGAAAAATTTCCCCATGCATATTGAGTTCCGTTACGATGGAAAGAAGGCTGTGCCGATTGAGATTAATCCCTTGCGTTTTACCGGTTTCTGCCTGAATGAGTTGCAGGTATTTATCAGCGGTCAGCATCCGATGCTCTCGTTTTTGAGAGGCCGTCGTGTTTCCAAAGAGGAAATGTGGAAAGGCAAGGAAAATCTTACCTACGCTTTCACTGTGCTTGATCTGCCGTCGGGCTGTGAGGATAAAGCCTTTAATGCGGAGAAATTCAGCGCGGACTTCCATGACGTCATTGATGTGCGCTTGGTACCCGACAAAACCTCTGGCGTGGCGGCTACCGTTTTCCTGAAAATTGAGACGGAAAACTTACAAGCTTTTGACCGTATCATGAGTTTGGATATGCGGGAGTATATGAAGTAAAATGCTGATAGATGTGAGTGAAAACAGGAACTATGTTTTCACCATTAATTGCGCCTGACGGCACGTGTCATGCCATCGGCATTTTTCCATTTTGTTGAGCTACGGCATGTGTGGTCGTCACACTGCGCTTCGCTCATTGCCTCGAAGAGGCAAAATCTTATTAACCCCAGATGAGCGTAGCGTAATCTGGGGTAGTGAAAGCCTGTGCTCTCCTCTGCGGTGCGCCAAATACATGCTCCGAAGCACAAAACCAACCCACCGCGGAACGAACTCATCGTAGCCGATGCGGAAAATCACCCTGTAGCCGTATAATGTCAGCAAAACTATAAGAAATAGTTCCAAAAAAAGAAGGGTCTATATGTGTGATATTGAAATGTTTGTGTGTTTTTGCAACGTCAAAAACTAACAGTAGTAAGACGTCAAAAACTAATAGTAGTAAGACAATAAAAACTAACAATAGCAATACAATAAAAACTAATAACAGCAAGTAAAAAAACTTCGAATTATTAGCGATAGCTGATTAATTCTGTCAATATAAAAAATGAATATGAAGAAAAATTTTCATTGAATTTGTAGTTTTATTACGAAAATCAGATTTATTTTCCAATCGTATCAATATTTTTATTATTTTTGCGGCAAAAAAATAATACGAATATTATGATACGAGAATTTTGGGTCGAGAATTTTCTTTCGATAAAGGAACGTCAAACGTTAAACTTCGAAACGAAATCCAAGGAGGATGACTGGGTTTTCGAACTGTTGTTTCATACGCGGGAAAATAAAACAGAGTTAGTTAAGACGAGGCGACCATTTGCCTTATGTATAGACAAACCCACACGGATGTATGTTTCGTTCTACGCTAACCATATCCGATACGATTACACCGTTTCTTTTACGATGGAGCATATTATCGAAGAGCTAATGGAATGGTTTCCGAACGGTTCAAAGTCACTTTTTTATGAACGCAAATACCAGTCTGATGATTTGCAAGCCTCCATTAAATTCGGTCAAAGTTTGGGCCTGTCAGCCAAAACAAAGGACATTTTTCTGCAAAACACTTTAAACAACCATACCGTTCTTTCTTGTTTCGGCAAGAGAGCATTTGAGGCCGATGCCAAACCCATCGCAAATCTGTATAACTGGATATCTAAATATGTATATCAGCTCGACAATCCGAATTTCATTCTTGAAGAATCGCTTCGACAGGTGATGGGGGTTGCTTCAGCCAAGCGCTTCTATCTCCAGATGTTGGAAAAAGCCGATTTTAATATTGTGGACTTCCGTGAGGACATTTCTACGACAAAAGTTTACTTTGATTGCAAAGCTGGTGGCAAAACTTTTACCCTCAGTTTGGATGAGCAGTCTCAAGGGACTAAAAAGTTTTTAAGCAATTTATCAACGCTTTACAATGCGATTTCAAGCCACAATATATATTTCATAGATGAGATAGACTCAGAGCTGCACGATGATTTGTTGCTTTATTTCCTCAACACATTCGTCATGAATTCTAATGAGTCGCAGTTGATTTTCACCAGCCAAGAGACTTCATTGTTGAACGAAGACCTGTTGAATACACATCGTGATTTTGTGTTCTTTGCGGAGAAGAACCGCGACGGTGCTTATTCCGAATACACACGTGCGGATGAATACGGGCTGCACAAGAATCTTTCTTTATACAAGTCATATCGGAATGGCCGCTTAGGCGCAGTTCCCCAATTGGGTTCACCTTTATTATATTTGGAAAACGATGAAGAAAATTAAGGATTCTATTATAGTGATTGGCGAAGCAATTACGGAATACTACTATTTCAATTCTTTGAAAGATACATACAGGCAGCTCAACATAAGGCCTACCTATCCCAAACATTCTTCGGGACTGGATTATCTTAAACAAGAAATTGACAAGGCGATAGATGCTGGCTATTCGCAGATTATTTGTGTGGTTGACATGGACAACAAAAAAGAAGGGAAAGAAAAGAGCGACTATGAACGCTTTAAAAAGCGGATGGTGGGCACACATACGATAGGGAAGACGAAGCAGAAATATGAGATTCGTTTTATTGAGAATGAGCGTTGTACGGAGATCTTTTTCCTGTTTTATTTTGCATACACATCTCGCTGTTTTCAAAACCAGCCTGAACTATTGAAAGAATTGAACAATCATTGCGTTTATGAGAAAACTGAAATCTTTTTCAAGAAGCACTCGCTTCATCAATATTTTGAGAAAGCAGGCGGTGATTTCATGCTGGCATTGCGCAATGCCGCCCAATCCATGAAAGAGAAAGAAGAAACGGAAAGGGATTACACTTACTCTCAAATGGCAGAACTGTTTGAGGCGTTGGGGATTAGGGCGGAATAAATAGGGATAAAACTGCATTTATGTTTGAACAATTGAGAGGATAGGAAATAAGTAAAGTGATTGTCAGAAAAGGAACTTGGAATCGTCAACAATAAACAAATATGAAAGAAAAAGAATTACATGAAGATACGTGCTCTGAAGAGGATGAAATTCAACTATTACGTGAGGATTTTTTTTCCTACTACCGTCGTTTAAGGAGTAATCTTTTTTCGGATACGGAGATTGTATATGAAACAAAGCTAACCAAAGAAGTCTTCGATTTAAAACTTCAACAATTATCTCAGGACAAAAAGCAGTCTGAGTTCGAAACCTTTGCTTTGTCTGTTGCATCTCGTCTCGTTACACCAAACATCAAGCCGCAGACTGGTCCAGACGGAGGAGGAGATGGAAAGGTTGATGGAGAGACATATCCTGTAGATAAATCCATATCTGATAAGTGGTGGGTGTCTGATGGATGCACTGGCGATCAAAAATGGGCAATTGCAATCAGTGTACAGAAGACATGGGAGAAAAAAGTAACAAATGACACGAAAAAAATAGTTGGGACGGAACGAGGATATACCAAAATCTTGTTTTTCTCAAATCAAAAAATAAAATCAAGTAAACGCTGTGAAGTTGAGGACAAACTTACCAAGCAATATTCTATTCCGGTTAGTATCTTTGATGGTAATTGGTTCTCTTTTGCTGTATTTGAACAAGGGTGTTTGGACTTGGCAGTAGACAAAATGAACTTCTCTGACGAATATCGCAAGAAAACAGTTATTATTGGTCCAAATGACAAACAAAGGTCGAAGGATTTGAAAGATTTAGAAGACGGTTTTCTTACTCGTTCAATAGAGGGCCTTAACACACAGTATATTGATGATTTATTGGAGACCTGTTTGCTTAGCAGGGGATTAGGAAAGCCAAGAGTAGAAACAGAAGGTCGGTTTGACCGTGCGTTGAGAGAAGCCAAAGTACACGGCACCCCTATTCAAACATTCAACATAATATATAATCATGCATGGACAACTTTCTTTTGGTTCAATGACATAAATGCAACTTATGAAGACTATCTGAAAATGAAGGATTATGCGTCTGTACATACATCTGTGCATACAATAGAGTTGTTGACCAATATTTTGACCAATATTGAGAATGTTACACAGATTGGACTTTTTGACCAAGAAAAATTCATTATAGAGGTAGAATTCATTAAGTCTATAAGAGAGCGTTCGGATTTATCACAGCCCTGTCAACTATTTATAGATATTTATATTTCAGAACACAGACTATTCCAACTTATCTATGCTGAAAAAGATTTGTCAGATGAAATCAGAGCACTTACAGAATTGCTTGAAAAAAGTGTGAACTACGTAGACATCAGCTTTGATGCCCAATCCAGAATCATTGACATGATGGGGCGTGTTATCACAAACAATGAACAGTTTGAAAAACTGGTCGATAAAGTGGCTGAAATTTCATCGGCAAGAGAATCTGATGTTCAAGGTGCATTGATTCATTTCAGTCGTGCTCAAGCGTTGATGGAAAAGATGTGTCATCTTCCAGCCATAAAGCATTTGGGATATTGCGTACAAGCATTCCTAAAAGAAGGGTATGAGGATGAATACATAAAGACATGTGGGCTTATGGGAATAGCACTGAGTCATTTGGATCTTCCATATAGTGCAGAAGCATATCTTGTTAAGTCTGCATCATTCTTGATGAGAGAGTTTTATTCTCAGGGCACAATACCACAACTCCTTATGCGAGTCATTTCTCAACTTTGTGGAATAGAATTGATACTTGGGCGGCTTGTCATGTATCTTAATTGGAGAGAATTACTATATGTCATTGCCAATAATAGACAAGAATATGAAACAGAAGAATTTATAGAACGTGACACTATGGAGGAAGGAGGCTGGTGTTGCCATTTAGCAGCTGCTGATTTTACCAAGTCGGAAATCTCAATACTTCCCGACATCTTTGAAAGATTTGATATGCCGTTATGTGCCAATTATCTTAAATATGTTCTTGGATACAAAGAAGAGGTAAATGAAAGGTTTTCTGAAATGATAAAAGATGACTGGACATTATTACTACAAAATCAACCTATTCATGAGCAATTCTTAAGTGCTCTTAATTTAGCAACAGATGGAGAGGTTGCCCTAAATACAATGGTGCATAATTGTCGGTTTTATGTTACATACGAAAACTCTGTAAAGAATCAGTTGGTGGCAGAGACATTCTTGGCTTCGGTTGAAACGTTGCTTGCTACTTTTATAGATTTTGAATTAGTAATTGTAAATCCAGAGATTAGAATTACGATAAAAGAGACTAATGATAAAACTTCACAAATTAGAAGATCTTCTAACACGGAATACATTTTCAGTATCAATCATGATTCTTTGAACAAGGACTATTGGCGATGTTTCTCTTATTTCATAAGTCATTTTATGTCCTACAATACGGTTTCAAACTACAATTTGGAAACATTGATAAAAAAGAAACAGGACAAAGAGAAAATAATTGACAGGGTATCCTCATTAATGCAATTAAATGAGTCGGTCTACTTGGTATTAGGTAACAAATTCAAGTATTCCATTAGCCAATGGCAGAAAGAAGAAGACAAAATCTATACATGTCTTGCTAAAGATATGGAAAAGTGGATGGTGAAGACCCAGCAATACACATCATCACAGCAGAAAATGTCTATTTACAATGTTTCAACAAACATGCAGTGGTGGGATGATGCAATTTGGAAAGGAATGGGATTTATTATAGATCAGAGCATGCAAGAGCCTCCTCTATTGGCTCTACTTTATGAGAACATCTCAGAAGGCAAAAAAATTGTTAAGGAATGGAAAGATAACATAGCGGTAGGAAAACCTGGAGTTGAAGTGTATTTGATAAAAGGAATCGATAAAAATCACCCTTCATGGTATCGAGTGTGCCTTTCTCCAAATATTCCTGACGCTGACTTAAAGATGGGACGGTATTTTATAGTGATGTGTCGTAAGCATACAATGACTCCCAACAATACATATAGTCTTGATGCATTAGAAAAGTTTCTACCACACTTTGGCAAATGCAAACTGATGGCTCTTGCTATAGATAACAACAACCAAATTCAGGTGCCCGATGACTTTGAAGAAGCTATTGAAGTCACATCAATAGTCATTATTGATGCTTGGCGCATTACAGATTCCAGTATGGCAGTCAATGCGTTAGAATGGGATGATGACCCCCTAATTCCTGAAAGTGAAAAAAACACGGCACCAATTTTGGAAGTACTTGAGAATCTTCGGAAAATCCATGATAAGGAAGTGAAAAAACAACAATAATCTCTTGGAAATATTCTCTACGTTCCTCATTATCTATATCTTATACGTACATAAACAATAATTAAACATACAATATATCAAACCAACAAAATAGAAAAAAAACATATTATAAAGCACCTATGGAAAAAGAAATATTAGAAAAAGCATTACGATTCTTATAAAAATGGATAAATAAAGCTGTACTTATGTGGCGGAGCACTACAAACTTCGTTCTTTTTGCGGTCAATTCGAAAATAATTCCTATCTTTGCACCATAAAATAAAACAGAAACAAAAACAAAAAATTAATATCATAACAATAGAAGAATAGAATAAAAAGATAAACATATAGTATAAAGCGTTTTTGCTGTTCAAGTGATTGGAAATCTGGACAATTTCAAATCCCAACGAGAAGGCAGAAATGCTCACGGTAAATCCGTGGGCTTTCTCGTTTTGGGATATAGGCAGTCCAGAGCCTCCAATCAGACAGAAAGTTTCACGGATTTTTTATGCTTCTTTTTAGAAAAACAAAATGCAAAAAAAAACGTAAATATTATGGCAAAAATATTAAATAATACATTTTAATGTATACAGGGATGAAAAGTTGGATTTTGCTTTTATTATTGTATTTAAGTAGTACTTTACTACTGATACATGCTCAGTGTCCCGATTTTACTAATTTAAGTGATTCAAATGTAACCTGTCAATATGGTAATACCCAGAATCCAATGCAGTATACGGGTGTTGTTGTAGGACGGCATACTGTGATTACCCAACAAGGGACTGATCCAAACACGGGGCATCAGTTGCCTTTTTTACCACCAGGAGAGAATGCCGTTGTAAAGCTCGGCAATGAACAAGTTGGTGCTGAGGCGGAAGCAATTACCTACAAGTTTATAGTAGATCCTGATCGTGCTATATTGCTGTTGAAATTTGCGGTAGTGTTTGAGGATCCCCGTCATCCAGTACCTGATCAACCTCGTTTTGTGGTGAGAGTGCTTAATAGTATAGGACAGTTGGTGGATAGTTGTGCCGAATATGATGTGACTGCGGCAGGTGATATTCCAGGTTTTCAATCATATGCATCTGGTTGGATACAATGGCGCCCTTGGACAAAAGTTGGCATTGATCTCTCTGACTATGCTGGGCAGTATGTTTTTGTTCAATTTGTAAATTATGATTGTTCAAGACATGGGCATTTTGGTTATGCTTATTATACCGCTTCATGTATCAATAATCGCTTGACATTAGATGGTTGCGAGGGTGATGAGTTTACTTTGACTGCCCCTGCTAATTTTGAAAGTTATACTTGGGATAATGGTGATACATTGATTAGCTCTACCTATATAGCTGGGGAGGGTACAACAAATGCGAACTGTTTGATAACATCTGTCACAGGTTGTCAGTTTACCCTTAGCGGTATTTTTATGGCAGATTCCACAATTCCTATTGTCAGTACAACTATATATGATACGATATGTGAGGGCGACATATATAATGACCATTTTTTTGATTTACCTGCACAATATAATACAGGTACCCATACCTATCGAAACACATTTTTTAATAGCGGAAATTGTACCGGTGGAGAGATGACGACAACACTCCATCTAACTATTTTGCCCCGATATCATCATCTCTATGACGCAGCCTGCCAAGGTGATGATTATAATGCCTATGGTTTTCACTATACAAATCTACAAACGGGGAATTATACAGACACATTGGTGATGGTTCTTCCTTCAGGTTGCGATCAGCTTACGATATTGCACTTGACAGTTAATCCCTCTTTTATATTGAGTAATAGTATAAGCGGACCAACTATGGTGTGCGACAACGAAGCGTTTCAGTATGTTCTATTACAAGCTGAAGGGTTAGCCACTCTCTATTGGAATGTGCCTGTGGGTGTAAATATTCTGACAGGACAAGGCACTGCCGCAGTTAACTTATATTTCACTAATGATGCTCCTAATCCTGCTCAGATTTTTCTAACAGGAACTAATGGTTGTGGTAGTGGTAGTATCCCGATAGAGGTAATCCATTCACCAACATACCATTATTTTTTTCAGGATACTTTGTGTGAGGGTAATACATATCACCGTTATGGTTTTAATTTGGCAAGACAAGACAGCATTGGCTGGTTCAGGTTTATCAATAGTTATATAACAAGCCAAGGTTGTGATAGTGTGCGTATCTTGCAGTTGTTGGTAACGAGTACACCTTCGCTTACTGCATTGGCGCAGCCAGTTGAGATTTGTATAGGGCAGCGTTCTACAATATTTGCTCTAGGCACTAGTTCTGGCTTCTCACAGGATGGTATAGCTCCCACTGTTGCTATTGGTGATATCCTTTGTACAGATAGTAGCATCGTTAAACCCACTGCTTGGCCTGTGCCAGGTAAAATCGCCAAAGGTATAGTGTTCTATGTGGACAATACTGAGTTGCACGGATGGGCGGTGCATTTACAAGACCAAGGAATAAATGTATTTTGGACATCATCAGGTTATTACAATAATGATTTTTCAACTATACCTAATTTTACAAACGCTCGTGATGCTATTACTGATTTGAATGGTTACACAAACACGCAGTGGATGTATTATTCACATGATTGTCCAGTTGTACAGGCGATAGATTTTGTTAATGGTTGGTATTTGCCAACAGTTGGACAACTGAGCCTGCTTTTTGCAGAATTAACAACTATCAACGCTTCCATGGAAAATGTTGGAGGAACGCCATTTCCTATGGGTCAAGCATGGATTTATTGGTCTTCTACAGAACATGGGGCTTCCAATGCATGGGTTGTGACAAATACGGGAGAAGTGGCTTTCAGTAGTAAGAGGAGTCGTTTTAGGGTGCGAAGTGTTTTCTCTTTTTAACGATAATTGACAGATAATAGACAAAAATGAGCTGTTATAAATATTAAACGGGGATATGTGTTATATAAAATAAGATTTTTCTTCTCATAATATGAACAAGAAAATATTATTATTTTTTCTGATGTTTTTTAGTTGGGTGATGACATTGATGGCACAGTCATACCGAATTGGAGATATTTATACATTACCCAATGGTAGTAGCGGTATAATATATTATATCAATTCCAATGGTGTTGGATGGGTTGTAGCTTTGACAGATGCATCCACGGGATGTGCTTGGGGAACAACTACTGATGTGCCAGCATTAATTAATTTAAATCCGTTTTATTATCAGGATTTATTAACAGATACAGCAGGTTATACTAATACGCAAATCATTCGTATGTATCAGAATGTTAACACTGGTTATGCTGCAGGTGTTGTGGATTTTGAAAATGGTTGGGTATTACCTTCTCCGGCTCAACTCAGAATGCTATATGGTCAATTGCCTTTTATTTCTACTTCAATTATCAATGCAGGTGGAACTTCTATGTCGAATGACTGGTATTGGTGTAGTGCAGAATTCTCGGAAACAAATAGCTGGAGGATAGATTTTGGAATAAATGACTATTCTGGAGGTTCTTTTAACAACACTTCCAAAACTTCTATTTGTCATGTCCGTGCAGTACATAGTTTTACAACTGCAAGAATGGGGTATGATACATCATTAACTTATCTTTGGAACACGGGCAGTACATACCCATACATTAATGTTTCACCTACACAAACTACCACATATACCGTAACTGCAACTACTGACTATGGATGCAGTAATACTGCAGAACAGACTATTATTGTAGGGACGGGCACTTCGCAAACAATATACGATACGGTTTGTCAAGGAACTAATTATGAAGCCAATGGCTTTAGTCTTTCAGAGATGGAAACCAGAATATTGGGTACACTTACCCGAAGTCGAATGCTTACTACTGATGAATGCATCTCTTCTCTTACCCTTCAATTATACATATCTCCTACAGACTCAATGGGGCTATCACAAGAAGTTTGTAATAGTTATGAATGGAACGGTGTCACATACTATGAAAGTGGTGATTACACTCAGTATTTCAACAAACGTAATGGTTGTGACAGCGTGGTAACACTACATTTGACAGTAAATCATGACAATACAAGTGACACTATAGCAACAGTTTGTAATAGTTTCAGTTGGTATGAATACAACAATATCAGTGGAAGTGGCACATTTAGGCATACCTTTACAAATGATGCTGGTTGCGATAGTGTGGTATCGCTACATTTGACGGTTCGTTATAGCACATACAATGTGTTTGACACAACTGTTTGTGAATATTACGAATGGATGGGCGAAACATATAATGTTACGAGTACATATACCTATGACTACATTAATGCTGACGGTTGCCCAAGTGCTGATACCCTACATTTGATAGTTCGTTCTAATACTCACAATTCGTTTGACACAACTGTTTGTGATAGTTATGAGTGGCATGATGTAATATACACCACCTCGGGTACATTTACACATAACTATAACAATGTAAATGGTTGCCCAAGTACTGACACTCTGCACTTGATTGTTCGTTATAATACTTCCAATGTATTTGACACAACTGTTTGTGAGAGTTATACATGGCATGGTGTAACTTACACATCCTCGGGTACATATACTTATAACTACAATAATGTTGGCGGATGCGTATCCACAGACACTTTACATCTGACAGTAAACATTCCTCTGCACGAAAGCGAGACGGTATCCGCATATGATACTTATATATGGCATGGCGAGACATACAACCAATCAGGCAATTATATATACAATCATACAGATGCTAATGGGTGTAACCAGGCAGATACTCTGCATTTGACTATTCACTATTCCTTCTCAGGCGAATTTTCGGTCGTATCTTGCGATTCATATACATGGAATGATAGCACATATACAACAAGCGGTGATTATGTCCAAAGATTCCAAGATATTAATGGGGCAGACAGTATTATGACCTTACACCTTGCTATTTACCATGGCACACACAATATTCTTGATACCTCTGTTTGCGAAAGTTATACTTGGATAGATGGTAATGGTGAAACATACTCTACTTCTGGTATTTACATTTTTGAATACACTAATACTAATGGTTGTGCCAGTGCGGATACTTTGCACTTAACGATAAACCCAGTGTACGAGATTAGTTTTGAGGACATTATTTGCGAAGGCTTTGCATATAACAATCACGGATTCAATATTCCTTCTACTCAAACAGCTGGTGTGACAAACTTGAACATGACTCAAAATTTGCAAAGCCAAAGCGAGTGTGATAGTATTGTGACCCTTCATCTCACCATAGTGGATACTTCAATAGCAATCAACTCCTTGACTTCGGATTTTTGTGAAGAGTATTATGCAGAATTATCTGTAGAGACTAATATAATGAATTATATGTGGAGTACAGGGGAAACTTCACAAACTATCATTGTAACTCAACCTGGCATTTATACTGTAACAGCTGCTCAAGGGAATTGCTCAGTATCTGCATGGTATCAAATAGAAACTTGTGAGTTAAATATTTATCTACCAAACACCATTACACCGGGAAATGAAGACGGTTTGAATGATTATTTTGGACTCCACGACAAGTACAAAGCAATGATAGAAGAATTCGAAATCCGCATCTATAGTCGTTGGGGAGAGTTGGTATACTATTCAAATGACAAGGATTTCAAATGGTATGGCGAGTATCATGGTCGAATCAATCAAAATGTTATCTATACTTATTTGATTAATTTTACCGATAGCCGGGGTGTTCCATATCAGTTAACGGGAAGTATAACGGTGTTGTAAATAGAGTAAGTAAGGCTAAATAGGTTATTGATATATTATTAACGATTAAATGGAGGTGGGTTATCATTGTAAAACCGGAATGTTATCTTTTGTTAAAACTATTCTTTAACTGAAAAAGCAAGACATTTCTGCAGACACGTCTGCTTTGGAACTGAAAATTGACGGGTTGGTGTACGAGTTGTACGGGTTGACGGAGGAGGAGATTGCGGTGATTGAAAAGGGAGCGTGATGCCCTTTTCCTTTTGTTTTATGGAAGTTTGGAAAATTTGTATTTTTGCCGAAAAATAGCCAAATATCTTATGAATAAGAAAAACGATAACAAATACCGAAAAACAATACAATCAATATGTGATTGTGGTAATATGATTAACGATTCATCAAGATTTACAGAATTACAAAAAAACGTGTTTCGTGACTTGTTGTATAGAATAAAACGGAATTGTTTGTGCTTGAGTAAATTAACAGATGTTGAAAATGATTATTTGACAGTGGGAAGTGGCATGGTTTTTGCATATAAATCAGTTTGTCCATGCCTCTGGCCATGACAAAGAGAAACAGAGTATAAAAATAATTTGGAACTTATAGATGATATGGAAGTATGATTGATAGATGCAAGCATATGCCAAAGAAGATTGGAAGAAACGACCCATGTTCTTGTGGTAGTGGTAAGAAATATAAGCATTGTTGTTTGCAGTTGGATCGGTCAGAGATTGGTTCAACCAAGTTGATCGACATGTTACCCAAATTTTCAGGACATAATGCTCCGAAAATCAAAACTTTTCTCAAAAAATATGATGTCACTCCTATAATGGATTACCTGATTGCCTTGCAGCTAAATCCTCAAAACCATGGCAAGAATCTTCGTATTGAGCATCTTTCACAATTGACCGTGGCGTCATTAGGGAAAAGTCAGGCGGCTCCCAATCTTAATGTCTTCAAGTCGCTCGTTGACGAAGAGTATCCAATGGACGTGATGGAGGATTTGCCCATCAATATGTACACCGAACAAGTTGTGTTTTATGGTGGCAACTACGTTTTCTTCCCGGGCATATCAACGCATGTGGCGGAATTGTTTCGTGCTATGTCGGAGACCGTCTTTTATCGGAATGACATTTTCCCAGTCGATTTTCAGAGGGATGTATATCAGGGTGTAACTTTGATTCTTGAATTGGGGAACATGCTGGCTGACCGTGCCGGCATACATGGGCGGATCAGAGGCAATGAGCAACAACACGAAAAACTTGTTGATTCAAAATCAAAACAATCATTTGCTGTTTCTGACGAAATGATGGCAGGGCTTCTCGGGCGTTTCGGCATCAAAAAGCGTGTGCTGGATTCGTTTGTCATTGATAACAACGACCCAAAACTTTTAACGAATATTGATGACGAGAACCCTATTTTGTTCAAACCTATCGTTGCCTACAATGGTAATTATTTTTTTCTAGGGCTGTTTAATCAGGGTTGCGCTATCAACAACTTTATTCTGAAAACAGCGGTTAAGTATAGCTGTTTACAGGAACTCGTGCAGCATACGCAACACACCGTATGGATGCGGATTGGTTCATCTTGCATTAATAGCATGCGTTGGTGCACCTCTGATTACAACGATCTGCTATCTTCCAACTCTCGTTGCAGCGAAGAACTGTTTCAGATTGACAACAATTGGCTCGCATACGTTTGTTACACGAAGGATGACGAAACAAATGTCTCTATTGACGGTAAAAATAATCAAACCCAATGGAGCATTGAAACTCATTTGAGAGAAACGTTGTCAAAGTTAAGGCTTGATCCCAGGACAAAAGACAATCATGTCCTGACACTGGTTCTTTATTCCACTATGGGTGAGTCGTTTTCTGTGGATATTGGAAAACAACCTGATACTAATTACCTGTTGAGGTTTCCCGCTTTTGATTTCCTGCAATTGATTCAAACGGAAAAATGGGACAACATGAGTTTGGTGCGTTATGCTCGTACAAAAGAACTTCAGCAGTACTTGGGTTCGCCATTTAATGAAGAAATTGATTTATACTCGCTCTATAAGCACTATGGTGAAAGCTTTTATGTGACTGACAAGACCAGCCCGAATTTTATATATGTTCAACCTAACGACGGTTTTCATCTGATTTTTGAAAGCAAGGAGAAACTGAATTTTCATGGCGTGCTTCTTTCACTTGATAGCGATTATGCCTATATACCCGTACAGCGGCATACGGACTATAGGAATATTTATAAACCCCTTGACAAATCAATCGTAGCTGAATGTTGCGAATCATATCCTGTGCCTGTTTGGTCAAGGTGCTCGCAAATAGAAGGGAAGGGGGTGAATCCGTTTTCGATTATCGAAACCATCATCACGGCGATAGTCTTTTGGATGGATGAGTTGAGCTCATTGTTAAAGGGATTGGTAAAGCAGCATTATACTAAGACAGTCGAAATCGATTTGCAATTAAGTGAGGATGTTCTTTCTGACAAAGGACAATACACCGAAATCAAGCCAACGAAAGGTGCCGGATCATTGACTGTAACTAAAAATGATAAAGGAGTAATGGTTTCACTTGACCGTGATTTTATACAATCATTTATGGTCCCAGACAATGGCTCTGAAAGAAAAATGATGTTGGCTATAGTCAAGGAATTGTTTGGCCTTGATTATTCAACTGCAACAGCGATAATTGACGAAAGAATACCGTTTGGCCAAACTAAAATGATATTGATGACAGAGGTGTCCAACAATCCAATGGAATCGCCTCTATGGCTTTATCCTCCAATTTATATTCATCAAGCCACAAATCAGTTGTTACTTGACCTCTTTCCAAGGTGGATGGCCGATAAAGGATTTGTAATCACCAAACTGGAGGATAAACAGCAGAAAGTTGAATTTTTACATTCCGGCGTGGATGTGCTTTTGGAAAAACTTGAGGAGGGACTTGCCGATTTTGACACCAAAGCCTTGCTCGAAACCTTGCTCAACAACCACGAAACCTTGATTCATATACGTGAGCATAACAAAGTGATTCACCCTGCCCAGATTATTTGTTTTGGTGATACCCCGGAGAAAAGAAAGAAATTTTTGGCAGATGAAAACCGGCTTACAGAAACAAGTCTTGCCACCCGGGTGTTGATTGAGTATTTGGCCGCTACTCAAAGTCAAACTGGCATGAAGCAACATGGAGGTGATGATGTGGAATATTTGCTTGCCATTGCAAGTGATGTGGTTAGAATTGGCGGTATTTGTGATGCAATTCATCTTGAAGTGGCCGACCATAACATAGAGTTGCTTCCTTCTGCACGTTATGAAATCAACGATGAAGATTTCAACGACTCATTAGGTGGTTTTGCCAGTGCCCGTTCAGAAGAGAGTGTAAACTACCAAATTGAGGTCTTTGCAAAAACGATGGAACGACTTACGTCACAAAAGCCAAGGAAAGTGGTTGAAAAAGATAAGGAACAAATAAAGATAGATGAGGCCTTTGAAGCGGACTGGGGTGTGACATACTCCGATATACTACAGCTTTTGTATGCGTGTTATGTGATTGCAATGAATCATCAGGTGTCAGTTATAAGTATTATGGAAGATGATTTGGTGACTGAAGTTAAAACGATCTACCCAGAAATGACTGTGGAATCAATAAAGAACTGTATCAGCCGTCTTTCACTTGACAAACGCAAGAATTATCTGACACCGCCTTCCGGTCTGAATGGAAAAGACATCTTCCCTTGGATTTATAACAGGGAGCTTAGCTATTTAAGGCGTCCGATAGTTCGTCATCAAACCCCAAATGGTCAGGTTTTGTGCATGTTCGGTTTCCGTTCCTGTATAGCAGCCGGTTTTCAATTAACGGATTTACTCTATTCGGGACGGTTGAGAAATGGGGGAAGGGAGTTGGAAAAGGTATTAAGCCAGTTCCAGACAAAAAAAGGTCATACTTTTAATGAGGAAGTCCGGTCCTTTTTAAGTCAATTATCAGGATTGACAGTATGGCCATACGATGTCTCCATCAAAACCAACGGTAATTTAAATGTGACGACAAAAAATACAGATTATGGCGATATTGATGTTTTGGCTTACTATCCCGCCAAGAATATACTCTATTCCATAGAATGTAAAAATACCACCACAGCCAAGAATGTACGTGAAATGAAGAAAGAGATGGATGATTATCTTGGCAGGGGGGAAGGCACCGAAAAAGACAAAGCTCTTGTTTTGAAACATCTACGTCGTCATAAGTGGATACTGGAAAATCTTGAACAGGTGAAAAAGTTCATAGGTATCTCGAAAAATCCTGTGGTAAAGTCAATGATGTTGACGGCTACAGTAATACCCACGTCCTACCTTAAGAAAAGCGAAACACCTTTGTCTATCCTCAATTATCCAGAATTGAAATTGAAGGGTTTGAATTATTTGGATTCCTGTAAAGAACCGATTATTAATTGATTAGTGCTGATACTCTAAAAGATACCATTACGACTAATAGATTGTGCGTTGTCTTGCCGAAATTGCCTCCGACACTCGCATCGGATTGATGGACAGTACGGTGCCGGTGGAGGCTCGCCTCGGAGAGGTGATACGCACGCAGTGCAAGTAACACCATACAAGCGCAGCAGTGTGGTACAAAAGGATGCGGATGGCGGTGTGGTGATGAGAGAACGGACACGCAAAACAGCCTCGGAGAGGCTGCACGCACGCAGTGCAGTTAACACCATACAAGCGCAGCGCAGTGTGGTGACAGGAGAGCGTGCTCGCTACTGGCATCTCGGAGAGATGCGACAATTCTCCGTCAGGAACTCCCTGTACTCTTCCGCAAACGTCTTCTGACTATGATGCTCCTTCTGCTTGGCAATATAGCCGACTATCATGTCCTTATCTCGAAGATTGTAGGAAAATCCAGCATACTCCTTAGACCATCCGTCAAAAAGCGGAAAGTCAGGGTTGGCCTTGAGCCACTTGCTGGAGGCAATCTTGAGTTCTTGGACAAATTTGGACATGGCCAAGGTTGCTGGCAGAGATACAAAAAGGTGTACATGGTCGGGCATGCCTCCGATGCGGTAAAGGTGGCCGTCCTTGTTGTTAATGAACCCAAGGATATAGGAGTAAAGCTCGCGCTCGTGATCCTCCACTATGGCGGGAATGCTGCGATGGGTGCGGAGGACAATATGATAAGATGTCTGTGTGTAGCTCATGGGTATTTGTTTTTTGAGAAGTAACGAGGAGATGGTTGGATTATTGTTTTAGTGGCATCTCTTCGAGATGCTTATACCGATAGTGCCCGTTACACCACACTGCGCTCCGCTTGTATGGTGTTAATTGCGCCTGGCGGCGCGTACCATGCCTTCGGCATGTAGTCCCATGTCGGTGTCGGGCTACGTCATGTGAGCTCACTACACTGCGCAACTTTGTTGCTTGTATGGTGTTAATTGCGCCTGACGGCGCGTGCCATGCCTTCGGCATGTTGTCCATGTCGGTGTAGAGCTACGGCATGTGTGGACGTCATGCTGTATGATTGCGTGGCATGTGCGCTCACCACACTGCGCAACTTCGTTGCTTGTATGGTGTTAATTGCGCCTGACGGCGCATGCCATGCCTTCGGCATGTGGTCCCATGTCGGTGTCGGGCTACGTCATGTGTGCTCACCACACTGCGCTCCGCTTGTATGGTGTTAATTGCGCCTGGCGGCGCGTGTCATGCCTCCGGCATGTAGTCCCATGTCGGTGTCGGGCTACGTCATGTGCGCTCACCACACTGCGCAACTTCGTTGCTTGTATGGTGTTAATTGCGCCTGGCGGCGCGTGAAGTGTCTTCGACACTTTTAAGGTATAAAAAAAGGAGGTTGAAACCAACCTCCTTTCTTTATTGAGAATTATTTATTTTCGGCTTTTCTCGGACCTCTGGGATGGTTGCCACGGGGACCACCATTGTGGTTACCACCGTTGCCATTGCCGCTGGGTCTCGGTTTGCGCTCGGGCTCCACATAACCTTCCGGTTTGGGAAGCAGGGCCTTGTGAGACAGCTTGTATTTGCCGGTCTTCTCGTCGATGGCAATCAGTTTCACTTCGATTTCGTCACCAACAGACAGGATGCCGTCGAAGCTTTCCAAACGGCGGTATTCCATCTCGGAGATGTGCATCATACCGTCTTGGCCAGGCAAGAATTCGATGAATGCGCCGAAGGGCAGGATGCTCTTCACCACACCTTTGTATGTTTCGCCCACCTCAGGAACCTGGGTAATAGCCTTGATCTTGGCAACAGCTGCGTTGATGTCATCGACATTGGCAGCGGCGATATCCACCACGCCAAATTCGCCAACTTCTTCGATATTGATAGTGGTGTTGGTCTCACGCTGCATTTCCTGGATAATCTTGCCACCAGGGCCGATGATAGCACCGATGAATTCTTTCGGGACCTTCATCTGGACGATACGCGGCACGAAAGGCTTGTAATCCTCTCTCGGAGCGGGCATGGCCTCTTTGATTTTGTTCAGGATGAACAGACGGCCTCTCTTGGCCTGTTCCAATGCCTCGGCCATTCTTTCGGAAGAAAGACCATTAATTTTGATATCCATCTGGCAAGCGGTGATACCGTCTTCGGTACCGCAGACCTTGAAGTCCATGTCACCGAGGTGGTCTTCATCACCCAAAATATCGGACAGGATGGCGTATTTGCCAGTTTCTTCGTCGGTAATCAAACCCATAGCGATACCAGAAACGGGTTTCTTCATCTTCACACCGCAATCCAGCAGTGCTAAGGTGCCGGCGCAAACTGTAGCCATGGAAGAGCTACCATTGGATTCCAGAATATCGGAAACGATACGCACGGTATAAGGGAAATCGGGGTCGTCGAACGGGATCATCGGCTTCAGGGCGCGGTTGGCCAGGTTGCCGTGACCGATTTCGCGACGGCCAGTGCTGCGGATAGCTTTCACTTCACCCACAGAGAACGGCGGGAAGTTGTAGTGGAGCAAGAAGCGGTTAGTGCCTTCGATGATGGCACCGTCAATCACTTGCTCATCCAGTTTGGTACCGAGGGTACAGGTGGCCAATGACTGGGTTTCACCACGGGTGAAGATAGCTGAACCATGAGCTGAAGGCAGGTAGTCGGTCTCAATCCAGATGGGACGGATTTCATCCATCTTACGGCCGTCGAGACGCACGCGGTCATTCAGAATCATATTACGCATGGCGTGATACTGCACATCGTGGTAGTAGCGCTGCACCATGGGTTCTTTTTCTTCGCGTTCCTCTTCGGGAATGGTTTCCAAAAATTCAGCATAGACAGCATCGAAAGCGTCGTTTCTTTCATGTTTGCCCATGAAAGATTTCGCGATAGCGTAAACCTTGTCGTAAGTCTCTTTGTTGACGCGTTCGCGCAGCTCCTCGTCGTTATGCTCGTGGCAATATTCGCGTTTTGGATTGGCCTTTTCCACTTTGGCAGCCAGGTCCAACTGGGCTTGGCACTGGATTTTGATAGCCTGGTGGGCGAAATTCAGCGCATCCACCATATCCTGTTCGGAGATTTCCTTCATCTCGCCTTCTACCATCATGATGTTGTCCATAGAGGCGGCCACAATCATGTCGATATCGGAGTTTTCCATTTGCTCCACAGTGGGGTTGATCATCATCTGTCCATTTACGCGGCCCACTCTTACTTCGGAGATAGGACCTTCGAAGGGGATGTTGGAAACTGCCAAAGCTGATGAGGCAGCTAAACAAGCCAAAGCATCGGGCAGGTTGTTGGTGTCACCGGAAATCAGGGTAACCAACACTTGTGTTTCAGCGTGGAAATTGCTGGGGAACAAGGGTCTGAGGGCACGGTCAACGAGACGGGCAATCAGAATTTCATATTCAGAGGGACGGGCCTCACGTTTGAAGAAACCGCCGGGGAAACGACCAACGGCTCCGTATTTTTCTTGATATTCGACTTGCAGTGGCATGAAGTCCACATTCTCGGCGGCGTCTTTCTTGCAGCAAACGGTAGCCAGCAGCATGGTGTTGCCCATTTTCACGACAGCGGATCCGTCGGCCTGCTTGGCTAACTTGCCGGTCTCAATCGTCACCTGACGGCCGTCACCCAAGTCAAAAGTTGTATTTATTCCTAACATGTTTTTCTTTCTTTAAAATGATAAAAATGTGCATAAAATAATAGCAAGAAAGGCAATTTGGAAGAAATTGCCTTTCAATTTTACATTATGCGACGCAAATTATTTTCTTAAACCTAATTTCTTGATGATAGCTCTGTAGCGTTCAATATCCTGTTCTTTCAGGTATTCGAGCATTCTTTTTCTTTTACCCACGAGAGCAATCAAGGAACGTTTGGTAACAAGGTCTTTCTTGTTGATTTTCATGTGTTCCGTAAGATGTTTGATACGGTGGGTGAAAAGAGCGATCTGGCTTTCAGGTGATCCGGTATCAACTTGGCTTTGTCCGTAATCTGCAAAAATCTGCTGTTTAACTTCTGTTGATAAGTACATAATAAATTTCTCTTTTTAAACTTTTTTGTTACAATTCTTTTTCGGGGTGCAAAAGTACAATTTTTTTCGTTACAATCAACATGTATTTATAAGAATTTTTTTTTAATGAAAAAACTGACGAAAAGGGCATTTGTTTCGTGTTGTTCATAGATAGGGAATGCAATGAGGTTTAATTTTTTTTTTAGTTTTATACTTTGATGCGTGCTGCAGAAGAACACGTGCTGAAAGCACGATATCCCATTAACCCCTCACAAGCGCGATAGCGCGTAGTGTGGGGTAGAAGTGGCATGTGTGGTAAAACTGGCGTGCCGGAGGTACGCTACTACTTGTCTTGTAAAAAGTAGCGCTCGTCAATAGTTATTCCATTATTCTCTACGAAGGACTTGTATTCTTCCTCAAAGGAAAGTTGTTGATGATGTTCTTTCTGCCGAATGATATAGTTTACTATCTTGTCTCTGTCCCGAAGATTGTAGCTGAAGCCAGCATATTCGTGACCCCAGCCACGAAAGTCTGGAAAGTGAGCGTTGGCTTTTATCCATTTGGAGCTGTCGGTCTTCACCCGTTGCACAAAAGATGCCAATGACAATGTAGATGGTAGTGATACGAAAAGATGAATATGGTCTGGCATGCCGCCTATACGGAAGGTTTGGCAATGGAGATTTTTTGCAATGCCATATATGTAGGCGTATAGTTCTCGCTCATATTCTGCTGAGATTGTCATTTCGCTGCGAAAGGTGCGGAAGACGATGTGATAATAAGATGTAGTGTAACTCATAATTTTTAGTTTTATGTTGTGATAGTAGCGTGCCTCCGGCACGCAGGATTAGTGTTGGTTGTCGTTTGCCCCACACTGCGCAACTTCGTTGCTTGTGAGGGGTTAATAGGATGTCGTGTCTTCGACACGGAGAGATGCGTGTCTCCATATACCTTACACATGTGCTATCGAGTTCGTGTGGGTGTCGTTTCTTTGACACGTATGTGATGCTTGCACATCCTCGTGCCTTGTACTTGCGCTATCTTGTTGGTGCGGATGTCGTGCCTTTTGCATATCTTTCTTGCATGTTATATCATAAACGAATTTATAAATATAATATTATACAACATAAAATAAAAATATTGTAAATGTATTAATTTGTTTTTCGCTATTCGTCAATAAATGATTTCAAAAATTGTGTTATTTTTGCATGATGAAACATTTTTTGCCGATAACGAAAAAAGAGCTCGACTATTTGGGCTGGGATTATGTGGATGTCATCCTGATTTCCGGTGACGCCTACGTGGACCATCCCTCATTTGCCGCCGCGGTCATAGGACGTACCTTGGAAAGCCAGGGTTACCGGGTGGCCATTCTGCCGCAGCCCAATTGGCAGGACGACCTGCGCGATTTCAAAAAGTTAGGCAAGCCGCGGCTTTTCTTCGGCATCACCGCCGGCAATATGGACTCCATGGTCAACCATTACACGGCCTTCAAGCGTCTGCGTAGTGATGATGCCTATACCCCTGGCGGTCAGGCGGGCTTTCGGCCGGATTATGCGACTGTTGTTTATTCGAAAATTGTACGTCAGCTGTTTCCCGATGTGCCCATCGTTATCGGTGGGGTAGAGGCATCGATGCGACGGCTGGCTCATTACGATTACTGGAGCGACAGCTTCAAACCGTCAATTCTGCAAGAGTGTGGGGCAGACATACTAATATATGGCATGGGAGAAAGACCGATTATGGCGGTGGCGAAGGCGATAGAGCAGGGCGATTGGTGTTCGCAGTTATCCAATATTCCGCAAATCGGCTTTATCTGTGATAATATTGATGCATATAAGGAACAGCAGGGTACAATTATTCTTCATTCATTTGATGAAGAAAAAAAAGATAAACGCAAGTATGCTGAGGACTTTGTTTTGTTTGAAAAGGAAAGCAACAAACGCAAGCAAGCCACGCTGATTCAGCCGTATGGAAATGAGTTTTTGGTGGTGAATCCGCCATTTGACACGCCTACAGAAGAAGAAATGGATCAGTTTTCTTTCTTTGACAGAATGATGAATGCCCCGCACCCAAAATACCTGAAACGCGGGGCGATTCCGGCGTTCGAGATGATAAAGAATTCCATCAATATCCATCGTGGCTGTTTCGGCGGTTGCAGTTTCTGTGCCATCGCCGCCCATCAGGGCAAGTATGTGGCTTCGCGCTCCGAAAAGTCCATACTGGCTGAGGTGGAGGACTTGGTGCGGCGGGACTATTTTAAGGGACACATCTCCGACTTGGGAGGACCATCAGCCAACATGTATCGTATGCGGGGCAAGAATACCGAGTTGTGTGAGCGTTGTCCACGACCTTCGTGCATCTTTCCAAAGGTATGTAAAAATTTGAATATCAATCATAAACCGATAATAGAACTCTATCGGAAAGCGGCTAAAGTCAAAGGCGTGAAACACATCACTATTGGCAGTGGCATTCGTTATGACATGCTTTTGAGCGATGCGCAGACCGACAAGGAAAACGGCTTGAGCGACTATATCCGTGAGGTGGTGAATCATCATGTGTCGGGGCGACTGAAGGTGGCGCCGGAGCATACCGCCTCGCATGTGCTGCAAAAGATGAGGAAACCCGAATTTGAACAATTCCATCGTTTTTTGGAAAAATTCAACCTGGCCAATCGGCAGTCAGGCAAGAATCAGCAGTTGATACCGTATTTTATTTCCTCACATCCGGGCTGTACAATGCAAGACATGAAGGAGTTGTCTAAATTGTCGCATCAGAATCACCTGATGACTGAACAGGTGCAGGATTTCACGCCCACGCCCATGACTTATTCCACCACCATGTACTATCTGGGTTTTGACCCCTACACGGGAGAGAAAGTGCATGTAGCCCGCGACCTGCGGGAGAAAGACATGGCATGCCATGTCTCTACTTGCGTTAATTGTCAATTGTCAACTGTCAATTGTCCAGCGCCTTGCAAATATCCGCGAAGACCTCGTCGATGGTTTGCATACCGTTGATTTCAATCAATTTACCCTGTTTCTGGTAGTATTCAATCAGTGGATGGGTAAGTTTGAAGTACTGGGCAGTGCGGTTCTTGGCCACCTCAGGAGTGTCGTCGGTGCGGCCTAACTCAGCGGCTCTCTTCAGGATGCGCTTGATGATTTCTTCCTCGTCAATCTTGATGTAGATAACCTTCGAGATGCTGATGGGTTTGTCGTAGTTGATGCCATCCATCATGTGGGCCTGCTCAAGGGTGCGGGGCACACCGTCGAGGATGTAGCCTTTGCATTCACCCAGCTTCGACAGGAAGCTGTTCAGCATATCCAAAGTCACGTCGTCGGGGCAGAGCTCGCCACGTTCGATAATGCCTTTTGCTTTGAGGCCGATGGGGGATTGAGAGGCGATTTCCTTGCGGAACATGTCACCGGTAGAGATATGGAAAAGTCCGTATTTTTCCATGATTTTCGGGGCTTGGGTGCCCTTGCCGCTGCCAGGTGCGCCCAGCAGCACGATGTTGCATTGTTGAGTACTCATATCTTTGTTTTTTTAGTTTTTTTATTCGCTCAATTGGTAAATGTCGGCATAGTTGCGGCCCCAACCGTCGTAATCGAGGCCATGGCCCACCACAAACTTGTTGGGGATGGACAGCGCCACATAATGCACGGGCAACTCTTTCTTGTAGGCATCGGGTTTGAAAGACATGGTTGCGATGCGCACATCCTTGGCGTGGGCATCCAACAGCATCTTGTGCATGTGCTCGTAGGTTACCCCGGTATCTACAATATCCTCGATAATCAGTACCCGCTGCCCCGTCAAATCATCGTTCAGACCAACCAATTCCTTTACTTTGTTGGTTGAGGTCGTTCCACTATAGGATGATAATTTGACACAGGTAATACGGCAGGGAATGGTCAGTTTTTTCATCAGTTCGACGGCAAACATGATGGCGCCATTCAAGGTGACAAGCAAATAGGGTTGGTCGTCTTTGTAATCTTCGTTGATCTGTCGGGCCACACGTTCGGTAGCCTCTTCTATTTCTTTTTCAGAAATATACTTGACAAAAGTCTTGTCTAGCAAAGTGATTTTATCCATAATCGGCAATAGTAATGACGTGCAAAGATACGAAAAATAATTAGCAAATGAGTTAATTCGTTAATTAGCAAATGAATTTTTAATGTGCCAATTATCAATGTGCTAATGTGCTAATTTTAAGGGGAGTCTCACTTCGCTCGAGGGGAGTTGGACTTTGTCCAAGGGGAGTTTCGCACTTTGTGCTCAAGGGGAGATTTTTCAATGTGCTAATTAACAATGTGCCAATGCGCCAATTAAACTGAAAGTTATAATATAAGTTCTTAATTAATGTTTCTGGTTTTAGTTAAAAATACAAATCAACAAATCAACACTTCAACAAATCAACAATTATCAATTATTACTATCTTTGCAAAAAAATTGGAACAATGAAAAAAACAGTCTTTTTCTTGGCTTTGACGGCAGTGCTTTGTGCTGGTTGCCGTTATAAAGAGGGCCCGGGCATCAGCTTTGTGGCTCCGGAGTATCGAATGATGGGGAACTGGAATCTGGAGAGGGTTTTCCTGAATGGAGAACAGATAACAGAAACAGAATATTTGGCTAATGTTCCGAACACATATTACATGTTTGACCTTGACGGAATAGTTGATGTGATGTATTTTTATAACAATGCGATGCAGTCGGCGGTATATGGAAGGTGGAAATTTCAGAATAACTGCAAAGAATTGGTGATGGATTTCCAACTTAAAACACAGAAATACTATTATGTGGCCACTATAAAAAAGTTGACTAAGAAAGAGTTGTTTTACGAATATGACGACACATTTGGCAACCATTGGCGACTGGAGTTGGCATGTCTGTCCCGTGTGAATTGATGGTTGTTTGACCATAAAAAAAGGACTGTGGCAAAACGCAGTCCTTTTTTGTTATATAGAAAATCCTTTTTTAGTCACCCAAGCACATACCGATGCGGCGTGCGGTGTGTACTAAGAAGTCTGTGTCGGGATTTACCAGATGAGGTTTTTTCAAAGCTTCTTTGATTGGAACATACGAGATGTTGGGGTGACGGTAGGTCACCATATTGCCGAATTTCCCTTCTTTCACCAATTCGAAGGCCTTGACACCAAATTCTGTGGCCAGGATACGGTCAAAAGCGATGGGGGTGCCGCCGCGTTGCAGGTGGCCTAAGACGGTGACTCTGATATCGTGCTCCACACCGAGGTCTGCCAGCTCCTGTTTCAGCTTTTCACCCACGCCGCCTAACTTGATGTGGCGGTCGCCGATAGCGGTCGGATTGGTGCCGGTAACCTTGCCGTCGAGGGCTTTGGCTCCTTCGGCAATCACGATGTTGCAGAATTCCTTTCCTTGGTGGTAGCAGCTTTCTATTTTCTCAATGATTTTACGTGGATCGTAGGGTATTTCGGGAATAATGCATACATCGGCACCACCTGCAATAGCGGTATGCAGGGCAATCCAGCCGGCATCGCGACCCATTACTTCCATGATGAACACTCGGCTGTGGCTTGCGGCAGTGGTCACTATCTTGTCGAAACATTCGGTGGCAATCTGTACTGCTGTCTGAAAACCGAAGGTGAAATCGGTAGAGGAAAGGTCGTTGTCGATGGTTTTTGGGACGCCCACCACATTGATGCCTATTTTGCTCAATGCCAATGAAATGGCTTGTGAGCCGTCGCCACCGATATTGATGACAGCGTCGATGCCCATGTTGTTGAGGCGTTTTTTCATCAGTTCCGAGCGGTCTTCGGTTACCCATGTGCCGTCGTCTTTCTGTACAGGAAAGTAGAAAGGGCCTCCTTTGTTAGTGGTTTTGATGATGGTGCCGCCCATCACATGCAGGTAGTCCACCTTTTTCTCGGTTAACTCTACAATTTCCACATTGTCTTTCAGTATTCCGTTAAAGGATTCTATGCTTCCGAACACTTGCCAGCCCTCTTCCTGGGCCGCGCTTTTCACAATGCCTCTGATGACGGCGTTCAATCCGGGGCAGTCACCACCCCCTGTTGCGATCAGTATTTTTTTCGACATAGTAGTTCAATTTGATTCGGCAAAGACACAGCTTTTTTTTCGTATCTTTGCCAACTCAATTTTAAAAATAATGTAAGAATAAAATTTCGAATATGAAGAAGATACTAGTTTTTGTCTTGCTTTGTGCACTGACGCTTTTCCAGGCTCATGCCGTCTTGAAGGAGAAAGATCTGCCACAAACCCTTGGCGTGTTGCGCGCTGAGTTGGCACAGACTTACAATGAGCAAAAGACTTTGATGGCCATGTTCGAGAAACGCAATGTGGACCAGCATGCCAACCTGATCCGGATGATGCAGAACAGCAACCAAATCGCGCTGATGCTCTATTCGCAGAATTCGGACTTCACTTTCGATATGGCATACGCCTGCCAGGCAGCGACCGAACAGTATAGGCAGCTGAGAATGCGACACATGCCGTACAACAAGATGATAGAGCGTCTTAAAACTGAAATAGAACGGTATGACGCACTTATCCTAACCCTGGAAAATCTGCCTCCACGAATGTTGCCGAACGGTGAGCTGACCATGGCCCCCGACTCCCTGCAGAAATTGTTGCCTAAAATGGTATTGGATACCAGTAAAAACCTGCTCTATGTCCTGGATGGCAAAGGATTGGAAGACCGTGAGGCTTGTGTGGATTTCGCCACCGCAATCCGTGATAATTATCTGGCATTGTTGGAAAAAGTGGAACTCGACAAGGAACACTATAATAAAGTGACCAAGCGAGTGGAAAAACTGAATGCATACGCCTTGTCCCGCTATGAAAAAATACAAAACAACATTTTTGTGAATGGGGGCAATAATTATTTCCAAACTATCAAACGCTTCAGAATGAACTACATGATAGCGAAAAAGGACGTGGACGACCGTTACAAGCCTTTCAAAACCGCTTCCGAATGGAGAGGCCCCGTCATTTTCGGTATCAGCGTGTTTATGCTCTTCTATATCCTTTTGGCCAGCCTGCTCAGTTACGCGCTGATGCGCTGGGTGCTCCCTAAAAAATGGAGACGGTATTTCAAGGCCAACAATAAACGGCTTTTTATCACTATTGCCTGTGGTGTGGCTATTTTCGCTATTTCCATCACCATCGCCATGTTCTTCGTGAAACAGAATTTCGTACGCATGGCTATCAACCTGATGATATTCTTCTCCTGGCTGGTGGAGGTAATCCTTGTCTCTCTGTTAATCAGATTGAATGATAAGCAGATTCGTGCAGGCGTGCGTTCCTATATTCCGTTTATTATCATGGCCTTTGTGGTGATAGTTTTTCGCATGGTGTTGATACCTAATAATTTGGTTAACCTTATTTACCCGCCTATTCTCTTGCTGTTCACAATATGGCAGTTTATTGTGGTGAGAAAGAAAATCGCCAAACTGCCCGACAGTGATATGATTTATACCATGATCTGCCTTATCGTGATGATTGTTTCCTGCGGAGCTTCATGGATGGGTTATGTGTTGCTGGCTGTCCAGATAATGCTGTGGTGGATGATACAGTTAGCCGCTATACAAACTATTACATGTTTTTATGATTTGGCCAAGATGTACGAGGCCAATCGTCTGATCCGCAAAATCGCCAAGGAACAAGGAGAAAAAATCAGAAGTGAAAACGATTTGCAGAAGTTTTTCAAAAAAATCCAACCTAAAATGGCCAAGGGTGAATATATCGGTCAAACTTGGTTCTATGATTTCCTCTTCAAGGCTTTGCTGCCCATTTTGGCCATTTTGTCAATTCCGGCAAGTATTTATTGGGCAGCAAGCATTTTCGAAATGACTTCTATATGTAAAAAGATATTCTTGTATGTTTTCCTGAATAAGCCGAGTCTTGTCCAACTTTCTTTATACAAGATATGTTTGGTGACAGAACTCTATTTCTTGTTCCGTTACCTGAATTATGCTATCAGGGCCTTCTATCAGATGCTGAAAAAACGTAATAAAAAGGAAGGTAAACCCCAAGGTAACATTACATTGGCCAACAATATCATTTCGATTCTGGTATGGGGCTTGTATGTCGTGGCCTCGTTGATGATTCTGGAAGTACCCAGTAGCGGTATCTCCATCGTGATGGCGGGTCTGGCTACCGGTCTTGGCTTCGCCATGAAAGACCTGCTGGAAAATTTTATCTATGGCATCTCTCTCATGACAGGTCGTTTGCGTGTGGGCGACTATATTGAATGTGATGGAATTCAAGGCAAAGTCGATAGTATCAATTACCAGAGTACACAGATTGTGACCCTCGACGGCAGTGTGATGGCATTCCAAAATGCGGCCCTGTTCAGCAAGAATTTCAAGAATCTGACCCGCAATCATGGTTATGTGCTGGTGAAGATTCCCGTGGGTGTGGCATACGGTGTGAATGTGGAGAAAGTGCGGAATATGCTGGTCAAAAATATTGAGCCTTTGGCAGTGAAAAATGCTGCAGGCAAGAATGTGTTTGATACCAAGCAGGGCGTGAAGGTAATCTTCAACGATTTCGGCGACAGCAGCGTGGATTTGTTTGTGGTATGCTGGGTGCTGGTGGAAGAAAAAGCAGGGGTGGTGGCTAAGATTAAAGAAGTGATTTACAATACTTTGAATAAGAACAAGATTGAAATCCCCTTCCCGCAGCGTGACATCTACATTCGCCAAATGCCGAAATTTGAGACGGCAGGAGATAATGAACTGAAAACTGAAAACTGAAAATTCCCCTTCTATTAGAAGGGGTGCCCGAAGGGCGGGGTAGTGATGTAAACATTATACAATTCAACAAATAAACAAATAAACACTCTTAACTCTTAGTTCATAGTTTTATTGCCGCTTTTTTTGTATTTTTGTAGTTCTAAAATTAAAATGAAAAATGACTATACCCGACAGTAATTTTTTCCCGTTTATGACCGACCGTGAGCGCTTGCTCAAAGTGGCCGAAAATATTCGTGGCATAGTGAGTGATTATTTGAGCCAATGCGGCTTGAAATCGTTAGTGCTGGGCATTTCCGGCGGTATCGATAGCGCTTTGTGTTCTGCCTTGCTCCGTCCAGTGTGCTTGCAACACAATATTCCGCTTATAGGCCGTTCCATCACTATTGAGACCAACCCCAATGATGAGGTGGCCCGCTCGCTGACGGTAGGAAAGAACTTTTGCACGGATTTCCAGCATTTGGATTTGACAGAGACTTTTCTGGAAAACAAAAAGCTGCTCATTCATTACGATGACTCGCATTTGTCGAAGTTGCGCCAGGGTAATATGAAAGCCCGTATGCGTATGATGGTGCTCTATGATTTGGCCCAGTTATACGGAGGAATGGTGATTTCTACCGACAACTACTCTGAATTCTTGACGGGTTTCTGGACTTTGCACGGCGATGTGGGCGATTATGCCCCTATCATGCATTTGTGGAAAACTGAAGTCTTCCATTTGGCAAAGGCCTTGTTGGATGAATGTAATGCTGAGCAACGTGCCGCTTTGCAATCTTGCATTGATGCTACTCCAGTGGATGGTTTGGGTATTAGCAGCTGTGATTGTGAGCAGTTGGGCGTACCGAATTATTACGAGGTGGACAAGTTGTTCGCCGCTTATTTTGCCGGTGATAAGTCTTTGGAAGACCATGTGCTGATTCAGCGTTACAAAAAATCACAATACAAACGCAATAATCCGATTTCAATTCCTCGAAGCAACTTATAGATGATGAAAAATACTGATATACATATAGTTATTGATGCAGGGGCTACTAAAACTGAATTTGCTGTGCTGAAGGGCAAGGAGCTTGTGCATCAGTTCTTCGCTACGGGTATCAATGCCAATTATTCCAGTGATGAGCAGATTGACAAGGTATTTGCGCATTTTGTCAATTCCTTGCCTGAGAATTACATGCAGCCAGCTTTGATAACCTATTACGGGGCGGGCTGTGCCGGAGAACAAAATGCCATGCGTATTGCCGCGGTTATCGCCAAGTATTTTCCTTCGGCATCCTTCAAGATTTATTCTGATTTGATGGAGGCTTGCCATGCTTTGTGTGGTAATAAGCCGGGATTGGTAGCTATTTTGGGCACGGGCTCAAGCTCATGCTTATACGATGGCAACCAAATTGTAAAACGTGCTCCATCATTGGGTTATTTGATAGGTGATGAGGGTAGTGGTACACATCTGGGCAAGAAATTAGTGACCTGCTATATGATGGAAAAATTGCCGATGTATCTGCTGGACGAAATTGAGAAAACTTTTGATATCAATCCTCCGAAAGTGATCCAGCGAATTTATCGCAAGGCCAGTCCGAATAAGTTCTTCTCATCATTTGCCCCCTTTATTCAGAAATATGTGAATGATCCAGTAATCAAAAGCTTATGCAAAGAGGCTTTTGCTGAGTTTTTTGATAACCAAATAGGCTATTACGACAAAATGACCTATGAATCGGTGAGTCTGATGGGTTCGGTGGCTTTCCATTTCAAGGAAATCATTGAAGAGGTGGCCGCGGAAAAGAATATCAGTTTGGGCACGATTATCGGTTCCCCGATGCCGAAACTGATAGAATATCACACACAATATGTTTAAGAGTTTAAGCGTTTAATTGTTGAATTGTTTATTTGTTTAATCAATTAATCGCACCCTCAAAAACTTCAACCTTTCAACAGTTCAACAGTTCAACCTATCAACAGTTCAACAACTCAACAATTCAACAAAAATAATGGTAATCAACAGTCAGGAAGAATTGGCAAAAGTGGCGGCGGATTTGCTGCAAAAACATGCGGATGAGCGTGTGTTCGGCTTCTTTGGTGAGATGGGGGCTGGCAAGACCACTCTGATTAAAGAGATTTGCCGCCAGTTGGGCGTTACCGCTACCACTTCCAGTCCGACTTTTGCTATTGTGAATGAGTATTTTACGGCTGATGGAGAGCCTGTTTATCACTTTGATTTTTATCGTATTGATTCGATTGACGAGGCGGTGAAAATCGGCTTTGACGACTATCTTTACAGCGGCAATTATTGTTTTATCGAATGGACGGAGAAGGTGGAAGAATTGTTGACAGACGATTATGTGAGGGTGGATATTAGGGTTTTGGAAGACGGCAAGCGTGAATTTAAATATTAAGAGACATGGACTTGGTGATGCATTATGTACCGGGGGCGGAAACGCAGGCACAGACGATAGATTTCGGACTGCTGGAACAACCTGTGACGCTGGGCTTGGTCAAGGGCGACCGGCCGATTCCCGATGTGGTGCTGTTTACGCCCGAGCTGGTGGGAAAGTTGGTGGAGCAGGGGGTGAAAGTCTATGTACAGCGTGACTATGCAGCCCATACCAGTTTCACTAATATGGATTATGCCGATGCCGGAGCCGAGATTATGGACGATTTCTTGTCGTTGGTTGAGGTTTCTAAACTCTTGGTGAAGTTTTCACCTTTCACGGAAACTGAATTGGCAATGCTGAAAGAGGAACAGATTGTCATTTCAAGAGTGATTATGAATGAGCTGACACAACAATATATCCAATTGCTTAAAGACAAGAGAGCGTATGCGATTGCCATCAACCTGATTACGGATAAGGACAATTGGAGCGAGCTGGACAATATCCTGATGTCGTCGGCCAATGCTGACATCATGAACAAGCGCTTGGGTATGTTTATCACGCCTTTGGTCGAGGCCTTGTTGTACTCTAAGAATTTCCGTGTGGTGGTGCAGACCAATCCCGCCTTGCTACAGAGTGTTTTCTGCTTCAAGGGCATCCTGTGCAATCGCCTGATTGCCGAGCATCTTGACATGATGTGGAAAGACATCCTGTCGCTGTGTTTTGATTTGAATTAGTTTTTCAACAGGTAGGTGTTCTCAATGTCTTTGCAGATCGTATTATACGTTGTCTTCATGTCTTCTCCCATGTAAAAGTTGAACAAGTCTTCTTTGTTCAAAGTGCCGTCTGTGAGGAATTTCTGTAAATATTTCTGGTTGAATTCCATCATGAGGAGGCTCTTCTCTAGCATTATGAGGATTTCTTTGTTATTTTGGATATTATTTTCCACCATATTTTTAATATTGAGAATATCTTTCACGTCTTTGACTAAACGGGTTATCATCATGGTCAGCACGGTTGGGTCGAGTTGTACGGTTTTCGCGTTAGTGGCGATGTCTCTGGCCAGCATGTAGGCGATGCCCAAGTTGGTGTAGTTGCCGGCCTGAGAGTCGATGATGGCGATGAAACCCACTTGAGGAATATAGGCAACGCTGTCTGTGAAACTGATGATAGATCTATCCACCAATGCCTTGTCGAATACGATGATGCTAGACTGTGAGCCACGGTTGTAATCGGCTTCGATCAGCTGGCTCCATGCGGTGTCTGTTTTTTTGTTAAACACATCTTTGTCGGCGATATTGCCCAGTTTTATTGATTTGTCAAACTTACATTCGATAGAGATGGAGTAGCTTGTGCCATCAATCTGGCATAAGATATCACCCGTCTTGTTTTTCCCTTTTTCGCTGGCAGTACCGGTCAATGCCACACTGTCCTTTATGGATTTCTTTGCAAGAAATTCCTGGAGTGCGCTGGCGATTTCCTGCTCGGCTATTTGTCCTTTTACCGCTGATTTGAAGAAAAGTTCCTTCTTCATTTCGAAAATCATTTTGAGACTTTCGAGTTGTGTACCCAGTTCGTTAGACGTTTTGGCGAAGAAGGCTGACATTCGGTCCTCCATGAGGGCAAGCACGCCGATGTAGAGTGCTTGTGTGAATTTTTCGTCGCGGTTGGCTTCCGGAACTGTATTGAAATAATTGAAAACAATTTCGTTGTCTAATTCAAAAGCGTTAATATTGAGTCTTCTGTTCTGTTGATCAAGTTTTTCGACAATGGTAGCCGGTTTCTTTGTTGTTGCTTGTTTTGCCATGTTGTTTTGGGGGTTAAAGATGTTTTTGCAAAAATAATGAAATTTGTCTTTTTTTGAGCGTTCTTTGTTAATTTTTATGATGCAAAGATACGAAGGGAAACGATTCGGCTTTAGTTTTTGCTAGTAGCAGAACCGATGGAGATTTCTCCTTCTCCCTTTGCAGGGTGCGCATCCGCCCAGCGAACGCCTTCAAGAAAGGCTCTTCCGTATGCACCATGCACCTCATGCGGTGCAATCGCTTCGCATACCGCTATTGCACGCTGGTCGATGTGCAGCATTTTAGCCAGGTGCTCATTGCTTAGCGGTTCGCCATTCAACTTGTAACCACCACGGAAGCATGTGACGGTATCATTGCCTTTCACCCATTTGTTACCTCTCATAAAATAGTGGTACATCGTCCATCCGTCCCTTTGGAAGGCCTCGTGGACAAGCACATAATTAATGTTGTTGATCTTTTCCATAATTATTAACTCTAAACTATTAATTGTCAATTATTAATGGTTAACTTTCAGTTTTCAATTTTCAGTTTTTTGTGAACCCAATTGTTCGGCCTTTCTTCTGCTCCAGTTTTTCGCCTTTGCACCAGCTTTCGAGGGTAGCAAGGGTGGGGCGTTGGCCGTTCAGCACCTCTTCCATCAGGGTTTTGCGCACGATGTTGTCGATTTCACCGCCGGAAAGGTTATAGCGGTAGGCCAGCTTGTCGGCGTCTTCGTCGGAGAGCCAGCTGAGTTTGCTTTTCCAGATGGCTTTCTTGGCCTCGGTGTCGGGTTGTCCGAAATAAAGTTTGAACAGGAAGCGGCGGTCGAAAGCACTGTCGAGATTGAAGCTGAGGTTGGTGGTTGCGATGAGGATACCGTCGAGGTTCTCCATCTCTTCCAAAAGAATGTTTTGCAATGCGTTCTCGGTCTGGGCACAACTGCCGGAATTCACATCCTTGCGTTTGCTGAAGAGTGCGTCGGCCTCGTTGAACAGGAGGATAGGCTTTTTTTCTTCCTTTTCGCACATCTTGCGATAGTCTGTGAAAATCTGCTTGAACAGTTTCTCACTTTCCCCGAACCAACAGGTTTTGGAGGCGGCGATATCCACATGATAGACGCTGCGACCAGTGGCTTTGGCCAGCATATCGGCGGCAGCGGTTTTGCCGGTGCCGGGTAATCCATGGAAAAGCAGAGTAACCCCTTTGGGTAGAGAGTTGTCGGCCAAGCGTTGCTGCAGATTTTTGAAGTTGTCGTCCATCAGACTTTCTCGCACGAAATTGAGTTCTTTGCCGAGTTCTTCACTGAAGAACAGTTTTCTGTCGGGAATCTTGTCGGGTGCAATCAGTCGTTTGTCGGATTTTCCCTTGATGTTGAACAGCTCCAAGTCTTTTTCCAGGAAAAGAGCTTTTCCTTTGTCGGTCAGTGTTAGACAGGCGTCACCAAAGAATGTTGACGGAAGCAGTTCCACCAAATCGTTGATTAACAAGGCGTGCTCCTTGGCCATAATGGATTTGGCCACATTTAGGCGGCCACGACAACTGTCGTAGATGTCGGAAAGTGTGCAGTCGAGTCCGCTGGCAGCTCTTCTGCGATTGTCTCTCACATAATCATCGCAGATTTCGTAAAAAAGCGTGCGGTCCTCCACCGATGACAGAATTTTATTTACTTCTTTGACGAACTTGAGCTGACTGTTGTTTTCTTCCTCCTCTTGTGCCAGCTTGAACAAGTCTCGTGTTTCCATTTCATCGTTGCTTCGCATCTCTATAAAGTCGGAAATGCGCTCGCAAAATTTGTAGCGGTCTATTTTCACGGCTTTTTCGGCTTTGAATGGTTTGTTGTTGAGCAGGGCATTTTCCGCCGCTTTGCTGATTTTGTATTCGTCATAACGTCTGTGGCGTTCCACCATGCGGATTTGTCCTTTTTTCAGCAGGGATTGTAAACTGCTCTTCAGTGGCAGAAAGTCCAGCTCGTTGATGCCGATAAAACGGGTGATGTCGCGGGTGTCGGCAGCACTGTCGTGAACTAGTTGGTAGGCATAAATGGCTACAAAGATTATGGTCTCTTCAGGGGTGGCTTTCAAAAGTTTGCTGAGTTTCTGCACATTGTCTTGCAATTCCTGGTTTTTTTCAGGTGAAGTCAGCTTGTGTTTGAAAGACTTGCTGTCGAAGGGAATCTTGGCGATGGACTCGTTGTAGAGTCCGAGGATTTCGCTGTGAGAGTTGTCCAGCATTCTCGCTACATCGGTGAAGGTGCTGATGGCATTGAAGTTGTCTGTCGCTTTTTTCATGATGGTCTAATTTGATTTGTCAGATAAATACATTTTTTTGCCGTAAAATTAAGTCATAGCTATGCCATAATGTAGCACAGCGTGAATATTAATTTCACGTTGCAAAAATGAAGATAAAAACAAAATTAGTGCGTGTTCTGCTAGTAGCAGAATGTCTTATGGCAACTTGTCAATGCTGTATTCGCCGAGCTTGAAATCGTCAGCATCCAGTCCCACAGCATGGAGACTCTGGCCTGTTATGGGGTCTTGGTCCACAATTTTGATGGAGTAGTGCTTTCCTGGATGAGCCTTCTCAATGACATTCAAATAGAAAGTTCTTTCGAAGAATTTGTTGATTTTGCTTCTGTCGTTTTCTGTATCTTTACAATACTCTTTGATGGTTCTTTGCATAGCAAGTGGACTCAACGATGGCTCCATTTTTTTATAAATGGTAAGCATCTCTTTTTCTTTATCCATATCCATAGGTTTGACGCAAATTGTTTTAGCGGTCTTCCCAGACAGGTCCTTAGCTGCACGTTCTATTTGCCTCAAAAAGAGAATGTAGAGTGCTCTTCCTAACCTTCCTCTGCCAAAGTTGCATTTGAGTTTGCCACCCTGTGGTGTCTCAATGAAAATCACTCCATGCTTGTCCACCTGTAATTTGCAAAACTTGTCAAGTTTGTTGTTGTTTTCTATGGCATCGGCGATTTTACGCAGAATATTACTGGAATTGCTTGTGTCATCATCACTGGAAATATCGATATATCCTTTTTGATGCAAGGTATTTATTGTTTCTTGCATTTCTTTATCTATTTCCGGAATGTTGAGAGGTAGGACGAGAAGACTGATTGTTAATGAGGATGATATTCTGCTTGTACTTGTTCTCCGTTCGTGTTTGTCATAATAGTATCTGTAGTAAGAAACACCTGAAAGACTGGTAAAGTCAGCTTTGGCCAGGTCTATTACAAAATTCTGTATTTGTGTGGCGGTCTGTTCCGCACTGTAGTTGGCTTCATGAAGCGGAAAGCTGATAAGAGACTCGTTAATGCTATCATCTTCTTCCTCATGGTAAGATTTTTTTAGTTTGGGCAGTTGTCGGGCTATAAGGTGCCCACCAGTGTCGGCGTGGAGGCATTTGCGTATAAGACCGATGGTTTCAATAGCAATAAGACTATCAGTATCTGCCCCTGTTTTTGCGATGAGATTGCGTAGATTCTCGGTTTGCACATCCGCTTGGGTAAGGTAGTGAAATCGGTAAGTAAGCTTTTGCAAGTCGCGTGGAAGCCTGCTGTTTGGATTTCGTTGGAAACACTGACGCACAAGCTCATTTAAGCTGTCGTTCCCAGTTTTTTCCACATAATAAATGGTGTTGAAACACAAAGGAATCGTTTCTTCGAAGTTTTCTATTTTTATACTGGGCTCTTGACTTTGGTATTGTTGCTTATAATCCATGATTTTTCAGTTCTCTATATTCAGATTGCAAAGATAACAAAATAATGAAAATTGTTTTTTATGAATAGAAAAATATTTTATCGTAAAGAAAAAATCACTATCTTTGCACCGCTTTTTCTGAAAAACAATATCTTTTTTACATAATAACCTAAAACACAATTTTTTATGAAAAAGAATGTCATTATTATTGGTGCTGCAGGTAGAGATTTCCACAACTTCAACACCTATTTCCGTGGTAACAAAGATTACAATGTTGTAGCTTTCACCGCTGAACAAATCCCCGGTATCGACGACCGTTTGTATCCGAAGGAATTGGCAGGTAAGGATCTCTATCCGAACGGAATCCGTATTTATCCCGAATCAAAACTGCCCGAATTGATCAAGAAGTTCAAAGTTGACGAATGCGTTTTCGCTTACAGCGACAAACCTTACAACTATGTGATGGGTGTTAGCGCTATCGTGAATGCTGCTGGCGCAAACTTCGTTTTGATGGGACCCAAGGACACCATGGTAAAATCCTCAAAACCCGTTATCGCTGTTGGTGCTACCCGTACAGGTTGCGGTAAATCACAGACCTCACGTCGTATTATTGAATATTTGGTAGGTATGGGCCTCAAGGTTGTTGCCGTTCGTCACCCCATGCCTTACGATCCCGATTTGAACAAGCAGGCTATCCAGCGCTTCGCAGAAGTTGCTGACCTGAAAAAGCAGAACTGCACCATCGAAGAGATGGAAGAATATGAACCCCATGTAGTGACCAAGAGAAATGTGATCTACGCTGGTGTTGACTATGAAGCTATCCTCAAGGGTGGTATGACCAAAGATCCTCAGACTGGCAAGTGGGTTAAAATGGCTGGTGCTGAAAACGATCCCGATGGTTGCGACATCGTACTGTGGGATGGTGGTAACAACGACTTCCCCTTCTACGAACCCGACTTGTTCATCGGCGTTGCCGACCCATTGCGTCCCGGTGCAGAAGTTAGCTACTATCCTGGTGAAGTAGTTGCCCGTATGGCCGACGTTATCGTTATCAACAAGATCGACTCCGCTTCATTGGAGAACATCAACAAGGTTAGAGCTAACTTGGCTCGCATCAACCCGAAAGCTAAAATCATCGACGGCGCTTCTATCCTCACCGTTGACAAACCCGAATTGCTGAAAGGCAAGAGAGTTCTCGTTATCGAAGATGGTCCTACATTGACTCACGGTGAAATGAAGATTGGTGCCGGTACTGTTGCCGCTATGAAATACGGTGCTGCCGAACTGATCGACCCGAGACCTTACACTGTTGGTGAATTGACCACCACTTACGAAAGATATCCCAACATCGGTACTTTGCTTCCCGCTATGGGCTACGGCGAAAAACAGATGAAGGACCTCGAGAAAACTATCGCCAAGACTCCTTGCGATGCCGTTGTTATCGGTACTCCTATCGACCTGCAGCGCTTCATCAAGATCAAACAGCCTTGCGTGAGAGTTGGTTATGAACTCCAGGAAATCGGTACTCCTACTTTGAAAGAAGTTTTGGATGAGTTCGTAAAGAAACACCACCTCCTCGACAAGAAGGCTCCTGCTAAGAAAGCCGCTGCAAAACCAGCTGCTAAGAAAGCTCCCGCCAAGAAAGCTGCTGCTAAGAAGAAATAATCATTCTTAAGCATATTGAAAAAAGAGGCTGTCATTCGATAGCCTCTTTTTTTGTGCAATTTTTTCTCATATTTTTCCAGAGATGGAAAAGTATGCAAAAGACCTTTGGAGTACGTCGAAAGACGTTATAATTTCTTTAACCCCACATTATGGGAGCATAGCGACCTATGTGGGGTTAAGAGACGATGTCCCAGCCTCCCTCTACGTCGAAGACGTAGCACAATAAATAACCGCAAATGGCGTTAATCCATGCATGAGCACAGTAAAGTCACTATACCATATCGTCATCAACACGAAGAATCGCGAGATGACCATCCCGGAGGAAAGCAAACGCGAGTTATATGCCTATATGCATGGCATCATCAAGAACTCCGGATGCACACTTATTAGGATGAACGGCATTCCCAATCACATCCATCTGCTGGTGGACTTATCATCACAGCTATCTTTGTCCCAGTTTATGCACAACTTGAAACGCAGCTCGTCCATTTGGGCGAAGAAGCGTTCAGACCTATTCCCTGACTTCGTGGGATGGGGCAAGGAATACTATGCTTTCTCTTGCAGTATGGGACAGAAGGATGCCATCGTAGAATACATCAAGAACCAAGAAGCACACCATGGGGTGGTACCCTTTGACAAGGAGATGGGTGAGATGACCACAGATAATGGTTGTGAGTTTCATGTTTATGACTGATGAGTTGTGCTACGTCTTCGACGTAGAGGAGCTGCTTATGACTGCCTAAACCCCACATAGCCGCCACCTACGGTGCCGACCAATGTGGGGTTAAAGATAATGTTACGTCTTCGACGTAACGGAAAAAGCCTCGACCAGACTATTCAAATTCTATAAATCATCCATAGCGGCGTTCCGCACCTTTTCGGAGTTGGCCTTGTCGTAGTAATGTTTACGTGTATGATCTGCACCTGTTCCACTGCAGTGCTGCTGATACCTCTTTGTCAAATCCTCGGTAAAACCTTTGTAAAATGAGCCGTCATCACATTCCTATATTGAGAAAAGCACGGAAGTTGAATAATCCCAACTGAGTTGTTTTGCTCGCCTCATTTATGACGTGAGCAAATTGTAACTTAAACTCTTTCAGTCTTTTACCTTTACATAAAAAATATCCGTTTTGTTTTAGCTCGTCTGGATATTGAAGAAGGTATCGGTCTATTGTTGATATATCCACGTCATAAAAATCTGCCACCATCTTTTTAGTAAAAAGGTATTCGTCGTCAAAGAACATACCTGTCACCCCAAGATTGTCCTGAATCCTTGCGATTGCATATTGGTTGTTCAATACATTCTGTCGTTCGATATTTGAAACTGTTAAATCGTTCATAGTAGGCTGTTTATAGTGCGTAAGTCGTATTAAACACATTTCGTGTTTCCAAATCGCAAAGGTACTCTTTTTTTTAAAATGATTGGTATAAATTTATGAAATATCGATTCCTGAAATTCTCTGAATATCGGTCAATGTCCTGTCAATTTTCCGGTCAAGTTCGGTACGCTTGGCACAATAATCTTTGAGCAACTCGTCGGGCGGCAACACCTCCTCGTCGGCCTTGCCCACGCACGCATCGCCATTGCTCAACACCAGGCTTTGTTTTTCGTGTGGTGCCAATATTTGCTGGCTGAAATCCTGCAATCCGCTAGCCCAGGGCATCGCCCTGGGGAAACGGGGATGTATATGTCACAGAACCCCGTCAGGGGTTTCAGATCATAGCCCAGGGCAAGGTGCGAGGTACGAGCACCATCACCCTGGGGAAGAGGGTTGCACATCATCACCGAATCCCGTCAGGGATTCCATGTCAATAGCAATGGGAATAATCATACATTATAGTCGCGGCGCGGGTGTAGATTGCACCGGAGCGGAGAATGAGACCGCCGCGAAAGTCAAGGGCTGGAGCAGCGGGAAAATTGTAATGTGTTTGCCTTGTGATTTGGCAAGATTACAATTCGAGTTTGAATGTTTTATAAATCGTCCATAGCGGCGTTGCGCACCTTTTCGGAGTTGGCCTTATCGTAATAGGAGAGGCGGACTATGGCGGTGTTGTGTTTGGTGCCAGCCATAAATGTATTCATTCTCGTCTATGTTCCACCAATTCCATAGCAAGGTCCATAGTGTAAACGTGTGTCTTACGGTCTCCAAATATAATTACGCAGTAGTTTTCTCTCCTTGCTTAAACAAGTAACAAGTTTTACTGAGAACCCACATTGCGAGCCAAAGTGCGCACACTCCACATTTCGCGCGATGCTTCCTGTACATATCAATAGCGTGCATCATCACTGACGACGGAAAGCAATGTGCGATAATGTGTCCATGTGAGATTTGGCACTCGCGAGTGCCAAATCTCCAAATCTTTGAAACACAGATAAAACTGGCGATAATCGCGAAGGTTGCGAGGTGAGTATCCCTTGGGATAGATAGCAGATAATTCTTTTGACAGAAAATTGAAAAATCTTACTTCGCCACAATGATCCGCTGGCCTTCGCGGATGAGGTCGGATTTCAATTTGTTCCACTTCTTCAGGTTCGCCACCGTGGTGTGGTACTTGCGGGCAATGCTCGACAAGGTCTCGCCTTTCTTGATTTTGTGGTATTTGATGGCGGATTGCTGAGGTACAGGAGCGGGCTTCTGTGGGGTGGCTGAGGTGACCTGTGAATTGCCAGACGTGACTTGGCCTGTGCCAACTGTGGTCGTGGAAAGTGTCGGAATGGGTGGGATAGTGTCTGAAATCACAGTGTCAGAGGGTAGGACGGTGGTATTGCCGTTAATACCATCACAGCTGATGATGCGGCGGGCCCCTTTGTAACGGGTGGCATAGTTGGTGCTGATGGAATTGTCAACCCTGACATTGGTCTTATAGGTGGAGGAATGGATAAAGCGGAAATTGTGGTTGCCGTCAATATTGGTCTCTATCACAATGCCCACATGGCCGATTTCCAGTTTTCCACGGCTGAAAAACACCAAATCACCGGGCTGAAGGTCCTCTTTCTTCACTTTTTGTCCCACAAGAAACATGTCGCGCGAGCTGCGGGGCAGCTTGATGCCGTACTGCCCGAAACAGTAATAGACGAAGCCGGAACAGTCGAAGTGGTTGGGACCGGCGGCCCCGTATTTGTAAGTTGCAACGGGCTTCTTGGCAAATGCCAGCTGGATGATGGAGTCGATGGTAGGGCAGGTGATGGCCGCCTCGAAATTGGCGGAAACGGTATCCTCTGCGAAGTTGTCCTCCTGGGCGTTGAGAGTGATAATGGTAAAAAACACTGCTAGAGTGAAAAGTATTCTTTTGAGCATTATTTTCTTTTTTGAGGCTACAAAGGTACGGAAAATTCCTGAAATAAACGTAAATCAACTGTTTTTATTGCGGAGACGGAGTACGCTCCATCTCATGGAAAATAGGATGTTTTTCATCCGAAAAGTACATTTGTTTTGTCAAAAAATGCCTTTATTCTTCCGAAAAATGGAGCAATTTGTATCATAAAAAAAGTGAAATCAGAACTAGAGTTTGTGTATAACTCTGATAATCAAATGTTTAATTGGTAAAGTAAAATATCTTTGAAAATGTTGGTTTTTCAAAAAAAATTGTACTTTTGCAAAACAATAGTGCGGGGTAGAGCAGTGGTAGCTCGTCGGGCTCATAACCCGGAGGTCGCAGGTTCGAGTCCTGCCCCCGCTACCTAGAGGTGCAAAAATATTTGAAGAATGTTTTTGCACTTTTTTTATTTTATAACACTATTGTCTTGAAAAATGACTTTGAATACTTCATCCTATACTCCCCCTAAATGGGTCGGCCATTTGGCGGCACTGGCGGTGTATATCATTTTTGGTATCAACCCTAATTGTTCCAAAGCCATCATTCCGGAGTATATCCATCCGGAAGTGTTTACGGAAGTGCGTATGCTGTTCGGGGCAGCGGGCTTCTGGCTGCTGTCTTTGTTTTTCAAGCACGAGAAGGTGGAGAAAAAAGACATGGGACTGTTTGTCTTCGGTGCTGTTGTGCTGGCAGGAACCCTGGTCGCTTTTGCCGAGGCATTCCGCTATACCTCGCCCAGTTATGTGTCGCTGATCTCTGCCACCAGTCCGCTGGTGGTAATGATTCTGGCTGCCATTTTCTTGAAGGAACCTATTTCCATACGGAAATCCGCTGGTGTGTTTGTGGGTATCTGCGGTGCTCTGATGATTGTGCTTTTCTCGTGGAAAATCGATGCGAACGCTCATCCGCTGGGCTTGCTTCTGTGTTTTGTCAATATCCTGTTTTATGCTGCCTATCTGCTGATTACACGCAGTGTTTCCAAGAAATACAGTCCCGTGACCATGATGAAGTGGATGTTTTTATACGGCAGCATTATCTGCGCACCATTGGCCATATACCATCTCTCACAAGAGACTTGCCCGATGTTGTATAATGCTGTTCCTGTCTCCGCTTGGCTCAATTTGATGACCATTTTAATCTTTGCCACGGTGGTGTCCTACTTCCTGTTGCCCTTGTCGTTGAAAGTGCTGCGGCCTACCACGGTCAGCATGTATAGTAATTTGCAGCCTGTGGTAACTGCCTGTGTGGCCATCGCCTTGGGACAGGACATCTTTACTTGGAACAAGCCCGTGGCGCTGGTGCTAATTGTGGTGGGTGTCTATCTGGTAACCACCAGCCGGGCCAAGGATGATGTGCAGAGAAACTGAGTCTTTCTATATGACTATTGCAAATAGTAGTACAAGGGGATTTTGTACCGGCAACGGACAGCTTGTCCATTTTTGCTGGCGGGTTTCCATTTGGGCATATTGCGAACAATCCGCAAGGCTTGCTCATCCAAGTCTGGGAACAGCTTCCGTTTGATTTCAGGCATAGAAACACTGCCGTCTGCTTCAATGAAGAACTCTACCAGTATAACCCCACTTACATCGGCTTGACCAACCACCGAGTAATCTATATGTTGCAGCAAATAATCATATAATGCACGTGTTCCGCCTTGGAATGCCGGCGCAACGTCAAAAACCTCCCCTTCACATGGTTGTGCGTAAAAGGCGCTTTTCTGTATCATCTTCTGTATGGGGTATTGTTGTATCAGCTCAATAATGACACTGGATTTAAGAGAATTGTTAACCTCTGAACGGTAGATCCGCTGGCTGCTGTCCACTTGTAAGTCTTTGAATAATGGATTGGCGCAACCGTGGGGAATGATTTCGTTGAGATATTGTTGACCGAACAGAGTATCCTCATATAAAAAATACTGTCTCAGTCGTTCTGCCTGATAGGTCGTGAAGGCCAAACTCATCTCTTCGCTTTGTACACAATCGTACAACAAGAAGTTGCATTTAAAGCCAGGGTGTTTGTCCATGAATTGTTTTAGGGGTTCAAGATAATATGGCATCATTCGTTGCTCTATCCGTCCGTTATAGTTCCACGGCAAGTTAGCGATTACGAAACGAGCGGAATCTTTTATATAGGCTATATGCGATGGAATCCCAACATAATAGTTCATTTGGGCAGTCACACTGCAGATTGTGAAAAATACGTATAACAATAAGACTATCTTCTTCATTATTTGTTAATTGGAGAAAAATCAATAGCAAAAATAGGTAAAATTTTTCAAATGTAACACGATGAGTCAAAAATATCATGAAAAAAGAAATTATAGTGCACTATGCTGTTGTATTTTCGGTATAACATTCCGTATTCTAAAAAAAACATGTATATTTGCCAGATGTTATTGATTAATGAAGACAAATATTATGTCAACAGATAAATCCAGAAATTCTTTTGCCAAACAGGAAATCAGGAAGATAATCATTGCCGCTATCCTGATGATAGCAGTCAGCACGTCTTATTATTTGTATTTGAGGTCTAAAATTCGTAACGATGCGGAGCTGCGAGCTCATCGTGTTTTAGCACAGACAGGGCAAGCTATCAGTTCGCACATGGGAAGAGCAGAGACTATTGCGGATGCTATGCGTCCTTTTGCTGAACACTCTCTTGAAAATCCTGATGAAATGTACACTATTTCCAGCTATATAGTGGAATCCACTTTGCAAATCACCAGTGCCGGTGTTGCATTTATCGAAAACTATTATCCCGAAAAAGGTCGCTGGTTTCTGGCTTACGCAGGTTATCCTTGGAATAGTGACACATTGGTTAGGAAGCAACTGGGCGGTGAGAATCATGACTATTTGACCATGGAATGGTTTCAGCAGGGCATGGAGTCTGAAAATGGCGACTGGAGTAATCCTTATTATGACCAGGATGGTGGCTGTGGGGAAATGATGACATACGTGCGGGCAATACATGACACTACTGGCAGAAGGGTAGGGGTGATCGCTGTCGATTTCACCTTGGACTCGTTGGCCGCAATTGTCCAAAGCGTACAACTTTACCCCCATAGCTATTGCACCCTTGTTTCCGAATCGACGGGTGAGCTTATCGTGGGACCGTCTGCCATGGACAAAATAGGGGGACGTTGTCACATTTATACGGAGCCCATTGAAGGGAAAAATCTGGTGTTGACGCTTACCATTACTGATGCCGACATGTATAGTCGTTTGCGTAAAGCCAGTTTGGCATTCTTCCTTATGGCTATAGGAATTTTTGTGACCATCTTTTTGATTGCCTACAGTTCCGTGAAAAATATATGGTGGCTGGGTGAGGAACGGCTCAAAAACCAGCATATTGAAGATGAATTGGCTATTGCAAGAAAGATCCAGATGTCGTTGGTGCCCTCCAAAATCAAAGGGGATGGGCTGATTTCAAAATTGGATATCAGTGGCTTCCTGCAACCCGCCAGATTTGTGGGGGGAGACCTTTACGATTATTATGTGCGTGACAACAAGCTGATTTTTTGTATTGGTGACATTTCGGGCAAAGGAGTGCCTGGCGCTATGCTGATGTCCATTACCCATAGCTTGTTCCGTACATTGTCAGCCCAGAGTGACCGTCCTGAACATATTATGCAAGCGTTAAATCACGCTATCGGCGAAAATAATCCCGATATGATGTTCATCACTATGTTTATCGGGGTGCTGGATATGGAGACAGGAATTGTAAGCTATTGTAATGCAGGACATAATCCACCTATGCTTATTCGTTCGGGGCAGGCACAATATATGGATTTGGCTCTGAATCTTATACTTGGCGTGGAACTCGATGCGAAATATTCTTCCCAAACGTTGCAATTAAGTCTAGGTGATACGCTTTTCTTATATACCGATGGACTGACTGAGGCCGAAAATGCTGAAAAGGAACTCTTTGGGGAGGAAAAAGCCTTGGATATTGCAAATGGATTTGGTGAAATATCAGCAGAAGAGCAGATAGACATTATGCATCAAGCTGTACTACGTTTTGTGGGAGAAGCCGAACCAAGTGATGATCTTACCATGTTGGCCATACGTTTCCAAAGTTGCGGCCATACGTTGAGTTTGAATAATGACATTCAGGAGTTGGAGAAACTGGAACCGTTTCTGAGTGATTTTTTTAAGCGGAAAAATCTAGACTTGTCACATTTGCCACAAATGGACCTTGCCTTGGAAGAAGCTATTGCCAATGTCATCATGTATGCTTATCCGGAAGGGGAGAAAGGCATGGTGGAGATCACTCTTGGGACGAAAGAGGGGCAGATTCAAACATGTATCAGCGATACAGGTACACCATTCAATCCTCTTCAGCATCCGGAAGCAGAACTCTCCAGTTCCATAGAAGAACGCCCCATCGGAGGGTTGGGCATCCATCTTATCAAGGAAATCATGGATAATGTGGAGTATCAGTACAAAGACGGAAGAAATATGCTGACCATGACCCTGAATGTTTGACAAATTAGTTGTCGTATAATTTGGGAATTTTTTTATTTTTGCATGTAAAAAATAGTTGAACTTAAAAGACCTACAATATGGAAATTACAATTACTGAGGAAGGCAACCAGCTTATTGCCGCATTCGACGGACGACTGGACACAGTAGCTGCACAACAGATTTCGGAGACCATTGAACCTCTAATGCAAAATGCAGATAAGACACTTATTCTCGACTGCGAGAAAATGCCATTTATCAGCAGTTCTGGATTACGTATTTTTATAAAAATCCGTAAAGAAACAGTGGCAAAAGGCGGCAAAATGTACCTCCGTAAGGTTAATAATGATGTGCTACAGGTCTTCAAGATGACTAAATTGGATGAGATTTTTGAAATTATTTAAATAAGATTGACCACAAATGAGTATTTATACAAAACGATTCCTCTTCGGAATCTGTTTGCTTGTTGGCATATTGTCGTCCTTAAACCTGCGAGCGCAGGAGACAAATGAAGAAAACGAAGAAAACAAGGAAACTAAAGGAAACAACGAGTTCTTTATTGACACTAAGCTGAACACCCGCTGGGAATTTCGTATGGGAGGGTTCGACCCCAAGAAAGAAGAAGAACAGGCGGGTAGGGCCCACTTTATCATGGGGCAATATCGACTCAATTTGGGATATAAACGTGACGACTGGTTGGAAATAAGACTCTCGCCGCAATTCTCAGGAGTTTGGGGACAAGCCGGTGGCTTGAGTCTGTCCGAAGGCTGGCTGAGCATGAAACACAAGTCGGGTATTTTTGGCAAAATCGGCCGCCAGGTTTTTGAATACGACGATGAACGTATCTTGGGTTATGATGACTGGACAATGACAGCACCCACCCATGACGCGTTGAAATTAGGTTATGAGGGACACGGTCATAAGGTACATGTTTTAATTGCCTACAACCAGAATCCTGAAAATATAGATGCCGGCACCACCATCTATACCGGAGGATTGCAGCCTTACAAAACTATGCAAACCCTCTGGTATCACTATGAAACACCGAAGTCTTTGTTTGGTTTTTCCGTGATTGGCATGAATATCGGGGTGCAGAGCCAGAGAGATGATGAGCCTAATAAAACTTTCTATCAGCAGTTGTTCGGAACGTACGTGAAGATAAATCCCAGCATAGTCTCCATGGATGGTTCCTTCTACTACCATCTGGGCAAGGAGGAACATGGTATGAAGTTGAACGCTTTCATGGGAAGTGCGAAGGTTAAGGTCACTCCCAGTGAGATTTACAACCTCTATGCCGGCTATGACTATCTAAGTGGTGATAACTTCCCCATTACGGTTAATGGCGGTTTAGGCCTTATATACCACAAAGAGGCCAAAGGTTTTACCCCATTGTTTGGTTCACACCACGAATTTTACGGTGCTATGGATTTTTTCTACATGAACAGTTATTATAGCAACTTTTCCCCTGGTTTGCAAAACCTCTATGTCGGTGGTAATGTCAGTCCAGTTAAGGGATTGAAAATCAATGCAGCTTATCACTTTTATGCCATTTCAGCCGATCTTAGCTATGGCAGAAATGGAAAATTGAAGAAACCCTTGGGACATGAAGCTGAACTCAATATAGGCTACACTTTCGCAAAGTTTGTCACTGTAAGTGCCGGTTACACTTTTATGTATGGAACAGAGACAATGGAAATACTCCAGCGTGTCTCCGCAAAACGCCAGATTCACTGGGCTTGGGCGATGCTGACCGTCAACCCAACGTTTTTCACTACCACTTGGCATGATAAGAAAAAACGTGATAAAAAGAATTAAGTGCTGATAGTTCAAAGATTATAGACAATAAATTGATGGCATTTCAGAAAACAATTGTATAAAATCAAAAAACAACCCATATATGAAAAATATCGCTCCCTTGTCTCAATCGCAGTTGGGCGTTTATGCCGAGTGCGTACATCACGAAAATGAGGTTTTTTATAACCTTCCTTTTCTCTATGTTTTTGACGGTAGTCTTGATGCCGATCGTTTGTGCCGTGCCATAGAAGCGACTATACAGGCCCATCCCGTTTTTTTCACTCGTATTGAGCTGAATGATGACGGAGAGCCTATGCAGACCATTGACTTGGAAAAAGAGGAATTCAGCCTTTCCGTTGAACAGGTTTTAGATATAGAGGCTGAGAAGCAAAAATTCATAGAGCCTTTCAAACTCCATGGTGGCAGGCTGTTTCATACCAAGGTGATGCGAGACGCAGAGCATGTCTATTGGTTCTTCGACATGCACCATATCATCAGCGATGGTTCTTCGTACCATATTATCATTTGTGATGTGGAGACGGCATACAACGGAGGCACGCTTGCTCCTGAGGAAATGTCGATGCAGGAATTTGCCCTTGCCGAAGTTGAGATGCGCAAAACGCCTGCTTTCGAGGAAGGCAAGCAGTGGTATGCCCAGAACTTTGACTGCGGTGACACGTTCACCCAGCTCATGCCCGACCTCGAAATTCCTGAACAAACGGATGCCCACAAAGTCCGTGTCCTCGGTATTGCCATGGATCGGGTGGATGCTTTCTGCAAGACAAACGGCATCAAAAAAAGCACCTTTTTTACATCGGCATACTCTTTCTTGTTGGCTAAGTACAACAACGAGCAGGAATCATTGTTTACAACGGTTTTTAACGGTCGTACTGAACCAAAGTTCCAACATTCCGTCGGCATGACGGTGAAGACGCTGCCCGTTTACGCCAGGTTCACTGAAGAGACTACTGTGCTCGACTTTTTGAAAGCTGGCGAGGAACAGATGATTGGCTGCCGCAAGCATGATCTCTATGCCTACACCGATATGATGACAGATCTCAACCTGCAAACCAATTCCATATTTGCATGGCATGGACTGTTAATGGATTACACTGAGCTGATGGGCAAACCCATGCAGGCCATACAACTCCGCAAACACAACGAGGGAGTGTCATTTTATCTGATGGCCTTCTATGTTGGCAAACAATATCATATCAGGGCGGAATATAGGTCCAACGAATACTCTGAAACCCTGGTTGACCAATTCATGGAGAGTTACGAGGCTGTCTTGGAGGGCTTCCTGAGTCAAAACCTCCTACGCGACATCGACATCTGTACCGAGAGCCAGCGCGCCTTGCTGGATAGTTTTAACCAGACCGACACGGAACTGGATATGAATGCGACCATCGTCTCCAAGTTCCGTGAGCAGGTGGCGAAAACACCCGATAACATCGCAGTGGTTTATAAAGACAAACGTTTCACATATAGAGAATTGGATGAGATTTCTGACCGCATTGCCGCTTTTATCCATGGAAAAGGCCTACACGAAGAGGATGTTGTCTCCGTGTTGATTCCGCGTTGCGAGTGGATGCCTATTGTTTCCATGGGTGTGTTGAAGGCCGGCTGCGCTTACCAGCCCCTCGACCCGACCTATCCTTCGGAGCGTCTCAATTTCATGATGCAAGATGCTTCCGTGAAATTGCTCATCGCCGAAGAATCGTTACGCAATATCGTGAACGAATATAAAGGCGACGTGCTGCTTACCAAGGATATAAATCAATTGTCAACTGTCAACTATCAACTATCAACTCCTGTAAAGCCCGAGTCGCTGTTCATCATGTTATACACTTCCGGCACTACGGGAACACCTAAAGGCTGTCAGTTAGTGCATCGCAACCTCGTCGCCTTTTGCGAGTGGTATCACCGCAGGTTTAACCTCACTTCCGGCTGTAAAATCACGGCCTATGCCAGTTATGGCTTCGATGCCAATATGATGGAAACGTATCCTGCACTCACATGTGGTGCCACGATTTATATTATCCCTGAGGAGTTGCGTCTGGATATGATAGCGTTGAATGAATATTTTGAGCAAGAGCAGATTACCCACGGATTCATGACTACGCAGGTGGCTTATCAGTTTGCTACTTCCATGGAGAACCACTGCCTGCGTTACCTGTTGACTGGCGGTGAGAAGTTGGCTCCTCTGACTCCGCCTACGAACTACACTTTGGTGAATTGTTATGGTCCTACCGAAAGCACTGTCTGTATCACCTCCTTCGATGTGACGAAGCCCATGAAGGATATCCCGATTGGCTCAGCATTGGACAACGTCAAGCTTTATATCGTTGACAAGGCGGGTCACCGTTTGCCTGTGGGTGTGGCGGGAGAACTCTGGGTCGCTGGACCGCAGGTGAGCCGCGGTTATCTCAACCGTCCCGAGAAAACCGCTGAGGTCTATATTGACAATCCCTTCGATTCCAGTGAAAAATATGCACATATCTACCGTACTGGCGATATTGTGCGCTATCTCCCCGACGGCAATATACAGTTTGTGGGACGCAAAGACGGACAAGTCAAGATCCGCGGCTTCCGTATCGAATTAAAAGAAGTCGAAGGTGTCATTCTTCAGTTCCCTGGCATCAAGGATGCTACGGTGCAAGCCTTCGACGAAGAGGGTGGTGGCAAGTTTATTGCTGCTTATATCGTTGCCGATGAACAAATCGATATTGATGCTTTGAACAACTTTATTCTGGAGGAGAAACCGCCTTACATGGTGCCTGCCGTGACGATGCAAATCGACCACATTCCGCTTAACCAGAACCAGAAGGTGAATAAGAAAGCCCTTCCGAAGCCCGAAAAGAAAGCGGCTGAGGCTGTGGTGGAGAGCAATGTGCCCATGAATGTGTTGGAGCAGGAAATCCATGACATCATTGCAAAAATCATCAATACCGAGGACTTTGGCGTTACAACAGTATTGGGCTATGCTGGCCTCACCTCTATTATGGCCATCAAGTTGGCTATTCAGATTAACAAACGTTTCGGTGTCACCCTTGACTCGAAATCATTAGCCAAGACCGGTACTTTGCAAAGCATAGAGAACGAAATTCTCAACTATATGCTCAATGCTCCCACTGCTACTCAAAACACTTCAAGTTCCGACAACAGTCAATTGTCAACTGCCAACTGTCAACTAAAAAATGCCCCGCTGTCATACGCACAGATGGGTGTCTATGTCGATTGTGTGAAACAGCCCACATCCACGGTGTACAATATTCCATCGCTCATTCGTTTCCCCCAAGGGACCGATGTGCAGTTGCTTGAAAAGTCCATCGAGACCATCATCAAGGCGCATCCGCAGTTCTTTGTGCATTTTGATAGCGAAGGAGGTGAAATCGTACAGATTGTTGACAGCAATCTACCTCTTGCCATTACCAAGAGTCAGTTAAGTGAAGCGGAATTGGAGAAATACAAGGTAGAGTTTGTAAAGCCTTTCAACCTGAGACAAGGACCTTTGTACCGCATGGAAATTGTCACCACTGAGCACGATGTCTATCTCCTGACCGATGTGCATCACTTGATCTTCGATGGTGGCTCTTTTGACCTATTTCTGAATCAATTGTGTGACCTGATGAATGGCAAAGAAATCGAAGCAGAGGCTATCAGCTATGCCAATTTCGTTGCCGACGAGAAAGCTGCCGAAAATACGCCGAGTTACATGGAGGCCAAAAACTTCTTCAACGAGCGTTTGGGCAAGGTGGAAGGAGTTACCGAGGTGCCTACAGATCTGACCAATCCGCTGGATCAAGGTACCGTCAGCGAAGTCTTCTGCAAGATGGACTTCAACTCGATGGAGGAATTCTGCAAGAAGAACAATCTCTCGTCTTCACATCTTACCTTGGCAGCGGTGTTCTATGCACTCTCTCGTTTCACCAACAACGAGCAAATCTGTATTACCACCATCAGCAATGGTCGCTCCGACTTACGCATAAGCAACACGACGGGTATGTTTGTCAACACCTTGGCCATGAGTGCCCAGATTGGTGAGCAAAATGTGATGGACTTCCTGAGAGAGACCGGCAAGAATTTTGACGAGACTTTGACTCACGAGAAGTATCCTTTTGCACAGATAGCTGCTGATTACGACCTGTCGGCAGAAATCATGTTTGCCTATCAGATGGGAGTAATAGACCAATATGTAGTCAATGGTCAAAAACTTGAAATAGAATCTCTTGAACTGAATACGCCGAAGTTCCGTATCGCTTTCTACATCCAAGAGAAAGAGGGCGTGCCGGGTGTGATGGTCGAATACGATAATGGTCGTTATAGTCATAGTTTGATGCAAAGTCTAGCTCAGTCGGTATGCAATGCGGTCAAAGTATTCATCCACCATCCCGAGATGGCATTGCAGCAAGTCTCATTGTTGGATGCTGAACAAAGCGCAGTGCTCGACAGTTTCAACCAAACGGATGTGCCTTACGACGATACCCAGACTATCGTTTCACTGTTCCGCAAACAAGTGGAGCAAACACCTGATAATCTTGCTGTTGTATATCATGACCATAAATACACTTATCGCGAGGTGGATGAGATTTCGGAACGCATCGCAGGGTATATTGTTGCACAAGGTCTTGTGAATGAAGATGTTGTTTCAGTATTGATTCCGCGCTGCGAATGGATGGCCATCGTTTCGTTAGGTGTATTAAAGGCTGGCTGTGCTTACCAGCCTCTTGACCCGAGCTATCCTGCTGAACGTCTGAATTTTATGATGCAAGATGCGAATGCACAATTGCTTATCGCCGATGAAGAGTTGCGTCCTGTTGTCGACGAATATCAGGGTAAAGTGTTATTGACCAAAGATATAGAGCAACTGCCAATTGTTAACTATCAACTGTCAACTCCTATCTTGCCGTCAAGTCTTTTCATCATGCTTTACACTTCCGGTTCTACAGGAACACCCAAGGGTTGTCAGTTGGAACACGGTAACTTGGTGGCATTCTGTCATTGGTATCAGCGACACTATGGCTTGACTGCAGCAGACCGCGTGGCAGCGTATGCCAGCTATGGTTTTGACGCCTGCATGATGGATATGTATCCAGCATTGACCTGTGGTGCTTGTGTTTACATCATTGGCGACGACATTCGACTCAATTTGCCCGACCTCAACGATTACTTCAATACACAAGGCATTACCCACTCGTTCATTACCACACAGGTGGGCTACCAGTTCGCAACCAATGTCGAAAACCATTCATTACGTTGCTTTGCTGTGGGTGGTGAGAAATTGTCTGCCCTTAACCCGCCGACAAACTACAAGATGTACAACGGTTATGGCCCGACAGAGTGTACCATCTTCACCACTAATTATTGGGTGAAGGATTATGAACTGGACATTCCCATCGGTAAGCCGCTTGATAATTTGAGACTATATATTGTTGATAAACAGTTTAATAGATTACCTGTCGGAGCTGCCGGTGAATTGTGGGTCACAGGCCCGCAGGTGAGCCGTGGCTATTTGAATCGTCCCGAAAAAACTGCTGAAACCTACCTGAAGAACCCCTTTAGCGACGACCCGAAACATGCTCGTGTTTATCGTACAGGCGACATCGTGCGTTACCTCCCGGATGGCAACATCCAGTTTGTGGGACGTAAAGATGGTCAGGTGAAAATCCGTGGCTTCCGTATCGAACTCAAGGAAGTGGAGGCCGTGATTCGCCAATTCCCGGGCATCAAGGACGCTACCGTGCAGGCCTTTGATTACGAGAATGGTGGAAAATTCATCGCCGCTTACATTGTCAGTGACCAGCAGGTGGACATCAAGGCTCTCAACGCCTTCATCGGCGAGCAGAAACCTCCGTATATGATTCCAGCCTCCACGATGCAGATTGACAGTATTCCGCTGAACCAGAACCAGAAAGTGAACCGTAAGGCATTGCCTACACCCGTTATGCAGGTTTCAGACCGCGAATACGTAGCACCAGCCAACGACACGGAAGCATTGTTCTGTCGCATTTTCAGAGAGGTTCTCTCCATGGACAAGATCGGGGCCAACGACAGCTTCTTCGATTTGGGCGGCACCTCGCTCATGGTGACCCGTGTTATCATCGAAGCCGATAAGGCAGGAATGCATGTGGCCTATGGCGACGTCTTTGCCAACCCCACCCCGAGAAAGCTTGCCGCACTCGTCACAGGTAGTACGATTGTCAATACCGATGATGAGGATGTGACCAAATTTGACTATTCTGCTATTAACAATTTGCTGAACAACAATACATTGGAGAACTTCCGCAACGGTGAACGCCAATCCTTGGGCCATGTGCTGCTTACTGGTGCCACAGGTTACCTTGGCATTCACGTTTTGCAAGAACTGATCCAATCGGATGCACAGAACATCTACTGTCTGGTACGCGACAAGAACATGGATGGTGCTGAACACCGACTGAAAACCCTCCTGTTTTACTATTTCGAATCCACATACGATGAATTGTTCGGCAAGCGTCTCCACATCATCCTCGGTGATGTCACCAACGACTTGACCACTCTTGTGCAGGCAAAGATTGACACGGTGTTCAACTGTGCCGCTGTGGTGAAACACTTCAGCGAAGGCACTGAAATCGAAGACGTCAATATTGGTGGTGCACAACGCTGTGTTGACCTTTGTTTGAAGACTGGTGCACGTTTGGTACACATCTCCACGTATAGCACCAGCGGTCTCAATGTCAACGATACCATGGCTCCCGACCATGTTTTCACCGAGCAGAGACTTTACGACGGACAATATCTAGGAAACCAATATGTTCATTCCAAGTTCATGGCAGAACGCATTGTGTTGCAATCGATGGCAGAGGATGGATTGTCGGCCAAGGTGATCCGTGTCGGTAACTTGGCGGCGCGTACCAGCGACGGTGAGTTCCAGATCAACTTTACTACGAACTCCTTCATGGGGCGCATCAAAGTCTATAACATGTTAGGCTGCTTCCCCTATTCCCTGTACGAAAGCAAAGTGGAATTCTCGCCCATTGATGAAACAGCGCACGCTATCATCTTGCTAAGTTCCACACCCAAGGAGTGCTGCGTATTCCATGCCTATAACAGCCATACGCAGTTCCTCGGCGACGTTCTCAGCGGATTCAACAATTTGGGTACAAACATCCGACTCGTGGAGGACGAGGAGTACAATGCCACCATGGAGAGTGCGGGCAACGACCCACAGAAGGCCAAAACGCTTTCCAGCATGCTTGCATACCAAGATATGGCCCATGGCATGAGAGTCAAACAGGTGGTCGTCAGTAACCCGTACACCACGCAAGTGCTCTATCGTCTGGGCTTCAAATGGTCACCCACTACCTGGGACTATGTGGACCGCATGTTGAACGCTATCAGTGGACTGGGATTCTTTGATTAAAGCTTTTTTGAACCATCTCGAGGAAAAGAGAGTATCTATTAGCAAAAAAAAGAAAAAGTTATGTCAAATCTTAGAAATTTATTTTCATCTCAAGGATACAAGAGCTTTATGTTCAAGTTGCTCATTATGGCCCTGATTGTCTTTGTAGTTGGTATTATTTTTATCTTGTGTCATTTGAAAGGAGGAGAAACGATGGCCCAGGTGGGTGGAAGCACCTTGCTGGTATGGTTGGTTTTCTTCATTCTTGAAAAAATAATGATGCGTTAAAGAATCAACAGGTAAGAAATTTTATAAACTTATGCAGTATGCAAAACTTTGATTATCAAACCCCAACACGCCTTATCTTTGGCAAAGGCGTGATAGAAAAACTTCCTGGTGTGATGTCACAATTTGGGAAGAAAATATTATTGACTTACGGTGGCGGCAGTATCAAGAAAATCGGTCTATACCAGAAAGTACATGAACTGCTGAAAGGCTACGAGATTGTGGAACTTTCAGACATTCAACCTAATCCAAAATACGACCCCAGTGTGCTCGACGGCGTTCGTCTGTGCAAGGAACACAAAGTGGATGTAATTCTGGCGGTAGGCGGCGGCAGCGTTTTGGACTGTTCGAAAGCCATTGCGGCAGGTGCCTGCTATGATGGCGACCCGTGGGATCTTATCTCCTATAAAGTGAAAGCACAAGCCGCATTGCCCATTGTGGACATTATCACTTTGGCGGCCACAGGCAGCGAATATGACACTTTCGGCGTTATCTCACGTACCGAAACCAACGACAAAATCGGTTATGGCGACAGGTTGCTTTATCCCGTCTGCTCTTTCCTCGATCCCACATATACTTTCACCGTCAGCAAGAAACAGACCGCTGCAGGTATTGCTGATGCTATGAACCATGTGATGGAGCAGTATTTTACCGAAGACACCACCTTGCTGAACGATGGTTTCTGCGAATCAATGCTGCGTAGCTTGATGGTGAACGGCTGCAAGTGCCTTGAGAACCCAGAGGATTACACCGCCCGTGCTGAGATGATGCTGGCTTGCACGTACGGCTGCAACGGCATTTTGGCCCTTGGCAACAGCCCTTCAGGCTGGCCGTGCCATGGTATTGAGCATGCTTTGAGCGCCTATTACGACATCACCCATGGTTGGGGCTTGGCTATTATTACGCCTCGCTGGATGAAGCATATTCTGAATGAACACACGTTGCCGCGCTTTGTGAAATATGGCATCAACGTATTCGGCATTGACGCTTCTTTGGACCAGTGGGAGATTGCCAACAAGGCTATTGAAGAGACATACAAGTTCTTCGAGAGTATTGGCATCCCGATGCATTTGCGAGAGGTGGGCATTGACGAAAGCCGTATCGGCGAGATGGCGCATCATATTGCCGTAAACGAAGGACTCGATCAAGCATACGCACCACTCACAGAGCAGGATATCGCCGAGATAATCACTGCAAGCTTATGAAGCTAAAAAAATATCTTTAACCGCCCAGATTGGCATTGCTTTGGTGCTGGCGGTGATTGCCGGTGCACCGCTGGCATCGACCGCATTATTGACATGGGACGCACTGTAATGTCAATCACTGGCGATGTCTCCTGCGCAATTGTGATGTAGCGGATTATGGGCAATAAATTGTGAAGGTGGATTTAATCAGAAATATATTTGAATGAAGATTATTCGTCAAGATATACAAACCTATATTGAACGTGAGATTCTGCCGCGATATGATAACTTTGACGCAGCGCATCGGCGCGATCATGCGGAAATGGTCATCCGTCAGTGTTTGGAACTGGCTGAACAGACAGGCACAGATGCAGAGATGGCGTATGTCATTGCCGCCTACCACGACACAGGCTTGTGTGAAGGGCGTGAGCAGCATCATCTGGTCTCCGGAAGGATTATCCGTGCCGACCAGAATTTGTTGCAGTGGTTTTCGCCCGAGCAGATAGAGATGATGGCTTGTGCGGCGGAAGACCACCGTGCCTCGGCGAACCACGCTCCGCGCACGTTGTATGGGCGCATTGTGGCCGAAGCCGACCGTTTTATCGATCCCGAGACGATTGTCCGCCGTACCGTGCAATTTGGGCTGGAACACTATCCCGAATTGGACAAGGCGGGGCACTATGAGCGAACGGTGCAGCACCTCCGCGAAAAATACGGCCGTAACGGCTATCTTAAACTATGGTTCACCGACTCGCCCAATGCCAAACGCTTGGAGCTCCTGCGCCAAATCATCGATGACGAACCGCAACTCCGCCAATTATTCAACGAGTATTGGGAAAAACTGATAAACGGTTAAAAATCTTGCTTTCTTAACCACAGATAGTCTGCTACCTGCAAGAGGAAACGTGCGTTATCGAAGCATTCTTTGCCGTAAAATTTCTTCGGGAGGCAGTCAGACACCCAGTGTGACAACGCTATATTGTAACAACGGAATGGCATCCCGTTGTATTCCACCATCCAAGGAAGGTACCATGCATATTCATTGTCGATATTGTAATGACTGAATCGGAGTGTGTCGCTGTTGCTGTTAACGACCTGAATATAAAACCAGTTGGAACCTCCAGTACTATGTAAGTACTCATTTTTGTATAGAATCTGTCGTAGCGTATTGGCACTCAAAGTGTCCATTCGATCAGGTATTTTTTGATAGAAGTCTTGTATAATGCCCTCATCAAAACGGGGATCTCTTGCATTGGGATTCATGAATTTTCTTTCGAACAGGAAATCATATTTCTCCACCAACTCGTAGTATTTTTGTCGGTCCTGTTCGGTGATTTGCAGTTCATCTGATGTGGGCATTCTGGAATAATCCCGGTTGATGTCACGGAGAATGCTATCCAATTCATTCCGACTGGCTTCATGTTGGAATTTCTGTTTCTTTCTATTGATTTTAATAGGACAAGTCGGACAATGATGTTTTCTTTGAGTTTTCGTCGAAAAGGTATATGTTGTTTGCAATTGTCCCTTAGGATTGACACGATAATGGACAGTGGTTGTGTAGAAATTTATGTAGGAATTTGTGTATCCTCCACAAAGCAGGACTTCTGTAATCGGTGCAGCCAAAAAATCTTCTAATGGTGCTGGAAGCACATAGTCTCGCAGTTGTCCGTCGGCGAGGGAGTAGGTATAATGCTGTTGTCTGTCCCAAATCAAGGCTACGCTGTCGCCTAAAAGCCAGAACTCCTTTACTTTCATTGGGAAACGCTCTTGGCGATACCACTTGCCGTCTGATTTGTCAGCGAGGTAAAGGACATTACGGAAGTCAATACCCCATAGATGCAGGTTCCCTTCCCTCACCATTTTAGGTGTCCCGATAGGTATTTCAGTGGTGTAAAAATTTGAAACAGAGATTATTCTGTGTTCATCCGCTTTGCAGAGAATTCGTCCTACCGACCACACATACAGTGTCCCACGGTGCATGGCGGCCATTACTGGTTTTGCAGGCAGAGGTTCGGGAGTGAATAAACGATAATTCGTCGGAGATGTGAAAACCATCACTTCGTTGTTGTTGTTGAAAGCTATAAGATTGTTTGTCTCCTGATCGAGATAAAAATCAGTCACTTTTATCGGAAAATGTTGCCACTGAATATTTTGTGAGGAGGTAAAAAAGACCTCTTTCCCTTGTTGGATTATCCATAAATCATTCCATAACAGCACTTTGTCGATTTTCTTGCCATTCCCCATTGGTGTGGAAATCTGCTTGGTAGTGCGCCAGTTGTCCTCAGTCAAAAGAAGTGGGAAAGTGTCGTGCTTTATGTTCAGTCCCGCCAAACCATACTGTCCGTCACGCATGTCCAGTGCGGTGACAAGTGCCCAATCAGTAGTTGCAACAGGCAATTGCAGCGGCATAAAAGTTTTGCATTTGTCGTCGGAATAAAAGAGAATATGGTCATATCCTGCCCCCGCCAACCATATATGCCCTTGCTCATCCATGCAAATTTGACTTAATGCAAGGTTTTTGTCCATTGGAAGTTGAGACCAACTTTTGCCCTGGTCTTCAGTGAGGTAGCAATGGTTCTGTTGACCCCAATTGTCGTATGTAATCGCAATGGCGGTGGTAGAGTCAAAAAAGGAAAAATCGTTAATTTCTGTCCATGTTCGATTATCGGCAGGGTAGAGTGGTGTGGCACAGTGCCAGTCCGACTGGATGTCCTCAGTGTAATAGGCATGACCATTATTTCCGTACAACAGCCAGCAATTCCCGTCCGGAGCCAATGCGAAAGCGGGAAAAGTTCCCATGAGGTCCAGTTCGCTACGAAAGTCCATACCGCCCTGCTGTTGTCCCATACCCGTTAGGGTGCAAGTGAGAAAGAGTAGCACCAGCATCAGGCGAAAAGAGGGTATTTGTTTGTAAGAATATTCGGACATGACGATTTGATTATGACCTCGATGAATTATTATTCTTGACGTTGCGTTACGATATACAATAATCTGTCAATAAGCTTTGTATATGCAGGAGAGAAACGATAATCTATTTCGTGGCAGATTCTATTACTATAGACCTTCTTTCCTTTTGCATAACAGGTAATCCCGACTACAGGCATACTTGTAGTAATCCCATCACTATTTTTCCCTTGTGTCGGACTATCTTCAAAAAAAGCGGCTTTTACCAATTGTAGAAATTCGACAGTAACAGAATCTGGCAATGTACATGAATATGTTTTATTTGTATGCCATTCAAAATCTGCGTTTATTTTTGTTGTATTATTCAGATATTCCACATCAAAATAAGCCTCTTCGGTCAAGTAATACATTTCTATCCTATCAATAGAATTGAAATCAATTTTTTTCTGTGCGAATATTTGAAAAAATAGTCCGCAGCATGTCAATATCAAAAATACTTTTTTCATTTCATTACACTATTGAAAGACAATTGTTTTCAGTTTCCTCGGCAAAAATAAAAAAAAAGCAGTAATAAAGACTTCCTTGTGTTACAAATTTCCTGTCTTTGCATCATTAATAATTTCAAACAATATGGTAACGGAACGGCTTACGAGCATGCAATAAAAATCCTGAGATTACGTTTGATAACAATAATACAAACCTTATGACAGAAAAAGCCCTCACAACACCTTTAGGAATTTTAAAGCTGATTCCTTTCGCCGTTGTCACTGCGATGATTGTTTTATTTTGGGTTGACGATTTTCTTGGTTTTATATTGGCAATCTTCTACTTTTGGATTACTCTGCCAGCTATTGTACTTTCGATAGTGTTTTTTGTTATGGGCTTGCGTTGGCGAGATATCTGGCAGCGGATAGCTGTTGTTTGGGGCGGACTCAACCTGCTGATGCTTATCCTCTATTTTCTTGTGCAAGCACCCAACCAACGATGTAATCCTGACATTATGGCCAAACATTATGAGGAACATCACACCGAAATGGAAGCACTTCACCGATACGTTCAATCTGCCATTTCCGATAGTTGTGAGATCACATTGGAGTTCAAGGGAAAAAGACTTGAGATGTTTCACGTTAGAGGTAGTGACGGTATTTATTCAACCCATTGGCACAATGAGGCACGTCAACAGAGAGACTCACTCTTGACGGTAGTGGGCTTGTCTCAAAAGGAATATGAAAACATTCGCAAGCAGTTGAAAGGCATGGGTTGTTTAGGCATCGAATATTCACAGTTCTCCCCCGAAAGGTTAACGATATGGTTCCGACGTGTAGGTTGGGGACTCTATAGTTATACCATCCTCAACTGTCCGATGACCGATGAAGAGAAAGCATCAGCGATGAATGGGGTGGCAATCCCCTACAATGACCACTGCTATTTCAACTACGATGGCGGAGCCGTAGGACCAGATTCATTTAGCAAAGAAGAGAGAGAAGATTTCCTGAAGAAACACAAACCGTGGTAATTTCTTATCTTTGCATCAACATATTTTAACAAAATGACGACGACTCATATTCGCAGAATTATTGGTATTCCCGCCTTGGTGCTATGGGTGATTGCCATAGTGCCGAGATTTATACTTGGGAAAGGAGAAAGATTGGTTTTTCAGCTGGAGAATTGGGCTCTGCTTTTCGCATTTGTTTTGTCTATCCTGTATATGATCATGCGGACTATTTATGTTGTTAAAAAAGATAATAAGCACAAACTATACTATTGGTTGAGGTGCGTGGGTGTAGGAATAATTTTACTGACAATGTCTTTTTGCACAGGGTGTTTTTTTCTTGACCACAAATTGTGGAATAATAATGATTATATAGTGTATGATGAATTTGGTGGTGTTTTTGCCTCCGACTATGTCCTGTATAAACGGAACGGACTTGTTGAGAACAGACTGTATGTTGTTGGAAATAATTTTTTGAATCTAAAGCCCAATCATGTGGATTATACGATATATGAGCCGTTGGATTTGATAAAAATGGAAAACGAAGGCATGGATGTGGAATATAACACTAAATATCACGAAACCACATTTTACCGCTTAAGTGACGGTCATCGATATAATCAAAATCTGAACGATTCGCTACTGACATTGGTAGGACAGAAATAACGAATCCCAGCCCCGCAGGGGCATGCAGAACATAGGCAGGCGGTGGAGCGCAGCGGAACCCCTGCGAACGGACGGGCATTGCAGCCCCTGCGAATTGGCAGGTGGTGAAAAGCTGCGAACAAAACACCCGCACCAATCCCCAGCCCCGCAGGGGCGTAAAGATTACAGGCAGGCGGTGAAGCGAAGCGGAACCCCTGTGAATAGGTGGCAATAATTAACCCATAGCCCCGCAGGGGCGACAGAATATTAACAATATGGCAAATACATTAGTAAAAATTGACGTACATTTAATATTTCATGTCAAAAGCACAGGCGTAAATATGCGCAAAGACGATCTTCCACGCGTCTTTGCCTATATCGGCGGCATCATCAATAAAATCCATGGTTTACCCATTGAAATTGGTGGGATGCCAGACCATGTGCATATCCTCACCTCGTTACCCAAAACCATGTCATTGTCGGACTTTGTCCGCACCATAAAGGCCGAAAGTAGCAGGTGGATAAAAACGATTGATGAACATTACATGAACTTTTCCTGGCAAGAAGGTTATGGGGCATTTTCAGTCAGTCCTTCAATATTGGGAAGGACTATTCAATATATTCGCGGACAAGAGAATCATCACCGGGAACGGTCGTTTCAGGAGGAATATAAAATGTTCCTTGATGCGTATGGGATACAATACGATGAACGTTATGTGTTTGGGGATTAATCCTTTGGCACCTGCCCGTATACAGGGGTTCCGCTTCGCTCCACCGCCTGCCTGTGTTCTGCCGCCCCTGCGGGGTTAAATGGATGGGTATTTTTCATTCGTTTGTATGCGGGTTTTCACCGCCCGTATACAGGGGTTCCGCTTCGCTCCACCGCCTGCCTGTGTTCTGCCGCCCCTGACGGGGCTAAATGGATGGGCATTTTTCATTCGTTTGTATGTGGGTTTTCACCGCCCGTTCACAGGGGTTCCGCTTCGCTCCACCGCCTGCCTGTGTTCATGGATGGGTATTTTTCATTCGTTTGTATGCGGGTTTTCACCGCCCGTATACAGGGGTTTCGCTGCGCTCCACCGCCTGCCTGTGTTCTGTCGCCCTTGACGGGGCTAACAATGTGATAACAACACGGCCTACGAGCAGGCAATAAAAAATCTGTAATTACGTTTGTTAACAATTGAATATTACAGATAATGAATAGAATCATATTGATATGCATAGCATTGTTGGTAAGCTTATCCGCCTGCTATCGCAAGTATGACAAGACCTACCACCACATCGAGACTGAGGGATATACCTTGACGGTCAATGGACAGCGCATCTTCACCGATGAGCAGTTGTCCGCAATTTCCAAGGACAGCTGTATGAGATTCGGCGACACAGTGACTTTGCACGATGATGTAACCTCGGTGGCGTTGCGTATAGAAGAATTGTCGCGTGGCTATTGTTGTTATAGCGAACCGGGCCATTTCAGAGGCGATTACATACTTGACCTTGAGCTTATTCACCATCCAGGCAGTGACCATGATGCCAACGCCAATGCGGCATTGGCAAACTTGCGCGACTGGGGTTACATTAACATTGATACTACTGATTATGAGAAAATCATCGTTGTTCGCAAAGGAACAAGTCCGGAAGATTACACTATAAAAAACACTTACAGTTATAGTTATTCACCTTACGAAATATATGTTCCTGACGAACTGCAGTCAGACAGCATTGACAATGTCGCATTAGACCAATGGATGTTTGGGTTGATGGATTGGCCTCTTAGCCACCCCAATGAGTTGCTCCAGTTCCTCACCAACCACGGTTACGACACCATAAACGCTGGATTTTCACATAGACAAATCTATCCTTATGCTTCTCGCAGTTATAAAAATAGTGGGCTTGTTAATTATGGTGGTAAAATAGCAGTAAAATCAAGGAGAGCAGCAAGAAAAATCACAAGAAAAATACGATCCTTATGAAGGAGCAAGTTACGCCCCGCAGATAGGTGGCAATAATTAACCCATAGCCCCGCAGGGGAATATATTTGTGAATTTTTTTCTATTTTTGCGCCAACAAAACTCCATCAATATGAAGAAACTGACCTACGAAGAAGCCTTGGAAATCCTGCAGAAAGCCAAACGGTTGACAGGCGAACAATCTGAACAGATTAATAGTCTGGCGAACGCATTATTAGACGGACGATGGAATCTGGGGCGTGACAGGCAGAAAGCCATAACCCTTTATCGTATGGCGGCGGAGAAAGGCAGCCGTACCGCAGAATTCAACTTGGGGGTATGCTATGGTGAAGGCAAAGGGGTTGAACAGAACTATGAACTTGCAGTGGAATGGTATAAAAAATCGGCGGCGCATGGTTATGATTTTGCTATGACGAACCTTGCTTATTGTTATAAATATGGGAATGGCGTGGAAAAGGATATGGAAAAGGCTGTCTATTGGTTAAAGCAAGCGGTGAAGAGAGACGACTCTCTTGCAAAACGACTCCTCGCATACTGTTATCGATATGGTGAGGGAGTGAGAAAAAATGCTCCCTTATCATTCAGGTTATTTGCTGAAGCCGCGGAAGAAGGTGATGCCATAGCTCCAGGAGAACTGTCCTACTGCTATTACAAAGGCATAGGAGTAGAAAAAAATTTGGAAAAGGAGATTTTCTGGGCGGAAAAGGGTGCGAAAAAGGGGGATGACTATGCCCAAAATGTGATGGGATATAAATATATGGAGGGTATTGGGGTGGAAAAGGATGAAAAAAAGGCGATTTTGTTATGGTTGAAGGCTGCCCGTAAGCAAAATGAAAGTGCAGCCCTCAATTTAGGGGAAAGCTACAAAAAAGGCATCGGTGTTGAAAGGGATTTAAAAGAAAGTCTTCGCTGGTACCGTCTCGCCAAACGTTGGTGCATCGATTTGGATTATGACAATTTGGAAAAGGAGATTACAGAGGTGAAGGAAATGATAAAAAGTGAAGAACAAGAATCATCAAGATCAAAGTAATATGTTGTGTGACAGGGTTTTCAAACGAATGAACAGCACAAATCTTAACAGCCCATTTATAAAGTACGGCTATGAGATTGTCAAATACCAGCCCCAATATTATAAGGATGGTTTTTACACTAAAAACGAGTGGATATCTGTTAGCGACATCGGGGAAAGCTTTGATGGAGAGGTGTTGACCAAGGAGGAGTATCTGATGGTCGAGTCCGCATACGTTGATACTGTAAAAGAGCTTTTGGAAGTCACGGGTGTCAAGTTCTTAACGATTGTTGGTCCAGACACCACTTTTTATCCGCGTCGTACCAAAGCTTTCAACAAAGAGAACAAAGCTATGTATCAGGTTGTTTCCTCTTTGAAGGAAGGTCAACGGATAGCGGCTTCCAAGATAGATACGGTATTGAAAGCTTCATTGAGGGAATTGTTCTGGTGTGCATTGGTAAACGAGACTAAAAAAGTGCAGGTTGATGTAGGATATGACTATTACCTTCATTTTCACAGTCGCTTACCCGAAGAGACCATCCGCAAAATTGCCCGAAGTCACGGGTTGTATTGCAATCCACGAAAAGATCCTTGCCTGTAATCTTTGCACCGTTTGAAACACACATTTATGCAAATTATCAACTTGTTAGAATATAATACACGTGTACAATTTCGGCAATGGCTTGCGGAAAACCATCTGACCGCCAAGGAGTGTTGGGTGACGGTCAACCGTGGCAAGCAGGAACGTGACGACTGCATCCCGTATGTGGAGGTGGTGGTGGAGGCCTTGTGTTTCGGCTGGATTGACAGCACGGTCAAACGCCTGCCGGACGGTCGTTGCGCCCAACGACTGTCGCCTCGCCGCAAAAAAAGTCACTGGACAGAACTCAACCTGCAACGCTGCCGCAGCCTGAAAGAACGTGGCTTGATGACTCAGGCTGGTCTGCAGGCAATGCCAGAAGCATTCAATTAAATTGTATCTTTGCATCATAAAAAAACCATCATGACCATACAAGAAGCCATAAAAGCCCGCCATAGTGTGCGGCAATACACCGAGCAACCCATCGAGGCGGAGAAAATCCAGCAGTTGCAGGAGCTCATCGACCAGTGCAACCGCGAAGGAAACCTTCACATTCAGTTGGTGACCGACGAACCGAATGCTTTTTCTAGCATCATTGCCCATTACAGCAAGTTTCGTGGTGTACGCAACTACATCGCTATGGTCTGCAAGAAGGGCGACGATGTGAACCTCGGCTACTACGGCGAGAAGGTGGTGCTGCTGGCGCAGATGCTCGGACTGAACACCTGCTGGGTGGGTGCCTCTTACCGCAAGCAGCCAGACCGCTACAAGGTGGAGAGCGACGAGACGTTGGTCTGCGTGGTGTCGCTCGGCTATGGCGTCAATCAAGGAGTACAACACCCGCAGAAACGGACCATCGCCGATGTGACGGAAGATCGTCGCACGACTGACCACGGCAAGTCCTTCCCCGATTGGTTTGTGCGTGGCGTAGAAGCCGCCCTCATGGCTCCCACTGCTGTCAATCAGCAGAAATTCACCTTCATCCTCCACGACGGCAACAAGGTGGAGGCACAGAAACGCTTCGCCATCTTTGCCAGCTACGCCCCCATCGACCTCGGCATCGCCAAATGCCACTTCGAAATCGGCGCTGGGGAAGAAAATTTCGAGTGGAAATAGGGTGAATTGAGCCTACTGCTGGAGTATTATGCCATTGCGTAAGTATCTCAAAGAATAAAAAAATCAGCGGTAACTTTCCGTCATCCGCTGATTTCTATTGCTTTGTAAAATTTTGGGCGACAGGTCGGATTCGAACCGACGACCCACGGAACCACAATCCGGTACTCTAACCAACTGAGCTACAATCGCCATGTTTGAGATTGCAAAAATACAAAAATTTTCACTATCAGTCCCCAGTTTTTGATATTTTTCTTTGAGTTATTTGTAAAATATTGATTTTTAGTTATTTGTAAGAATATTTTGACATTCATCATAGCTCAATGCACCCATCAATCGAATCTTTTTCTCCTTGAAATGAGGGATACCTTTGAAATAATTGGCATAATGTTTGCGCATTTCCAAGATGCCGCTACGCTCGCCTTTCCATTCCATTTCTAACTTCAGATGCCGCAGACAAACATTTACGCGTTCGTCATAATCGGGTAGGGCAGACTCCTTGCCTTGCAGATAATCTTTGATTTGCTTGAAAATCCATGGATTTCCAATGGCGGCACGGCCTACCATGATGGCATCTACTCCATAACGTTGTCGGAATTCCACTGCTTTTTCCGCACTGTTGATGTCTCCGTTGCCAATCACTGGGATGGTCATGCGAGGGTTGTTTTTCACCTGTCCAATTAGCGTCCAGTCGGCGAATCCCCCGTACATTTGCGCCCGTGTTCGCCCATGGATGGTAATGGCACTGATGCCCACATCTTGCAGCATTTCAGCGGCCTCCACAATGGGTTTGTTGCTTTCCTCCCATCCTAAGCGTGTCTTGACTGTCACGGGCAGTTTCACTGCTTCCACCACTGCCTTGGTAAGGCGCACCATTTTGGGAATGTCCTTGAGAATAGCCGAGCCTGCACCTTTGGTGACCACCTTGCGTACGGGACAACCCCAGTTGATATCGATAAAATCCGGTGATGCACTTTCCGCTATTTTCGCAGCCGCTATTAGCGAGTCCTCGTCATGGCCGAAAATCTGAATACCAAAAGGTCTTTCGGCCTCCTCAAAGTGCATTTTTTTGATGCTTTTTTCTACTTCTCTCGAAAGTGCGTCCGACGAGATGAACTCCGAAATAAGGATGTCTGCGCCAAATTCTTTGCAGAGATGGCGAAAGGGAGGGTCAGTCACCTCCTCCATCGGTGCCAGATACACCGGGAACTCATATTTCGCAAGTATTTCTTGAATGTGGTTCATTGTATGTTATTAATGCTACAAAAATACAGAAAAATACGGTTCACAAAAAATCATACCGAAAATTTCCGAAGTCCGTAGTGTGTTATCCGAAAAAATTGTAAGTTTGCTGTATGAACTTCAAACATAATCAAACTCATTAATAAAATGGAAGATATTCTGACAGATGAAGTTCTTCTTCGTTATGTGGTGGTGGATGATAATGAGTCGGTTTACAAGTTTATTAATTGTACCTTGCAAGATTATGGCTGGATTCATTTTGAGCAGAACTTCTCGTATCTTTCAGATGCGATATGTTACCTGAAGGAGAACAAGGTGGACGTGGTGTTCCTTGAGTTTGTTTTACCCGATTTGATTGGATTGGAAATCTTTGAGCAGCTGGAGGAATTGCCGTATGTTGTTGTGATAACAAGCAATACGAGGAGGTATGCTGAAAGTATCTGCCATCATATAGACAAGGGCATCTCGGCATTTTTAGACAAACCGATAGATTCGGAATTGCTCATTAAACTGATGGAGAATTTCAGGAATAAGAAACTAAAATCAGTCTAAGAATGAAAAAATGGAACTCTCAAACTGCTGCTTGGCATAGTCGGCAGTGATACTGATTTTCTTCTTGGTGGAAGAAGGGAATTCGTACATGGCATTGGTCATGATTTTCTCGATGATGGAACGGAGTCCACGGGCTCCCAGTTTCAGTTCTACCGCTTTGCTGACGATATAGTCTAAACTTTCATCGTCGAAAGTGAGCGTGATGCCGTCCAATTGGAACAATCGTTCGTATTGTTTGACTAATGCGTTTTTCGGTTCCACCAGGATGCGTCGCAAAGCATCGGCATCCAGAGCGTTCATATAGGTGATGACAGGGAATCTGCCGCATAATTCCGGTATCAGACCGAAAGATTTGAGGTCATGGGCAGAGATGTACTGCATCATGTTTTTCTTGTCAATATCGTGTTTTTTCTTGTTATAGCCGATGACATTGGTATTCATGCGCTCGGCGATAATCTTGTCGATGCTGTTGAAGGCACCGCTGCCGATAAACAGGATGTTTTTGGTATTTACTACCGTGAATTTCTGTTCCGGATGTTTCCGGCCACCCTGCGGGGGCACATTCACTTGTGCACCTTCCAAGAGTTTAAGCAGGGATTGTTGCACGCCCTCGCCCGACACGTCGCGGGTAATGGAGGGGTTGTCGGCGCCCTTGCGGGCAATTTTGTCGATTTCGTCGATGAATACGATTCCTCGCTCGGCACGCTCCACATTGTAGTCGGCGGCTTGCAGCAGACGAGTCAGAATGCTCTCCACATCCTCGCCCACATAACCAGCCTCTGTGAAAACGGTGGCGTCGGCGATGCAGAAGGGTACGTCTAATAATCTGGCTATGGTTCTGGCAATCAGAGTTTTGCCTGTTCCTGTCTCACCCACCAGGATGATGTTGGATTTTTCAATGTCCACATCATCCTGCTGGTCGTATAAGATTCGTTTGTAATGGTTGTAAACGGCTACGGAGATTACCTTCTTGGCCTCGTCTTGCCCAATGACGTACTCGTCCAGTTTTTCCTTTATCTGCTTGGGCTTAAGGAGTTTGATTTTGACATTTGCTTTCTGTTTCTGTCCTTCTTCTTCCTTAATGTCTTGCCAAACCTCATTAACAGCCTGGATGCAATTCTCGCATATAGCGCCATTCACGCCATGAATCAGCACTTTATTGTAAGGGATATGCTGACCGCAGAAGCTACAGTATTCTTCAGGGGTTTTACTTTTTGCCATTGGCTATTTTGTCGCTTTTCATCACTTCGTCAATCATACCGTAATCCTTGGCCTCAGCTGCTGTCATCCAGTAGTCGCGGTCACTGTCTTTCCATACCTGCTCATAGTCTTTGCCAGAATGGTAAGCGATGATTTCGTAAAGTTCTTTCTTCAGTTTCTGAATTTCACGGGCTTCGATTTCGATGTCAGAGGCCTGACCTTGTGTTCCACCCATGGGCTGGTGAATCATGATGCGGGAATGGGGCAGAGCGTAGCGTTTGCCCTTGGCACCGGCACACATCAGCACAGCGGCCATTGAGGCAGCCATACCCGTACAGATGGTTGAAATTTCGGGTTTCAGGTATTGCATGGTGTCATAAATGCCCAAACCTGCATATACGCTGCCGCCAGGACTGTTCAGATAAATCTGGATGTCGCGCTCGGAATCCTGTGATTCCAAAAACAACAGCTGTGCCTGGATAATATTGGCCACATCATCATAAATGGGCACTCCCAAGAAGATGATTCTGTCTTTCATCAAGCGGGAAAACACGTCCAGCTGGGTAATGTTCATCGGACGTTCCTCGATGATGTAAGGAGTGATGTAATCATTCAGGACAGAGGAGTATTGTTCTAAGCGCAAACTGCTGATACCTCTGTGCTTGACGGCATATTTCTGAAATTCGTTCATGCTTTATTCTTCTTTTTTGGTGGATTTTCTAGTGGTTTTGGCTTTGGGTTTTTCTTCGCCTTCAGCTGTGGTTTCCGCTTTCTTAGCTCTGGTGGTTTTTGCTTTGGGTTTGGCTTCGCTTTCTTCACCTTCGGCCTTTTCAGCGGCTTTCTTCTTGGCGGGAGCTTTCTTCTTGGCAACGGGCTTGTCTTCTACTTCTTTACCACTGGCGAAAGCTACAAAGTCATCATAGCTGCCACTCTTTTCAACAATGATGAAGTTCTGACGGAGCACATCCATGATCTTGGCATCGTACAATTGGTCATAAATGTTCTTCACGTCCTCTTTTTTCTTCAAGGCGTCATTTACCAGGCTGTCCAGTCTGTCTTTGATGTCTTCTTCTTTGAAATTGCTGAAATAATTGGTCATGAAGAAGTTGCGTACGTATGCCTTCACATCGTCCTGGGTGACGTTGAGGTTGTTGTCCTTCACGATTTTGTTTTCAATCAGCTGCCATTTGAAAGATTTCTGATAGTCAGCATATTTTTCTTCCAACTTCTCAGCAGTCATATCTTTCTGGGTCAAAAGGATATAACGTTTGATGAATTCGTCGGGGAATTCGATGTTTACACTATCCAGCAGCACACCGATGGCGTCGTTCATAAACTGACGGTCGGTGTAGTCTTTCCACTGTCTTTCAATCTGCTCGGCACAGTTCTTTTCCATCTGCTCTTTGGTAGTCACGCTGCCGTCGGGATAAGCTTTCTTGAAGAAATCCTCGTTGATTTCGGCAGGAGTGATACGGCCGATGCTGGTGATGGTCACATCATATTCGTATTGGTTGCCTTCTTCCAAGGGTTGGTCAACAATCTTCAGCACTTTCAGCACATTTTTCTCATCTTCGAAGATTTTTCTCAGAGCGACATGTACGGTGTCGTTAACTTTCTTGCCCATGAAAGCCTTACGGCCTTCTTCGTTCAGTTCCTTAGTGAAGAAAAAACTGTCTTTATCGTCGATTTTGGCGGAAATATAGTCGTCCTCACCAACTTCTTCGGGAGAGTTGTACTCACCATATCTGCGTTGCATTTGGTTAATCAGATTGTCGATTTCCTCTTGTGAAGCGGCGATTTTGAAATGAGTAACCTGCTTGTTGAAGTCAATGTCGAATTTGGGTTGCAGGGCGTATTCATATACGAAAACAAAGTTTTCGGGGTTCTCGAAATCCACTTTTGACTTTTCTTCTACGGGAATGGGCTCCAGCATGATGTCAATCTTGTTGTCGCTGAGGTATTTGTAAAGTTCTTGCGACATCATGTTGTTGACCTCGTCGTAAGTGACGCTCTTTTCGTACATCTTCTTGATCATGGCCATAGGGGCGTTACCTACTCTGAAACCGGGTACTTGGGCAGTGCGGCGGTATTTCTTCAAAGCGGTTTCCACTTTGCCAGCATAGTCTTCTTTCGTAATTTCAATCGTCAATTCCTGAACGTCTCCGTTTGCTTTTTCGTTTTTAATGTTCATTATTATAAGGTTTTAATATTAATATTACTCTTTAAAATTTTGGGGTGCAAAGATACGAAAAAATTCAATGTGCTAATGTGCTAATATGCTAATGTGCCAATTATTTAATTTCCTATGTGTTTGAGGTCTTCTCTTAATCCCAAATGTCTAAAAATTCAATGCTTCTTTCATCTTGTAAATGATAGGCCTGCAGGCCACAGCGTCGGGCGCCTTCAACGTGCTGGGGGGAGTCATCGATAAACAGGGTCTCGGCAGGATTCAACTGCTGCTCTTGCATGATTCTCTGGAAACCTTCCACCTTGGGCTTGCGGATGTGAAGAATATGCGAGAAATAAGCGGCTTTGAAGATAGTTTCGAAAAAGTCAAATCCGTATTTCTGCTTCAAATGGGCAGTGAAACAGTCGTAGTTGAATTGGTTGGTGTTGCTAAAAAGATACAGATTGTAACGTTCTTTCAGTTTCAGTAAAAAGTCAACCCTTGGTGCAGGCACATCTATCAGAATGGCGTTCCAGGCCTCTTTTATCTGCTCATTGGTCAGCGGAACCTCAGACAAACGGCGAATTTCCTCGCAAAAATCATCGGAAGATATCAGGCCTTCCTCATAGCGGTCTATAAAGTCTGTTTGCTTGGCTTTGGAGTAGAGTGACACCAAATTGCCAGCTCCCATACGTGCAAATGCTTCAGGGATATTCTCATATCGGATGTCATAAATCACTCCGCCCAAATCGAAAATAATATTCTTGATCATGCGTTTAAATTAGAAGGCAAATTTACGGATTTTTTTTAGTATCTTTGCCCTCTAATAAAGAATTCAAAATTCAAATTTCAAAATTCAGAATTCAATTTAAAAATTAACACTATCGGACGCACGTAGTGCGTCCCTACTGTAAGCTGAAACCTGTAACCTAACCCCTAATCTTATAACTATTAATTGTTAACTGTTAATTGTAAACTATCATGGCCTTTAACTTAATTGAGCGTCCCGAGAAACGGGAATTCAGATACAAACCTCGCTTTTATCAGCATGAGGAAGACAAACCTATGGATAATTCCGGTGAGGATTTTGACCCCGACAAATTTGCGGAGCGCCTTCACCGCAGCTGGTCGTCGAAACGCATAAGCCAGCAGGATCGCAACAAGTTCCCGCTGAAAACGGTGATATGGCTGATGCTTATCGTGTTCGTACTCGTATTCATCTTCATCAAATTCATGGATAAATAATGACGGATATCATTCATTTACTGCCCGATGCGGTAGCTAATCAGATTGCGGCAGGTGAGGTTATCCAGCGGCCTGCTTCCGTAGTGAAAGAATTGCTGGAAAATGCAGTGGATGCTGGTGCTGACAATATCCAGCTGATTATCAAGGATGCTGGTCGCACGCTGATCCAGGTGGTGGATAATGGCAAGGGTATGAGCTTTAACGATGCCCGTCTGTGCTTTGAGCGTCATGCTACCTCCAAACTGACCACTGCTGATGATCTTTTCCATTTGACTACCAAGGGTTTCCGTGGCGAGGCGTTGGCTTCTATCGCTGCTATCGCCCATGTGGAATTGCGTACTAAAATGGCAGAGGATAGCACGGGTACTTTGCTGCAAATAGAAGGCTCCGAAGTAAAGGAACATGCCCCGGTTGCTACAGCCGACGGGACTTCCATTTCAGTGAAAAATCTTTTTTTCAATGTGCCTGCTCGCCGCAATTTCTTAAAATCCGACAATGTGGAGTTCGGCCATATTGAAGAGGAATTCAATAGGGTGGTGCTTACTCATCAGGAATTGGCATTTTCGCTGTACCATAATGGCAAACTGGTGCTTCAGTTGCAGCCGTCAAACCTGAAACAGCGCATTGTCAATGTCTTTGGTAACCATTTCCAGGATAAGTTGTTCCCGGTTGAGCAACAAACGGACTTTATCAATATATCGGGCTTTATCGCCAAGCCAGAAAACGCCAAAAAGAAGAAAAGTGAGCAGTATATGTTCATCAACCGGCGTTATGTGCGGCATCCGCTGCTGAATTATGCGGTGGAAACAGCTTATTCCGAACTGATTCCCGATGGTTACAAACCAGCCTATTTCATCAATCTGGAAGTGGATCCTTCCACTATTGATATCAATATCAGTCCGACCAAGGTGGATGTGAAACTTCAGGATGAACGCCTGGTTTTCGGCTTCCTTAACTCAACGGTAAAGAAGTCGCTGGGACAGATGTCACTGACTCCACGCCTTGATTTCGACTATGAGCCGGGCATGGACTTGTCGAACATGCCGAAGGATATGGAACTGAAGGAACCTGCCGTGACACACAATCCTAATTTCAATCCGTTTAACTCTCATCCCGCAAGTGGCGGCGGACACTCGTCTTCTGGCAGCTCATACAGCAGGCCGTCAGTCCCTCATAATACCAATTTCGATACTTCCGGCTGGAGCGATTTTTTGCAGTCGCTGAAAACGGAAACCGAAACAGTAAAACAGGAACAAACGGAAACTCCGACTTTGGATTTGCAGGAATCTCGGCAAGAAGAACAGGACGAATCCCCAATTGATAATGTTAAATGTTTGACAATCAATCAGAAATATATTGTCGCTAATATTGGCAATGGTATTTCGGTGATTCATATTGCCCATGCCCGTGAACGTATTTTATACGAAAAATATTTGACGGCGATTCAGCAAAAGCCGATAACGGTTCAGCAATCCTTGTTCCCTGAAACCATCACTTTGTCACCAGCCAAGGCGGATTTGGCGCGTGAGCTGAAACCGCAACTGCTGAAGTTAGGCTATGACTTGGAATCCATTGACGGTACCCATTTTGCAGTGAATGGAACGCCCAATGGGGATGATGGCGAGGATGTGCAGCATGTGATAGAGCTGTTTTTAGAGTCATACCATTCCAATATGTTTCTGCATCATGCCGAAAAGGACCAGAATCTGGCGATGAGTATGGCTAAACAGAAATGTTCTTCGTTCAAGCCTATGACTGAAAATTGTGAGATAATTGATTTCCTGAGACAATTATTTGACTGTCAGGTGTCTAATGTCAGTCCAAGCGGAAAATCCATCATCCGCCAGATAGAAGACACAGAAATCGAGTCGTGGTTTTAGTTGCCAGGCATGGCCACTTGGCCGCTCTGAAGGGATTCTTGTATCAGTTCCTCAATCTTTTGATTGACAAAGTCTTGTTTTTTCTGCTGGGTCAGCATCATGCGGGCGGCAGCGATTTCTTCCTCCGTCTCATTGATAGTACGGCGGGATTTGTAGTCTAAAAAGACGATAAGGTAGTGATAGTCAGAGTCTTCGGTTTCAATATATTTGTTCTGGCTTAAAATGGATTCCTTGTTTTTGATTTCTATGGGAAATTCATTCTGGATATCGTCCAGATACAGCCAGGTGTTGTCTTCCAAAAAATACTCGATGGAGTCGGCGCATAGCTCTTCTATACGTTGCTTTTCCTCTATGCGTCGCTCGTCATCGAAAAGCAGTTCCTTCAACTCTTTGATAAGTTTAGAGTTTTTGGCGGTCTTGACGTAGTTGATTTTGATGATTTCGCGGTTAACTGTGTAGCGGCTTTCGTATTTCTTGAGAAATTGCTCCAGCTCCTCATCACTCACCACAAATTGGCTGCTGTCTGAAGTCAGGAGTTTGAAATAGGCGTTGACGAGCAGAGTATTCTTGTATTCAGCGATTTCTTTTTCAAAATTCTGGCTTTTTAAGGGTAACGCCTGTTGTGCTTCGTGCAGGATAATCTGTTGTTTAATCCAATCTTCAATCAGTATTTGGGCCAATTGCAAGCTGTCTGCCGGTGTGTAGGAGTCTGGTATCTGGGCTGCCAATTGCGACAAATACAGTTTGGCGTGATACGCTTCCGCCACAACCGGATCCTTTTGTTTACAGGAACATAAACAAAGGGACAAAAGGCACAGCAGAAAGAAATATCGCGGTCTCATAGCTTATTTTTTCAGGATGGTGGCAAACACATCCTCGTTGATTTGCACAGGATATTTCTGGCGTAATTCCTGAAGCCATAATTCATCCAAATAGTTCTGGTATTCGGTGATGACCGTGGCTTTGATTTGATTGTAGGACTTGTATTCCACTGGATTGGCATTGGGATCGATAGGATAGTTCTTCTTGATTTTCTCGTAATATTCCTTTAATCCGGTGGTATCTGTGATAGCTTGGGTCCATACTTTTTGTGAATTGATTTCATAGAGAATCATGCCATCGTGGTATTCGTTAACCAGTTCTTTGAAATCAGGATATTTGTTGATCAGGTTTTCTTTCTCGTAAGCATACAACTTTTCTTCCTCGAATTTCTCGAATCTTTCGTTGAGGAATTTCTCCAGAGAAGTGGTCAAATCGATGCCTTGGAAACGGGAGATGTACTTGGCAAAATCTTTGGTGGTTAGTTGCTGGTTGGCAAAAGTTGCCATAGGTGCAAGGTTGTCGATACCAGGTAATGTGGTGATATCGGTACCGGTGGATTGGAAATATTCCATGGGAATATTGTTGCACAGGAACTTGATGCCAGCAGCCTTGCCACTTTCGTTGTAATTGTATTGTTTTTTCAAGCCTGCGATAAAGGATTCTTTGCTGATGAAGCTACGGTTGTCGCGTCCCAGTCTTGTACGCAGAATGGCCTCATAATCATCATCTATCTTCAGGTATTGGATAGAGTCGAGTTTGATGAAATGCCAGCCATAGACGGAAGATACGGGTTCTGAAACTTGGCCTTTCTGTAAATGAATGGTGGCAGCGACAAAGTTACCGGCACGCTGATTGGGGGCAAAGGCTTGCATGCGTCCTTCTTTGATGTTGGTGGCAATGTCGTCGGAATAATCCACTACCAGCTGGGCAAAGGGAACGCCTTGACGGAGTTTCTGTTGTATCTCTTCGATTTTACCCTTAGCCTCTTCGCTCATGATGCCATGTTTGGCGTTGGTATCTGATATCAGAATGTGAGCGGCGTAAATCTTGGAGATGGCGGGAATAACATCCTGAACGTAAATCAAATGGTAGCCGAAGCGTGTTCTGATGGGCATGGATATTTTTCCGACAGGGGTGTTGTAGGCACCGGACTCAAAGGGATAAATCAAATTGAAAACAGTAAAATAGCTGATGTCGCCTTTGTTGCCAGCTTGTTTCCTGCCATTTTGAGGATTGGTGTAATCTCTGGCGGAAATATCCTCTGAAAACTTAACAGCAGCTTCGTTGAAATCCATGCCTTTCAAAACCATCTTTCTGATTTTCAACGCTTTCTTGTAGGCGGCTATGCTGTCTTTCTTATTGGCGTCAGGAGCACAGTTGATCAAAATATGAGAAGCATGGATATGTTTTTTGGCACGTTCCACACATTCTTTGTACAAACGTTCAGTTACATCATTATCTGTCAGATACTGCTGTGCGGACTGATTGATGTAGGAGGACAATTCTGCTTGAAAGGATGCGGAAGTGTCTATTTGAAGAGCTTTGCCTTCTTTTACTTTTAGTTTGAAGTTGATAAATAAGTCTAAATAATCACGCAATTCCTTCGATGTGGTTTTATTTAAATCGTTGTTTTTGGCAAAAGTATTGACAAATTCTGCCTTTGAAACGGGCTCTCCACCAATCGTCATGAGCGGTTTTTCGGAGTTAACCTGAGCGTGAACCATGCTGAAACAGCAGGATAATGAAAGAGCTAAAATGCTGATTACAAACTTCTTCATATTATTATCCATTATAATATTTCATTCTGCAAAGGTACATTATTTTTTTGAAAAAAGAAAAATTTGAAAATATGTGTTTTCTATCAACAATTTTTGTATTTTTGCAGTCCCAAATCAGTCTCCTTAGCTCAGCTGGTAGAGCAATTGACTCTTAATCAATGGGTCCAGGGTTCGAGTCCCTGAGGGGACACTGAAAATCAAGCACTTACAAAGAATTGTAAGTGCTTTTTTTGTGTCTAAATACAGGGTTTTGTGAAGTCAATTTAAGGACTAACTTAATGTCCGTTTGTGAAACAATTCTTCCGTTACCACGCCAAAACTCTGTCCTTCGGATATTTTACGCTGTAGGTGACAATAAAAGTTCTGGTTTCGCCGGCATTAAGTTCCATATCCCAGGTCAATACACCGATTTCGGTCTTGTCGTAAGTGGCAGAGGGTTTTACTTCCGTCACTTTCACCTCGATGTCTTTGTCGTTGGAGATGGGGTACTGCTCTTTGAGAGTGAGCTTGGCACTGCGAGTCAGATTGTTACGGACAGTGAGCAGATAGGAACGGGTCTCGGTAGTGCTGTTGCCCACATGCTTGGTGCTGCAAAAGTCACGTTGCTTTTCACGTTTTACCGTTACACGTGGCTCCGTGGTGAGGGTCAGGGTAATCTGGTTCTCCGTGTCATTCGGGCGAAGCCTGGTTTTCCCGACGTAGGTGTCATTGAATGTCACATTGGCTTCACCTGGAAGAAGATTGTATTTCTCGAAGTCGGATAGGGTAGCGACAATGTAAGTGGCATCCGAAAGTTTTGGTGCACTGTAGTATTTGAAATCAGCTTTGATGTTGTATTTGTTAAGGTCGATAAGCTGGAACTTGCCATTGCCGGGAATGTCGTAAGGAATGTCAATGTCATAGTTGACCATGAATTCCTGTTCGTTGACATTGACATAATCATTCATGGATTGTTCGTTTCCTACACGAATGCCATCAATAACAGTTGCCTCACCATCAGATCTGTTCCCTCTTACGGAGTTGCTGGCAGGCTCTTCGTAGGTAATGGTGTTGCTTAGAGCTGAACTGCTACCTGGTGATGTTCTATAGGTCCTAAAATAAAGGAACCATGCCTTGAACACTGGAGCCACAGCGGTGCGGTTGGGTTGTGCGGTGGAAAGAGTTAACTTGACATTCTTCCAGTCAAGACCAGTAGTCTGTGCCACTTGTGCCTTGGCCTGCAACACAATGGGCTTGTCCATGGAGGGAATGTTAATGTCGTAGCAGGGTATCCAGCGTGATTCGTTGGTGAAGTATGTGACAGTGAATACAGTGTTGACATCCTTGGGAATGCTGACAGATAATCGCACAGCACCTGTTTCCACATCGCTGTCAAGTTCATCCTGACTGATTTGTTGTTTCAGTCGACTTACGTTCTTTTGCAGTTTTTCTATTTTTTTATTGTCTTGATTGATACTGTTCTGCAGGACACCGGCTTTGGATTTGTATAGTTCCATATTGGCGTTGATGTCGGCAACACTAACAGGATTTTCCTTTTTCTCCATGTTGTTAAGGGTGCCGTTGGTGAGCATCTTTAACAGATGCTGGTGTACGGTGAGTTCGTCTTTCGTCTCTTGCAGCTGTCGTTCATATAAGTTGAGCGAGTCGGTCAGTTTTTTGAGGTGTACACTTTCTTCTTTTGGGGTGATGTAGTCGTTGTAAAATTCAGTGGCGGAGATAAGTACACCGTTGGCCTTCACCTTGAGGCTGTTTAACACAATGTCGGGACTCAGTCCGTTGATAATGACTTCCTGTGTGCCGCTCTTAAGTGTAGTGGAAGCAGTATGGGTAAGTGTCGCCCCGTTGAAATAGACGGTGGCTTGCTCTAATTTTGCGCTAATTTGTTTCTGAGCCTGCATCTGAAACGATGATAATAGGCCGATAATCAATATTATCAAGGGTAAAAGCTGTCTCTTGTTCATAATCTGAATATTTAAATTGTTTTTCAAATACCTTTTTTAGACATGTCCTTTTCTACTCTACAACTAAGAGTTAATCAACAACTTCTAATTGCATTTATCCTCACACTTCACTTCTGCCTCCTGTTTCTTTACTTTGAATGTCAAATGCTTGATAAACAGGAACTGGCAGATGGCTGCCAAGATGGTGGCTAATAGTTTGCCGATGAAGTCGTTCATGCCGAATTTGGTGATGAACAAGAACACTAACAACTGGCTGAAACCGTAGCCGATGAGGTTGACAATGAAGAACGACAGGAAACGCTGCCATACTTTGTCCTTGATTTTGAAGTTATACTCCCTGTTCAGGAAAAAACTGGCTACCATGGCCACCTGATAGCTGATGGTGTTGGCAATCAGCTCGTGTATGTTGAAATGGGCGAGCAGGGTGAAAATCCCCACATCGATGGCTGTAGTCACACAACCTATCACACCATACAGAATGAAATTCCGGTGTTGCTGATATTGGTTATTGCAAAATTGTTGTACGTTTCCCATTTTATGCGTCGGTTGCGGTTCTCCGCAATTGTCAATTTTTAATTCAAAATTCAAATTCCAAAATTCAAAATCACCACCTAGTTATGCTTCCCTTGCGGACGCACGCAGTGCGTCCCTACTGTCCCCTGAAACCTGAAACCTGAAACCTGATCCCTGTCCCCTGTCACCTCTTCTCTAACAGCGCTACGTTCTCCACATGTTGCGTGTGCGGGAACATGTCCACGGGTTGTATACGTGTTACCTTGTATTGTTGACAGAGCAGGGTGAGGTCGCGGGCTTGTGTGGCAGGATTACAGCTCACATACACAATGCGCTTCGGGGCGATGTTCAGCAACTGCTCCACCACCTTCTCGTGCATGCCGGCACGTGGTGGGTCAGTGATGACAATGTCAGGTGTGCCGTTCTCTTTGATGAAATCAGCGGTGAACACCTTGGCCATGTCACCAGCAAAGAAGCGGGTGTTGGTGATGCCGTTCAACTGCGAGTTCTCCTTGGCATTCACAATGGCTTCGTCCACATATTCGATACCCACCACCATTTTGGCCTGACGGGCCACAAAATTGGCGATGGTGCCGCTGCCGGTATAAAGGTCGTACACAATGTCATCGGGACCGATTTGGGCAAACTCACGGGCGGTTTTGTACAGATTGTATGCCTGCGGATTGTTGGTCTGGTAAAAGGATACGGGTCCCACCTTGAATTTCAGCCCCTCCATTTCCTCCATCATGTAAGGTTTGCCCTTGAATGGAATAATCTCCAAATCTGTGATGCTGTCGTTGAATTTGGTGTTGATGCAGTATTGCAACGAGGTGATTTCAGGAAATCTGTCGGCGATGAACTGCATCAGAGCCATGGTCTGTTCGTTTTTCACCGTCATGATGACAATCACCATCAGTTCGCCTGTGGAGCTGTTGCGGATGATGAGGTTACGCAATACACCTTCGTGCTTTCTAACATTGTAAAACGAAATCTGGTGTTGTAGGGCGTATGCTTTGATGGCCAGGCGGATATCATTGGCAGGGTCGGCTTGCAGATAGCATTTCTGAATGTCCAATACTTTGTCGAATTTGCCTGGAATATGAAAGCCAAGTCCCTCTGGCACAATCTTTTCTCCTGCTTCCTGAAGTTGTCTGTCGTTGTCGTCCAACCAACGTAAGTCCGAAAAGGTGAATTCCAGTTTGTTACGGTAGAAATATTGTTTTTCGGAGCCGATAATAGGTTGAATTTCAGGAAAATCGAATTTGCCTAAATGCTTGAAATTGTCGTAAACCTGTTTCTGCTTGTAATACAGCTGTTTTTCGTAACCTAAAAGTTGCCATTTGCAGCCGCCGCACAGTCCAAAATGCTGACAAACAGGTTCTATACGGTCGGGGGAAGCCTTCTTCAGTTCCTTGATATAGCCCTCTGCATAACCTTTTTTCTTTTTAAATACCTGAACATCAATAACATCACCAGGAATAGCGTAGGGTACAAAGACTGTCAGCCCTTCATGTTTGCCCACAGCCTTCCCTTCCGCTCCCGCATCTGTGATTTCCAAGTTTTCTATCGTGTAGTATTTCATATTTTTAATGTGCTAATTATCAATGTGCTAATTAAATTAAGAACTAAGAATTAAGAGTTTAGAATGTTGAATTGTTGAGTTGTTTAATTGTTTTTAGTTCTATGTTCTTAGTTTTTAATTCTTAACTTTTAACTTTCAGTTTTCAGTTTTCAGTTTTCAACTCCTATCCCCTATACAGCCCCATATCATCCACATATTTTGCCACCTTCTCCGTCATCAGGTATTTCACTGACTTCTTCTCCTGTATGCCTTGCCGTATCATGGTGGCGGAAATGCCTATTTTCGGGGCGTCCACATAATGGATATTAGGCAGCTCCCGCTTGTTTTCGGTTTTGTAATCATCTCTCGGATAAACATATATCTGATAATTGTCCAGAATATATTGATAGTTATACCATTTCTCAATGCAATCCAAATTGTCTTCGCCCATAATCAAACAGAATTCCTTGTCAGGATATTTTTCGGCCAGGTGAAGCAGCGTGTTCACTGTATAAGAAGGTTGTGGCAGCTTGAATTCAATGTCACAAGATCTGAAACGACTGTCATCCTCAATGGCGATATTCACCATATAGAGTCGCTGATGGTCATTGAGCAGACTTTGCTTCTTCTTCAGTGGATTACAAGGAGAAACCACAAACCAAAGCTCTTTTAAATCAGTATGCTCCACAATATATTCAGCAATAATCAGATGCCCTATATGAATGGGATTGAAGGATCCAAAGAAAAGTCCAATCTTTTTTTTCATAATATTCTAATTATCATTGAGTTTGATAAAAATAAAGAGCATAGCAGTGAAAGCCCAGAGCGACGAACCACCGTAGCTGATGAAGGGTAAGGGGATGCCGATGATGGGTACCAAGCCTATGGTCATACCAATGTTGATGAAGAAGTGGAAGGCGATGATACCGGCTATGCCGTAACCGTAGTATCGGGCGTAGGGATTGCGGTTTTTCTCCGCCAGTCGCAGAATGCGGATGACGAGTGACAAAAACAAGGCTCCTAACGCACAGCTTCCCACAAAGCCCCATTCCTCGCCAATGGCACAGAAAATGAAGTCGGTGCTCTGTTCCGGCACAAAGTTGAGCTTGGTCTGGGTACCGTTGAGGTAGCCTTTGCCGAAAAATCCACCGGAACCGATGGCAATTTTGGACTGTATCAGGTTGAAATCAGCACCTTTGGGATCGGAAGTCTTGCCCAAAAGTGTGTCGATACGTTGTCTCTGGTGCGGTTGTAATACTTTGTTGTAGCCGATGTTAACCGCCCCGATGAAAGCGACGGCAATCGCAAAAATGATGATATTCCGAATGATTTTTTTCTTGTCTTTCCGGTCTATAATCCATGCGATAATGAGGATGACCGTCAGCAGGGCGATGGAATATATTTCATTGGTAAGTAAGGTGAAAACAAACAGAAATACAGCGATGGCCCCTATGATAAAGATAAAGCCTGTCAACCCTTCCCGATAAAAAAGCACAATGAACGACAAGAACACCAAAGCTGAACCAGTGTCTTTTTGGAGCAGGATGATAAAAGCTGGAAGTAATATGATGCCAAAGGCAATCAGCCACATACTTTTTTTCTCGCCAAGGGTTTTCCCTTCATGGAAAAACTTGGCTAAGGTCATGGCAGTAGCTACTTTCATGAATTCTGTAGGTTGTATGCTGAAGTTGCCGATTTTAATCCAAGACTTGGCACCATTGATTTCGGAACCTAAAAAGAAGGTGGAAATAACTAGTAGTAAGCATAATATGTATAGATGATAGGAGTAATGTTGAATGATGCGGGAGTCTAAAAGCAGAATGACTACAGCCAGAACGATAGATGTGCCTATCCACAGCAGCTGGCGGACGTATGGTAGGGATAAACTAAATCCCACGTTGGCGCTTGATGATGATGGTGATGACAATGGCGGTCAGGGTGGATTCCAGGCTGATTTCCAGCCTTACCTTCCGGCCCGGTATGCAGATAAGACCATTATCAGAATTCCTCTCATAAAAAACTACAACAATAAAAGCAATCAAACTGGCTATAGGACAAGCTACAGAAGCACCCCAGCCTCCGTTTTCTACCAGACAGAACACCACGATTTGCGGATCTTCAACAGGAGAGATCATGGCAAATACCGAGTGGTCTCGACCATGAGGATTCTGTGCTGTGCCAGTCTTACCAGCTATACGGATGCCAGGTATTTGTGCTCTACGAGCGGTTCCGGCTATGGCTGCCATTTCCATACCTTCGATGATGGGTTCGAAGTACTCAGACCTGATGCCGACATCGACCCTGTCCATGTATTGGGTGTTAAGATTGTCTTTGCTGCCAATGGCTTTGATGACATGCGGACGGATATAATACCCTTTGTTGGCAATGATAGCTAACATGTTGGCCATCTGTATGGGCGTTACACAAACCTCACCCTGGCCAATACCCATAGATACTACGGTGTTGCCATTCCATGAACGGTTGTATCGTTTGTCAAAATATTCGGCGGTCGGCAATATGCCCTTTTTCTCGTAGGGCAGGTCTGTGTCGAAAGTGGTGCCAAAACCGAGTTTGACAATGTGATTACGCCAAGCAGTATAGCCTTCCTGGATGGTCGGGTATTTCCTTTTGTTGCTGATAATATTGTAGAAAGCCTTACAGAAATAAGTGTTGCAAGAGTGTTGCACGGCTGCTACCAAGTTCGTTCCGCCGCGATGGTGACAGCCAATGAGGTGACTTCCTACCTGATAGCCGCCTGGACAGTTGTAGATGGTGTTGGCATCCAGTATGCCCTCTTCCTCAGCGATGAGCCCGTTGGCCAACTTAAAGGTGGAACCAGGGGGATACATGGCCTGTAAAGCTCTGTTAAACAAGGGTTTCTTGATAGAATCACGCCATAGCATGGTGTAGTTTTTGCTACGCGACTTGCCTACCAGCAGGTTGGGGTCGTAACTCGGACTGGAAACGATGCACAAAATCTCGCCAGTCTTTGGCTCAATGGCCACAATACTGCCTCGTTTGTTCTGCATCAGCTGTTCGCCGTAGCGTTGTAGCCGCATATCCAGGGTGCTCCATAGCGAGGTGCCCGGTATAGCTCTGATGTCTTCTTCCCCATTGTGGTAACTGCCCACTTCGCGGTTGTTGACATCTACCAATACCAAGCGTTGCCCTTTTACCCCGCGAAGTTCATTTTCGTATGCTTTCTCAATACCGCTGATGCCGATATAGTCACCCATTTTGTAGTAGGGGTCGTCCTCAATGGTTTTGTCGTTGACCTCTCCCACATAGCCTAAAATATGGGCGGCTATCGGCTCTGGATAAGAGCGCAAGGTTCTTGACTGGACGAAGAACCCTGGGAATTTGTATAGCTTCTCTTGAAGATAGCCGTAGTCTTCTTTCGACATCTGCTGGGCGAAAAGCGAAGGGATGATCTTGGAATAAGCACTGGCTTTTTCGATACGCTTGATCAGGTCTTCTTTGGTGATATCCAAAATGCGGCACAAGTCCATGGTGTCAAAGGTTCTCAACTCCTTGGGCACCACCATGAGGTCGTAGGCTGCGTCGTTAAATACCAAAAGTGAGTCGTTGCGGTCATATATCAAGCCCCTGTCAGGATGCTCGGTGATTTGCCGCAAAGCATTGTTCTTGGCCGCCTCTTTGTAGTCTTTGCTAATCACTTGCAAGCTGAATAGTTTGACTAAATATACGGCAGCCAAAAGCAACATCACCCCGACAATGATGGCATATTTTTTAGAGGCTATTTGATGGTTCATCTTATTTGTCCCGTTTAACTAAGGCATTGGCTAAGTCGTAAAGTTGCTGTTTCTTCTCTTCGGCTACTGAAACAGCATGAAGACATGCCAAGGCATTCTCGACATACTTGTCAATGGCCTTTTCGGTTTTTTCTTTTACCTGTAAGTTTTCATAGATATTCTTGACAGCCAGTAATTTGGACTCAAAGTCAAAGTCTGTTGATGAGAAATAATGCCGCAGACTCTTACGTTGTTGGTCATTGGCATCTTGCAAGGCGGTGAGGTAAAGATAAGTCTTCTTGTTTTCTTTGATATCACCTCCTGTTATTTTTCCAAATACTTGAGTATCAGAATATAAATCTAAAATATCATCTTTAAGCTGGAAGGCGATGCCGATGTTGATGCCGAAATCATATATGGCTTGCATGTCGGCCTCTGAGGCGTGGGCAAAAAGGGCACCGGATTTTAGGCAACCGGCCAGCATGACCGCCGTTTTCAGCCGTATCATCTTGATGTAATCGTCAATGCTGACGTGCTCCATGGTCTCGAAATCAAGGTCGTATTGCTGTCCTTCGCAAATCTCCAAAGAGGTGCGGGCAAACAAGTCGCTGATTTTGATTTTGGTAGCGTCATCACAAGGGGCTTTAAGCAGCTCTTGCAAAGCCATGATAGCTAATGCGTCACCAGCCAATATGGCGATATTGCTGTTCCACTGCTTATAGACGGTGGGTTTGCCTCTGCGAATAGGGGCCTCATCCATGATATCGTCATGAATGAGGGTGAAGTTGTGCAGCATCTCAAAGGCTGCTGCCACGTGTCTGACCTCTTCCGCTTCCACACCAAATAATTCCGCTGACAAGCCGACCAATCTCGGCCGTATCCGCTTCCCGTCCTGGGATAGGATATAATGTATGGGGTTATAGAGGTTGGAAGGCTCGCATTCTGTTGCAATGCTCTGAAAATAAGTGTCTAATGAATTCAAGGTGATATTTTTTTTAATCTACAAAGATACAAAATTTCTCAATGTGCTAATTAGCAAATGTGCTAATGTGCCAATTTTTATTAGCAAATAAAATGTGCCAAAGGCACAATATCCTATTAACCCCGCACAATCGCGATAGCGAGCAGTGTGGGGTTATGAGAATGAAAATGAGGTATGCGTGCGGAATGCAAGCTAGATTGACTCTCATGGTAGCGTACCTTTGGCACGCAGACTTCTGCCATCGGTACAGCACCCCAAACTGCGGCCATAGGCCTTGTTAGGGGTTAATAGAATGACGTGCTTTCAGCACGCAATTTTTGAACTTTGAATTTGAAAATTATCACTATCTTTGCACTTTAATTTTCATACCATGGCTACGGAAAATATCATTTACGGCTTGCGTCCGGTAATGGAGGCGATAGAATCCGATAAAACTATTGATAAAGTATTGTTGCAGAGGGGTTTGCAGGGGGATTTGTTCAAAGAACTGTTCTATCAGGTTCGCCAGCATAAGATTCCTTTCCAATATGTGCCTGCCGAGAAGCTAAACAAATTTACTCGGGGCAATCATCAAGGGGTGGTCGCCTTCGTGTCAGCCATAGAGTACCAAAGCATTTTCGATATTGTGCCTAAGGTTTATGAAGAGGGTAGGGTTCCTTTCCTGTTGATGCTGGACAAGATTACCGATGTGCGCAATATTGGTGCCATCGCACGTTCCGCCGAGTGTGCCGGTGTGGATGCCATCATCCTGCCATTGAAGGGAGGTGCCCAGTTGAATGAGGATGCGGTGAAAAGTTCTGCAGGAGCCCTCAATAAAATGCCGATTTGTCGTCATTCCAATTTGGTGGAAGTAATTAATTTTTTGAAAGATTCTGGTATAGAGGTAATTGCGGTAACAGAAAAAGCATCACATTTCCATTATCAGAAAGATTTGACTGGCCCGATATGCCTGATTATGGGCAACGAGTACGAGGGTATCGCTTGGGATTATCAGCGTATATGCAATGATGCTATCAATATCCCTATGGTGGGCACCATTAAATCATTGAATGTTTCAGTGGCTACAGGTATTGTGCTGTTTGAGACTGTAAAACAAAGATTATGAAGAAGATAGGAGTCCTCTCTGATTCTCACGGTTATATCCATCCGGAGCTGTTTACTTTCTTCGAGAAGTGTGATGAGATATGGCATTGCGGTGATATGCTCAGCGATGACATTGTCTATGATTTGCAGACCATTGCCCCTGTCCGGGCGGTATATGGCAACTGTGATGGTTGGGATGTGCGTGGCCACAATATTCCGAAGGTTCAGATTTTCCAATGTGAGCAATTGAAGGTGGTGATGAGCCACATTGTGGGTAAGCCAGGGCACTATGAAGCTGATATCGTCAAACTGATTCAGGAGGAGAAACCTGATTTGCTGGTAGCGGGGCATTCCCATATTTTGCGAGTGATTCGTGATCCGCAATACAATTTGCTTTTCTTGAACCCTGGTGCGGCAGGTAAACAGGGCATTCACCAAATGATTACCTTTGTCCGTTTCGATGTGAACGGCAAGGATATTTCCAATTTTGACATTTATCAGGAGAAAAAATGACAATAACCATACTCGGACCGACCGCCACGGGAAAAACCCGTATAGCCGCTGTGCTGGCAAAGCACATCTCCGGTGAGATTATCAGTGCCGACTCCCGCCAAGTGTATCGGGGCATGGATATTGGTACAGGCAAGGATTTGGAGGACTACACCATTGATGGTCAATCTATTCCTTACCATCTCATTGATATTGTGGAGCCGGGAATCGAGTATAATGTGTCTCAGTATCAGCAGTTGGCCCAGAAAGCCATGAAGGAGATAGAGCAACGAGGTAATATACCCATTATTTGCGGTGGCAGTGGCATGTACATTGAGGCATTGCTGAAGGGCTACAAATTATTTCCGGTGCCTGAAAATCCAAATTTGCGAGTCGAGTTGGAACAACAAACCGATGAGCAGTTGACAGCCATGTTGGCTTCATTCAAGGCTTTGCATAACCACACGGATACTTGCGAACGACCACGATTATTGCGGGCCATCGAGATTGAAATGTATTACCAAGAGCATCCTGAATTGCAAGAGGCCTGTCAAGCGGTGCCGTCGGTGATTTTTGGTTTGCGGGGTGATCGCGACCTGATACGTTCCCGTATTACCCGACGCCTAAAAGAGCGTCTGGAACACGGTATGGTGGATGAGGTTCGTAGTTTGATAGACAAGGGTGTGAACCCTAACCAGCTGATTCGTTATGGTCTGGAATATAAATTTCTGACCCTGTATATACAGGGCCAGATGGATTATGATTTGATGTTCAAGCGTCTGAATGTAGCCATCCACCAGTTTTCCAAGCGTCAGATGACCTGGTTCAGGAAGATGGAGAGGGATGGATTCAACATCCAATGGATGGATGTCGAATGGTCCGAAGAGGAAAAACTGTCGTTTATCCTTAGAACTTGTAGCCTAAAGTAGCCACTATACGATGGGTGTTGGTACGCAATGATGCGGGATCAACGAAGTCGGAATCATACAACCAGAGGTTCTCGTTTTTGGTTTTGAAAACGTAGGCAAAGTCAATGAGGAATCCTTTAGCTCTGAAGCCTAAACCTGCGGTAGCGGTATGCATGGAATTGTTGTTGTCAACGGTATTGCGATAGGCTGATGATTTGAAATTGTAGCCAGCACGCAGCAAGAAGTTGTTGGTAATATATACTTCGCCACCTACACGAACGGTATGGCAGGCACCATATTTCTCTTGGATAGCCTCATTTTCTTCGTCGAAGGAATAGTCATTGGAGCTCATACGAGCCATGCCGTAACCGGTAAATTCATATTCAGCACTTACAAAAGCTCTTTTCTTGATAAGGAAGGCTACACTGCCGATAGCTCTCAAAGGAGTGGTCAAGGTGTAGTTGAATGTGTAGTTGTTTTCAAATGTGCCTGAATTTTCGCCATTGGGGTAATAGCTGGTCATAGTTCGGGTATAGGTGTTTCTCACACGACCAAAATAGGAGGGTGTGTGGAAGGCGGCACCAATTCTGATAAAATCGGCGGGTTGGTAGATAACACCTAATTTCAGGTTGACACCTGTGGTGCGTACTCTTAGGTTTTCAGAGATGTAATAGCTGGAAATGTAATTGGTGATATCTTCATCTTCTTCATAGTACTTGGTTTTTTCAGTATAATTGATAACCGGAACACCAATAGTAGCACCGATAAACAACTCATCATTGTAATTGCCTCCGATGGAAAATGCTATTTCGTCGTTGGCACCGGAACTTTCTGCTACTAATTTTTGATTCAGGGATTTACCTGCAAAGGGAGAAAAATAGCGAGTGGCGGTTATGGTATCAAGCATATAGGTATTAAATGCAAGTAATTCATTGTCGCTGATACCGCTTAGGTTTTTCCCCTGTACGTTAGCCAAATATTCGTCCATCATGGAGCTGTTGTGGCTTCTTCCTTCAATGCGAAACTGGTTGTTGTAATCGTAGGTGCGGTTATAGCCGAAGCCTAAATTGATGGACTTCCAGCTGCTTCCTTCAGGGAGGCCAATACGGAATGCCCCACCAACGTTTGTCAAGGAATACTTGACGTTGCTGGTGTGACTGTTGGTTCCATTATATAAACTGTTATTATTATAAATTGATATTACCAAAGGGGTAAAGGTGACTTCGCTCTTTTTGAATACACCGATGGCGGCGGGGTTGACATTCAAGGCAGAGAATTCGGCACCTACAGCACTGAATGCGCCACCGGCACCCATGAAGCGGGCGGTACCTTCGTAATCGGAATGGGAGAAGCGGAACGCGTCAATGTCGTTTTGTGCTACGACCAGGGCTGTGAAACCCAGCATAAGAATTGCAGCAAGAAATAATTTTTTCATGATCTTGATTCTTTTTATGAATTTGCAAAAATACAAATTTTGTTGATTTGTTTATCTGTTTATATGTTGAATTGTTGTAGAGACGCAAAAAATTGCTTCTCTACATTATATAATAGACAACATGATACCTTGAACGTTTAAAACAAAAAAGGTCGACCATTTGGTCGACCTTTTTTTATGATTAAGAAAGATTATTTCTTGATCAGTTTCTGAGTAGCGATACCATCATTGCCGCTAATGCGGATGAAGTAAACGCCGTCAGCATAGTTGGAAACATTCAAAGTGAAGTTGTTGTTGGTAGTGTTCTGTGAGAAGATCACCTGACCTAAGTAGTTCATCACTTCAACTTTCTGAACGTCCATGGTAGTAGAAACGTTTACAGTTTCGTGAGCAGGATTCGGATATACTTCGAATGAGTTGCTAGCGTTAACGTCGTTGATGCCAACGATTTCAGCACATTCTGAAGGACTAGAGAGCTGTCCGTTTTCGCAGATGGTTACTACTTGATAACAAGTGTTAGGATCATAGGGAGATACAACATAGGTTGCTTCGTCGAGGTTGGAAGCGATTACCATACCATCAGCCAAAACATTGTAATGCAAATCGGGAGCCACAACATTAGCACGAATCATCCAGTTGTAACCAGCAATACCGGCAGAAGTCAAGTTACCCCAGCCACTGTTGAAATACATGGCATTGCCATATTCTTCAAGGTTGTTGTTGTGATCGGTTACACCCATAGAATAAACACTTTCGGAGGCACCTGAAACTGAAATATGGAAACCAATCCATAATACTTGTGAACCATCGATAACGTAAGGTGTATTCAGAACGATGTCATTCCAAGCACCGACAGTAACTTCGTCGGGAGTGATTTCTTGTTCGTAAGTGGGATTTGGAGAAGCAGGACCATCAGCTGTTGTACCGCCTACCCAAATACGGAGGGTATAGGTAGTATATTCAAGTTCACCATTGAAGTAACCACCGATAGAATTGATGGTACATCCATTGTATTTGTTCAGGTCTGAGGGTGTGAAAACATGGTATGCACCCATTGAATATTGGGTACCAGCACCGATAGCAGATTCATATTCCATACTGGTGCATTGAGTCATTACGCCATCTTCGATATTATCCCAAGTAATGATTGCGTTGTCATCTTCCACTGTATAAGATACATTAGTAGGAATAATAGCGCATGCTTCAACGGTCAATTCGAAGTTAACGTTGTTTTCACCTTCTGACAAAGCATAACCAGTATTCAACATCTGATAACCGTTAGCATTTACTTCGATAGTATAGTAACCAGCAACGATATCGCTGATAGTATATTGACCATTAGCATCGGTAGTAGCAGTAGCAGAGAATCCCTGGTTGGAAACCATGCTGATAGTAGCATTAGGAATAGCTGTGCCAGTTTGGTCGTCAGTAACAGTACCGCTCATGTTGGCGAATGCCGGGATTGAAATATTGATGTTGTCAATAGCGAGAGGAGTTTCAGCACCACTCAAGGAGTCGTTGGTCCATAAGAAATACAGACGTTTCACCTGACCAGCATTTCCGTCGCTGGGGATGATATATGCGCCAGTCTGCATCTGAGATTTGTTGACAAATCTAGCTAATTTGGTTAAGCCAGCGGGAGTGTAGTGAGCTGTATTAACATCTATGAAACCAGGAATGTTTTCATTTCTTTCGAAATTGGTAACTTCAGTAGCGTTACCGATGAACATTTCACCAAAGTCGTAGTCAACTTCACCGAAGCATTTCCAGTTCAAAGTGAGCATGAAGCCAGCAGCTGTGGTTTCGGGGAATTGAATGTCTCTGTATGCCCAAACGGTGCTGTAGTTAGAAGTCTCAGATGCATTGAGGTAAGTGTTGGTGCTACCATCCTGAGTAATCATCAGGGCTTTTCCTGTGGTTGAACCAGGGATATTGCCATACATGAAATAGTTGGATTCGTTACCGTTAACAAGTACCCAGTTAGCACGGTCAGCATCGTTTTCTTCAAATGTTTGTGTATAAGGAATGGTTGCGGGAGTAGTAGTGGTCCAGAAATCGGCAACTTCAGACCAGTCGCTATGACCGTCACCACAGATGGCGCGAACAGCTACCTGATAATGAGTGTTAGCTGTCAAACCGTTCAAGGTTGTACCCAGGGTGGTAACAGAGGTAGGAGTAGCAGTCAAATCAACTGGAGCAGTACCATAAACCATTTCCCAAGAGGTTTCGTTAGCACCGGCAGTCCACATGATGTTGGCACTGTTTTCGGTAGTGCTTTCAGCTCTTACTTCAACAGGGAACATGCATGAAGGAGCTTCCATAACCTGGAAGTTATCAATGTACAAATAAGCCTGACGCTGTGATTTATACTGGATAGCAACATATTTCACGTTAGCGGGAACGTTGGTGTTGCGGTACAGCTGCCAATCAGTGTTGGCGGCGTTAACGATGTCGGGTTCCCAAGTGAAGTCGTTGACATCATTGCCAGTAGTTGAATAACCAACGGCGAAGGTCTCGTCTTTCAATGCGGAAGCGTTAGCATAGTTGAACATTACCAGCATGGGGTTGGTAGCGCTCAATTCAGGAGAAATGAGGTATTGGGTGTAAACTTGCTGAGCATTGTATTTGAATGAGGAGAAGCGGAATGACTGGTTGCCATCGTAAGCGTAATCATTGGAGTTGATGATGTCATTCTGAGCGTCTCTGGTGTTAGCTTTGAATGCTGACCAGCAGTATTCAGTAGTGTTAGGAGCCAAAACGGTACCTTCTTCGCTCTCGAAGCTTTCTGCGATAGGCAGTACAACACCTGAACAATCGTATGAGTTACCTAACATCACAATAGTTTTGCTGAAAGTGGTGCTGGGATAAGTTCCGGTAGCGTCGGTATAGTTGTTGACAATGTTAATGGTAGCGTTAGCGCCAACCATTTCAGTTGTCGGGTTGAATCTTGCATACAGGTTGCCACCAGTAGCAGGAAGAGTAGCGGTAGTGGCAAAAGTATTGCCGTCTGCTGATACTTCGAAAGGAGCAGTGGTGGTTACTGCAATAGTGCTGTTGAGGTTACGACCTTCAATGGGGATGATAACTGCTTCAGGATTGCCAACGTATGTAAATACGGAGATGGTATCTTCAGTGGTAACATCCATTCTGGGATCGAAATAGTTGATGAATTTAACATTCTGGATAATAGCTTGGTCAGCAGCACCCATGTCAGCTTCATAGTGGAAGTCGAATTGGATGTTTGCGTTGGTGCCAACATACTGGTCCATGTTGATGCTCACCGGCCAAATGTCTGACCAGCTAGCCCAGTTGGCTGAGTATTCAGCGCGAATATCTGCCACATCCCATATTGTAGTGAAGGTGTTGCCACCATCAGTGCTCATGTTCACAGTGAATCTTACTTCACCGTTAATCAATGCATCAATGTTGGGGTTGGTTCTGAATTCAAATTGGAAGTCGGCAGCACCGGTAGCGTTGTTCAAGTTGAAAACAGGAGTGTAGAGATGCTCATCCTGAACGGCGTCAGCGTGACCAACAACAGAAGCATATTGGCTGGTGATAGAGTTGAACCAAGTATATCTCTTTACGCCAGGATAAATTTGTCCGTCTGATTCATAGTCTGCGGTATCGGTGGAAGTCATAGTCCAGCAGTTGGCGGGAAAATCTTCAGTGGCGAAGTCTTCATACCAAGGAATAGTCATGCTCTGACTGCAATCGAGGGCCAAACCCTTTACAGGAATAGTATGTGAGGGAGCACCTGCAGAAACGATTTCGATGTTGTTTTCATAGTAACCAACGGTAGTGGGGTTGAAAACAACATAGATGGTAGCACCGGCACTTCC
>CADCNH010000009.1 GCA_902802755.1 uncultured Bacteroidota bacterium | reverse complement strand
GCTCAGCGACAAAGCATCGAGAATCCAGGCTTTGAAACCGGATGCTTCTTTCAGTTCGTTGCGGTCTGCGATATAATAGGTATTATCTCCATGGTTACAAGCAATTTCAATACCGAAAATCTCAAAAACGTCCTTTCGGTTATTCATAAAGGTGCGCCAGCTGTACTTATTGCCGCCAGAGAGCTCGGTGTTTTGCTCCCATTTGTCAGAGATATCCTGATAACTGATGCCTCTCGAACCGGCCATATTGACGGTGTCCACCAGCCAAATGTACTTTCTGATCAGATCCTTAGTCATCGTTTTTATTTTTGATATTGCAAAATTACAAAATAAGTATGAAATTTAATGGCATAGAGAGGGGGAAATTATATATGCAGTTGTGTCCTCGCTGTTGCAAAGAAAATTATGGAGTTGGCAGTGTCTCGCAGGCACAAAAGATACCATGGTAGTATACAGCATCCTATCAGTTTGACAAATTTCGGAATTTTGGAAGGATTTTTTGCAAAACTTGAACGCTAAAAATCGACATGATTTTGCTTGTCGGGACCTGCTAGTGGCTTGTGATTGTCGCAAAGTTTTAAAACAAAAAATCAGCGAAGTTTGATGTAACTTGCTGATTCTAATTGTTTTGCGTCTTGCTGCGGAGAGAGAGGGATTCGAACCCCCGGACCCGTGAGGGTCAACGGTTTTCAAGACCGCCGCAATCGACCACTCTGCCATCTCTCCGCCGGCAAAAGTACAAAAATTTTTGTTTGCTGCAACAGGGGAGTGAAAAAAATTTTTTTCTTAGGGGAGTTTCGCTGCGCTCAAGGGGAGAGTTGATAGTTAACAATTAATAATTAACAGTTAATAGTTATTGGGGTGGTGTGAAACATATTATCAATTGTCAATTGTCAACTATCAATTGTCAACTGTCAACTATCAATTGTCAACTGTTAAAGTCCTCAATCTTCCCCATATCTTTCCAATGACCTTCATTGTGGAGAAAACCCTTGATGCTGTGTTCCTTGGCCAGCTCAAGATATATCGGAGTGATGGACTGCTTTTCCGCGGAAGGAGTCAGGTCTATGAGCTCACGATGCACGATATGGATGCCGCTGAAGGCGTAGGGTGCGTATGTGTCAGCTGCTTTGGAACGGATTTCCTCACCAGTTTTGTTATTCTGCCAGCCGCATAGGTTCATGTCATCGTCGAACAGGAAATAGCGGGAGGTTTTGCGCTGTCGCACCGCCAAGGTGGCCAAAGCTTCATGGTGGACATGATAATCAATAAGCTGCCGTAAGTCAAGGTCAGACAGAATATCCACATTGTGCAGCAGAATATGTTCACTGTTGGCGAGTAGGGGTGCGGCGAATTTCAGTCCACCACCGGTATCACGCAGGTAATCCCTTTCATCAGAAATTTCAATCTCAGCCTCGTGGAGATGCTTTTTCAGGTAGTTGATAATCAGGTCTGGAAAATGATGGACATTAACAACAATGTGCTGTATACCCGCATCAATGATTTTCTGTAAAACATATTCTATCAATGGTTTGCCTTGGTATTCCACCAAAGCTTTCGGCTTGTCTGCTGTCAGCGGGTAAAGGCGAGTGCCCAGACCTGCGGCAAAAATCATAGCGGAGATGTTATTGTTCATTTGTTTGGCGATTATTGTTGTTCTGAATCTTGCTCTTTGGCGTTCAGATTAGCCATGAAATTGTCTTCGATTGCCGTAAATCTATGCAGGGTGCGACGGGAGAATAGGAAGAACATCACAATAACCAATGCCAGCAGGAACACCACGAACTTGGTGAATCTGAATGATTTTGATAGAATGACCATCACAAAGAAGCAGGCCAGGATAATACGGAAGATAGTCCAGGCAACAATCCCAACACGGTTCAACTGTCCATCCCTCCATAATTGGGCGTAAAGGGCCTGGGTGGAGTGTTTGTTGCTCATCAAACCATAGAGGAATGGGGAAATGAAAGTCAGCAAAATGAATGCATTGATGATGTTGATATAGTTGACGGGAATATATTTCTCCAAAAGATTAATCATAAATGGGTAAAAATAATGGAAGGCGACAAAGGTGATGGAGAAGCAGAGAATGCCGAAAATGGCCGTTCTCAGTAGCGATTTTTTGAGAATAGTGCCCCAAGCTCCTGGTTTCCGGGGACCTTTGCCCACTAAACTGTAATCATCCAAGGTCTTCTTGACATTTGCCGGAAGCTTTCGCTCCACAAATCGCGTAAACGGGTCGGCCAAACGGATACAGTAGGGTGTGGTGAAGGTGGTGATGACCGAAACGGCTACAATGACAGGATAAATGTAATTATTTAACACGCCTAACGATACACCTAAAGAGGCAATAATGAAGGCAAATTCACCAATCTGAGACAGGCTGAAACCGGTTTTGACCGATACATTCAGCGACTCGCCAGCCACCAGAACACTGCCTGTGGAAATGAAGGCCTTGACAACCAAGGTGATGATGGTTAAGAAGAGAATGGGTTTCCAGTAGTTAACCAATATGTCGGGGTCAACCATCATACCGACCGACACGAAGAAAATGGCGCCAAAAAGGTCCTTGGTGCCCTTGGTGATTTTCTCAATATGTTCCCCTTCAACAGTTTCGCAGATGATAGATCCCATGACGAAGGCACCCAAAGCGGAAGAAAATCCCACATAATTGGCGAATACCACCATGCCGAAACATAAACCGATGGAAATAATGAGCAGGGTTTCATCGTTGATGTATCTTTTTGCTTTCCGGAAGAAGGTTGGGATTATGGCGATACCCACCACAAACCATAAAATCAGGAAGAACATCAGCTTGGCGATGACGGTCAACATCTCTTGGCCTTGGAATTGCTTTGAGGCGGCGGCGGTTGACAGCAACACCATCATCACGATGGCGACTATGTCCTGGATAATCAGGATGACCATGGTAAGGTCGGCGAAAGGCTCTTTTTTCAGCTTTAAATCTTCAAAGGCCTTGATAATGATGGTTGTGGACGACATGGCTAACATACCGCCGAGAAAGATGCATTCCATCAGACTCCAGTGCATCAGGTAGCCCGACAAGGCGCCGATGCCGATCATTAGGATGATTTCGATGGCTGCCGCAATAATGGCGGTACTGCCCATCTTTAGCAATTTCTTGAAGCTGAATTCCAAACCCAAGGCGAACATGAGGAAGATGATACCGATTTCCGACCACTCCTCAATGCTGGCCGTGTCAAAAACTGTGGGGAATAAGCCGAAATGCGGTCCCACAATGAAACCCGCCACGATGTATCCTAAAACCAGAGGTTGTTTGAGCAGTTTAAAAATAATGGTAATAACACCCGCTGAAATCAGAATCAGCGCAAGGTCTTCTACCAAATTCATGTTTTCTCCCATAGATAATCAGTTTTTGCAAGTGATGAAACGGGGTTTCCCGTTAAGGTCTTTTATTTTTTCTATATGATGATAATGAAATTGAAGCAACATAGACTCCAATTTATCGTGAAAGTTTTCGTGTGTTTCCATATATAGCAGGCCGTTGTCGGCAAGTAATACTTTGCCTAACAGAGCGATGCGTTCGTAAAAAAGCAGGGGCTTGTCATCTGGCACAAAAAGGGCTTCTGCCGGTTCGTGCTCCGTCACATTCTTGTGCAGCAGGGCTTTATGTGATTGCGGAATATACGGAGGATTGCTGATGAGAGCCTGGTAGGGACCATGCAATGTTTCTGTCCCGTCGCGCAGGAGGTCGTGTTGCACAAAATTGACTTCCACCTTGTTGTCCTTCGCATTTTGTTGTGCCAGTTCGAGAATCTCGCGGCTATAGTCGGTGGCCCATACTTCCGCTTCTGGCAAATATTTTGCCAAAGCGATGGCAATGGCGCCGCTTCCCGTGCAGAAATCGAGGATGCGGCAGGGAAGGGTGTCATCGTAACCAACTGTGTCCTCACCGTTGGAGGCATCGTGATCAATTGCGTACTCGCAGTTGGAAAGAGAGGAATGAGAAGATAATGTTTGCAATAGCATTTGCACTAATTCTTCTGTTTCAGGTCGTGGTATCAGCACCAAAGGATTGACAGTCAGTGTTAAATCATAGAAGTTCGCCTTTCCGACCACATACTGTACAGGTTCTCCATTTTGCAGGCGTTGGAAATCTGTTTTCACTATGGGTAAGCGTTCTTCCGGGAAAATTTGTCCACGATGAAGTGCGAATTCGTAAGAATTCAGGCCCCATTTTTCCGCGAAGTAATAATTTGCAATAGCCGAAGCTTCCCTCTTATCATATAATATATGTAAGGAAGACAGCAACAAATCCCTAATTTCTCCCAGCGTAGAATTCATGCTGCAAAAATACGAAAAACGTTTGTATTATTCGTATGCGCCTTTACTTTTCGTCTATACGTTAAGGTGTTAAGACATACACTGCGTGCATTCGTTAAGGCGATAAGAAATTCTGTCTCCACGAACGAGCGGAGCGAGTGTCTCCCCGCCTCCCCGCCTCCCCGTTTTCACGTCTCCACGAAAAAAATCAACACCCCGTTGTTCGTATCAAAAAAAGTTGTATTTTTGCAGCCCCAAAAATTAACCATTTTAATAAACCAAAAAAAGTAAAAATTATGTTGAATCAGTACGAAACCGTTTTCATTATGACGCCCGTTTTATCTGATGATCAGATGAAGGAAACGGTAAAGAAATTTGAGAACATTCTCACCAGCAATGGTGCGGAAATGGTTCATGAAGAGGACTGGGGACTGCGTAAATTCGAGTATCCCATCCAGAAGAAATCCTCCGGATTTTACCACCTTTTTGAATTCAAAGCTGAAGGTAGCTTGGTAAAAGAACTGGAACTGCAGTATCGTCGTGACGAGAGAGTCCTGAGATACCTGACCGTTGCATTGGACAAGCACGCTATCGCATACAGCGAAAAGAGACGTAACCTGAAAAAAGAACCTAAAGCTGAATAAGGAGGATAGAACATGGCAACAAATAATGAAATCAAATATTTGACCCCTATTGCGGTTGATATCAAGAAGAAAAAATATTGCCGTTTCAAAAAGAGCGGTATCAAATACATCGACTATAAAGATGCTGAATTTTTGAAGAAATTCGTCAACGAGCAAGGTAGAATCCTGCCTCGCCGTTTGACCGGTACTTCATTGAAATTCCAAAAGAAAGTGGCTCAGGCCGTGAAGAGAGCAAGACACCTTGCCTTACTTCCTTTCGTAACTGATAACTTGAAGTCAAACAACTAAAAGGAGGAACAGCAATGGAAATTATATTGAAACAAGACGTTCAGAATCTCGGTTATGCCGACGAAATCGTTAAAGTGAAAGACGGCTATGCCAGAAATTACCTTATTCCCCAAGGATTGGCAATTTTGGCAACCGAACCCAATAAGAAAATGTTGGCCGAAACTTTGAAGCAACGCGCTTTCAAAGCTGAGAAAATTAGAAAAGAAGCTGAATTCATGGCTGGTAAGATTGACGGTCTCACCGTTAAGATTTTCACCAAGGCTTCTGAAAAAGGCACTATCTTCGGCTCAGTGAACAATATCGCAGTGGCCAATGCCCTGAAAGAACAACACGGTATTGAAATCGACCGTAAGAAAATCATCATCAAGGAAGACCATATCAAGGAATTGGGCAACTACACCGCTGTGGTGAACCTGCACAAGGACTTCAACAAGGTCAACTTGAACCTCGAAGTGGTGGCAGAAGAGTAGTCTTCTGAAGTCATACTTCATGGACAAACGGGATTCCGAAAGGGGTCCCGTTTTTTTTATTTTACAATTTTGGGATATAGAGATATCCCATGCAAAGGGAGACTGTTTGTAACAGCATTCGTGGTTTTTAATTAAAAGAAAAATGTTTGAAATTAAAAGTATTTTGTATATTTGTAAATTATAAGATATAAGTTTTTTATAAGGCGGTATGGATTTTTTTTATATTGTTGATCAGATACTTATAAAAAATGATGTTTTTTCGGGAAGGGAGAAAATTGTCAAAAAAACGAAATTTTTTTTTGATACAGTTTGATGTTATAATACTGGGTGTTGTAAAAAAACGGAGTAGTTGACAAATCCGTAAAGAGAAAAAGGAATAAATAACAATAGGAGTAATAAACGAACAACAATGAGAAAATTATTACTGATTTCAGGTTTGCTGCTTGTAGTGGTGCTGATGAGCGCCCAGGGCGACTACGGCAAGTTCGCCTACGGCTTTGGCGTCGCAGGCGGCGAGGTGGGTAACACGAGTTTCGTTATCGGCCTTCCGTTCTACAGCCAGCCCAGCAACACGGACTCGTACTCCACGTCGGAGGGCATCATGCAGGCCCAGCTGATCCGCGTTGACATGGAGCTTGCGGGCTGCCAGAACGACTCCCTCGCCGTGAGCCCGGCCCATGTGAAGGACTCGACGGGCTTCTTCCTGGTATACGACGGCGAGGACATCGTTTTCCGGGGCGAGGTCATCAACGTGTTCCCGGCGGGCCGCTACGACTCGACGTCATACGAGGCGGGCCATTACAACTGGGACGCGCAGTATAACTACGACAGCCTGACCACGCTGATGCTGGACGTGTGGCCGATCTACGAGCTTTTTGACACCCTGTACCTGGACTCTGCGGAGATAGTGACCGACTACGCCCACAATGTGCTGCTGATCCCCGCAGGCATCGATCAGGCCCTCCATGGCGGTCCCAATGTGTATGAGCTGACGACGGTGGACCACGGTTGCGATAGTATCAGGCACTTCTTCGTGAACCTGTGCGGCGGCATGGTGAAAGACGCCGATGGCAACGAGTATGCCTCGTTGTATGTGGGAGACGCCCCGATGCGTTACTGCTGGACAAAGAAGAACATGAAGACCACGCATTATGCCGACGGGAGCGAGGCCCCCAGCATGATATACAATGAGGAAGGCCATGGTGACGAGACCCTCAACCTGGAGACATACGGCCGCCTTTACAACTGGTATGCCGCGGTGAAAGTGCCGGAAGGCAGTGACGCCGAGCCCGCCAAGACCGCTAATAGCAATTTTGTAACGGGAATCTGCCCTCTGGGCTGGCATATACCAGACTCTGCCAACATGGAGGGCCTGAATGGAGTGGATGCTCTGGATATGATGTCCGACATCCTGTGGCTGGTGCCGGGCCATGACACGGGCACTGGCTTCTATGCCCTGCCCGCCGGTCTGTATAGCCATTCCACGGGCCGTTTCGAGGAGATGCTGGGCGCCACCTTCTTCTGGAGCAGCGTGAAACACGGCTATAGCGAATGCTGGGTGTGCTCGATGATGTTTGGCTGCAACAAGTTCATCATGGACGACATGACAGTTGAAAACGGCATCAGCGTCCGTTGCGTCAAAAACCAGATGTACGCCGACGACGGTTCTGAACTCAATGACTAACAAACTGAAAGTTGAAAACTGAAAACTGAAAGTTGGAATCCTCAAGGTTGCTTGATGGCATTGGGTTCAGAAATAAGACAATAAGGAAAAAACAATAATATTCAAAAATAAACAACAATGAAAAAACTTTTATCGCTTATTGTAATGGTGATGCTGGGTTTGTCGTTGATGGCCCAGAGCACCGGAAAGATCAGCTATCAGGCTGTGGTGAGAGACGGCAACAACCGCTTAGCTGCCAACACGACGGTGGCGGTGAAGGTGACGATAGGCAGCTATGTGGAGACCTTCACAAACGTTCAATCCAATGCCAACGGTCTAATATCGCTGACCATTGGAAATGAGGCCGGTTTTGACGCCATCGATTGGAGCAACGCGAGTATTACGACAGAGGTGACCATAGGTTCGGAGATGTTGACCAACACGGTGCCCGTGACGGCTGTGCCCTACGCTTTGTACGCCTCCGATGTGAATCCGGGTGGTGCCACCGTAGAGGCCATCTACAACAAAATCAAGGCCGACAGTCTGTTGCTGCAAGGCAATATCGACACGGTCTCCGTCAATGTCCGTAGTGCCCTGGTTGACACCGCTGCCGCCATCCGTGGGGCCATTCCCACTGTGAATGACGGAACCCTGTCCATTACATACGGTACGGGAACAACTGTTACCTTTACTGCCAACCAGGCTGGCAACAGCGAGGTCATAATCCCCGCTCAAGTGAACGCAGACTGGGAAGCCTCCAGCGGAGCTGCAGTGATTTTGAATAAACCTAATATGGATGATTATGCCACAAAAGCCGATGACAACACTTTCACTGGCGACAATACATTCTCCGGTCACAAGACGGTATTCAGCGATACCGTTATTGTTCCGCAGGCAGTGAACCAGACCACCCTCGAATACACCAAAGACGAGATGCAGGCTGTTTCATACAAAGACCTCATGTTCCTGTTTGACAGCTTGTGCAGATATATTGCTGAGCTTGAAGCACGTCTCCCATTTGAATGTGGCACAAACAAAGTAAAAGATATTGAAGGCAATGAGTACAATACTATTAAAATTGGCGAGCAGTGCTGGATGGCGGAGAATCTGCGTACCACGAAGTACAGCAATGGGACAACCATAGAGGATGTCACCTCCACATCCATTGAAACTGCTTATCGTTGTGCTCCCAATGATGACATGAACAATGTTGCCACCTACGGTTATTTGTACAATTGGGTAGCGGTAATGAACGGGGCAAGTAGCAGCAATGCTAATCCCAGTGGCGTTCAGGGTATCTGCCCCGTTGGTTGGCATGTGCCGAGCGATGCTGAGTGGACGCAGTTGGAGACTTATGTTATGGGCCAGGCTGATTACCAATGCTACAACAACACCTATATAGCTAAAGCCTTGGCCTCCACGACAGGATGGAACACCAACGGTACCACTTGTGCTGTGGGCAACACCCCTAACGATAACAATGCAACGGGTTTTTCGGCTTTTCCCGCCGGCGGCTACTACAGCAACCGTTACGCCAATTTTGGCAACAGCGCCAGCTTATGGAGTGCTACGGAATATAATGACTCCGACGCCTACCGTCACCGTCTCGACTACGATAACGCCAGCGTGTACAGAAACTACCAAGGTAAGAGCGACGGGTTCTCGGTTCGTTGTGTTCGAAATTAACGATGAAGTTATATCAACATATATAACAAGTCGAAAGAGTCGTCAGCAATGGCGGCTCTTTTTTTTCATCTTTCAGGGTGCACTTATTTTTGGGGAGGGATTTTTCTTTTTTAGTCTTGTTGAAATATAGATTTATGGGGAGATAATTAGCATTAGTTTTGGTATTTCCATTATGTGGTGGTCAGGTGTTAACAAAACGAATAATTATATTTCAAATAAAAAAGAAAAAAGTTTAAAATTAAAAATTTTGTATATTTGTAGGTTGTGTGGAAAAATATTAATTGGTGTAAAGTGTTGATTAATATATTGAAAACCAATTAATTGTATTTTTTTTTGTGGTATAGTGTGCTGTTTTTTTTAGGGGAAAATACTTCTTTTTTTACATAATAAAATTATACTAAAAGATTAAAAATCAGTACAATAACAAATAAAAAAAAATAAAAACAAACAAAAAGATAAGAAATATAAATCAAGGAAATAAAGTATTAACAAAAAAAATTAACATGAAAAAGTTATTATTTATTTTTGCCTTGCTGATGTGCATGAGCATCACGTGGGCGCAAAATGTTGCTAAAATCGGTAGCACGGAGTATGCTACTCTGCAAGAAGCGTTGGATGCCGCCTACGCCGCAACTGGAGACGTGACAATTGACATTCTTGCTGATTTCACAGGCTTTGGTGTCGTGCGCCAGAAAGCCGGTCAGGTTCTTACTATTGCCGGTAACAACAAAACCGTTAATGGGCAGATTATTCTTACTAATGAGAATGGTATTAATAATACTGGCTTAACAATTGAAAATCTCAATTTCGCATTAGATCTAAGTGGATATACGCTGCAAACAGCAACTGATGCTGTGGTGTATGTACCTTTGTGTAATAAAGATGCAAATGATTTTTGGAAACCTGCAAGTGCAACCAGCTGGTGGCAAACAAATGGTATAAGTATAGCTAATTTTAATAATTATGTGAAAAACGTTACCGTGAGTAATTGTACTTTTGTAATACCAGGCACATCTGTTGTTGCAGTTAAGGGAGCAGCTGGTAATTCAAAAATTTACAATCTCGTATTAGATAATGTAACTGCCAGTGGTGGACATAGTTTATTGCAGTTATGTCCAGGTAAAACCACCATGTCGGATACGGGCGTTGTCGTTAAGAGCTGCACTTATGTTACAAATACACACAATGGAATTAATTTCACAGGTGGTGACTCCGCTTGTATTTGTGTTGTAAGAAACTCAACTATTGCTTCTGCCGATGGTTATGCTTTGAGAGTTCAGAATAATGGTGCCAGAATATTTGTGCTTTCAAATAATACTTTTTCTGGTCCTGAAGGAATTATCTTCAAGAACACAAAAGAAACAAATTATTATATTACAAGTGGAACATACGATTCATTGGATAATCAAAACACAACATACAATAAAATTCATATCACGGGCGGTACTTTCCATAATGCTGCGGCAAACATATCACAATATTGCGAAGCTCCGTATTATACAGCAGTCCCCAATGATCCATCTGCTGGTTGGTGTACAGTTTACTCGGTAGAGGTGGCCAAGATTGGTACCCAAACATTCCCCACTCTTCAAATGGCATTGGACACTGCACGCACAAGAACAGGCGATGTGACTGTTGAGTTGCTGAAGAATATTACAGAAGTGGCTATCGTACACCAGAAGGCCGGTTTGAACCTCACCATCGAGGGTAATAACGACACTATTACAGGTCAGATTATCGTTGACGGTGACGGCAGAGCCTCTGGTACAGAGACATTGACCATCCAGAATGTACGCTTTGTGGGTCAGCAGACGGATTTCTACACAACCACTGCTGATGATAATGCATTTGTTTTGGTTCCGAACACAAAAACAGCGGGGAAACCATGGTATACAAATAAATATAATTATGCCCATAATATCACACTCGATAATTGTGTTTTCAGTAGTACTGCACCTGGTTATGAGGAAGTAGCAGTAAGAGTTACTTCAGCTGCAGGTGCATACAATGTGACAATAAATAATTGTAAGGGCGATAGCCTTCATAGTTTGGCCCAGTTCACAGGGACAACAGGCGCAACCATCACCAATGATACTGTCACAAAAAGCGAGAGTTTCATTAATGTCAGTGGTGGTGCTGGAACATTTAATGTGAGTAACTGTAAATTCACTACAGATGCTGCTATTGCTACTGGATATGCTGTACGAGAAAATGGCGAATCTACTGCGGTCATTAATTTGGATAACAACGAGTTCATAAAAGGTGGTGACGTTCTTGTAATGGGCAAAGGTAGTTCAGTTACTAAAGGCACTATTAATGTGACAAGCGGCTTCTATGAAGGGAATATCTCCAAAACTTCAGCTGCTACTGGTACTTTCGTCTTCACTGGCGGTACTTTCAGTGAGCCTAAGGCTACTGTGGACAGCTACTGTGCTCCTGGCTATCGTGCAATTCCGGATGACCCATCAGCAGGCTTATGCACTGTTTATCAATTGTACACGCTTATTTACAATGCCAACGGTGGTACTGGCACAATGGATACTATCTATGTGAGAGTAGATGCATCTGTATCTGATCGTACCAAAACAGTTGCCGATTGTGCTTTCCTCCCGGCTTCATCTACTGATATTTTCGCCATTTGGAATACCAAAGCTGACAGCACAGGCATCAGTTTCAATCCTGGAGATCCTATAGTATTGAACTCCGATACCACCCTGTATGCAATCTGGAGAGAGGGTTATACCATTTCCTATGATGCCAACAGAGGTACAGGAACCATTCCACCCCAAAGCAAGTTGGCCGGTGTTGATATTACTCTTTCTGACGGTACAGACGGTGCAAGCAACTATCTTATCACAAAAACCGACAGCACCCTCTATCGTTGGAACACTACACCCGATGAAGCTGCAGGTAGCACCAACTACGCTTTAGGCGAAACTTATAGTACCGACGCAAGTGTTACATTGTACGCTGTATGGCGCCTTACCCTCGATATGACCATGGATTCTACCGACGTGGTTTGCTACGGTGAGAACAATGGTACCGACACCGTGAAAATCATCGGTGGTGAGGAACCTTTCCAGTTGGTACTCTCTGGCACAGCTCTTAGCGAAAACGATACCATAAAGAACATTACGGACAGAACCTATATCTTCGAGAATCTGAAACCTGGTTCCTACACCGTTACCCTAACCGACGTTTTAGGCAAGGATACCATCACAGGTACCTTCACCATCGCCCAGCCCGATACATTGGAAATCACGGCTTTGACTGTTCCTACCAATAATCCTTGCCCGTTGATGGGTGTCGGCTCATTCGACGCAAGCGTTACTGCTCAAGGTGGTAATGATCCAGGTAACTATACCTATGCATGGGGTGATGACGCAACCAATGTGAATGCTGCAGCGACTGAAGTTCCCGCTATAGCTGACGATATTGACTATACTTATACTGTTAGTGTGACAGTTACCGATGTTAAGGCTTGTACTGCTACTGCTACTGCAACTATCGAGGTGAGCCCGGTTATCGTCCACATTGATTCTCTACATGGTAACACCACAATGAAAATCGATACTGTAAAACAAGGTATCATGCAGGGCTGCGACACTATCATTAGAAATTTCGGTTTCCCGACTTTCACTTTCAATAACCCCGCTATTACCGAGGATATTTTGGATACAGTTTATAACAATATCCCCACCAACTATCCCGACAGCATCTTCTCTATTGGTTATAACCCCATTATCTGGACCGCTGTTGATACATGTGGACACGAGGTTACCTGTGAGCAGATTATCTACATTTATCATTACCCATGTCCCTCTGTGGATGATGGCGAAGGTAATACTTATAATGGTGTTCGTGTAGGTTGTTTATGTTGGACAGACAGAAATCTGGTGTCAACCAAATACAGTAGCAATGGTAACACAATTCCGAATCTGATGAGCTACGTATCAGAGAATTTCCCCAATGCTACAGAAAATGTTGCTAATTTTGGTTATTTGTATGATTGGTATGCAGCTGTTGACACAGCAACCAATAGCATTGCCGATATCGAGGCTACATACGCTGCTGGCAAACATGTTCAAGGTGCATGTCCTAACGGTTGGTATATGCCTACCGATGAGGATTTCAAGACACTGGAAAGTTTCAATGCCAATGATTTGAGATCAACTGATTTTTGGATTGAGGGTGGTGGTACAAACAGCACAGGCTTCAATGCTGTTCCTGGTGGTTATTACAACTGCGTAACTGGCAGATATGAGAATGCCGCAGGTAATGCATACTTCTGGTCTTGTCATCCTGTATATGACGCGGCTACTGGTGCCATGATTGACTATATATGTGAGAAGATATACAATGGTAAAGTATATAGCCGTTGCAATGGGTTTAGTATTAGATGTGTGTTGATTGTGAATGAATAAAAGTTGAAAATCAATATCAAAAAAAAATCGGTGGAATTCAATCCACCGATTTTTTTTTGTGCTAAACTTAAAAGTATAAGTTATTATGCCAGATTATTTTTCTAACCTTATGCGGGCATCTACGGCGGTGACGTAGCGGGGGTTGCCCAAGAGCGGGTTGAGGTCCATCTCGGCAATCTCGGGAGCGGCCTGCACCAAGGCGCTGATACGGGCAATCTGGTCGGCATACAAGTCGATGTTGACAGGCTCCTGGCCTCTCACGCCTTGCAGAATCTTGTAGCCACGCAGCTTGGTGAGCATCACCTTGGCCTCGTCTGCGGTGATAGGTGCCAACGCGCTTTGCACATCCTTCAGTACTTCGATAAAGATACCACCTAAACCGAAGAAGACCTGGTGTCCGAATTTGTCGTCGCGGATAGCGCCGATATATACATCGGTACCATCCAGCATCGGATACATTTCCACCGCGTAGGTGTCTTTAATGGCCATCAGACGGTCGAACTCCTTGCTCACGGTGTCCAGATCCTTTACGTTCAAAGTAACGCCGCCCACGTCAGATTTATGCAGCGGACCGACCACTTTCATCACCAAGGGCACATCTTTGCTGCAACCCACCTCCTTGGCGAAAGCCAGAGCATCTTCTTTTTTTGATACTTCCACGGATTTCTTGCGGCTGATGCCAGCGGCATCCAAGAGTTCGTTGTAATCGGCAATTTCCATATAGCCGTCACCGCATTTGTCGATGGTTTTGCGGATGCGTGCCACGTCGATTTGCGGCAGCTCCACGTGCTCGGGTTGTGGCTTGGGTGTGTTATAAATTTTGCATATTGCATTGCCCAACACGCACTCTTCGGGGAAGTTGATACGGCCCTTGGCAATGAAATCGTTAATTTCGTCCTTCACATTGATAATGGAGGGCAGCACAGGGAAGATGGGTTTCTTGCAGGTTTTCATCTTTTCATCCAGCAGGTCATAAACCTCCTTGTTGCTGAACAGTCCGGGAGAACCGAAAATGACAACGGAGAAGTCGATGTCCGTGTATTCGTTCTCGACGGTGTCGATGATATAGCCTAATTGTTCGGCAGTGCCAGTGGCGAGGAAGTCGATGGGATTGCCCACAGAGGAGCCTCCGAAGAGCTTGGCGAGCAGGGCGGGACTGGCGGGATGGTCTTTCAGTGAAGGCACCTCCATGCCACCATTGCTGAGCACATCGGTGAGCATTACGGCAGGACCGCCGGCATGTGTGATCACGGCACAGCGTTTGCCTTTGATTTCGGGGTGCATGAACACTGCACAAACGGTAGTCAGCTCCTGACGGTTGTGGCAGCGTACGATACCTGCCTTTTGGAACAGGGCATCGACAGCAGCATCATTGGTGGCCAAAGCACCCGTGTGTGAAGAGGCGGCACGTGAGCCGGCGGCACTACCACCACTCTTGATGGCGGCGATGTGGCAGCCCTTGTTGATAAGGTTACGGCTATGTTTAAGCAATCTTTGCGGGTCACCGATTTTTTCCATGTAGAGCATGATGACACGGCTCGATTTTTCGGGGTCGAAGGTCTCGTCGAGATGCTCCAGCACATCTTCGATACCTAACTGGGCACTGTTTCCTACTGCCCATACACTGTTGAACTTCAGACCATTGCTGATACCGTATTCTTTGATGAACACGGCGGTGGCACCCGAACCGGTGATGAAATCGACGCCATGGGGATCGAGGGTAGGGATGGGGGTGTCGAAGCAGCCAGCATAGTTCACGTTGAGAAAGCCGGTGCAGTTGGGACCGATGAGCGAGCCACCCACACTATTGATGGTATCTACGATATGCTTCTCGATTTCAGCACCTTCGTGGCTCTCTTCCGAGAAGCCGGCACTGACGATAATGAAGCCTCGGCAGCCTTTTTCCTTGGCCAGCACATCAACGGTCTGGGCACAGAACTTGGCGGCGATACATAAGATGGCACAATCGACCTGTGGCAGGTCATCGACCTTGGCGTAGCATTTCACGCCTTGTACTTCGGTCTCTTTGGGGTTGACAGCGTAAATCTGGCCCTTGAAGGGACTTTCCAAGAGGTTTTTCAGCGATTTTCCGCCGGGTTTATGAATGTCACTGGATGCACCGCACACTACAATGCTTTGGGGGTTTAAGAGTTTTGGGTTGATCATGTTTATGTTGATTTATTTGTTGATTTGCGAACCCCCACATTGCGCTTTGCTTATGTGGGGTTATTGAAATTTAGCCTCTCCGAGGCAATTGGACAATAGCTCTTAATTATTAATTGTTAATTGTTAATTGTTAACTGTTAATTGGTTCTACAGTTTCATCTCCTCAATAATTCCCTTAATTTTCGCCTGCATCGCGGCATTGGCTTCGTCGTATTGCTGGATGTCGGGCAACTGGCCTACCACACCGAAATAGAACTTGATTTTGGGTTCTGTGCCAGAGGGACGCACCGTGATTTTGGAGCCGTCGGCCGTGAAGAACTGCAGCACATTGGATTTGGGTAGGGCGATGGTTTCCTGGGTGCCTTTGTCCAAATGATAGGCGATGCCAGCCTGAATATCTTTCATGAGGACAACCTTCTGTCCACCGATTTCCTTGGGAGGATTGTTGCGGTAGTTGACCATCATGGCAGCGATTTCCTCGGCACCGCTCTTGCCTTGCTTGGTCAATGAGAGCAGGTCTTCTTTGTAGAAGCCGTATTCGTGGTAGATTTCAAGCAACATCTGGTACAGGCTTTTGCCCTGGTTGGCGTAGAAGGCGGTCATCTCAGCGATGAGGCAGCAGGCAATGACGGCATCTTTGTCTCTCACAAAGTCGCCGGCTAAGTATCCGTAGCTTTCCTCGCCACCACCAATGAAAGTTGTCTTACCTTCATTCTCTTTAATCTTCTCTGCAATATATTTGAAGCCAGTGAGCACATCATAGCATGGTACCTGATAAGCATCGGCCATGCGTTTGATTAATTCGGTAGTAACAATAGTTTTGACAACGAATTGTTTGCCATCGAGTTTGTTGAGGGCTTTCCATTGTGATAGCAGATAATGTACCAGCAGTGAGCCGGTCATGTTGCCGTTGAGCAGAATCATTTCGCCCTTGAAGTTTCGTACGGCAATACCCACACGGTCGGCATCGGGGTCGGTAGCTAAAACTAAATCAGCTTTTTCAGCTTCTGCTTGTGCGATAGACATGATGAGGGCGCTTTTCTCCTCAGGGTTGGGTGACTTCACGGTGGGGAAGTTGCCGTCGCTCACTGCCTGCTCTTTGACAATGCTGATGTTCTCGAAACCATACATTTTCAAGGCTTTGGGCACCATGGTGATACCTGTACCGTGTAGTGGAGTGTAGATGATTTTCAGCTGTTTCTGGGCGGCAATGGCTTCGGGGTGCAGCGACAGTCCGTGAACCAGTTTCAGATAAGCCTCGTCCAGGCTGCTGTCGATGATGTGCACTTTGTCAGGATTGCGTTGCCATTTGGTGTCGTGCAGCGATTTGATTTTGTTGACCTCGGCAATGACATTTTTGTCGTGAGGGGGTACCAATTGTCCACCGTCATTCCAATAAACCTTGTAACCGTTGTATTCTTTAGGGTTGTGTGAGGCGGTCACCATCACGCCTGACTGGCAGTGCAGATGACGCACGGCGAAAGACAGCACCGGGGTGGGACGCAGTTCCGGAAACAGATGGCAGGTGATGCCGTTGGCGGAAAGCACATCGGCGGTGATGTCGGCGAAATAGGCACTGTTGTTGCGGGAGTCGAAGGCAATGGCCACGCTGATTTCCTGATTGGGGAACTGCTGTTTCAGATAGTTGGCCAGTCCCTGGGTGGCAGCGCCCACCGTGTATTTGTTCATGCGGTTGGTACCTACGCCCATGATGCCACGCAGTCCACCTGTACCGAATTCCAGGTCACGGTAGAATGCCTCGGTCAGCTCATCAGGGTTGTTCTGCAGATAATCCTTGATTTGTGCTTTGGTGTCGGCATCGTAGTCGTCATTCAGCCACAACGCCACGCGTTCTTCAATATATTTATCCATAGTGTATCAGATTAAAATTATTAATCTGCAAACTTACAAAAAGTTTTCCTATTGGCAAAATATATTTTGCCATATAATTCCCCTTCTTTAAGATTCGACGAAGGAGCGAGTGTAGAAGCAAAGCTTGCTTTGGTTATGTCGAGCGAGGAGGAGAAATGGGCGAAGCTCCAACGGGTGCCTGAAGGGCGGGGTAGTGGTAGAAACGTTTCATGAAATTTTAAAAAAAATACAAATCATTTCCGAAGATTCGGAAAAATTATGTATGTTTGCAAAAAATAATCAATCCTTATTATTAATTTAATTTGTAAAATTATGGAAGAGAAAGATTTACAGCTTTTGGAAGAGTCTAAATTGTATGTGTCAAGCATGGGCAAATGGATGAAATTCTTTGCTATATTGAGCTGCATAGGTGCAGGTTTTATGGTTTTGGCTGCTTTATTGTTGATATTGGTAGGAAGTTTTATCCCTTTAGCTGAAGACTTAGGCGTATTGAGTAGAGTTGGTACGGGTGTGGTAGGTTTTATATATCTTATCATTGCGGCAGTATATATCTATCCTATCATATATCTTTTCCGTGCCTCTGCCGCCGCCAGATTGGCCATTGAGAGCAAAGATAATGTCCAAATGACAGAATTCCTCAAGAATAACAAGTCGTTTTGGAGATACTGCGGAATACTCACCATTGTTTTGTTCTGTTTTTATATCGTGCTGATTATTGGTTTTATAATTGCCGGTGTAGCCATGGGTTTGTCATCGTTATAATCAGGTATTTTTTTATTTGCTAAAAGAGGGTAGCGTGCCTTACGCACGCAGTGCGAAACTCCCCTTGGGCAAAGCCCACCTCCTCTTGAGTGCAGCGAGACTCCCCCAAAAATAATTAGCACATTAGCACATTAACTAATTAGCACATTAATCACGCTTCCTGTTTGCTGATATTCAGCAGTACGCCGGTGGCAATGCCGGCGAAGAGCAGGGAGGCACCGCCGCGGCTGATGAAAGGCAGTGTTTGTCCGGTGGCGGGCAGGAGCCCGCAGTTGACACCTATGTGGACTAGTCCTTGGCAACAGAACCAGAAACCGATACCTACCGCCAGAAGCATCCCGAAAGGCCCTTCGGCACGTTTGGCAATGAGTATGGATCGGTAAAACAAAATGAGGTAACAAATCAGGATAAGCAAACTTGCTGAAACACCTAATTCTTCAGTTACTGTGGTGAACACATAGTCTGTATCTTTTTCGGGCAGGTTTTTGTTGATGACACCTTGTCCAGGGCCCGCTGGCAGCAATCCCGAACGGGCAATGGCGGCTTTGGACTTGATCATCTGGTCGCCATAGCCTTCGCTATTGTCATTGGTAAGGTAATAATGGCAGCGGTGGCGGAAGGTGCTGGAACGGCCCGAGTCGGTGCCGAAAAGGTAAATGGAACCGAAAAAGAAGGCCACCACACAAAATAGCAGCAAGTGTTTGGGCTTGACATTCCCCAAAAACATGATGGCCAAACTGGTAGCAAAAAAGATGATGGCGGTGGACATGTTGCTGAGGGCCATGCCGCCTGTAAATAATAACACAACGATAAACAATCCAGATACATCCTGTAGTGTCATATCGGATTCGTTGTTGATACGAACTGCTAAAAATTTGGAAATGAAAAAGATAGCTAAGAAACCAATGAAATAGAAAGTCTGAATTTCGAAAGAGCCTATCCGGATACCACGTCGTTCCTCGTTGCCGAATACCAAGGTGGCGAAGAGCAGAATGGCCGCCAGTACCAGAGATATAATAGCCAAACGGGAGAGAGTCCTGTAATTGACTTTATAGGCGATGAACATGCCTGCGAAACAAAGGGCAATATTGATCAAATGGTGCACGAAAACATGCGTCGATTTGGCCGAGCTCAGCACTGCCAGAATCGATATCAGGGACAGCACAATCGTGATGGCCAAAATGCCCTTGTCTCCGTTGAACTTTATTTTCTCCCGTAAATTCATGATAGGTTATAGGTTACAGGTGTTAGGTGTCAGATTACAGGCATCAGAAATTAATTACTGAAACCTGTTACCTGAAACCTGTCACCTAATTTATAACTGTGCCACGGCTTCTTTGAACTTGTCGCCTCTTTCACGATAGGTACGGTACATGCCGAAGCTGGTAGTGCCGGGGGCGAAGAGGATGGCGTCGCCGGAAGCTGCTGCATAATAGGCGGTGCGGACAGCGTCTTCCATGTTCATGGAAAAGTCCACGGCAATGTCTTGATCGGCAAAGAAATCATAGATTTCGGGTTTGTAAACACCCATGATGACAATATGTTTCACTTTCTCTTTGATGATATCCACCAAATCGTCGCTGATACTGTCACGATCTTCGATGCTCATGATCCAGGTAGTGGGTTTGGTCATGCTTTCCAATGCGAACCACACTGCATTGACATTGGTAGAGCGGGAGTCGTTGATGAAGTCGATGCCCTCGATGCTCTTGACCAGTTCCAATTTGTTGGCGCTGCCTTCGAAGTCGGACATGGAATCGTTTAAGCTTTCGTTACGTGCGTTGAGCAGTTTTCCTGCTAATGCAGCGGCCATGCTGCTGCGGTTGTCTGTTGTCGGAAATGCGTTGTAGCTGATGTTTTTGTGTGCTGCCATATTTTATCTTACTTTTAATGTTACTACTGAAATTACTGCCAACATGATGCCGATGACAATGAAGCGTTGCACTATCTTGGCTTCGTGCAGGCCTTTTTTCTGGTAATGGTGATGGATGGGTGTCATCAGGAAAATCCGGCGTCCCTCACCGTATTTTTTCTTGGTATATTTGAAATAGCTGACTTGGATGATGACGGAAATGGATTCCAAGAGGTAGATACCGCAGAGTATCGGTATCAGCAACTCTTTTCTGATGATGATGCAGGAAACAGCAATGATACCTCCCAAGGTCAGACTGCCAGTGTCGCCCATGAAAACCTGGGCGGGGAAACAGTTCCACCAGTAAAAGCCGATGCAGGCTCCTATCAGGGCGGCGATGAAGACTACCAGCTCACCAATGTTGGGGATGTACATGATGTTGAGGTAGTCGGCAAAAATGCTGTTACCCGACACGTAGGCCAAAATGGCGATACCGACTGCAATCACTGCAGCAGTGCCTGTTGCCAAACCATCCAAGCCATCAGTCAGGTTGGCACCATTGGATACACCCGCAATGATGAAGATGATGATGAGAATATAAACGATGGATGAGAGTATGCCCGATTTGTCACCTGTCCAATTGGTCAGCCAGGCATAGTCAAACTCATTGTTTTTGACAAAAGGAATGGTGGTTTTGGTGGAGTGCTCGGCAGGACTGTTGGTGAAAGCGGTGGTGGTACGGGTAGCGTTGTCAAATTTGAAAACTTCCTGTGTCTCTACATATTGTTTTCCCGCAGTGCTTTTCTCTTTGATGACTGCATCAGGATGGAAGCACATGACCAATCCCACAATTAATCCCAGAACAATTTGACCGATGAGTTTTTTCTTGCCGGCAAGGCCTTCTTTGTTCTTCTTGAAGACTTTGATATAATCATCGGCAAAACCCAAACACCCTAACCAAACGGTGGTAAAAATCATCAGAATGATATAGATGTTGTCCAGTTTGGTGAGCAATAATACAGGCACAAGGATGGAGGCAATGATGATGATGCCGCCCATGGTGGGTGTGCCTTTCTTCTGCAACTGTCCTTCAAGACCGAGGTCGCGCACGGTCTCCCCGATTTGTGCTTTCTGCAGTTTTTTGATGACGCTTTTGCCGATAATCAGAGAGATGAAGAGCGACAGCACGATGGCGAATGCTGCTCTGAAAGAAATGTATTGGAACATTCCCGCACCGGGGAAATTGTGTCCTTGAAGCCAGTCTTAGCGATTAGGGGTTAGTGATTAGGGGTCAGTGATTAGGGGTCAGTGATTAGGGGTCAGTGATTAGGGAATGGTGGTTTTTAGTGAATAGTGTAATTCAAAATTCATTATTCTTAGTTTAGAGATCAAAGTTGGCTTTTATTTCTTCGGTATCGTCAAAGTGGTGTTTCACATGATTGATTTCTTGGTAGTTTTCATGGCCTTTGCCGGCGACTAAGAGCACATCTTTGCCTTGCATCAGCATACAGGCGGTTTTGATGGCTTCGTGGCGGTTCTCAATAACCAGCACTTTGCGTTTCTGGTCTGCAGTAACCCCTGCTAGCATGTCGTTGAGGATGTCCTCGGGCTTCTCGGTACGGGGGTTGTCGGAAGTCAGGATGACTTTGTCGCTGAGCTCGCAAGCAATGGCGGCCATCTCAGGGCGTTTCAGCTTGTCGCGGTCACCGCCACAGCCCACCACGGTGATGATATTCACACTGTGTTGGGTGATGTCGTTGATGGTTGACAGCACATTCTTCAGGGCATCGGGAGTGTGGGCATAATCTACAATGGCAGAGCCACCTTCGTTGTTGCGTATCAGCTGGAATCGTCCCGCCGCACTGCCTAAACCACTCATTTGCTGTAGCACCTCCTCACTTTTCATGCCTAACAGGATGGCGGCACCATAAATGGCCAAAAGGTTGTAGGCGTTGAAACGTCCGCAGAGCTTGAAAAAGACCTCTTGTCCGTTGATAGTCATCTGCAAGCCGGTGAAGTCATTGTCCATGATGACACCCTTGAAGTTTGCAGCTTTCAACAGGCTGTAAGTATGAACTTTAGCCTTGCTGTTCTGCGTCATCACTAAACCGTTCTTGTCATCGATATTGGTCAAAGCGAAAGCTGTTTCGGGCAATTCGTCAAAGAATCTCTTCTTGGCCTTGATGTATTCGGCGAAGGTTTTGTGGTAGTCTAAATGATCGTGGGTGATGTTGCTGAAGATGCCACCTGAAAAATGCAGTCCAGCAATTCGGTGCTGGCAGATGGCGTGTGAGCTGACCTCCATAAAGCAGTATTGGCAGCCAGTTTCTACCATTTTGTGCAATAACTCATTCAGTTCAATGGCGTCGGGAGTGGTGTGGTTAGTAGGTATAACAGTATCTTCAATACGATTCTCAATGGTTGAGAGCAGACCTGTTGGGTAGCCCATCTGGCGGAATAAGCGATACAGCAGTGTTACAGTAGTGGTTTTGCCATTTGTGCCAGTAATACCCACCAGATGCAGTTTTTGGCTTGGAAAGTCATAGAAAGCACTGGCTAAGAGACCAAGGGCTATGTCGCTATTGGGTACCTTGATGAAGGTAATATCCTGTGGTAGAGTCGTACAGCCGCATTTTTCGGGTATTTCCTCACAAACAATCATGTGTCCGCCTTGTTCAATGACTTTGCCGATGAAGCTGTGGCCATCAACTTGGGTACCGCGCTGGGCAACAAAAAGTGTGTCTGGATGGTCAGCGGTCACCTTGCGCGAGTCAAAGGTAATGGCTTCCACCTGTCGGTCGATTCTTCCTATAATTTCGTAATTTCCAATGTTTTGCAATAAAAATGATAAGGCTTTCATTGCTATATTTTTTTATTCTAAATACAAACTTACAGTGTTGGTTGATTTGTCCAATACTTGTCGGCGTACCACGCCATAACCATAGATTTTCACTTGATAACCGGCTCGTATCAGCTCGCTGACCGCGTCAGAGGCAATCATTTCCGAAACATCGGGCATTTTGTCGCCACTTTTGAATTTGGGTGTTTTCAGCATGACCGAATAGTCGTCTCTCAATCCAGAGGTGACATAAGGTACTGGCAGTTGGCTAGAAGGATAGGCGATACCCAGATTCTCCATGATGAGTTTATATTGCTCTGAGTTGACCACATGAGTTCTGGGCAGCTTGGTGCCATGCTCGCGGTTAACATTTTGCAAGGCACCGAAGTTGGTGGTGTTCATGATGTTTCGGGCGATACGGGCGAATACGTCCACAGCGATGGAACTTTTCTTCGACACGTTGTACATGAAAACCAGACAGGTGTATTGTGGATTATCAGCTGGAAAATAACCGCAGAAAGATACACTGTTTTTGCTGTAATTGTAAGCCTTGATTTGTTCGTCCCAGATGTCACGGGTGCCGGTCTTGCCAGCAAAAGTGAAGTTGGGATTGCGGTAGTAACGTGCGGTGCCGTGCTCACCAGTGACAACAGCTTCCAGATAACTTTTGGCTTTTGCAATGGTTGTGGGACTGCATATTTGCTCGTTGATGACCTCGGCTTCGAAAGTCTGTATAGGTTCAGTCTCATGGGCTTTGGTCACATATTTGACGAAGAGTGGGGCTACCATCTTGCCATTATTGGCAATGGCATTGTAATAGACCAGGGTTTGAATGGGTGTCATGGTAAAACCGGCACCGAAACAGGTATTGTAATAGGTATGGAAATCCTTGGCATTACGTTTGATATTGGGCGCTTGGATTTTGCCCAACTGCGTTGAGAATGAGGTGGTGATATACAGCTGGTCAATTTTGTTCAGATAGGCTTTGTAATTGTCGTCTCCGAATGCGTCAAAAATCATGGAGGCGATACCTACATTGGAAGAACGCTGGATAATGTCGATAGGATAGCCACGGTCCTCCGCTTTGCCTCTCTCATCGTATTTGATGAATTTGTAGGTTTTGCTTCCATCCTTGCTTTTCCGTTCAAATTCATGGTATAAAATGGGATATCGCTGGTCATCATTTCCATTCTTTTTCTCCAAATAGGCGAGGGCGGAAGCGATTTTGAAGGTAGAGCCGGGTTCTACCATCTTATTCAACACATATTCGTCACTCTCGGTATATTGGGTACCATCTTTGTTGGCGCGGCGCAAGTTACAGAGCGCTTTGATTTCTCCGGTTTTGGTCTCCATGACCACAGCGCAACCCCAATCGGCATTCCATTCTATCAATTTGGCGTTCAATTCATTATGAACGATATTCTGAATCTCGAGATTCAAGGTAGTATGTAGATCACAACCGTCAATGGGTTCCACATATTCATCCAAAGGAAGGCGGGCTTTGTTGACATACAGATACTTGCGCGAGCCTTCTACACCGGCCAATTGCTCGTTGAAGTAATATTCCATGCCATATTGGCGGTCACCAAGGTTCATGCCCAAAGTTCGTTTGGCAAGGTCTCCGTAGGGATTGATGCGGACAGTACGGAAGGTATAGTTGACACAACGTTTGCAGGGTTTCTCGGAGAACATGGGCAGATGGTTGATGAAGGCGGTGTCTTCGGAGGTAATCCATTGCCGCTCGTTGCTCTCGTTGGATTGCAGGATGAGTGCATTGCGTTGTTCCGCCAAGGCAATGGTGAATTTTCGGCGGTAGTATTGCAGGTCGTGTTTAGGGAATTTGTGTTGGAAGTGATTGTAGAATTCCGCGCTCAGTTGCTCAATGAGTTTGTTTAGTTTGGCAGCGGAATGAGTATATATGGTATCCTTGGTGGCGAAAATGCGTCCGTCTAAGGTGAGGTCGAAAACAGTGACATTGCTCACCATCACGCGGTTGTGGTCATCATAAATTTCACCGCGGACAGGGCGGACATTATTGGCCACCACATAGCAGTCGCAATTCTCGTCTTGTGCCAGGGGATTATCCTCCCAGCCTTCCTGGGTCTTGTCGAGGCATTTGGAGGAGGTTCCGCTGTAGAGCGCACGCTGGAATATGACCAAATGCAGAATCTTACCGATGCAGCCTAAGCCCAGCAAAAGCACAAAGAGGAAGATCACTCCCATCCTTGCCGAGAAACGCTTGTTGTCTGTTCCTTCGTTAGTCTGCATTTTCTTTCGGTCTTTGAATTACTATTTTATAGATGTGTTTGTCGTTTTTTTCAAATCCTCTGTCGTTCAGCATTTGAATCAGTTTTTGATTCTCATCGTAGAGGATGTATTGGTTGTTGTGTTTCAACACACCGATGGTATGTTTGTATTCTGTCTCCAGCTCTTTGATGCGTTGTCTTTTGGCATCCATGGAGTGTTCGTTGACGACAATCAGAACCAGGAGCATGAATACGAAGGCGATGTATGGGTACCAGCGGATGGTTCCTTTGGCAAACAGGAAGTCGCCGGAGAGCAGTTGCTTCCAGAAGCTGTTGCCCTTGGCTTTGGTTTGTTTGGGTTCCTGTTTGTTGGTGTTTATCATGGCTGGTTTTATTTTTTCTCTGCTACGCGTAATTTGGCGCTGCGTGCGCGGGGGTTGAGGGCTATCTCATTCTCGTCGGGCACGATGGCTTTGCGGGTGACCAGGGTGAAAGGAGTTAGCAGATTGCCGAAAAAGTCTTTTTCGGCCTCACCCTCGAATTTACCCGATCGCATGAAATTCTTGACTAATCGGTCTTCCAACGAGTGGTAGGCAATCACCACTAGGCGTCCGCCGGGTTTCAGGCAATCTATGGTTTGGCTCAGCATTTCCTGCAGTACGGTCATTTCGTCATTTACCTCGATTCTGATAGCTTGGAACAGCTGTGACAGCACCTTGTTTTCCTTGCCCTTGGGCAGCATCGGAGTGACAGCGGCGACCAGTTGGCCGGTGGTGTCAATGGCAGTCTTCTCGCGTTCGCTGGCAATCTGTCGGGCAAGTTGTTTACCGTTAGGAAGTTCTCCGTAGCGGTAAAAGATAGAGGCCAGTCTTTCAGGGGCATAGCCATTGATAATTTCGCGGGCGGACACTCCTTTTTGTTTGTTCATACGCATATCCAGGTCGCCGTCGAAGCGGTGAGAGAAGCCACGTTCTGCGGTATCGAACTGGTAAGAGGACACGCCGAGGTCTGCGAGAATGCCGTCGGCGGGGCAGAATTTGTAGTACTGGGCGAATTTCTTCAGGTGGCGGAAATTGCTTGGAACAAATTGGAAGCGTTCGTCGTCAATAGCGTTGTTGGAGGCGTCAGGGTCCTGGTCGAAGGCCAGCAAACGACCTTCTGGGGAAAGACTTTCCAAAATCTTCCGTGAATGGCCGCCACCGCCAAAGGTGACATCAATATATGAGCCAGAAGGGTTAGTAACAAGTTGACGAACAGATTCCGCGAGGAGGACCGGATTATGGTAACTCATTGGTTTCCTCCTTTCGCGCAGTATTAAATTGGCCAAGATGGATGGCTTCGTTCAACTCGTCAAGTTCTTCGGGGGTCATGTCGAACTCTTTGTGGTACTCTTCGCTGTTCCATAACTCGATTTTGCCGTTGTCTAGCAACAAAACCACCTCACGATCAATGTGATACATTTCCATGAAGGGCTTAGGGATAACGAGTCGGTCTTGCGAATCGCATTCCACAAAGGTATTGCGCGTAAGAAATGCGTTGCGGTATTTCTTGATTGCTATGATGTTTCTATCCAAAGAGTTGAGGTATTCGATCTGCTTCTGATAGGCCTTCATGGTCCACAGGGCAACATGGTTGCCGAAACCGGGAGTTACCACAAAACTCTTACGGTCATCCTCATCCAATGCCTTAAGCAGCATGGTCGGTAGTTTAATACGCCCATGCTTCTCAATGGCAACTTCCCAATAACCGTAATCGAATCCTGACATTTTTCTTTGGTATTATTCACTCGCAAAAATAGATAAAATTTTAATCACTTTTCCACAATTTTCTTATTTTGGTCAAAAAAAGATGTATTTTTATTGTAATTATCTGAAAATCAATGTGGAAAAAAATGGCAATTTTTTTTATCGGGACTCTATATGTATTTAAAATATTGATTTTCAGCACATAAATCTTTAAAATTCTGAGTTTGTATAAATAATTAAAAATCAGCTATTTATAATAATTATTTGGAAAATATTCCAAATTTTTCCACAGTTTGATGTTGATTTTCGGATAAATTTGGAAAAAAATGGAAACTTTTGGGAAAAAGAGGAAGTTATCAACAAAAAAACGGCCCGAAGGCCGTTATGCTGTCCACAGGGGAATGTTAATTTAGGGGTTAGGTGTTAGGGGTTAGGTGTCAGTTTTAAATTTAGAATTCAAATCAGTACTGAGGTGCCAATCCTTTAGTGTCTTGGCATTATTCCATAACTATTAATTATTAATTGTAAATTATTAATTGCTAGAATGCTACCATTTTCAGGTACTCGACGAGCACGGCGGCGGCGACGGCACCGATGGCAACGGTGAGCAGGTCGCGTTTGCGCCACGACATGATAAGGGCAACCACAGTTGCCACAATGCCAGAGGTCAAGCTCTTGGTGGAATAGATCACATCGGGGAAAGTCATGGCCGCTAACACGCAGAAGGGAATGTAGAACATGAAATCCTTGAACCATCGGTTCTCTAATTTGCGGTGGAAGATGGCCATAGGTGTTACCCTAATGGTGTAGGTGGTCAGTGCCATAACGGCCAGCATAAGGCCTGCGGTGGAGAAGGTGAACAAACTCATCGTGCCACCTCCTTTCTCTCATTTTCCTCTTCTACCTCTTCGGTCTTGAAGAATGTGGCGCAGATAGCTGCTGCGGCAATAGCTGAAATAATGAGTGACCAGCCACCGCCGTTTTGTGATATCTGGTTGATGCCGGGTACATATTTGAATAGGCACGACAGGGCAGAAGCGATGACAATGGAATAGAAGATTTTCTTGTTGCTTCTTGACGGCGGAACAATAATGGCGATAAACATGCAGTACAAGGCGATACCCATGCAGGCCTGCACCAAGGGTGGCATCAGCTCGGCGGCAAAGGCACCGAGTACGGTTCCCAAGGTCCAACCTACAATAGGGCAGGTCATCAGTCCCCCGAAGAAGGGGAAGCTGACATCCTCTTTTTCCATGGCTGCCAAGGCAAAGATCTCATCGGTGACCCCGAAGGCCATGATGCAGCGTTTGTAGGTAGGCAGTTTGCTGTCTATTTTCTGGGTGAGCGAGAGGCTCATCAGGAAGTAGCGGATATTGACTACAAGGGTGGTCATGGCTAGCTCGATGGCAGGAGCACCACCGGCAATCATGCGAATACCAGCAAACTGGCCGGCGGAAGCCAGGTTGGTGAGCGAAATGAACACCGCTACCCAGGGGTCAAAACCCATCTGCACGGCCACCAAGCCAAAAGTAAAGGACACGGGCACGTAACCTAATCCGATGGACTTTCCTAACAGAAGCCCTCTTACATATTCGCTCTTGGGCTGTTCCTGAATCTGACTGCGTTTTTTCGGCTTGAGAAATTTGGGAAGATGGCGCACAATCATTAGGTCATTGACCTGTTCGCGCAATCGCCGGTTGAACTTGTCGCGCCTCCATTTCATGGCACGCAAGGTGGCTTTCCGACGAGTATTCTGCCGGCGAATTACAGTCTTGATTTTTTTAGTTTTCTCTCCCACAGTGTTTTATGTCCTTTTTAAGGCTCGGAATTTCAGTTTGCAAAGGTAGTGAAATTTTTAATGTGCTAATTAACAATGTGCTAATGTGCCAATGATAATTAGCAAATTAGTTAATTAGCAAATTAGCAAACTAGCAAATGGATTCTGAATTCTGAATTTTGGATTCTGAATTCTATTTGGTGTTATTGTGCTGATTGGCGTTAAAATTTCAATCTCACGAATACCGGATAATGATCCGAGGGATTGCGGCGGGTATAGGGACTGAAGGAGATTTCCTGTGGTGCGTCAAAGGACTTCCGACTTTCATCCGAGCGTTCGTTGGGGGTCCAATAACTGTCGGTGAGAACACCGTAAGCCTCCACCTGTGTGGAAGGCGACACAAACACATGGTCGATACGGCTCTGGGTGAAGTATTCTGTTTTGTATGCGTTGAAGGTGCCGTTCTCTGCAAAGCGTATGCGGGCGGCATCGTAAGAGTCCTTCAGCAATCCCGATAGAGTGAAAATAGTGTATATCTCATCATTCTGGTCTACATTGAAATCACCTGTGAGAATGACTGGGAGGCCGTTGGTCATCTCTTTGATGCGCTTCACCACTAACTTGGCAGCCTCTCGTCGAGCCACTGCACCCACATGGTCCATATGGAGGTTGAAGTAGTAAAAGGTTCTGGCGTTTTCATGATGGTTGTTGGACTGCTTGTCGCCAGCGTCGTTCTGTGCGTTCTTTACTGAAAACTTGCCCCAAGTGCATATACGGATGCAGGCTGCGTCCCAACCCAAAGCGGGCTTGTCGGGCGTCTCGTTGAGCCAGAAGTCGCCGTGGTCAAGGAGTTGGAGCTTGTCTTTTTTGTAAAAGATGGCCTCGTGTTCACCGCCGTGCTTGCCATCATCGCGCCCTATGCCGATATAGTCGTAACCGTCCAACGCTTTGTGCATGTCGAGGAGCTGGCTGTACAGCACCTCCTGGGTGCCGAAAATGACGGGAGCCATGAAGTTGACCTGGTTGCAGATTACCTGGCAGCGCTTCGACCACATATTGCCCTGCACACTGTCGTTCCAGTTCTTATAACGTATGTTGTAGCTGCCTACAAGCATCTCCTGAGCGGAGACGGAGAGGATAAGAAACAGAAATAATCCGATGGATATCAGCTTTTTTTTAATAACAGGAGTTTTGTTCATGATTTTATTGTTTTATTCTGAAATAATCTCAGTTGTAATCTGCAAAATTACGTAAATTTCTTCAAATTATTGTAACTCATACATCGATAAAGACTTCTCTAATTCAATTGGCACATTAACATTCTCCCCTCGAACGCAGTGAGACTTCCCTTGAGGGCAAAGCCCGAAACTCCCCTCGAATGCGTAGCACGAGACTCCCCCAATTCCCTCATTTGCTAATTAACTAATTTGCTAATTTCAATTTGCACATTAGCACATTCTTCAACATTTTCCTGTGTATAAATACTATACTTTAGTTTGAAATAATGCACAATATACTTTTATTTTTGTAAGTTATTGTATAAGCCGTAAACTAAAGACAATGAAATCACATAAAATCAGCCTACGCTTTGTCTCCATGGCCTTATTGGCAATGGCTATATTGTGTGCTCCTTTCGACGCTTTTTCGCAGTCGAAGAGCGCAAAACTGAAAAATGACAAGAAGAAAATAGAGACGGAAATCGCCAATACACAGAAACTGCTGAAGCAAACCGAGAAAAACAAGAATGCCTCTTTGCAGCAAATCAGTGTGCTGCGACAGCAGATTTCCAATCGTGAGGCTTTGATTACAACCCTGAATACAGAGATTTTTGAGCTGGAAGAGGAACTGGCATTGAATATCAAATTGTCACAGGATTTGAATAAGAAACTTGAGTACATGAAGTCCGATTATTCGAGAGTGGTGTATCTTGCTTATAAAAACAGGAAACTGATAGACAAGGTGACTTTCCTGCTTTCGTCGGACAACTTCTCGCAGATGTTCCGCCGTGTCAAGTATTATTCGGTTTTCGCCAACAATGTGAAACATCAGGTGGAATTGATAGAGAAAACGCAAGAGGAAATCAAGAAAAAGAATGAGGAAATTGTGCAGATGAAGGCGGAAAAACTGGCTTTGTTGGAAGGCAAGGAAGTGGAAATCAAAAAACTGGAATTAGACAGGACGGAAACCACCAAGAAGGCGCAGGAGCTGAAGCAGAAGGAAAAACAGTTGGCCAGCACCTTGCAAGAAAAGCAGAAGAAGAGAAAGGAACTGGATATTGCCATCAAGAAGGCTATTGAAGCGGAGATTGTAGCCGCCAACAAGAAGAAAGCTGAGGAAGCTGCCAAGGCTGCAAAAGCCAAAGCAGGTAAAAACACTGCCAACACATCGTCTTCTTCAGGCAGTGGAAAAGCCTCTGCCACCAATGCTATTGTGCTGACTCCCGATGAGCAGCTGGTGAGCAATTCCTTCGTCAACAACAAAGGCAAACTGCCATGGCCTGTAGCGAAGGGTGCGAAAGTGGGTGACTTCGGCAGTTATCCCCACCCCGACGTGCCTTCCGTCATGATTGAAAACCGTGGTATTGATATTCTTGTGGAACCCAACACCCCTGTCAGAGCTATCTTCCAAGGAGAAGTGACCGGCATTCTGGATGTGATGGGAACCAAGGTGCTGATGATTCGCCATGGAGAGTATCTTTCTGTTTATCAAAACCTCGCTTCTGTCAGTGTGAAGAAAGGTGATAAGGTGAACACCAAACAGAATATAGGTACGGTGGCCAAATCAACGACCAATAACACTTACGAACTTCATTTTGAGGTTTGGAAAAACAACACGTATCTGAATCCGAACCAGTGGTTGTCGGGAAGATAAAAACTGATATGATGCAACTGAGTGTGGCAAAGGCTTTACAGGACAAGAATCCGGGACTTTACAAAAAAATCCCCTCTTTCGTCATACGCTGGATAGAACGTTTGATCTGCCAGGAAGAAATGAACATGCTCCTTCGCGAACATGGTCACTTGTCCTCTTTGGGCTTCACTAATGCTGTTATCAATTACTTGGACAATGAACTGGTGATTCACCACGAGGAGCGGATACCCCGGACGGGCCGCTATATCATTGCTTCCAACCATCCGCTGGGAGGCTTGGACGGAATGACACTTATCAGCGTGTGTGGCCGGCGCCGCCAGGATATCAAGTTTCCCGTCAATGACCTGCTGTATTATGTGGAGCCGATGCGCGAGATTTTTGTCCCGATTAACAAGCATGGTAAAACTGGTGACGAAGCCCGTAAGATGTTCAACGATGCTTTCGAGTCGGACAATCTAGTGCTGTATTTCCCGGCAGGGCTGTGTTCCCGTAAAAAGAAAGGGGTGATTCAGGATTTGGAATGGAAGAAGACCATCATCACAAAGGCTAAACAGACACAGAGAGATATTATCCCTTGCTTTTTTGACGCAAGAAACTCCAATTTGTTCTACAATGTGGCCAATTTAAGGGAAAAATTGGGTGTCAAGTCGAATGTGGAGATGGTATTGTTGCCCCGTGAGATGATGAAAAAGAAAAAATCACATTTTGAAATCTCATTCGGTGAGCCTATTTCCTATCATCAGTTTGATGATTCGAAAAAAGATAAGGAATGGGCAGCATGGTTGAAAGAACAGGTTTATTCACTTGGAAATAAATAATGGCATGAAGAGCATCATTGATCCCATACCCGTTGATGTTTTGAAGCAGGAGCTTATTGAGGATAAGTTTCTGAGGAAGACCAATGCGCTCAACAATTACATATACATGATAGACGCTCACGATTCACCGAATGTGCTTAGGGAGATCGGACGTTTGCGTGAGATAACCTTCAGGGCGGCAGGCGGTGGCACCGGCAAAGAACTCGATCTTGACGAGTTTGATGAGGGTCCTCATGCGTGGAAACAATTGATAGTCTGGAATCCGGAAGAAGAAGAGATTGTTAGTGCCTATCGTTTTGTCCTTGGAGTGGATGCCCTTATGGATGAAAAAGGTTATCCGCATACCGCCACTTCGGAATTGTTTGAACTGTCGCCGCAATTCATACGGGAATATTGGCCTCGTACTATCGAATTGGGCAGGAGTTTCGTACAACCCAAGTACCAGGTGTCAGCAGACCCGCGCAAAGGTTTGTTTGCTTTGGACAATATCTGGGACGGACTGGGAGCTCTTGCCATCAAATATCCGGAAATAGAATATTTCTTTGGCAAGATGACCATGTATAATACATACAGCCGCTTGGCACGACGACTGATATTGGATTTTCTGAAACGCTATTTCAAAGGCGATGAGAACCTTATCAGGCCAATTCATTCTTCAGACCGCTCGAAGAAAATGAACAAGAAAAACAATGCGATATATAAAGAGAAAAACTTGAGCGACAGCCTTTCGATTCTGAAAAAAAGAGTTCGTGCCATAGGCTCCGTGATACCCCCACTCATCAAATCCTATATGTCCATTTCTCCCTCTTTGAAGTATTATGGTATTTCCGACAATCCGAGTTTCGGGGAAGTGGAGGAACTGGCCATTACAATTCATATTCCTGACATTTACGAAAACAAAAAAGAACGACATATTAAAAGCTTTGCAAAATAAATAGTTTTATGGATTATCAGATTAAGAACATCAAGTTTTTACAGTCAGAAACAGACTGGAGAAAATGTCCGAAGGACAAACTTCCTGAATTTGCGTTTATTGGACGCTCCAATGTGGGCAAGTCATCATTGATCAATATGCTGGCTGATAATAAATCTTTGGCAAAGACCTCGTCGAAACCGGGTAAAACGCAGACTATCAATCATTTCAAAGTGGATAACAGATGGTTTTTGGTGGATCTCCCCGGTTATGGTTATGCTTCAATCTCCAAAACTATGCGCGAGAATTGGGCGAAGATGATAGACAATTATCTGCAGCATCGCAAGAATCTTCAGTTAGTGTTTGTGTTGGTGGATATTCGTTTGGAACCACAGGAGATTGATATCGATTTCATTAATAAACTTGGAGAGAAAAACATGCCATTCTCTTTGGTTTTCACAAAGGCTGATAAGATTGGTAAAACCAAGGGTGCCGTCAATATCCGGAATTTCTGCCGGAAACTCATGGAAACTTGGGAAGACCTGCCACCGTTCTTCGCTTGCTCGGCAGTGGATGGTAGAGGCAAAAATGATGTGCTCAATTATATCAACCAGGTTAATGAAATGTATTACAACCAGAAAAACCAAGACGAATAATGAAAGAAAATAGTATTTATTACATGCTTGTCTTCATGCTTGTTGTTTGTTTGATAGCAGGCATAACATCTTGTGTTACAGCAAGAAAAAAAGCTGCAATGGCCCAGAATATGCCTTTGACAGAAACCTATTGGGTACTTACCCATGTGAAGGGGGAAAATATTCCTAAATCCTATATTACTCCCTATGTGGTGTTTGGAAATGACGGACGTTATTCGGGTAATTTGGGCTGCAACAGTTTTTTCGGCAATTACACATACCGAAAAGACAGAATCAAAATGGAATTTGAGGGTGCCACCAAGAAATTGTGCCAGAACATGAAGATAGAGAAACTCTTTATGCAAGGATTGCATGCCGAGTTCAAAAAGTACGAAATCAGAAAAGATACACTTTTCCTGAAAGACGCAGAGGGAGAAGTGCTTCGCTTTATAGGGAAAAAAGAACTGAAACCACAAACTTCAGAACCACCGAGGGAATAGGTTACAGGTGTCAGTGGTCAGTGGTCAGTGGTCAGTGGTCAGGTGTCAGTTATTAGTTAATAGTTAATAGAATCAGTATATGAATTCTGACCCCTGACCCCTGATCCCTGACCACTGATCCCTGGCCCCTATAAAAGGTCATGTGTGCTTTGCGATTCGTCGCGATGGCCTTGATAATCCAATGAATAGTGCAAACCGCGGCTTTCATGGCGGTTCATGGCGTGCTTGATAATCAGGTAGCCGATATTGATCATATTACGCAATTCGCAGATTTCAGGAATCAGGATGGACTTCTTATAGAGGTCCTCGGTCTCGCGGTACAGAATCTCCAAGCGGTCGAAGGCTCTTTGCAAACGCACATTGGAGCGGACAATGCCCACATAATTGCACATGATAGTCTGTAGCTCCTTGCGTGACTGGGTAATCAGCACCATTTCCTCGTTGAGCACGGTGCCCTCGGTGTTCCATTCGGGCACATCGTCGCAGAAATCAATATCTTTGAAACGTTCTACAGCTTTGAGGCAGGCACGGTGAGAGAAGACCAAGGCTTCTAGTAAAGAATTGGAAGCCAATCGGTTGGCGCCATGCAAACCTGTGGAGGCACACTCTCCCGAGCTGAACAGGTTGATAATTGAACTCTCACCCCATTCATCGACTTTGATACCTCCACAAGAATAGTGGGCGGCGGGTACCACAGGAATCATGTCCTTGGTGATGTCCACGCCGATGCTCAAACATTTGGCGTAGATATTTGGAAAATGGTTGAAAATTTCGGTTTTGCTGATATGGGTGGCATCGAGATAGACATGATCGCAGCCTTTCTGCTTCATTTCATTGTCGATGGCGCGAGCCACAATGTCACGCGGAGCCAGAGAACCACGTTTGTCGTACTTGCTCATGAATTCCACACCGTTTTCATCTTTCAGGATAGCACCAGCGCCACGTAATGCCTCGGTGATAAGGAACGAGGGAGACTCTTTGGGATTGTAGAGTGAGGTGGGGTGAAACTGCACAAACTCCATGCCGTTGACCGCACCCTTGGCACGATACACCATGGCAATTCCGTCGCCCGTAGCGATGGTCGGGTTGGTGGTGTTGCCATACACGGTGCCGATGCCGCCCGTACACATCATGGTGATACGCGACAAGATGGTCTGCACCTTGTTGGTGTTGGGGTTATACACGTAGGCACCGTAGCATGTGATGTCAGGTGTACGGCGACTTACCTCGATACCCAGATGGTGTTGGGTGATGATTTCGATGGCCAGATGATTTTCCAGAATCTCGATATTGGGATGCTGCTTGGCAGCAATAATCAGCTTTTCCTCAATCTCCAGTCCGGTGATGTCCTTATGGTGCAGCACACGGAATTCGGAGTGTCCACCTTCTTTGGCCAAGGCGAACTTGCCGCTTTTGGTCTTGTCGAAGTCCACACCCCATTCCACTAATTCCATAACCCGGGCAGTGGATTCGCGGATGGTGAGTTCCACGATGTGGCGGTCTGACAGCTCATCACCGGCAATCATGGTGTCTTGTATATGTTTTTCGTAGGTGTCGGGTTGGTAAACCACGGCGGCGATACCGCCTTGGGCGTATTTGGTGGAGGTGTCGTCAACTTTGGCTTTGGTGACCATGCATACTTTGCCGTAGTTGGCGGCTTTCAAGGCGAAGCACAGTCCAGCGACGCCTGATCCGATAACCAGAAAATCAACTTTTTTTCTCATAGCGACGTGTTTTTATTTAGCCATGCAAAGATACGAAAAATGTGGAAATTTACTGCTATTGCATGATTTTTTGGCTGCTGCAAACGTATATTATTTTTTTTTCTATCCCCTTTCTTTTGCTGCTCCAAAAGTAAACTGGACGCTCACGCGCTTTTGCACGCAGCTACAGGAGGCCGTCCATTCACACCGCTTCCGCACCGCATGTCGGCATGGCCTGCACACGCGGCAACAGGGTCTGGTGCTTGCATCTATATCTTGTAGGGACGCGATTCATCGCGTCCGTTCCGTGTGCTTGCATTCCTTGCGTATAGCCGTCAATGGACAGATGTATTTTACTCCTTCATTTTTACCAAACGAATAGTATCTACTAATTCCAACGATTCACGGTGCTTAAGAGCAATTAAAATAGTATCAGAAGCATTTTCTTTCAACGGAATTTCAACAATTGGTTTGCCTTTCTTTCCATATCGTTTGGGACCATATATAACATATGCATCACTACAATGCCATAAATAGTTAGTATATAGCATGGAGGGATTATTGACTGAACAATTGAGTACAATGCATTTTCTATCTGATTTATAATATGTTGGAAAATCAAGAAGACGAAATCTGTTTTTTTCTTTATAATATTGTCCGACAGCTTCACCAAAATGGATAATAGTTGTGTCATTTACGATTACCTCCATTGGAGAAACATCATATTGTGCATAAAATACATCATTTTTTTTGGCTTTCTCACTATCATAATAGGGAATTTTCTTGCCCCACTCATCCATTATTGATCTATAAACACCTGTAGTGGCCAATAGCGTCACGGGAACAACTACCATAAAAAACAATTTTCTTATTAACTTATAGTTCTTTGTGGAAATAATCTCAATAAAAGCAGTAATAATAAATGCGGTTATAGAAAGAACAAAAAGTGTACAATAAGAAAACATCACGGCAAAGGAATCCACCAGTAAATATTTTCCATCAACTACAATTCTTGGCACCAACCACATAAGAAATAGCCATAATAGCCATGCAAAAACAATCTTCTTAAAATGTCGCTCAAAGAAATCCATTAAAAAAATGTATTGGAAGGCAAAGATAAAAATTTTTCCCTCACCAGCCTTCAACTTAAAAAAAAAAATGTATTTTTGCCGCCGCAAATTTTTTGATAATACATATTAATATATACTATTAAATAGGAGGAAAAAGATGAGCAAGGATTTGATCATTGTTGAGTCTCCGGCAAAAGCCAAGACTATCCAAAAGTTTATCGGTAAGGACTTTACGGTGGTGTCCAGCAAGGGACATGTCCGCGACCTGCCGCAAAAAGATTTGGGAATTGACATCCCAAAGGGTTTTCAGCCCAAGTATGAAATTCTTGATGACAAGAAGAAATTAATCCAAGATATCAAGAAATTGGCCAACGAGGCAGACACCGTCTGGCTTGCTACCGATGATGACCGCGAGGGCGAAGCAATCTCGTGGCATCTGATGGAAGTGGCAGATATCGCCCCTGCCAAGACCAAACGTATTGTATTTCACGAAATCACAAAGTCGGCTATAGAAAGAGCTTTGGCTAATCCGCGCCAACTGGATGTGGATTTGGTCAATGCTCAGCAAGCTCGCCGTATCCTGGACCGCTTGGTGGGATTTGAGCTGTCACCCGTGCTCTGGCGCAAGGTGAAACCGCAACTTTCCGCCGGTCGTGTGCAATCTGTGGCCGTTAAGCTGATTGTGGAACGGGAGCACGAAATCAAGGATTTCAAAGTGACTTCCGCTTATCGTATCACCGGTAATTTCAATTCAGAAAAAGATAAAAATAGCGAGTTTGAAGCAGAGTTGGATACCCGTTTTAACGATAAGGATAAAACTTTGGCTTTCTTGGAAGATTGCAAATCCGCTACTTATAGCATTAGTGCGGTAGAAAAAAATCCTGGTAAGAAAGTTCCTGCAGCTCCTTTCACTACCTCTACTTTGCAGCAAGAGGCTTCCCGCAAACTGGGCTTCTCTGTGAGCAAAACCATGGTAATCGCCCAGCAGCTGTATGAACAGGGTTATATTACCTACATGAGAACCGACTCTGTCAACCTTTCCGATTTCGCTATCCAGGGTGCCAAAGAGGAAATCATCAAGCAATATGGTGAAGAGTACTCACATCCCCGTAAATACGCTAACAAAATAAAAGGTGCTCAGGAAGCTCACGAGGCTATCCGTCCTACATCCATGAGCAACCATACCATCCCGGGCGATACCTTTGCCAAACGTTTGTATGAGCTGATTTGGAAACGTACCATCGCCTCTCAGATGAGTGACGCGCAAACTGAGAAAACCGTCATCACTATTCCTGTATCCAACCGTCCCGAAAAATTCGTTGTGACTGGTGAAGTGATTTTGTTCCATGGTTTCTTAAAAGTATATATTGAATCGAAGGATGAAGAAGATGAGGAAGTAAAGGGTTGGTTGCCAACCTTGGCTGTAGGTGAGAAAGTGAATGCTGCGGAAATTATCGCTACACAGAAGTTCTCACAACCTCCAGTAAGATATACCGAAGCCAGTTTGGTAAAGAAACTGGAGGAACTGGGTATTGGTCGTCCTTCAACCTTTGCGCCTACCATTTCCACCATTCTGAAACGTGAGTATGTGGTGAAAGAGACACGTCAGGGTTCAGAAAGGGATTATATTCAGCTGAAACTGAAAAACGGCAGTGTGCATGAATCTGTCAAGAAGGAAAAATATGGTTTCGAAAAAGATAAAATCTTCCCCACAGATATAGGTATTGTGGTGAATGACTACCTGCAGGATAATTTCGACGAGATTATGGATTACGGCTTTACCGCCAATGTGGAGAAAGAGTTTGATGATATCGCTGAAGGCAAGATCAAATGGCAAGAGATGATCAACCAGTTCTATGGAGACTTCCATCATTCTATTGAGGATGCCATTACTTATTCCACCAAAGCTAGCGGTGAGCGTCTGTTGGGTGCTGACCCGAAAACCAATGCCAATGTATATGCCAAATTGGGCAAATATGGTCCTATGGTGCAGATAGGGGAGAATTACGAGGATGAAAAGCCGCGTTATGCCCGTATGAAGAAAACCCAGTCCATTGAGAGTATCACCCTTGAAGAGGCTCTTGATTTGTTCAAGTTACCCAAGACTCTTGGCGATTATGAAGGTGAACCTCTCGTTATCGGTATCGGTAAATTCGGTCCATACGTTAAATACCATAACAATTTTGTGTCTATTCCTAAGACTGAAGAACCTACGGATATCTCTTACGAGCGAGCTGTGGAATTGATAGAACTGAAGAAGAAAGGCGATCAGGAGCATGCTCCACGTCTGTTAGGTGAACACAATGGCAAAGAAGTCTTTGTTGCGGCTGGCAGATATGGCCCATATCTGAAATATGATGATAAGAATATCACACTGGACAAGGGTACTGTGGTATCAGAAATGACCTTGGAGAAAGCCGCTGAAATCATTGATGGTTCAGCTACCCGTAATGTGTTGGCAGACTTCAAAGAAAATGAAAATATAAAGGTGATGAATGGCCGTTATGGCGCTTATATCACTGATGGCACCAACAATTACAAGATTCCGAAGGGCAGAATCGCTGAAAATCTGACTTACGAGGATTGTATGGAGATTATCAGTAATACCACACCTACAGCCAAGAAAACCACTTACAGAAGAAAAAAATAAAATGGACATAACGCCTTATTTTGATCCGGTTGACTTTAATGCCATAGGTTTCCCGAAAGAAAGCTATGACGCTTCGTTGCTGATCAGCAATGTCTGTTTCTTTCACCCTGATGGCCAGTTGGATATGGATGGTGTGGAGTTTGTGGTGATAGGCGTTCCGGAATCCCGCAATGCCTTTAACAACAGCTCCTGTTCACTCGCGCCAGACGAAATCCGCAGTCAGTTTTACCGTCTGTATCGCTGGGAGAAGGAGGTGAAGATAGTGGATATGGGTAACCTGATTCTCGGCAAGACGGTTGAAGATACCTATCAGGTGTTGTCAGACATTCTCGCTTATCTGATTGAAAATAAGATTATCCCGATTGTCTTGGGAGGCAGCAACGACTTGGCTTTTGCCAACTATAGGGCCTACGAGAAATTGGAGCAGGTGGTGAATATTGTGGCCGTGGATTCCCGTTTCGACTTGGGCTCCGAAGAGGCTGATATCCGCTCTGATCGCTATCTGAACCGGATTATCCTGCAGCAACCCAATTATCTGCTCAATTATTCCAATATAGGTTATCAGACTTATATGAATAGTCCTGAAAGCATTGAGCTGATGAACCAGCTGTTTTTCGAAACCTATAGGGTGGGTACGATGCGTAAGGATATGGAGGAAATTGAGCCTATTGTACGCAATGCTGAAATGATGAGTATTGATATTTCCGCTGTTCGTCGTGCTGATGCGCCAGGCAATCCCAATGCTTCCGCCAATGGCTTCTATGGTGAGGAAATTTGCCAGGTGGCTCGTTTTGCCGGAGTGAGCGACAAGCTGTCCTCTTTCGGCATTTACGAGTACGATCCTACGCTTGATACCTCTTTTCAGACCGCTCAGCTGATAGGACATATCCTTTGGTATTTCGTGGAAGGATATATCCATCGCCAAGGTGACACATCCTTTAAGGACAAAAACATGTACAACCGTTACAGTGTCACGGTATCGGAGTCGGTGGATGAACTGGAGTTCTATTGCAGTAAGAAAACCGGTCGCTGGTGGGTGATAGTTCCTGTTATCAATATCAAGAAAGATATAGAGCAGAAATATTTTCTGCCCTGTTCGCGCAAAGATTACGAAATTGCCTGTAAAGATAAGATTTCCGAACGCTGGTGGCGCGCTTATCATAAGATGAATCGTTAAACTAAATATTATTATTATGAGAAAAATTTTACTTTTAACCTGTTTGTTCATTGCATCAGCAATCATGGTGAATGCAGCCGAAATTGGTTATGGCAAGACATTCTTCCCACAGACATCCCAACTTTTCAAGAAAAAGAATGTGGATCCCAATCTGCCAAAAGACTCTACCAACTGGCAGAAATACTGGAAGTTGACAGGTGTGGTTGGCTTGAACCTTACCCAGACTTCATTCACAAACTGGGCCGCCGGTGGACAGAACAATGCCAATGGTGTTATTTTCGCTAACTTGAATCTGGCCTATCAGAAAGGTCTTCATTCATGGGAAGCACACTTGCTTACCGAACTGGGTATGATGTACACTATGGGTGCACGTCCCGTATTGGCTGAGGATGGTGAGACCATCCTGAAAAAGACCAACTGGAGAAAATCCAGCGATAAGATTGACTTCAGTACCAAGTATGGTTTCGAGTTCAAGAAAACTTGGTTTGTGACCGCTATGGCATCTTTCAAGTCACAGTATGCCAGAGGTTTTGATTATGCCAAATTTGACAAGGGCGAGCATGATATGCCGACCTACGTGTCAAACTGGCTGTCACCTTCTTACTCCGATTTCTCTGTCGGTATCGACTGGAAACCGAAACCGTTTATCTCATTGTATTTGTCACCTGTGGCTGGCCGTATCACCACTTGCTTGGCCCAGCCTACAAGAAATTCAGACGATTTCCTAATGCCTTATACAGTCAATGGAATGCGCCATTCGTATGGTATTGACACCACTACAGGCAAACCCTACAAGGCAGACTTCGGTTTGACCTTCAAAGCTGAGGTTAACTACACCTACAAGAATTTGACCGTGATGTCAACCCTGGTATTATTTACTCCTTACACCAACAAAAAACAGCCATTCGGCAATTTCGATGTGGACTGGGACTTCTCTATTTCCTATCAATTCCTGAAAGTATTGAATGTAAGTTTGATGACTTCTTTGAAGTATTACGACCAAGTCATGATTACCGACAAGAACGGCAATACAGGCCCGAGAGTACAGTTTAAGGAAGTGTTGGGTTTGGGTATTGGATATAGCTTCTAATATCTGCGTCGATGAACATCCGAAGAATCCCAAGATTGGAACAATAAAATCTCGTGGATTCTTTGGATGATCATGATGAAGAGCTTCAAATCCCGTTCGGCGAACCATTTGATGGCGTCGTCATCTTTACGGCAAGCCAGTGCGAATTTCAGCAGAAAATCGCACTGGTATTTTTTTAGCCATTCAATAGCATTCTCTTCGCCGTCGATGGCATTGCTCAAGACACCAAATTCGGGGTAATTGCTTTTCCGGAGCAGCCAGTCCAAGGCTTCAGTATCGGAATTGATGGCATTGGCCAAGGCTGCCAATTCCGCGAAATTATTGGCAATCAAAAAGTCCAAAAATTTCTTGTCTCCTTTCAGCCCTTCCAAAAAGGCCAAAAGAAGCTTGGTGTCGTAGTCGGTGAGAGAATGCAGTTGTGCCACTTTTTTATTGTTTCAGGCTGACAGTCTTGTTGAATACCAGATGTCCGTCAGTGGAGTCTTTGTCAACGCAGAAATAGCCGGTACGCTCAAACTGATAGTAGTCGGCTTTGTTGTTCAGGTTGATGGTCTCCTCGACGTATGCTTTGGTGATATGCAGTGAGTCGGGGTTGATATGGTCGATAAAGGTTTGGCCTTCCTCACAATCGTCAGGAGCAGGAACTTTGAACAGTCGCTCAAACAATCTTACTTCGGCTTCTTGTGCATGATTAACGTTTACCCAGTGGATGGTAGCCTTCACCTTGCGATTGCTCAATGGCAGGCCGCTCTTGGTTTCCGGGTCGTAGGTGACATGGATAGCGGTGATATTGCCTTCAGCATCCTTGTCAATATGGGTACATTTGATGATGTAAGCGTATTTGAGACGAACCTCGCTGCCGATAGTCAGACGGTAGAATTTCTTGTCGGCCACTTCTCTGAAGTCGGCACGTTCAATCCATAATTCCTTGCCAAACGGCAGCTTGCGGGTACCAGCATTGGGGTCTTCAGGATTGTTGACAGCATCTACTTCTTCGGTTTGTCCATCAGGATAATTGTCGATGATTAACTTTACAGGGTCAAGCACAGCCATGGTACGGGTAGCCACTTTGTTGAGGTCCTCGCGGGCGCAGAACTCGAGCAGTGACACATCGATGATGTTGTCACGTTTGGCCACGCCGACAGTTTCAGCGAAGTTGCGGATAGACTGTGGGGTATAGCCGCGACGGCGCAGACCGCAGATGGTGGGCATACGCGGGTCGTCCCAGCCCATGACGTGTTTTTCTTGTACCAGCTGCATCAGCTTGCGCTTGCTCATGATGGTGTAGCTGAGGTTCAGTCGGGCGAACTCGATCTGCTGCGGATGATGGATTTTCAGCGCTTCGCAGAACCAGTCGTACAGCGGACGGTGTACCTCGAATTCCAGCGTGCAGATAGAGTGGGTGATGCCCTCAATGGAGTCGCTTTGTCCGTGGGCGTAGTCGTACATCGGGTAGATGCACCACTTGTCGCCGGTACGGTGATGATGGGCATGCAGGATGCGGTACATGATAGGGTCGCGCATGTGCATGTTGGGCGAGCTCATGTCGATTTTGGCACGGAGTACCTTGCTGCCGTCAGGAAATTCGCCAGCGCGCATACGGCGGAAGAGGTCGAGGTTCTCCTCCACACTGCGGTCACGGTAGGGACTGGGAGTGCCAGGTTTGGTGGGCACACCGCGCATGGCGCTGATTTCCTCCTGGGTGGAGTCGTCAACGTAAGCCAGTCCTTCCTGAATGAGCTGCTCTGCCCATTGGTATAATTGTTCGAAATAATCGGAGGCGTAATGTTCTTCGGCCCACTGGAAGCCCAACCAATGAATGTCTTCGCGGATGGAATCAACGTATTCAACATCCTCTTTCACAGGGTTGGTGTCATCGAAACGCAAATTGGTGGTGCCGCCGTATTTCTGTGCCATCCCGAAGTCGATGCAGATAGCCTTGGCATGGCCGATGTGCAAATATCCGTTGGGTTCGGGAGGGAAACGGGTCCGTACTTTGGCGTCGTTCTTGTTGTTCCGTAAGTCTTCCTCGATGATTTCTTCAATAAAATTCATAGTGTCAAATATTTATGGTAAAAAGCGAGCCTTTACCCGCAAAATAGTTTTAACCTGCAAAGATACACAATTTTTCAATTAGCAAATTAGTTAATTAGCAAATTAGCAAATGATTTTAGTGTGCCAATGAGACAACGTGCTAATGTGCCATTGAAATTAAGAATAAAGAGTTAAGAATGATGACTTGAATTGAGGAGTGGTGGGATGTAGGGCTGTCACATTGTGGCAGCCGTGCGAAAAAATGTACAGAGGTATGTTGTGAGATTATTGTATCTTTGCAAGTTACTACAAATATTATGAAACATAGAGATTTATATTTTGTTGTTTTGATGTTTTGCTTGCTGCTGACGGGCATTTTTCCTACGATTCAAGCCCAAGTGGATGATTTGCGCCGTGTCTCCGACAGGGTAGGGCTCTCGACAATTTACCAGCAGCGGCCTCCAGCGAAGAATACTGCTGTGTATCCGCGTCACGGATTGAATGCCGATACCTCGTCTTTTTACCGCCAACGGCTGTATGCGCCGGGAGATTACGGTTCCGCCAACTGGCGTATTCCGGCTATTCTTGCCCTGAGTGACGGTAGCCTGCTGGCTGTAAATGACAAGCGGAAATTCAACGAGGGCGACCTGCCTCAGGATATTGACATTGTGGCCCGTCGGAGCACGGATAACGGCCGCACCTGGAGCGAACTTGTGACTATTGCTGCGGGCAAAGGTGTAAAAAAAGGCTTTGGCGACCCCGCTTTAGTGGAAACTGAAACAGGTGAGGTGATATGTGTATTTGCAGGAGGTAACGGTTATTTTCAATCTACGGAGGAAGACCCTATCCGTTTGTTTGTCACCCGCAGTCTTGACAGAGGTAAAACATGGTCAGAGCCCGAGGACATCACCTTCCAAATTTGGGGGACGAAGGCGTTGAATACGGATTGTCGACAGTATAGAGGCTCTTTTTTTTCTTCAGGCAATGGCTTGCGACTGACCCGCGGTGCGCACAAAGGGCGCATTATGTTTGCCGTTCCTATGCTCCGCAAGGACGAGTGGGTGTCGGATAATTTTGTGGTATATTCCGATGATGACGGTCATAGCTGGCAGGTATCGGAGTGCGCTTTCAAAGGTGGTGACGAGGCCAAACTGGTGGAGCTGGTGGATGGCCGGGTACTGCTCAGCACACGGCAGAGCGGTCCCAGAGGTTACAACATCTCTGAAGACGGCGGCGTTCACTGGGGCACCCAGGGCCACTGGCCCGAGATGACCACCAACGCCTGCAACGGTGATATCATACGCCTTTCCGCCACTGACCGAGGAGGTGAACGGAATGTGCTGATGCACTCCATTCCCAACTCCATGCATCGGGAAAATGTTACCATCTTCTTCAGTTATGATGAAGGAAAAACTTGGCAGGATCCTCTGCTCTTGTTCAATGGTCCGTCGGTGTATTCCTCTTTAACGGTTTTGCCTGACGGCTCTGTGGGTGCTTACATCGAACAGAACCCCAACGGTGCTTGCGAATTGTGGTTTATCAATATACCGAAGAAATAATAAATTGTTGCTCGTGTGCCAAAGGCACATTCTGAATGAATATCGGAATTATCCCTTTTAGTCTTGCTGAATTTTAGATTTATGGCGAGAGATTTATAGCATCAGCTTTGGGTTTTCCTTTCGCGTCGGTCAGGTGTTATGCTTCGGTGCATACCATACTCGCGCCGCGACCATAATGGTATAATGCCACCATTCTATTGATATTAAATCCCTTACGGGATATTGATATTGTGGTTATGCTATCGTCTATTGAAATAGAATCCCTGACGGGATATTATTTCCCCGTTAGGGGAATCAATATCAATAGAAGGATGTTTCACATTTTTTTAATTACCCTCGGCAGAGGGTTTAATATTGATTCATATGCGAAAAATGTATGGTATGAGAAATAGGTAAGGTCATTCGATAAAATGCAAGACCAAAAGGGATAATTCCGAAAAATTTCATGCGTTAGCCGTGGTTCAAACAAGGTGAGACTATTTGTAATTCAAAAATTATATGTAACTTTGCAAGCACTATAATATATTGCGATAATATAATCACAAAATAAACCATTATGAAAAAGACATTTTTACTACTTATCTGTCTGCTGGTGTGTTGCGTCGCTGCATTCTCCCAAAGCGTAACCCTTACCTTTACCGCCAAAGATGTAGCCAACCACTATGTGCAATTCAACCGGGTTACTATTACCAACCTGACCAAAAGCTGGCAGGAGACGATATATTGGCCTGACACCACGCTAACCATGCAGAATGGCACAGGAATCGGTGATGTAGAGACGCACGGCCGTGCGTCTCTACAATTGTCCCAAAATAACCCCAATCCTTTCACCGGCACCACCGAGGTGAGCCTTACGGTAGAGGAAGAGGATGAGGTGATGTTGGATATTGCGGATGTAAACGGAAAAACCGTAGGGACGCATCGCATGCGTCCGCAGGCGGGTATCCACCAATTCCGCGTTACCTTGTCTACCTCTGGCACATACATTATGACCGCCCGCCAGAACGGGCAGACTTCTTCCATCAAGATGGTATGCAACGGTGGCGGGGATGGCAATAGGATTGAATATACGGGAAACGGCGGTGATGCATCGCATGCGTCCGCAACCCAATCCAAAAACGGTCCCAAATATACCACCACCCACCCTTTCAATTTCGGGGATCAGATGGAATATGTGGGCTATGCCACCATTAATGGCAGCGAGGTAGAAAGCCAGCGCATCTCACAGCCACAAGGTGCTTCCCAGACCTTTACTTTGCAGTTTGCCGAAACACAACACCAATTGCCAACGGTTACTACTAATGCGGTAAGCAACATCACTTATACTTCCGCAATGGTAGGTGGTTCAGTAATTTCCGATGGTGGTGCCACAGTATTTGACAGAGGTGTTTGCTATAGTACTAATCCCATGCCCACCGTATCGGATATATGCGTTCATATAGGACAAGGCACAGGAACTTTCTCGGGCAATTTGACGGGCTTAAGCGAAAACACTACCTACTATGTACGGGCTTTTGCCATCAACAATGTGGGCGTGGCCTACGGCAACGAAGAAAGTTTTACCACCACCTCAACACTGTCGGTTATGGTGACTACCGATTCCGTTATTTGCATATCCTATAGTACGGCCACTTGTGGTGGCAATGTAATCTATAATGGGGAAGAGAATATTTTGGTAAGGGGGGTGTGCTGGAATACTTCCCCTAATCCAAATGTAAATCACAACCACACTACGGATGGAGGTGGTGTAGGATACTTTACCAGCCAACTAACAGGGTTGAATCCAGGCACCACTTACTATATACGTGCATATGCGACGAGTGTTTTGGGAACTGTTTATGGTAGTGAGGTGAATTTCACGACCAATGCCACAATAGATGCTCAGCCCTGCCCTGGTGCCGCCACGGTGACGGATATAGACGGGAACAGCTACAATACGGTGCAAATAGGCAATCAGTGCTGGATGAAGGAGAACTTGCGCACCACGCGTTATGCCAATGGTACAACTATTCCATTAGGCACCATAACCAGCACAATAACTCCATACCGTTATAGCCCAGGTTTAGACACGAGCAATGTCCCCATTTATGGTTATCTGTATAATTGGCCGGCAGTAATGCGAGGTCCTTCTTCTTCTCTTGTTAATCCCAATGATGTACAGGGCATTTGTCCTATGGGATGGCATGTTCCGAGCCATGCAGAGTGGATGCAACTGATTGACTATGTGAGCTGTGTGCCACTATATCAATGCAATGGTTACAGTGATTACATCGCCAAGGCGTTGGCTTCCACTACAGGATGGCATAGTTATTATATAACAACCTGTGCTGTTGGTAATACTCCAAGTACGAACAATGCGACAGGCTTTTCGGCTCTTCCCGCTGGCTACTACTACGGTTACCCTTTTGATTGTATCGGTCTATATGCCCAGTTTTGGATTGCTACAGAATACAATTGTTACGATGCATACAATTCCTGTGTTGTGCACTGCGCTGCTGACGTAACCTTGTCCACTATTACAAAGTATTCCGGCTATTCAGTCCGTTGCGTGCACAATGAAGGAGAATCTTATACAGGGCAGTTGCCTACTGTATCGACCTTTGTGGTCAACAACATCACCACCTCTGCTGCCACTTGTGGCGGAAATGTAACAGCAACTGGAACTGCCGCTGTAACCGCACGAGGTATATGCTGGAGTACTTCACAGAATCCTACCATAAGTGATAACCACACTTCCAACGGCAGTGGCACGGGTAGTTTCACCAGTAGCATAACAGGGTTGACATCGGCTACTACCTACTATGTTCGCGCGTACGCCACCAATAGTATTGGTACAGCGTATGGTGAAGTATTGACATTTACAACTCCTAATCCTTATGACGGACAGCCTTGTACAGGAGCTCCCACTGTGACCGATTATGACAACAATACTTATAATACTGTACAGATAGGTGCTCAATGCTGGATGAAGGAAAACCTTCGCACCACACACTATAGCAATGGTACAAGCATCGCATTGGGCAACGATACTTCCACCACCATAGCTTATCGTTACTATCCGAATAATAACAGTTCCAATGTAAGCACTTACGGCTATTTATACAATTGGAAGGCAGTGATGCGCAATTCCTCATCAAGTAGTGCCAATCCCAGTGGTGTTCAAGGAATTTGTCCCGTAGGCTGGCATGTGCCAAGTGATGCGGAATGGTGGCAGCTGACATATTATGTTAGCAGCCAGACGCAGTATCTGTGCTATATCTATAATAGTAATTACATTGCCAAGGCGTTGGCATCCACTATGGGATGGGACAGTTCCACCGAAACTTGCGATGTAGGCAATAATCCGGGCACGAACAATGCGACAGGCTTCTCGGCTCTTCCCGCTGGCGTCTACGACGGCAACTACTACAATTTCGGCTACAATGCCTACTTCTGGAGTGCTACGGAGGGCAATGACAACTACGCTTACGGCCGCTATCTCTACTACGATTACGCCGACGTGGACAGGTACAACAACGGCAAGGGCTACGGCTTCTCAGTCCGTTGCGTTCGCGATTAGAGCAGACCGCAAAAGCGCGAAGCGCCCAAGCGGTCTGAAAGGAAACACCCGCCGAAAGGCGGGCGAAAATTTCAAAAAAGAAAATCAGTAAAATTCAATTAATTAGTCAATTCTATGGCGGAAGCCGAAAAGCCAGAAGAGAGTAGGTTAGTTTTAATGCATTATCACATGGTCAATGTTTCACCCACAACAACACTATCTGAATTTATCAATGGCTACTATCTTGAACACGGATTCGGAACAATGAATAAGAATGACTTTGAGGTATTTATTTTTCATTTTCTACTATCAAATCAGCTGAAGGGTATGAGCGACAACAATATCAGTCGCAAACTACGTATCCCCGAATCTAAGGTAAAGCGTATGCGCTATGAGGCAGAACTGAAATACAATAAGGTCGATGATAGCGAGCAGGAATACAAAAATCGCCTAATTGAAATGCTTTCTAATCGTGCATATAAACTAAAGGATAAAAACAGAATACAGTTCTCCATCAGAGATAAGGCTATGCGACTCTATCTGAACGATATACTGGAGGAAAAGGGAAGTTTTGCGGATAGTTCGTTCAATGGCGATATTGTGACAATCACAGCTAACGATTTGTTGTTGCTACTGGCCAACTTCAATGAGAAGAATGATCTAATAGTACAGATTAAAGAAAGCATGAAGGTCAATCAGGAAAGTTTGCCTCAAAATACCAGTGAAAAATTCAGTGACGGAATGAAAGCTGTAGCAAAAGATTTGCTGAAGGATATTTGTCCAAATCTTATAGAGTGGATAATCAATGAAGACAAATAACGCTTATATGGCAATCTTTCTTTGAATTTTTAAATATATTAGTCCCATAACTTATATTATCGTTGGCTTGTATCGTTTAGAAAACCTGTTATCGTTGGTATTTGATTTTTGGGTGGCGTGGCGCAACAGCCAAATATTTTAATTAATGTTGTACTTATGCTCTGGTGCAGCATGCGAGGGTAAAGCTGATTTGTATACGAGACGGGGCACGCCACGTCTCTACAATTTATCACAACACCACTTTCACGAAGTACCCCAAATCCATACTGGCGATAGTGGCGCCGAGGACTTTGAAAACTTTCAGTATGGTGGCGTAGGTTATTTGTGTGTTGGCGTGCTGCAAGCACGCCATCCTATTAACCCCTAACAAGGCCGTAGGCCGCAGTTTGGGGTGGCAGGACATGTGGAGGAAATCAGCGTGCCGGAGGTACGCAGCTGTGAGGGCTGTGCTTACTACCCCACACTGCACGACTTCGTCGTTTAGTGCGGGGTTAATAGAATATTGTGCCTTCGGCACATTTTGCAGGCAGCAATACTATTTATTCTTATTTCTGGGATAAAGCCTCCAACACCGTTTTGGCTTTCGCCGGTCCAATAACTTTCGCTATCTCCTCTTCGCTAGCGTTTTCGATGTTTTTGACACTCTTGAAGTGGGTGAGGAGTTTGTTTTTCAGCACCTCGCCGATGCCGGGAATCTCGTCCAGGCGTGAGGCGATGCTGTGTTTGGCTCGGCGCTTGCGGTGATGCGTGATGCCGAAGCGGTGGGCCTCGTCGCGCACGTATTGCAGCAGTTTCTGGGCCTCCGACTTTTTGTCGATATAGGTGGGGAACTCATCCCCCAATTTGTAAATGTCCTCCAATCTTTCCGCAATGCCGATCATCATCAGTTTGTCTTCAAGATGGAGGGCCTTGATGGACCGGTAGGCGGCACTGAGCTGTCCTTTGCCTCCATCCACCATCAGCAGGTCGGGCAGGTCTTTGCCCTCTTCCAGAATGCGGTGGTAGCGGCGATAGACCACTTCTTCCATGGAGCTGAAGTCGTCGGGGCCGACTACCGTTTTGATGAGGAAATGGCGGTATTCCTTTTTAGCGGGCTTGCCGTCGATAAAGCAGACCATAGCGGCCACGGGTTGTTCGCCTTGGGTGTTCGAGTTGTCGAAACATTCGATGCGGCGTGGCAGTCGGTCCATGTTCAGAGCCTTCTGCAAGGCAACGAGTACTCGCTGGTGGCGGCGTTCGGGATCTACCAGCTCTTGGCGTTTCTTCTTCTCTAATTTGTAATACTGTGCGTTCTTGTGCGACAGCTCTAGCAACTTGTATTTGTCGCCTCGCTGGGGCACAATGAAGTTGGTGCCTTCGGGAACAAGTTCAGGCATAAAGGGCACCACCACATCGGGAAACAGCGGCCCGAATTTGTCCTCCACCGTCAACATGCCCGTCAGTAACAGGTCTTCTTCAGTCTTGTCTAATTTATTATTGATTTCAAAAGTGTAAGACTGTATAATCGCCCCGTTCATGATGCGTAGGAAGTTGATATAGCCGCTTTCGTCGTCGGTATCCAGCGACAAGACATCCAGCTGCGTGAGGGCAGGATTTACCACCACCGACTTGCCGATATAGTTATCAAGTACTTCCAGTTTTCGCTTGATAACTTCCGCTTTTTCAAACTCCCATTTTTCAGCATATTTCATCATCTGGTCTTTCAGCTTTTGTTGCACAATCTTGCTGTTGCCTTTGATGATGTCGATGATGCTTTTGATTTCCTCCTGATAATCCTCCTTGCTGATGAGTTTGGCGCAAGGGGCGGGGCATTTCCCGATTTGGTGCTGGATGCATGGGCGGCTGTTTTGTGTCAGACGGCGGCAGGTGCGTAGCGGAAACAGTTCCCGGATAGTTTCCATCAGGGTGTTCAGGTAATGCACGGAAGCATACGGCCCGAACAACTGCATGGTGTTTTTGTCGGGGTTGCGGGTGGAAAAAATGCGGGGGAAATCCTCTTTGGAGATGGCTAACCAAGGATAGGTCTTGTCATCCTTGAGCAGAATGTTGTAGCGGGGCTTGTATTCCTTGATCATGCTGTTTTCCAACAGCAACGCTTCCCATTCTGTGTTGACGACTGTGGTTTGGATATCCCTGATTTTGGAAACCATCACCCGCACTTTGCGATTGTCGTGCTGCTTGTTGAAGTACGACGATACGCGGCGTTTGAGTTTCTTGGCTTTGCCCACATAGATGATAGTGCCTTCGTCATCGAAAAAACGATACACCCCTGGCTTTTCGGGCAGGCTCTTCAAAATCAGAGATATCTTCTCACCACTTTCCATTTTAGTAGGTTACAGGTTTCAGGTGTCAGGTTACAGTTTTTCTGTCACCTGTAACCTGAAACCTGATCCCTAATTATGCGTTCAACTCATGAACTACCAGACCTGATCTCAGTTTCGGTTCGAACCAGGTGGTCTTCGGAGGCATGATGTTGCCTGAGTCGGCGATGTCGATAATCTGCTGCATGGATACCGGATAGAGTGCGAAAGCCACTTTCATCTCGCCGTTATCTACGCGGCGTTTCAGTTCGCCCAAACCGCGGATACCGCCCACGAAGTCGATGCGCTTGTCGGTACGGAGGTCCTTGATGCCGAGCACAGCGTCCAAAGCATGGTCGCTCAGAATCTTCACATCCAAAACGCCGATAGGATCCTTATCGTCGTAGGTGCCTTCCTTGGCGGTCATCTTGTACCATTTGCCATCCAAGTACATGCTGAACTCATGCAATTTGGCGGGTTTGTAAATCTCGGTACCCATTTCTTCCACCACGAAAGCCTTGTTCAGTGCATTCAGGAAGTCTTCCTTGCTGAGGCCGTTGAGGTCCTTCACTACGCGGTTGTAGTCGATAATCTTCAGCTGGTTGTCGGGGAAGATAACGGTCATGAAGAAGTTGTATTCCTCTTTGCCGGTATGGTTGGGGTTGTGCTCTTTCTTTTCCTGTCCTACCAATGCGGCGGCGGCGCTACGGTGGTGACCGTCGGCGATGTACATGGCGGGAACCTTGGTGGCGAACAGTTCAACGAGGCGGGCGATGGTAGCCTTGTCGTTGATGACCCAGAAACGATGGCCGAAGCCGTCTTCTTTGGCGATGAAGTCGTATTCGGGAGCTTCGTGGCGAACGATGTTGTTCACGATAGCGTCGATTTCATCCACAGCGGGATATGCGAAGAAAACGGGTTCCACGTTGGCGTTGGTGATGCGCACGTGTTTCATACGGTCTTCCTCTTTGTCCTTACGGGTGAGCTCATGCTTCTTGATGATCTTGTTGACATAGTCCTCGCTGTAAGCGCAAGCCACGATGCCATACTGCCAGTGGGCGTTGGCGTCTGTCGGGTTCATGCTCTGAGCATAGATATACAGTTTGTCTTCCTCATCGCGTTTCAGCCAGCCGTAATCTTTGAAAGTGTTGAAGTTTTTCACCACCTGAAGATACACTTCGGGAGAGTGCTCATCGGTGCCAACGGGCAGGTCAATCTCAGCCTTGGTGACGTGCAACAGGCTGTATGGATTGCCTTCGGCTTCCTTGCGGGCTTCTTCGGAGTTCAGCACGTCGTAGGGACGTGAGGCTAACTTTTCTACGATTTCTTTGGGAGGACGTAATCCCTTAAAAGCTTTGATAACTGACATAATAAATATATTTAAGGTTGATAAATTCTGCTGGCAAAGATACGAAATATTTTAATGTGCTAATGTGACAATGTGCTAATGTGCCAATTTTAAGGGGATAGGTTATAGGGGTTAGGGGTTAGGGATTTTTTATGTTTTTTTACCATAGGCAGCTGCGTCCTCGCAGTTGCGATATGAATACAATGCATGCTTTTTCAAAAACATATTGTAGGGACGCGATTCATCGCGTCCGCACTGCATGTCGGCATTGTCTGCACACAGCCGTCTTGGATAGATGCTGGCCTTGGGCTCCGCGTGCTTTGACAAAGGCGTTGCAGTGGTATTGTTGCACCATCGTTTACGACCTCAAAGAGGTCGAATCTTATTAACCCCAGATGAGCGTAGCGTAATCTGGGGTGGTGAATGCACACGGATTCCCCTGTCGCGGCGCGGGTATCGCCAGCCCCGAAGCTTATCTCCCCGCATTCCGGCTTTTCATGAAGTTCATAACCTCCCGGCGGCCATCGTTGTGGGTGGCTTGCAGCAAATAAAGACCAGCAGGCAATGGCGCTATGTTTAGCTTGGTGGGGCAGGGGTGCACGCCTTGGAGGATAAGAGTCCCCTTCATATCATATATCTCTACCCTAATGGGACCGTCGTCCTCGGCTTCCACCATCAGATAATCCTCAGCGGGGTTGGGATAAATTTTCAATTTTGAATTCTGAAAATTGAATTGTGAATTTATGTCGTTTGCCGCATCGATGACATACACTGTGACGGCTCCTCGTGGACTGACACAGAGCAGGGTGTCGTCCTGGTAATGTGCCTCGAAATAGTAGGTCGTGGTGTCGGAAAGCGCAGGTGTGGTGAAGTAACTGCCAATGGAAAAGGGCTCGACAGCCGTATCGGAATCATACCACCATACTTCGTTCTGCGAGAGTGCCACGACGGTGGTCTGCATTCCGGCAAGGATATATTGGTCGAAAACCGTAGGCTCAAGTGCCAGCGGTTGAAGCTCTACATCATGGCGGATGCCCACTCCAGGACGAGTGGTGATGGTGAAGGTGGCAGTCTGGTAGCAAGGGGCGGAGACCTCAACGGTGTATGTGCCGGCCATGATGGGGCGGTGATAGTCGCCTAATGGCAAATGTGAGAAGACTTCGGAGTGGAAACGGTCGTGGTTGACAACTTTGACCATCGCCTCTATGGGCTCTCCCGTGAGTGCATCGGTCACCGTGCCCCAGAAACCGTAGCTGCACTCCATGGCATAGCTCAGCAGGGCATCCTTGCTCTTGTCCCAATAGGTGGGCAGCAACAACGTGTCCGTAATCACTGACAGATAGCTCATCTCTATGGTCACCTCGCGGCAACGCTGGTAGTAGGTCATGTAATCCTGACGGCCACCGTTAAGCGGACTCCAGTCGGCGCCCTCGATGACTGAGCGTCCACGATAATCGCCGTAGAGGTATGCGGTGTCGATGGCTTGACAAAGGGAGGCGTAGTTCTGGCAGGTGTAGCGGAACCAGTCGGCGTCGGCATGTGAACGCTGGGCGGTGGTCCACGCATCCCACGGATAGTTGAGAATCTCGGCACCGCAGTGGAAGTTCACCGACATCACAAAATGTCTCGGTGTCACCCAGTCGATGATAGCCTGAGTCTCAGGTTGGATGTTTACAGTGTCTTCTATCCCTGGCAGGAGCGGGTAGTTGCGGTTCATCTGCACGTCGTTGTAGTTGTGGTAGGTGGAATGGATGCCATCTTTCAGGATCAAATCGTTGGTCAGATGATAGGTGCCATCGGGGTTCTCGAGCGGACAGATATAAAGATCCACATTGTCCAGCAACCGCTGCACGGCGGTATCGGTAGTGGCGTTGTTCAGGATATAGTCGGCCAGTCGCAGTACCATGTAGTAACACACCACCTCCCATCCGTGTATCGTCGATGAGTAGAGAAATGCCGGCTTTGTGGTGGCCTGTCCCAATGTGTTGCTGATATGGATGGCGAAGATGGAATGGTGGAGGTCGGGATGTGGCGTGGTGTCGAGAATGGTGTCTATCTGGCAGAGGTTCGGGAATGTCTCCTGGAAATGTTGCAGCAGCTCGGTATAAACTTCGTAGGTCGGGTATTTGTTCCATCGCAACATTTCTTCCAGCGTGTTGGCCATGTGGCTGTCGCTGATATCCCTGCTCATGGATTCCAACGTTATTTCATCACTCATTTGTTCTTTCACGCTGCAACGGTCAATAATTGCCGGGGCGGTCATTTGTGAGGCCATCGGTGTTCCTTCAGTTTGTATAATTCTCCGTCCTCGGATAGTGAGATCGTCCAAGCAGAACATGTATTGGTCGTGCGACACGCAATGCACCGCCACATACTTGGCCTCCGCGGGTACCGTAAAAGAGTATTCTTCCCAGGCGGCGGTCGTCGTGATGGGTTCGCAATGCAAGGGGATGAAACTTGACGCGGCGGCTGTGGTGAGTGAATAGCATGCCACGAATTTCTCGTCAGGGAAACGGTCGGCAAAGCTGCGGGCGAAGAAGGAGAAGGTGAAAGGTTCGGAGAAGTCAAGCTCGGGACTCACTATCCAGTCGTCGTTGGCCCTGTCGGAATGGTAAGGACTCCCAAGAAACTTGTGACCTGAATGAGCCGTGACATTGTATTGATTTCCAACGAGGAGATAGTCATCCAGCACGACAAAAGCCATAGGAGAGCCCTCGTGGGGAAAATCCAGAACGTTGTAGGTGGCCGTGGGAGCCGCATCGCCGTCGATATAAGTCCATCCCACCGTTCCCGGCGAGTTCACCGCACCAAATTCATGTCCCTCTATGTCGTCAACAATCACCACTTCCTCGGTGTTGTAGGTGCTGTCATCGGGAAGAGGGGCTATTGTGACGCCGCTGGGCATGCGTAGGTCGTCAATCCACACGCAGTCGGAGCCTCTGCTTTTCGTCTGATTCTTTGTATAGCTGAATTTCAGGGTGTGGAAACCGGCAGAGACAGGACATTGGAATTCGCTCCAGTCAACATATCCCGCCAGTGAGTCGCGCAACTCTCCGTCGAGCCAGAAGAGGAAACGGCCGCTTCCTTCGGCGGAGAATACTTTGCGGTAATAGGAGAGGGTGCCAGTATCCGTCAAGAACACTGACAGTTGCAACACCGATATCGTGTTCAGCGTATAATAGTTGCCGCTGCGGGCACAATAGCGGCCACTGTGTGCCCCCTCGCTGGTGATCTCCCAGCGGTATTGTAAATCCGGCCGCTCCCACAAGTGGGAAGTGAAATCCCCCGACTCCCAGCCCTCTGTCAAAGGCGCATTCACCTGTGCCGCCAAGGAAAGCATCCCTGCGGTAATCATAAACACTATGAATAGAAGCCTTTTCATAAACCTTAGAAATTTTGATTATGAAAGTGCAAAGGTACTCATTTTTTTATTACAGCCGATAAAAACATTATGGTAACAATGTGTACAATACAGTTTCCCCAATCCCTATTATGCGATTTTGGGTCATAATCAGCTTTTTTTAATGTTAGTTCTCGAAGATGGTGATGGTATAAACGAAATGTCCGTGATCGCCAGGATGAATGCAACGGATGATATCTCTTTGGCTGATATCTCCAGCAAAGCCCTTTTTGTCGCAAATACCTTGCCATGGTTCAAGACAGACAAATGGACAACCTTCCTTGTAAGGTGCCCATATGCCAAATGCATCGGCATCGTAGCAGTAAACACTTATTACTTTACGACCGTGCTTGTCGCACAATGTAGTTTCCGCCACCTGACTATTTTCTATCAGCAATGCATCATGTACAAAAGTATCGTTTGTAATGGGCATCACGCAGGGAAGACGGAGCCCACTGTCAATTCGCGACACTCGGTTTCCGTCTTCCAATTCTGAGATAAGCAGAGGCTCCACAGGACGATCTTCAATATCATAGTATTCCACATATCCATGTATGTTGTCCAACGGATTGTAGTCGGGCAACAAAAAGGCTGGATGCGCACCTATCTGGTAGTACATTAATCGTTCACTCATATTCTCCACATACCAACTCACTGTCAATTTGTCTCCTTGAATAGAGTAAGTTACCTCAAGACCGAAGCGATAGGGGTACACTTCAAGCCGTTCGGTATCTTTCATGCGGAAGCATGTGCCCCATTTTGACTCGACTTGTTCGAACTCGCTGTCACGTGCAAAACCATGTTGCTTCATAGGGTAGGTTTTTCTGTCAACGTGTATCTCATTGTTGTAAGGCTTTCCCACAACGGGGAAAAGCACAGGAGAATGGCGGTTCCAGTAGGCTGCATCGCCATTCCACAGGTATTCCCGTCCCTCTTTGCGCAGGCTTGTCAATTCCGCACCATGCTCAGACACCTCTATGGTCAAATTGTCTTTACTATACTTCATAGACATAAGTGTTCACAGTTATTGTTCAATATTACATCAACCTTCATCCATTATACATCTTTTTAGTATTCTAAAAACCAAAAATGTTACATCATTGTATTGTATATCTACATTTTGGGTAATTTGAACATCCATAGAAGAATCCGTACTTACCATGTCGTTCAACAAGATGCCCACCACACTTTGGACAAAAACCGGAATTGACGACTGCATTCACCACTCTTTCTGCCGTTCGTAGGTTCTCGACATGTTGTCTATCGCTAACCACCTCTCGAACATTGTTCCCTTTGAGAATACCAAGAACCCTTTGTACCTCATCGTCTGACAGGCATATCTTTTTATACTCATTTATCACTCCGAGAAGATTTTCTTCATAAACAACAGGATATTTACTTTCAACGTTTCTCAATATGGCTTCACCAGTAAAGACAACTATTGGCACTATCTTAGCATGTGGGAATGCCGATAACAGTTCTTTGATTTTATAAGAGTGTCCTAAAGACTGTTTGACTGGATTGTAAAAATGGTTCTTTGTCACGTAAGTGTACGTCTTCCACCATTTCTTTGCATACGTCACATCTGTGACTATCATCTGGGTCCACTGTTGTCGTTTATCATCCCCATAGATTTCGCCCCGATAGTTTTTGGTCTCAATAGCTAATATACCATACTTTGAAACTACTACATGATCTATTTGCGTGGTTCCTTTCTCCGTATGGTAAACCAAATCATTAAGTGTTACATATTCGTTTGACAGCTGAGACAATATAGATGACACACGAATTTCCCCTACCATCCCTTTTTCCTTTGCTGAATATCCCTTTGCTGAGTTATATTTAGCGAAGTAGAAAAAAAGTGCGACAACTAATATGATTATCAGAATGCTCACAGTAGTATTATCTATTTCAACTTATCCAATATTTGCTATACCTTTTGGCTATGATATATGGTTCGTTTGACCGTATTGCTTTATAGTTAAACTAAACTGCAAATATACGTATTTTATCTAATACGGCCACCATATCAGTATATTATTATCAAAGAAAACGGAATTATCCCTAAGTCTTGTCGTTTTTAGTTTTAGATTTATAGTATCAGCTATAGCTTTCCCCTTTCGCGTCAGTCAGATGGTGTGCTTCGGAGTATGCGACACTTGCGACGCGAACAAACACACGGGACATCCTCATCCCTGGGGTTGCTTTCCCTGGGGTTACGGTGCTCGTATCTCGCACCTTACCTCGGGCTATATTCCTTGCAAGCTTACAGCCTGCGACATCATAGTCTCGAAGAGACGACATCTTAGTAACCCCAGATGAGCGTAGCGGAATCTGGGGTGGTGAATGCATACGTCATCCTCTGCTGCGGTGCGTAACACACTTGCCCCGAAGTGCTGAACCCAAACACCGCAGAATGGTCATACCAAAATAGATGTCATAAAAATCATGCGGGAGCCGTGTTTTTTCATCCTCATTAGAGGAAATTTTTGTACATTTGCATTCTGATAAAAAAACTGACACTCCTATGAACACGCAGGTAGACCTTCTTCAAACCCCGATAGAATTCCTGAAAGGAGTGGGTCCGAAGCGTGCGGATGTGCTGCGAAAAGAGTTCGAAATCTTCACTTTTGAAGACCTGCTGCTGTATTATCCATACCGGCATATCGACAAGTCGAAAATTTATAAAATTGCTGATATTCAGTCAGAAGGAGCTTATATCCAGCTCAAAGGAAAGATTGTCCATTGCGAGCTGGTGGGGCAGCAACGAGGCAAGCGTCTGGTGGCGCAGTTTGTGGATGAGACGGGTTCGATAGAACTGGTATGGTTCAACGGTATCAGGTGGGTGCAGGATATGCTGAAAGAAAATCGCGAGTTTATCGTTTTCGGCAAGCCAACACAGTTCAACAGGCACTGGAATATCACCCATCCCGAGTTGATTGATCCCAAAAACCAGCCGCAGTCGCTGGTGCCAACTAATTTCCAGCCGCTGTACAACACTTCCGACAAGGCCAAGCGTGCCGGACTGGATTCCAAGGCGATTTCGAAGCTGGTGATGGCACTATTGCCACAAGTGAAGGATGTGATTAGAGAACGCTTGTCAGAGGATATTTTGCAGCATCTAAAACTGATGCCGCTGAAGGAGGCTTTGTGTAATATCCATTATCCTGCCGATATGCAGGTGCTTTCACAGGCTCAGCTGCGACTGAAATTCGATGAGTTGTTTTTTACCCAGCTGAAGCTGTTGAAACTGAAATTGCTGACTTCTCAGAAATATAAAGGTCATGTCTTTTCGGTGGTGGGCGACTATTTCAATACTTTCTATAAAAATTATCTGCCTTTCCCGTTGACGAATGCACAGAAGCGTGTTATCAAGGAAATTCGGGCGGACATGGGTAGCGGAAGGCAGATGAACCGCCTGCTGCAAGGCGATGTGGGCAGCGGCAAAACCATCACGGCCTTGCTGCTGATGCTGATTGCCAAGGACAACGGCTTCCAGTCGTGTCTCATGGCGCCGACCGAGATATTGGCTACCCAGCATTATGAGACAGTAAAGCGTATGCTGGCCCCCATGGATATGCGTGTCGAATTTCTGTCAGGTTCAACAAAAACCGCTAAACGCCGTGAAATACATGAAGGCTTGCGCAATGGTGAGGTGGATATTTTGATTGGCACTCATGCCTTGATTGAAGATGAGGTGCAATTCAAAAACCTTGGTTTTGTGGTGATTGACGAACAACACCGCTTTGGTGTGGAACAGCGGGCCAAGTTATGGAAGAAAAACATCGTGCCGCCTCATATACTGGTCATGACGGCAACCCCTATTCCGAGAACCCTGGCCATGACTTTGTATGGCGACCTTGATTTGTCGGTTATCGATGAGTTGCCCAAAGGACGTAAGCCGATTATCACCGCCCATTATTTCGAGAAGGACAGGCTGCGTCTGAATGGTTTCCTGAAAAAGGAAATCGCCAAAGGCCGGCAGGTGTTTGTGGTTTATCCCCTCATCAAGGAGTCAGAAAAAATGGACTTGCAGGACTTGATGGCAGGTTATGAGGCTATGTCGCAAGCCTTCCCGTTGCCAGAATATGCTTTGGGTATTGTTCATGGTAAGATGAAGCCTGAAGAGAAGGATTTCGAGATGCAGCGCTTTATCAAGAATGAAACTCAAATTTTGCTTTCTACCACGGTGATAGAAGTGGGCATCGATGTGCCTAATGCCACGGTGATGGTGGTGGAAAATGCCGAGCGTTTCGGTCTGTCACAGTTGCATCAGCTGCGCGGCAGGGTAGGACGTGGCGGCGAGCAGTCGTACTGCATCCTGATGTCGGGTAACAAACTGACCACTGAAAGCAAGCAACGCCTCGATGCCATGGTCTCTACCAACGATGGCTTCGAGATTGCCAATATCGATCTCAAGTTGCGAGGCCCCGGTGATTTGCAGGGTACGCAGCAAAGTGGTATCCTCGATTTCAAGTTGGCCGACTTGATACGGGATGAGAAACTGGTGGTGTACACCCGCAACTTAGCCATGAGTCTGCTTGACAACGACCCTGACTTGTCCAAGCCTCAAAACGCTCCTATCGCCCGTCATCTCGCCGAGTTGATGCGGAAGAATGTTTTCTGGGGCATGATAAGTTGAAAGTCTCATACTTTTCCACAGATGGAAAAGTATGCAAAAGATCTTCGCCGACATGAATGCCGCCCGCTCTGTCCGCCCTCTGACAGCGGCGGCAAAAGTAAACTGGACGCTGACGCGCTTTTGCGCGCCGCTGTTGGAGGCCGTTCATTCACACCGCTTCCGCACCCTTTAGTTTTGCAGTATGAAATTTAAGTTTACAAAATGTCAGAAAAAATGTACTTTTGTTGTCATGTATTTAACATCTGAAATCTGAATTA
>CADCNH010000008.1 GCA_902802755.1 uncultured Bacteroidota bacterium | reverse complement strand
TACATAAGAATTAGGATTCCCAATTTTTAACCTTGCGATTCCAGTCTGCCATAGGAAGAGCTTGTCCAGGCACTCCCACGGTGACAGATTATGATGGTAATATATATAACACGGTGCTGATTGGAGAACAGTGTTGGATGAGGGAAAACCTGCGTGCCACACATTATGCTGATGGTACAAGTATTCCTGTTGGAAGTACTACAAGCCATAATGTTGGCTACCGTTACGTTCCTAACAATGACACAAATAATGTCTATACTTATGGTTATCTCTATAATTTAAAAGCGGCATTGAACGCTGTGCTTACATCTACTAACAACCCAAGTGGGGTTCAGGGGGTTTGTCCAACGGGTTGGCATGTGCCGAGTGCAGATGAATGGATGCAATTGGTGGATTATGTTTCAGAACAGGACGAATATGTCTGTGATGGTATAGCAAAGTCTTTGGCGGACACCATAGGATGGCATACTTATTCGGGGCCGTGTACTGTAGGTGACGACCTTTCCACCAACAATACCACATTCTTTTCGGCTTTGCCAGCAGGTGCTTATAGTAGAAATGGTTACACCTATGGTTTTGGTGAAGAAGCCCATTTCTGGAGTACTACGAACCCCACTAGCGAAGCTTATATAAGCACTCTCGTATACAACTCTTCTTCCGTATTCATCGGAGAAGCTGTTAATATCTATGGATTTTCAGTACGATGCATAAGGGATGTGAGTGGTTCAGCGTATGCACAGGCTTGTCCGGACATTCCATCAGTGACGGATTACGATGGCAATATATACAATACTGTGAAGATAGGCAATCAATGTTGGATGCGTGAGAACCTTCGTACTGAACATTATTCCGATGGGACAGAAATAGCCATGGGAAACACTTATTCCAATAGTACACCTTATCGATACAATCCAGACAACGACCATAGTGTTGTTGCCACCTATGGTTACCTTTACAATTGGCCTGCCGTGATACATCCTTCTACTTCCTCTTCAGTCAATCGTAGCGGAGTTCAAGGTATTTGTCCTGAAGGCTGGCATGTGCCAAGTGAGGCGGAATGGATGCAACTGTTCGACTTTGTTTCCTCTCAAAGTGAGAATGTGTGCAATTCCAACACAAGTTATATCGCCAAGTCCTTGGCCGCTACCAGAGGGTGGTATACCCATGATGGAACATGCAGCATTGGCAATGACCGTACTACCAACAATGTCACTGGTTTCTCGGCTCTACCTGCTGGCTTTTACGCCCTGGGAAATTACTTTACTTTCGGCGATTATGTGGGCTATTGGAGTGCTACCGAGAACAGTAATAGTAAAGTTTTTGGTCATAGCCTCATTTATTATGATGCCATTGTATATAATGGTGATGTTGATAAGGATAATGCAATCTCCGTTCGTTGTCTTCTTGATGAAGAACAAGATCCTGTCGTTCCTACTGTAATTACCTCAGCTGTCTATACTCAACTGTCTCTGACCTCTGCCATATCTGGTGGAATTGTTACCTCTACTGGTGGCGCCGATGTGACAGCCCGTGGTGTGTGTTGGAGTACTTTGCCGTTGCCCACATTGGCAGATAGTCATTCAGTTGACGGCGGTGGCACGGGTAGCTTTTCTAGCAATATTACAGGTTTGGCTGCTGGAACCAGTTATTACGTGCGTGCATACGCCACTAATAGCGTGGGAACAGCCTACGGCAATCAAGTGATTTTTACCACTCCTTGCAGTCCACAAGCCTGTCCTGATGTCCCATCAGTGACCGATTATGATAACAATATATACAATACTGTGCAGATAGGCAATCAATGTTGGATGAGGGAGAATCTTCGCACCACGCATTATGCCGATGGTACAAGTATTCCTCTTGGTGGCAGTACCTATAGTAGCGATTCGGCTTTTCTCTATTATCCTTATGGGATTCCAGACAGTGTTTCCACTTATGGCTATCTATACAATTGGACTGCCGTTATGCATAATGCCTCATCGTCCTCAACTAATCCTAGTGGGGTGCAAGGCGTTTGCCCCAATGGTTGGCATGTGCCAAGCGATGCTGAATGGACGCAGTTGGCTAATTATGTCTCCTTGTACCATATTTGTGGTTCTAATAGTACTCATATTGCCAAGTCTCTAGCCTCCGCCAGAGGATGGGAAACCTATTCTGGTATTTGCACAGTGGGCAATGACCAAGATTCAAATAATTCCACTGATTTTTCGGTCCTTCCTGCTGGTTCTTTCCGTTTTTATCAGAACGATTTTGGTAAATATGCATTCTTATGGAGTGCTACCTATTTTGGCGATGGTTTTGCTTACTATAGGTCCCTTAGATATAATAATGCTACTTTAGATAGGGATTACTTGGGATGGGTATTTTCTGGATTATCTGTCAGGTGTCTTCGCGATTAGAACCTATAAAAAAAGCCTGCAACCGCAGGCTTTTTTTGTCGTTATGGAAGGGGCGAGCATTCATCCGCCCATCCGATTACAGGGTATGGTAGGGTTTCAGCAAACCTTTGCCGATTTCCACTGCTTCCTCGTTCTTGGGAATGAGGTGGTGGTGACGTTCGGGCAGAGATTTTTCCAAACCTTTGTGCAGCATTTCGGGGGTTACCAAAGGTTTCACCTTGAGGAAACCGCCCAGCACAATCATGTTGAACAGCTTTGAGATACCCAGTTCGCTGGCTTTGTCAGCAGCGGCCACCTGATAGATGTTGATGTCTTTACGGGTGGGGTGGTGGGAGATACCGTTCGGGTCATAAATCAACAGACCACCGGGTTTTACTGAGCTTTCGAATTTGTCCATGGACTGCTGGTTTAGAATGATGGCAGTGTCGAATTGGTTCAAATAAGGAGAGCAGATACGCTCGTCGCTCAAAATCACCGTTACGTTAGAAGTACCACCACGCATTTCAGGTCCGTAGGAGGGAAGCCAGCTGACTTCCTTGTCTTGCATAATGCCGGCGTAAGCCAGGATTTTACCCATTGAGAGTACACCTTGACCGCCGAAGCCTGCTATAATTATTTCTTCTGTCATTGCTTTGTGAATTTAAGGTTATTATTTTTTTCTCAATGAATAAAGGGTTTCATTGGGTTGGTCGAAGGTGGCGATGCGTTCGATGAACTTGGGATCGAACTTGCCATCCACTTTCATATCGCCCAGCGGGAAGTATTTCAGTGTGTTTTCTTCCATCCATTTGTTGGCCTGAACAGCGGTCATCTTCCAGCCAGAGTTACAGTTTGAGGTAACTTCCACGAAAGAAACGCCCTTGTTGAGTTTCTGGTTCTCGAAGGCCTGACGGATAGCTTTCTTGCATTTACGGGCCAAAGCGGGAGTGTAAACAGCCTGACGGGTCACATAGTAAGTGCCGGGCAGCTGAGCCAATGCTTCGGTCAAACGCATGGTATGTCCCATGATTTCGGGGTCACGGCCATAGGGGCAAGTCACGGTTTCCATACCCTCAAGGGTGGTGGGAGCCATCTGACCGCCGGTCATACCGTAAATACCGTTGTTGATGAAGATCATGGTGATGTTCTCGCCACGGTTGCAGGCGTGCATTACTTCGGCGCAACCGATAGAAGCCAAGTCACCGTCGCCCTGATATGAGAATACGAAAGTATCGGGGCGCAGACGTTTGATGGCTGATGCGCAGGCGGGAGCACGGCCGTGGGCGGCTTCCACGAAGTCAACATCAAAATAATTGTAAGCCAGAACAGAGCAGCCTACCGGTGAAATACCGACGACGTTGTCCTGAATGCCCATTTCTTCAATCACCTCGGCGATGATTCTGTGAACAGTACCGTGTCCGCAGCCTGGGCAGTAGTGCATGGTGGCATCCTTCAAAACAGAGGTGCGCTTGTACACTAAGTTTTCGGGTTTGATAATATCTTCTCTTGTCATAATTTCAATGCTAATTAAATTATTTTACCATTTTTTTCAAAGCTTCGAAAATCTCAACCGGGGTTGGGATGACACCGCCGTAACGGCCGTAATGCTCAACGGGAACGTTGCAATTCACTGCCAGTTTCACGTCTTCGATCATTTGACCGGCGTTCATTTCAACGCTGAGGATTTTCTTCATGCGGCCACCGATTTCAGCAACAGCTTTGGTCGGGAAGGGCCACAGGGTGATAGGACGCACCAAACCGACTTTGATGCCTTCGGCGCGTGCCAGTTCCATAGCTTTCATACAGATACGTGCAGCGGAACCGTATGCTACGAACAGGTATTCAGCATCGTCGCACTGGATAGCCTCGTGGCGGGCGTCTTCTTCTTCGCATTTTCTGTATTTGGCTTGGATTCTCTCGTTGATAGCCTCTTGTTTCAGAGCTTCGAGTTCAAGAGAAGTGACGATAGTGCTCTTGCCGCCAGCACGATGACCGGTAGCGGCCCATGGGCAATGCTCTTCGATATATTCGTTGGTCCAGCGTGGTTTGTAATCGTCAACCATGACTTTTTCCATTACCTGGCCAATAACACCGTCGGAAAGGATGGCAGCGGGGTTTCTGTATTTGAAAGCCAAGTCGAAACCGAGTTCCACAAAGTCGTACATTTCCTGTACGGATGCGGGTGCCAAGGTGATTAGTCTGTAGTCGCCATGACCGCCACCCTTGGTGGTCTGGAAATAGTCGGACTGTGAAGGCTGGATGGTACCCAGACCTGGGCCGCCACGAACGACGTTAACACACAATGCGGGCAGCTCGGCACCGGCAATGTATGACAAACCTTCCTGCATCAAGGAGAAACCGGGAGATGAGGATGAGGTCATGACGCGTTTACCTGTAGATGCGCCAGCGTAAACCATGTTGATAGAGGCCAACTCGCTTTCGGCTTGAAGCACAACCATGCCGGTTGTCAGATATGGTCTTTCAGCCATCAGATGCTCGAGAACCTCACTCTGGGGAGTGATAGGATATCCGAAGTATCCGTCGCAACCCATACGAATGGCAGCCTCTGCAATGGCTTGATTACCCTTCATTAATTTTAATTCTTTTGCCATTTTGTAATTTGTTTAGTTGTTAATTGTTTTGTTTTTTCTTGCTTCTGTCCGCGGTTACTCTTTGGCGCGGTAAACTTCGATAACGCCGTCGGGGCAGATGACTGCACAGTTGGCGCAGCCAATACACGCGTCGGCATTGACAACCTCAAGGTAGTTGTAACCTTTTGCATTTACTTTCTTCGAAAGTGCAATACAGGCGGGGTTCTGTGGACATCCCGTGATGCACACTTCGCAACCTTTACACTTTTCAGTGTTGATGACTAATGCTCCTTTAAATGCCATAATTTTAATTTTTTATGTGTTAGTAATTTTGGTTAAAATGTTCTTTCTTATACGGATAAAAAATTAGCTTACGAAAATACGAAAAATTTCCTTACCTCCATCTTTTTTTGGAAGTTTTTTCTTGATTTTTTGTAGCCCCTGTTTAAGCTTTCTTTTCGGGGTTGGTCTCCAATTGCAGCTTTACATCATTCAATACATTCATGAAGTTTATAAATGCTTGATAAGGAGATGGATACACATCAAAATTTCTGCGGACACTGTCATGGGCAAACCACTTGGTGCTCATGAAGTTGAAGTGGTCGGCAGCCTGCAGTTGCAGCCAGTTTTCCTTAGCTACTTTATTTTTTGATTTTTTATACAGACTTTCTAATTTAAATAACTGATTGAAAGCCTCTTGCTGCAAGTCATTACCCAACCATTCGGCCGTGTCTTTCTCGTCCCCAGAGTAAGAAATGGGCCAGGGGGCATGCATGGTAGAACAGGGAACTTGCATGCTGTTGACTTCCTTCGGCGTGATGAAACGGTAGTTGTCGCTCTCTGCCAATTGAGAGAAAAGTGATTTGAAGAAGTCGAAAATGCCTGTGTCAGCGGTGTGATACTCACCAATGGTTTCATAATCGAAATAAAGATTGATGAAAGGCGCGTCATCGGGAATCTTGTTCAGATTGCTGATGTATTTGTCAGCGGTCAATCCCATGCCGTCCCAGTCTTTTTCCTCGAATCTTAAAGTGATATCATCACACAGACGGTAGCTTCTGAGCAGCAGTTTCAGATCGGTCTGGAAGGGATTGCAGTAAAGATAGCATGGACTCTTCCAACCCAAAATATGACGGGCACCTTCGGTCAGTGCCACATCGTAACCGGCCTCATGCAACCATTCGCCAATCTCGTCCGAATAGATGATTTCTGTATTGCAGAATGAGGTGGGGCGTACCTTGAACACTTCCTTCAGCAGTTTTTCCTGCAACTTCACCTGCTCCATGAAACTGGTCTTGTTGTATAACGAAGCAAGGCTATGGGTGTAGGTGTTACCCGTGATTTCCACGTTTTTGGTGGCAATGAGTTTCTTGAAACTCTCAATCACTTCGGGACAATATTGCTGGAAGAGGTGAATGGAACTTCCAGCGATGCTGAAACTTACCTTTATCTTGTCACCATATTTGGCGATAAGCTCCTGCAGCATGGCGTTGGCGGGCAGGTAGCATCGTTCGGCCAAACGGTTGGCCAGATAGCTGTTCTGATAGTCATCAAAATACTGATGATGCTGGTTGATGTCGAAAAAGCGGTACGTTCTCAAACGGAACGGTTGGCTGATATGAAAATGGAAGCAAATGTTATGCATGGTATTGTATTTGAAAGAGTTATTGTTATCTGTTGACTACTTTGGTATATATATCCTTGAGCTTGCGGGCTACATTTTCCCATTTCAGGTTGTCCACTTCCTCTTTACCTTTGTTCACAAAGAGTTTGGACAGGGCAGGGTAGTGGAGTAGACCGTAGATGGCATCGGCAGTGGCATCAATGTCCCAGAAATCGACTTTGATGGCGTATTGCAGCACTTCGGCAACACCTGACTGCTTGGAGATGACCACGGGCACACCAGCTCGCATGGCTTCGAGGGGTGAAATACCGAATGGCTCAGAGATAGAAGGCATGACGTATACATCACTCATGCCGAACATCTTGTCGATGTCGCTGCCACGCAAAAAGCCGGTAAAGTGGAAACGGTCGGCAATGCCTAACTCGGCCACCCGTTCGATGATGCGCGGCATCATGTCACCGTCACCAGCTAAAACGAAGCGAACGTTGGAATCTTTCTCCAGCACCTTGCGAGCGGTCTCCACGAAGTATTCGGGACCTTTCTGGAAAGTGACACGCCCTAAGAAGGTGACAATCTTCTCTTTGACATTCTTCTCGCGCTCCACGGTTTTGTCGTTAGGAACTACAGCGTTGTGCAGTGTCACCACTTTGTCAGCAGGAATATGGTACTTCTCAATGACGATGCGGCGGGTCAGTTCGCTGACGGCACAAACCATGTCAGCTTCGCCCATGCCATAGCGTTCGAGGCCATAGACGATGTCGTTGATATTGTGCTCGCCGGAACGATCGTATTCCGTGGCGTGGATATGCACCACCAACGGTTTTCCGCTGACTTTTTTGGCAGCGATACCAGCCTTATAGGTCAGCCAATCGTGGGCATGGATGACATCGAATTGCTCGTGCTTGGCAATCTCGGCAGCTACTTCCGCATAACGGTCCACCTCTTGCATCAAGTTGCTGCCATAACGGCCGGAGAACTCGTATCTGCGCTTGTCGCCAGAGATGAATACGCCGCTGTCAATTTGGTTAATGACATTGTAATAGTCGTCCAAGCCGACGTAAGGTATCATCTGTGAGTTGACTTGGATATAGGTGGTTTCGCCACCTTGCATAAAGAAAGGGGAGAAGCGAGGGTCAACTTCCACGTCGCTGGCATTGATGATTTTGATGAGACTCTGGTCCTCGTCGCCAGAGGCTTTGGGCATGACGAAAGCGACATCCACCCCGTTTACTGCCAGTCCCTTGGTCAAGCCATAACAGGCTGTACCCAAACCACCGGCGATGTGCGGGGGAAACTCCCATCCAAACATTAGAACTTTCATCAGTATTTCCTTTTTATAGATTTTGTAATCAAATTGAATAAAGCAGCTTTGCTGCGGTTATTTTTTTGCTGTATCGATTTTCCATTTGAGATACAGCAGCGCGGCCACACTCCATGCCTGTGAGAAGCAGCCGTTGGGTTTGTATGGCGGGTCTCCATCGGTAATTTCACAAATGGTGGAGATGCCATAGTCTTTCATGCAGTTGTCGAAATTGTAGAAAATTTTCTCTAAGACAGAAACAGCGTTTTGGCCATAGACACTGAGCATGCCGTCGCAGAAAGGTGCCAGCAGCCAGGGCCAGCAGCTACCTTGATGGTAGGCGGCGTCACGTTCGGCTTGGTTGCCCTCGTAATGTCCCTTGTAGTCGGGATCGTTGGGCGACAGCGTTCTGATACCTTTTTCTGTCAGCAACTCTTCGCAGGTTTTCTTCAGTACCAGTTGTCTGATTTTTTCGCTGATAGGAGCGTAGGGCAATGATACCGCGATCATCATGTTGGGACGCACCTGGAAATTCTTGTAGTCGCCATTGACATAGTCGGCGAGATAGCCGATTTCCTTTGACCAGAAAGTGGCTTTGAAGGTGTCGGGGAAACTCTTGGCCAGAGGCTCCCAGTCTTCCACAAATGCTTTGTCTTTGGCCAAACGGGCCACTTCGAGGCTAAACTGGATGGCATTGTACCACAGAGCGTTGATTTCTACGGCACAGCCGGTACGCGGGGTTACGGGTACACCGTCCACCACTGCATCCATCCAGGTGAGAGCTACATGCTCATTGCCAGCATAGATGAGTCCGTTGTCCAACATCCTGATATTGTACAGCGATCCATTGCGGTAGGCGTTGAGGATGGACTGCATTACAGGACCGTATTCTTTCCATATTTTCTTCTCGGTGCGGGTATAAGAGGCGTATTGCTGCAAAGCGCGGAAGAACCACAGGGGTGCGTCCACGGAATTGTAGGCGGCCTGGTCGCCACTGCCAATATTGGGGAATAATCCGTCTTTCATCTCCGACAGCATGTCGTCGATAATGGTCTTGCATACTTTGGGTTTCTTGACCACCGATAGCGTAAGTCCCGGTACGGCGATGAAAGTGTCACGGCCCCAGCGGCCAAACCATGGGTAACCAGCGATAATCTGTGTCTTGCCGTTGCGCTCGATGATGAATTGCTCGGCGGCATTCTTCAGACAGTTCAAATAACTGTTACGACTACGATGTCCATCCAATGTGCTATTGAAAACTTCAGCAATTTCTTCAGGTTCAATCGGACTGGTGCCGATGGTGAAATACAATTCCTTGCTCTTGACAGGCACATTGATACGCCCAAGCTTCAGCAGGTCCTCGTGTCCTTCGTAGCCTCGGTTGATTTCTTCTTCATATTCAATGTTGTAGAACCAGTCTGGTGCATGCTGGTAGTCAATAGCTTTGGAACATTGTAGGTAAATGGGTGTGTATTTGTCGTATAAACAATATTTTACGCCATTTTTCACTTCTTCATAACCCGTGTTGGCCTGGTCGTTCTTGTGGGTTAGCTGATGAATCTGGCGGAAGGCCAAAAGCGGTTGGAACTGGAAGGAGGCGGATTCAAAATCATCAAGAATGGTGTATTTGATGATGATACGCTCCGAAGTGTCAGAGAAAAGTATTTCTTTGGTGAAATTAAAGTGGCCGACGCGGAAATGGTAAACCGGAATAATGTCGGCGTTGAATTTTTGCAAATATTTGTTGCCTTTCGGGTCATAAATACCACCTTTGTACTGGTGCATGCCAAGGTGGAACTCCATATCGTCGATAATGATGCTTTCATTCAGAGAGGACACCAAAACATGGCGTTCACCGTCAACATTCTCTTGGGGAAGGATGAACAAACCGTGATATTTACGGGTGTTAAGGCCGAGCAACGTGGTGGAAGCGAAGGCTCCGGTACGGCTGCAGCGGACGATTTCCTTTTTCTTCGAGAAGGGAATATTGACCAATTCTGTTTTGTCAAATTCTATATAGCTCATTTTAGGATAAATTTTTGCAAAGCTACAAAAAATATTTATTCTATACAATAAAAAAATGACTTTAATATTTTGGTAATTTGAAGATGATGGGAATGCTTTGTTTTGCGGCATAATGTGGAATAATAAATGCGCATTTTAAGAAGAAAAACGGGTGTCGTTTTTGAAATAGGAAAATTGTTTTGTAAAAAATTGAAATAGTGTATTGTGTATTAAAATTTTTTGTATTTTTGCAACCCCAAAATAAGAAGAGAAAAATAAAATAAAAAAATAGAGAGATGAAACAAGATTTGATTCAGTATGTAGAAGATAATTTCGTGACTGTTAAGGAGTTTCCGAAATTTAAGGCAGGCGATACCATCACCGTTTCTTACAGAATCGTTGAAGGTTCCAAAGAGCGTATTCAGCAATTCCAGGGTGTTGTTTTGCAAATTGCAGGCACTGGAGTAACCAAAACTTTCACCATCAGAAAAATTTCAGGCGGTGTTGGCGTAGAAAGAATTTTCCCCTTCGCTACCCCTCTGATTTCCGATATCGTGGTGAATAAGCACGGTGTTGTTCGCCGTTCACGCATTTTCTATCTGCGTAACCTCACTGGTAAGAAAGCACGTATCAAAGAAAAAAGAGGTTAAAATCCTTGAATCTTTGTGTTTTCATAATAAAAAAACGCTTTCTCTGCAAAGCGTTTTTTTTGTTTGTGAGGAAAAATAAAGAAATGTCATGATGTGGAGGCGGGGAAAAGTTCCGTCTTAACGAATGCACGAAGTGCATGTCTTAACGCCTAAACGATTAAACAAATCAACAAATCAACAACAAAATGAAAATCACCGCTGTAGAACCCATTGGCATCACCCCGGCCTTGGCTGAACAACTGGCCACCGATTTTGCCCGCCGCGGGCACGAATTTGTCTGTTTTCCCGACAGAAACGAAACCCCTGAAGTACTGGCCGAACGTATGGCCGACGCTGATATTGTCATCATCTCCAATATCAAATTGGGGGCTGATGTGCTATGCCGCTGCCCGAAACTGAAAATGCTGGCTGTGGCTTTTACTGGCCTCGATCATATCGATATGGCCTATTGCCAGACCCATAATATCGTGGTCAAAAATGCTGCCGGTTATGCAACCGTTGCAGTGGCCGAACTCGCTATCGGTCTGATGCTGGATGTGTATCGCCATATTACTGTTTTGGACGCTGATACCCGTAATTGCCTTAGCCGCAGAAATTTCCTGGGGCGTGAATTGTCGGGAAAAACTGTCGGTATTGTTGGTACGGGTGCCATCGGTCGTAAAACTGCAGAACTGCTGCTGTGCTTCGACTGTAAGATTTTGGCTTGGAGTCGTACCAAATATACCGAATTGGAAAGCGAAACCTTCCACTACGTGGAACTGGATCAGCTGATGCGAGAGTCGGATATCATTTCGCTGCATGTGCCGCTGAACCCAGAAACCCATCATTTGATTTCTGCTGAGAAACTGGCTTTATGCAAACCATCAGCAGTGCTGATTAATACCGCTCGTGGTAATGTGGTGGATATGGATGCTTTGGCTATTGCCCTGAAGGAAAATCGTTTGGCGGGTGCAGGCATCGATGTGTTTGAAAAGGAACCACCGCTTCCTCAAAACCATGAATTATTCGATGCACCGAACTGTGTTTTGGTTCCGCATGTGGGCTATGCTACCCGCGAAGCCTTCGATATCCGTATCGGCATCATGTTGGATAAAATCAATGAATATTTGAAATAACCGCATCTATGCGGGGCTTGCGGTTCCACCGCAAACTATTGCTACTTTCTGACGGCTGTCATCTATGCGGCGGTTACGGTGGAACCGCAAATTTCATTGGCACATTAGCACATTGGCACATTAACTAATTAGCTAATTTGCTAATTTTTATCACTCCTAATTCGCCTTCTATCTTGCTTTGATTGAAGTGTTTGGGATTGAAATGCAAGGTCATGCTATCTCCGTCTAAGAAGTCATGGTAATCGATGCTGTGATATTCCAAGTCTTGTTGGGGCAGTGATTCAAACGACCATTGTTCTTCCGCTTCTATGCTGGTAAAGTGGTATTCAATGTCCTCCCTGTGAAACCGGATGTTTTCCATGCGGGGGGCTGACATTTCGAAATGTACATTGAAATCATTGCTGTATAGTGTGAAATGGCCATCCTCATCGGTATAGGTGTTCATGCCAATCCAGTCCTTGGTCCAACCTCGTATGAGTGCCCCGCAGATACCTTGATCTGTATCAGCGTCTTTTATCGTTCCATGTAGGGCAATGTTGTTGTAGCCCAGCATGTTGTAATAGTTGGTGGGTAGGCTATGGTCATCGGTGGGAATGGGAATATCTTTTAGTTTGCACACTTCCATTGCGGCAGGCTTGTCCTGGCCATCAGGATTAATCAGACCGGTATATTGGCCTTCGAAGACATGGGCATCGGGGTTGTCGCGGTAGTACCACCAGCCGTAGCCGGCACTGTTGTATTGTCGTGCTAGAGTATAAGTCTGTCGCAGGAATTGCCTTTGCTCTTCATAGCTTACACGCACATTGTCGGCAGGCAGTCCAGTTTCACCTACCATCCAGGGCTTCCCTTTGCAATGGTCACTATACCAACGCATCTCGCTGGCAATTCGTAGGGGATTGTAAGTGTGAATAGACACAAAATCGACAGGAAGATAGGTGGGGTCCCATTCAAAAACCTCTATGGGCTCCGCAAAACCTATAGTGAATAGCTGGTGAGGTGCATTTTTCCTCATCATTGTACGCCATTTTTTGACTATTTTATAGGCTTCTTTTTTGTCGCGATGGTCAACAGGGTCAAAATATAACGGTTCATTGAAAAAATCGTAAGCCCAAAGAGCCGGGTGGTGGGCCAAATGTTTGAGCAAACCTATGGTAAAGATTTCCAGCTCGCTGTCCAAGGGGCGTTTAATGAGCAACATCACTTTCAAATGGTATAGTTGCGCGGTGTCTAACATCCATTCCGCCGCCCGGTACAGTGCTTTATGGTTACTCTTTTCGGGAATGGTATCCAAACATATTCTTATACTGTTAAAACCCATGCCAGAGATACGTCGGAAATCTTCTGACAAATTGCTGTGATAGTATGCATCGGGCGATACCCGTGCGGAGAAGCCTTTCACTCTGAACAAAGCTTTGTAGTTCATCATCAGCGGGAACCAAGGCTCACCGTTGAGCATGAAATGGTCTTGCTCAATATAGACAAAATCATGACATGGAACAGGCTGCTCTGCCGATATGTCTTGCCGATGGCAGGCGATAAGGCATAGAATGCACAGTAACAGCAAAGAAGGTAGGCCTATTTTTCGCATGAAAGGGTATTGTGGAGGATAACCTGTTTGATTTCTTCCATCAGCCACATGGGAGTAGAGGTGGCTCCGCAGATGCCGATACTTTCATTAGGCTGAAATTGGTATTGTTGCAGTTGTTCGATACGGGAGATAAAGTAGCTGCGAGGATTGCTTTTCTTGCAGATGTCGTATAAATATAAGCCGTTAGAGCTTTTCTCACCGGAAACAAATAAGATGATGTCGTGCTGACTGGCAAACTCGCGGATATGCTGTGAACGATTGGCGACCAGTCGGCAGATGGTGTCGTAGTATTCAAACATTCCCTCATGCTGCTGGACCGCATATCGTTGTTTGATAGTGTTTATCAGTTGGAAATAGTCTTCCAAACTCTGTGTGGTTTGGGAATATAGTGCTGCTGGTTTGGTATAGTCGATAAGATCAAGATCTTCTGCCGAGGAAATGACGATGCCATTGTGCTGTGTTTGGCCTAACAAACCAGTGACTTCGGCGTGACCTTTCTTGCCGAAAATCAGGATTTGCTGTTGCTCACTGCTGCTTTCGTATTTTTTCTTGATATTTTTCTGGAGATGAAGCACAACAGGGCAGGTGGCATCAATCAGTTTAATGTTGTTACGCAGGGCTGTCTGATAAGTTTCCGGTGGCTCGCCATGGGCTCGTATGAGCACGGTGGTGTCATGCAACTGAGCAAACTGTTCGTTGGATACAACCTCCAAACCTTTGGAGGCTAATCGTTTAACTTCCTCATTATTGTGTACGATATCACCAAGACAATATAGATGCTGATGCTGGGAGAGGTATTCCTCCGCGGTTCGGATAGCGTTGATCACCCCGAAGCAAAAACCTGAATCCTTGTCAATAGTGATGTTCATGTAGACTTATTATTGCTCGGGAAACAGGGAATCGACGAATTCAAGACGGTTGAACACTTGCAGCTGCTCGATTTTCTCGCCTACGCCGATATATTTCACAGGTATCTGGAATTGGTCTGATATGCCGATGACCACGCCACCCTTGGCTGTCCCATCCAATTTGGTGATAGCCAGTGCATTGACTTCTGTTGCGGCAGTAAATTGGCGGGCTTGCTCGATGGCATTCTGACCCGTGGAGCCATCCAATACCAACAGCACTTCGTGGGGAGCGTCGGGTACGAGCTTGCGGATGACATTCTTGATTTTGGTCAGTTCGTGCATCAAGTTGATTTTGTTGTGCAGACGGCCAGCGGTGTCAATCAGCACCACATCGGAGCCTTTGGCTAAGGCGGAAGCAACGGTGTCGTAAGCGACAGCGGCAGGGTCGGAACCCATTTTTTGTGTCACAATGGGAACATTGGCACGTTCTGCCCACACTTCCAATTGCTCGATAGCGGCGGCACGGAAAGTGTCGGCGGCACCCAGCATGACTGAATAACCTTTGTTCTTGAACTGATAGGCTAACTTGCCAATGGTGGTGGTTTTGCCCACACCATTGACACCAACCACTAATATGATATAAGGTTTCTTGTCTTCCGGAAGCGTGAAATCCTGCTTGCCTTCCATGTCGTTTTCCAACAACAGTCCTGCTATCTCTTCCCGTAGTATGGTGTTTAATTGACTGGTACCTAGGTATTTGTCTTTTGATACGCGTTTTTCAATACGGTCGATGATTTTCAGGGTGGTTTCCACACCAACATCGGAGGTGACCAGAATTTCCTCCAGATTGTCGAGCACGTCATCATCCACTTTGGATTTGCCGACTACAGTTTTAGCTAACTTCGCGAAGAAGCTCTCTTTGGATTTCTCTAATCCTTTGTTTAATTCCTCTTTCTTTTCTTTGGAAAATATAGAAAAAAATCCCATGACACAAATTTTTGCAAAGTTACACAAAAATCCCTAATTATTTACGGATAGGAAAAATTTTCCGTAATTGTATGGGATAATACCTCTTCTATAAGAAGAAGGGGGCGTAGAGTTGGGTAATGTATTTGAAATAGGTAGTGCCTATTTGGCAAAAAAAAAAGCCAGAAGAGGGGATCTTCCAGCTTTTTTTAACCATGAAAACAAAATATTACTTTTTAGCCAAAAAGTCTTTTACGTTGGTGGATTCAACTACAGCTTCCTTGAAAGTGTAGGCTCCAGTCTTGGGTGAGCGTTCCATTTTAACCACGCGGGTATAAGCTACACCACCTTCTCTTTTCAATGTTGCAACAACCTTCTTTGCCATTTTCTATAGATTTTATTATTTAACTTCTTTGTGAACGGTAACACGTTTCAGATAGGGATTGTATTTCTTTAATTCCAATCTTTCAGTTGTGTTTTTTCTGTTTTTAGTGGTGATGTATCTTGACATACCCGGAACGCCACTGGCTTTCTGTTCGGTGCATTCTAAGATGACCTGTTGTCTTGCTTCTTTATTTTTCTTTGCCATAACACTAAATTTTTTCTATTTTGTTCTCTCTGAATTTGAGTTTGCAAAAATACAATTTTTTTTAATACAAAAAGTATTCCTGTGAAAATATTTTTTATCACACAATTCTGACCTCGGGTTCAATGCGTATTCCGTATTTTTCTTGTACCGATTGGATGATTTCCTGGTAGTACTCAACAACCTCGAAACCCTTGGCATTCCCCCAATTGACGATAACTAACGCCTGTGTGGGATATACACTGACATCGCCTTTTCTGACCTCTTTCCAGCCGCATTTTTCTATCAGTTGTCCGGCTGCCAATTTGATACCATTAGGGGCAGGGTAGTGTACCAGGTCGTCAAATTTGGCAGAAAGTTCCGCAAATTTTGTTTCACTGACGACGGGGTTTTTGAAGAAGCTGCCGGCACATCCTACCTTGGTGATGTCTGGCAGCTTGCTGTTGCGGATCTTCAACACGGTGTCGGCTACTTTTTCCAAGGTCAGTTCAGAACCAAAAGATACTAGGTTTTCGGCTAACTGTTTGTAACTCAGTTGGAAATGTTTTTCTTTGCCGAGTTTGAAAACCACATGGGTAATCCAGCAACGGTCTTTCAGTTTATTCTTGAAGATAGAATCCCGATAAGCAAACTCACATTCATCATTGTAAAAAACAAAGGGTTCCCCCTCGGGAAGATAATGGCCTTCTACCTGATAAATGATATCCTTCACCTCGCTGCCGTAGGCACCGATGTTTTGCACAGGGCAACTGCCCACCAGTCCGGGAATGCCGATGAGATTTTCCGCACCATATAGTTCGTGCTCGATGGTGAAACGCACAAAATCGGACCAGTTCTCGCCCCCTGCCGCTCTGACATATACAGACTCATCGTCTTCATTGACAATCTCTATACCCTTTGTGGCCAATCGGATGATGGTTCCTTCAAAATCCTTAGTGAAAAGGATGTTGCTGCCTTCGCCAATCATAAGGTAAGGTTGGTGAAAGACCTTGCGTTGGAATACTTCATCTATATCCTGGTCGTTTTCCACAGTCAGCAATTCCTTGCATCTGCAGTCGATGTGGAAGGTGTTGTAATCTTTCAGTGAAGGGGAAATTATATTCTTCATAATGTGCTAATTGTCAATGTGCTAATGTGCTAATTGAATTAAGAACTAAGAATTAAGAGTTAAGAAATTGGATTTGAATTATGATTTTTGATTTTTGAATTCTTGATCTCAACTATAAATTATCAATTATTAATTATTAATTGTCAATTGTCAACTGTCAACTCCGTATATTCCTCCTCCGCACGAGTCCCTCCTCGCTCCAGTGACCGAAGCAAGGCAGTTGGGCAAGCCGTTGGCACGGAGGAAGCCTAAAAAGGCGAAGATGATGGCTTCTTTGAAGTCGATGGTTTTGTCGTCGGGAATAATAACTTGTCCGTCGAATTTCTGACGGATGAGGTCGATGAGGAAAGTGTTGTGTGCCCCGCCGCCTGTGATGAGCAAGGTCTTCCCACCGTTGGCGTCGCAAGCCTTCTCTTCATGCTTACCCATGTCACCGTTACTGTCATGGCTTTTGATTCCGGCAGTGTTGCATGCATTCGCTATTTGTTTGGCGATGTGTTCACAAACGGTCCGCATTTGGTCGGGAATGCTCAACTGGCATCGCTTTAGCAAAGGAAGAAACTGGCTGTCAATCCATTCTCTTCCTAAAGATTTGGTTCCTAGTTGTTTATAGTATTCAAGCTGGTTGAATTGTTCCAAAAGGGTGCTGTCAACATGTCCGCTTCGGGCAATTTTCCCGTCAGCATCGTAAGCTTTGCCCATTTGCAGGGCCAGCTGGTTAAGCACGATATTGCAGGGCGAAATGTCGTAGGCCTTGCGCTGCCCGTCTGTCCGATATGAAAGGTTGCTGATGCCACCTAAATTCAGGCAAATGTCGTATTGACCGAACAGCAGTTCGTCGCCGATAGGCACCAAGGGAGCACCTTGTCCGCCTAAGGCGACATCTAATGTGCGGAAGTCGCAGACTGTGGGCTTGCCGCAAATAGCCGCAATGTGCGCTCCACTGCCGATTTGCAGGGTCATGCCTAAGTCGGGCCGGTGAAAAACAGTATGTCCGTGTGAGGCAATTAGTTCCACCTCTTCGGCAAAACTAGCCATAAACTTATGAACCTGCATTCCGATATGGCGGCCCAGCTCGTTGTGGAGCAACGCTAACTCATAGCCCGACAAGCTCATGGCCTGCGCTAATTTTTGACTCAATTCTTCGGGATAGGGTACCGTAATAGCCTTACGCACCTCATACTCCCAGCAACTATTGCCAGAACTAAAGCTTGGACTCTTTCTCTCTCCTTTGTTATTATAATTCTTAAGGTCTTTATAAACCTTATTCCTTCCCTCCCCAAACACACAATACGCCAAATCCAGCCCATCTAATGATGTGCCTGACATGATGCCGATGACGTGGTGATAACGCATTTTCCCAAATAGTGATTATTGCAGCAGGGCAAGTCTGTCCAAATGGATGCTATGCGAGCCTTTTACCAGAATAATGGCATTGTTGATAGGATTCACAGCAAAATAGTTATTTGCTTCCTCTACATTGTCAAAACAGTGAGGATTGCCGGCCAGTTGCTTTTGGAATTCGCTACCCACGAAATAGGTCTCGATATTATTGTCTTGGCACAGTTTGATGATGTGGGCATGTTCTTCATGACTAACACTACCTAACTCGCGCATGTCGCCGATAATGGCCACCTTGTGCGGGTGATTAATGCCAATAAGGTTTTGTAGGGCTGCGGTCATGCTGGTCGGGTTGGCGTTGTAATAGTCGGCGATGATGGTGTTGCTGCCTTTGTGCTCCACCTGCGAGCGGTGGTTGGCAGGCTGGTACTGGGCGATAGCGGCACAAATGTCCTCTTCGCTCACTCCAAAATGCTGTCCAACTGTTGCAGCCGCCAGCATATTATACAAGTTGTAAGCACCTGTCAGCTGGGTGTTAACCTCCTTTCCGAACAATTCAATGCTGATGAGGCCGTCATTGCGGACAATTCGTCCGTTTATGTCAGCTGCTTTTTCGGTGGAGTAGGTTATGACGGGTTGATAATCAAGATCGTGTGTAAGGATATCATCATCAATATTGACAAACAGGGTTCCCTTGCAGTCCATAACACTGCGGTACAGGGCTTTCTTGGTGGTGATGATATTCTCTTTGGAGAGGAAGCCTTCGATATGGGCGGTGCCGATATTGGTAATGAGACCGTAATTGGGCATCGATAGGGTGCAAAGGTCTGCGATTTCGCCCGGATGGTTGGCTCCCATCTCCACAATGGCCATCTCATGCTCATCATTGATGCTGAGCAGGGTAAGGGGCACACCGATATGGTTGTTCAGATTGCCTTGGGTATAGCAGATATTGTATTTTTTTGACAATACAGCGGCTACCAGCTCTTTGGTAGTGGTTTTGCCATTGGTACCAGTAATGCCAATAACTGGAATTTGTAGCTGTTGGCGATGGTGTCTGGCTAATTGCTGTAAGGTTTTCAGACTATCATCTACCACAATACAGAGGGGATTGTCCTTCAAATCCTGACGTTCGGTCACCACGTATGCGGCACCAGCTTCCAAAGCTTGGGTGGCAAAGTTATTGCCATTAAAGTTCTCTCCTTTCAGGCAGAAAAATAATGAGTCGGGGATAATGTTTCGCGTGTCGGTGCAGATGCGTGGGTGTTGTTTATACAGTTGATACAGTTTTTCCATGGTGTTCATTGCGTTGAATTAAAAAGCAAAGATACGGAAAAAATCAATTAATGATGCCACTATATGTAAATAAAAACCCCTTCTGACAATACGGTCAAGAAGGGGTTCAACAAAAATAAAAACACGGGCCCTGTCATTTTACATGACGCATAAAACTCCAAAAACGTTGCAGCAAAATGAAAAAAAAATTATTTTTGCAGATTAAATATTATGTGATGGATATTGGCGAGTCTTCTTCTTCCGGTGAAATCATCTCCTCATTCGAGAATATCTCGAATGTGTTCACCTCATATACCGAGATTCCATCAAGTGGCTTTAACTGTCTTTTTAAGGCCCAGCGCTATGGTAAATGGTTTGTATTGAAAGGATTAAAACCAGAACACCAACAAGAGGTCATTTATCTTGAGTTGCTGAATAAAGAGTTTGAATTGGGGGTTCAGATGGAACATCCCAACATTGTGCATACTATTAGCAAGGAGATTGACCCAGTAGTCGGACCGTGCATTGTGATGGAATATGTGGATGGCATCACCTTAAAAGAGTTTTTCGCACAGCGACCATCTCAGGAGATTCGCCTGAAAATTGTGAAGGAGCTGTTGGATGCCATGTCTTACTATCACAGCCTTCAGATTATCCATCGCGACCTGAAACCCGATAATATTCTGATTACCCGTAACGGTCAGAATGTTAAGCTGATAGATTTTGGTTTGGCGGATAGCGATTATCATGAGGTGCTCAAGCAACCGGCGGGATCCAACAAGTATGCAGCTCCCGAGCAGGTGAAAGGCAATGTACCTCTCGACAACCGTGCAGATATTTATGCCTTTGGCATCATTCTTCGCCAGCTTTTTCCTAATCGTTATGGTGGCATTGCACGCAAATGCACGCATCAGGACAGGGAAAAACGTTTTCAACATGCGGAGGAAATTTGGCAAAGCATGCAGCACCGTTCTCGTCGTTTGATGCTTGTTTTTGCCAGTTTATTGTTGTGTCTGGTGATAGGGCTTTGGTTATTCTTCCATCAGTCGAAAGAGGAAACAGAGATAATCCCTGTTACTGAAGATTTGATTATTCAGAAATCCTCAGATACAAATATAGAACAACAACTCCCCATTGATGAATCTACACAGACCGCATCACCATTGGAAGACCTTTCAGAGTCATCTCCTTCAAAGACTTTGAAAGAAAAAAACATTGATAATCAAGATGATTTGTATTTTGAGAAGGAGGCTCGGCGCATGATAGACAAGAAACTGGATTCAATGTTCAAACCTTGGTGGGATTGGTACCGTGCTTGGGAGCCTACGATAAAAGACAAATCTTTGGATCCTGACGAAGTGGCCGCTGTGGGCGATGAAATGCTATTACGAGAACCTCTTATGGGAGGATTATACAAGAAAGAGGATGTGGTCTCATCAGTCATCAAGAAAATTCCGCAGTGCGAAAAAATGGAAATGCAATTGAAATATTATTACGAGGAGAAATATTTTGAGAGGCAAGGTAAAATATTAGATATTTTTGATACGATTTTCGAGAAAAATTCTACAAGGAAACTTAATAAGGATTTCTGACTTTTTATCCGCACAGCTCTACAATCGCCATGATTGCCGAAGGTATCAGGAAAAATTGCAAAGCGTAGCTTAATGCGGTGAAGAAGCGGTTGTCAAAGAGATTAACACTGCTCTTTACCCAGAACCAGCGGGGAGGAACCGTTTCGGCCCAGCCGGTAAAACCGATGATGAAGCCAAGCAACGCCGCGCCTCCGCCAGCGATGAACTCCCAGCCCTCCGCCTCACCGGTTGCGATATAACCAAGCCCCAAAAACAGGATAAGCGGGGAAATAATATTCCAAAACCAAAGAAATACTACCATAATAACAACATATAAAAAAAGATATGGGTGTTTGACCACCCATATCAAAAAAAATGATTACTTGCCTTCTGCGAAATCCAGAAGTTTTTTGCCAAGCTGCTGAACGGTCCAGTCAGGATCAAATTTGAATCCTGCCTTGGTGGCCAGTTCTCTCAATGCGGCTTTTACAGAACCACATTTTTCTACCATCTCTTTGCTCACTTCGATGGAGTTGTCTTCATTCTGCCATACCATGTGGCCGGCAATTAATTTGCCTCTTTTCTTGTCACCTTTTGTGATTTTTCCAGTTGCCATAAAAAACGTTTTTAATGCATTATGCCTACTCTTTTTCAGATTTTCGGCTTCCTCTTTATAAGATAATTAGATTGTTATTTCAATGTGGCTACGGATACGATTATGGCGATGACAATCACCGCAAGCAGAATCCACAGCCAAGTCTTTGATTTTTCCATCTCGATACGGTAGCTTCCGCGCTTGCCCGCACCTTTTTCCGCTTCATTGACTTCGAAATCGATGCCATATTTCTGTGCCAATTCTGTCATTTTTTGGAATTTGTCGGCGGGCCACATCGGGTTGGTGAAGGCTACCTTGGTACCATTCTTTAAGCATACAAACATGTCCATGTCGCCAATTTGTTTGGACATTTTTTCATCGAATTTACCGGATTTGTCGGCAGCGACTATGTTCTCCACGGTGTCTATGCTGTTCTTGATTTCCGACTCGGGGAACGCTTTTTGCAGTTCTGCAACAGTGGCTCTTGGATGGACCGTAAACTTTAACTTTATTTGCCATGATTTTTTTTGTTTGTTATACAGATATGGAATTCCTGATGGGATTCTTGAGGAATAATTTTAATGATTAATGTGGTGAATTGGCACGGAGTTCTTTTAATTCCGCAATCCATGCGGCGGGCATGGTTTCGTTCTTGCTGATGTTCAATGGGTAAGCAAATTCCTGTTGCGCCAATTCCGCCGTTTCCAATTGCTCTGCACTCTCCACTGTGTCCGTGTAGTCCCACTCCCAATAGCATTTGTCGATCCATTGGTTGACGATGGAGGCTGCCGTGTCGTCATCGGTGGTGTTTGGGGTGAGGATGGCGCGGAGTGTCCGCCGCAAGGTGGAACTTTTGAACGGACCGCGGATGTGCCAGCGGATGCGTCGGCTCATGTCGTTGCTGATGCCAAAATAGAGGGCTACATATTGTTTCCCATTTATCTTCTGCTCTTGCAATATTTTGCCTTTGAGTGAATTTTGGTTCTTGAAATGTGCCAACAGTTCTTCGGCTTTGGTTTTGGGAAACCACCAGCGATACACACCCGGACGTTTCTCCACCGCCTGCTGCCGTGCTGCCGTCAGCTGCCGTAATTCATTAACAAGAACAATGTTTTGCATAATGTTAATGCTAAGTCGTTGATATTATTTATCCTTATTGATGAAGTCAATGAGTTTGCTTCCTAACTGTCGGACTGTCCATTCTTTGTCATACTCGAAGTTGATTTTGCCAGCGATTTCGCGTAAAGCTTCTTTTTGGACATCATAGGTACGGTAGGTTTCGATGCTGCCGCTTTCTAACACCCGAATGACATAGTTGCCTACAAAAGCAAGCTTGCCATCACCGTATTCTTTACAGAGTTTGCGCCCGAATTGACGAACATTCCATTCGGGATCATATTGGAATCCTTTTAATTCTGAAATTTCGCGAAGGGAGGCCTTCACATTGTCAAAAATGCGGTAAACCACAATGCTTCCGCTTTCTTGTTTTTGGATGATGTATTCACCCGAAATTGCTGATTTTGTTGCCATAACTGTTTTTTTTATTGTTGCTAATACTCAATTTTACTTGTTGATGTTTTCGCAAGGGCTTTCTGTATGGCACAAAAAAAAGACGTGCACTGTATTTGTCGTCAAAGAGGTTCTAGCAAAACCCAAGCAGAAAACAAAAAACAATCCACGCCTGATACAGACGTAATTTGCTGTTTTGCCTTTCTGCTTTTGTATTAAAATTTGCTAGATTTCTTTGACGAAACAAAAAAGCTAATGCGCAAAAAATCTTAAAGAACGTCAGTTTCACATGAAAACATGCGGCAAATATAGTAAAAATATTTGAAACAAGCGTGAATTGTGTTTTTTTTCAAAGAACGTCATGAAATTATGGGTTGAAAATTTCATGACGCAAAAATAACAACTTGATTAATTGGTCGCTTAGTTCTTATTGGTTCTTATTGTATTGCCGTGTTTTGAGATGGAAAGGTGTCATGAAGGAAATATTGCTGTTGTTACCGCAGCATACAGCCTGTTTACCGTTCCCGTGATATTTCGGTGAGGCCGCCCTTGTTGCCCACCACGAAGAGGGTTGGTGGATCGGTGTTATGCACGAAATTGTCCAAATAGAGAGGTTCTCCAATGATGAAGCAAGAACAGTGGAAACTGTCGCCGGGCTTGAGTTTGGAGTTTTCGCTGTGGACAACCGTGAACTTTTCGTTGCCGAGATGCTGCAACTGCACACGGTGGTCGGGAGCCCAGGCGATGGCAAGAAAACCATTGATGGGAATGTCGGTGGAGTATAGTGTACGGCCAAGTATCATGTTTGACGATTCGCCAGTACGGTTATGGTTGGCGAGAAAATCCTCCCAGTCGTGGAAACCCACGCAACGGGCGAGAATGGAAAGGGTGGAAAAACGGGTGGTATCGTATCCCTCCACATAACCCCAGATGCGCTTGAGAGTGGCTACGCTCAATGTCTCTTTGCAACGCTCATGAATAACCCCCGTGAGAAATTGAAAATCTGCAGGGGTCTTCATCTTGCGGGAGACGGACTGCTCCACCATCTGGCGCAAAAACAGTATATCGTTCTTATTGTCTGTCAAATACTATTTTGTCGTTTTGAAAAGTCAAAATCGTGACAAAAATACAAAAATTCGGGAAATTGTGGGAAAATTTTTCGTGAAATTATGGAAAGGTGTGGTTGCTGATTTTTTTTCTTACTTTTCTATTATAAGAAACCTTAGATTTGCCCCCGCATTTCTTTCCGCCAGTTGAAATATCCCATGGCGGCAATAATTGTGTAGAATGCAAAGAAGCTTGCCATCGGGTAGAGTCCTTTCCATGCGTAAAGTACAGTGGATACGAGGTTGACAATGACCCACAGCCACCAGTGCTCAATGTGCTTCTTGGCCAACAGGTACATGGCCACCACACTCAAAGCAGTGGTGAAAGAATCGCCAAAAGGTACAGGACTGTCGGTGAGGTGGCTGAGCAACAGCCACAATGCCGCCCATATCGCTAGCCCGATGAGTGTTAACGGCAAGATTTTGCCTTTCGGCGTGTGTGTGATGGGCATCTCAATGGATTTTTCCGAGGTTTTCTGGCTGTTTCTCCGCCACTCAATCAATCCGTATAAATTCGCTCCTAAGTAATAGGTATAAATACCCGCGTCAGCATAAAATTTTGACTGGAAGAAAATGACGATGTAAAACAACGACATGAGTATTCCTACCGGCCACAGCCAGAATGATGCCTTGTATTCCAAAATCAGATAGGCAAGGCCGATAGCTACGCCGATGTATTCGATGATAGTTGCTGGATCCATGATTTCAATGTGCTAATTAGTTAATGTGCCAATGTGCAAATTAATAAATTCAAAGTTCAAGATTCAAAATTCAATTAACAACATTCAGTTTTCAGTTTCATTCATTGGTACATTAAAAATCATTTGCTAATTAACCAATTAACTAATTTGCTAATTAATAATTGGCACATTAGCACATTGTTAATTGGCAAATTAGCTATTTTGCAAACTTAATTCTCACCCCACCCATAAAGTTAATCGTGGCCTGCGGGAAGTAGCCATCATCGACGCACTCAACGCCTTCGTAAATGTACCGATAAATCCATGCGTTGCTTTCGTATTTGGCGTTGAAGAGGTTGTTGATGCGGAAGAACAACTCAATGTCTTTCACTGGCTTGGTGTGGAAACAGTAGCTGAGGTTCAGATTGGTGACACAGTATGGCTTCAGCGAGTATGCCTTGTTACTGCTGTTGTCGAGATACTGGCGGCTCACAAACTGGGTGGTCAGGGCTATATTGAAGTTGTCAACGGGGGTCACAATGAATTCGTTGGAGGCCACAATGTTTGGTGAGAAGGAAATGTCGGTGGTGCCGAGATGTTTGACCACCTGTCCGCCATTATCCCAATCATCCACATATTCGGTATAGTCCAGAATCTTGTTCAGGCTGAAGGTTCCCTTGATGTTCCAAGTGAAGTATTTGATGGGCTTGTAGGCGGAAATCAATTCGATACCCATGCGGTAGCTCTTATCAACATTGGTCATAATGGCAGTGCCCATATCGTTGATTTGACCGGTCAGTACCAGCTGTTTGTCGTAATACATAAAGTAGGCGTTGGCGTTGAAGGCGTATTTCTTGTATTGCATACGGTAGCCCAGTTCTATATCGTAGAGGGTTTCGGGCACAGGTTTTTTGTCTTTGGGGCTGTCCACAAGGTCGGCACGGGTGGGCTCGCGTTGTGAACGGGCCAACGAGAGGTAGAGGCTGTGGTGTCTGTTGCGGTCAAGGTCCACGCTCACACCAGCTTTTGGGTTGAAGAAGTGCCACAGGTGTTTTTGGGTAACGTCCACCAGGTTGTCATCGATACCGTTGATGTCGTACATGATCATTCTGTATTGCAGGTCCACGTATGCATACCAGCGTCCCTGGGTATAGTCAAGGGTGCCGTAGAGGTTGAATTTGTTCTTGGTGCCTGTGCCGTCGTACCAGTGGTAACCGTTGGGCACACCGCCAAACTGGGCCCATTTCACTATGCCGTAGTGTTTGCCGTAGTATTGGTTGAAGGCACCGCCTACCGACCATCCGAGTTTGTTGTCGGGCTCATTCTTGCCCACTTTCAGGAAATTCTGTTTCACGCTGAAAGTCACTCCATAAAAATAGTTGTCTAAGTATTTCTGGGTGATGAAGTCGCCCCTTCTGATGGTGTCTCCGTCAATAATCGGGTTGGAGAGGGCGTATTTGGAGTATTTCTTGTCCTGTTTGTACTGCTCATAATAGCCTATGCCTCGGGTGAAATGTCCTGCCACATTCACTTTGAGAAGGTTTCGGTCGGTTATACGTTTGTTATAGTCGTAAAACAGCTGGGCGTGTAGCTGCTGATAGTTGTCGGTCTCGTTGGAGTAGTGATGTTCGATGCCGGTGGGGTCGGTATAGAGACCGCAGCCGTTATATCGGCGGTCAATGCTAAGCATATTGCTGGGCACACCGTCCCAAGCCAGACCGGTTTTCTCGTTACCATAGATAAGATTCAGCTTCAGCTTGCCGTAGTTCTTGTTTTTCTTTTTATTCTTCAGGTAAAAATCGCTGGAGAAAAAGAGATTGTGCAGTCGGGCAGAGGCGAAATTGATATAACCGTCGCTCAGCACATTTGAATATGAAATGGTAGCGGCAAAGACATCACCGATCAGTCCAGTGCCGAAAGTGGCGGAGTTGCGGAAGGTGTTGAAAGAACCTGCGGAGCTGCTGATTTCGAAGAAACGTTGGTGCGCGTTGTCCAGTGTTCCAAAATTCATGGTGGCACCAAAAGCGGCGGAACCGTTATTGGAAGTACCCACACCGCGCTGTATATCCAACTGTTGCACTTTGGCACCAAAGTCGGGCAGGTTGACAAACCAGGAACCTTGTGATTCGGCATCGTTAAGAGCTATGCCATTGATAGTGACATTGATACGAGTCTGGTCGATGCCACGGATACGCATGTAGGTGTAGCCGATACCAGTACCGGCGTCAGAGGTGGTGGTCATTGAGGGCACCATGTCAAAGAGATTGTTGATGCTGCCGTTGCCCAGGTTGCTGTTGATTTCGTCCTTGTTGATGCTGGTGGCGGAGAACATCTCCTCGCCGCTGGGTTTGGTCCAGCTGATGCCCACTCCCTCCAACAAGATAGGGTTCAGCGAGTCAGGTAGGCTTTGGGCATGTGCACCCAGCATTCCACCCAGCATGGCCAGCAGGCATATTAAGGCAACATTAAAGAATTTTGGTTTCCTCTTTGAGGAAGAGTCTTGTTTTTGTTTTGCGAAATACTTCATTTCTTTCCGTTTTAAGGTTAATACTAAAAACGAAAGAGGTTGAAATAAGTAAGATTACTGCAATTGTTCCCTTCGCCGGCATTATCCGTATCAGGTTCATTGGGTATGATCTCAGCTGTTAAGCACCCCTTTCAAATATGGCGGCAAAAATACAAAGAAATTAGCAAATTAGCAAATTGGTTAATGTGCTAATTTTCAGTGATCAGTGATCAGGGATTAGTGGTCAGTGGCCAGTCAAGTTGACAACTGACAATTTTTTATGCGCAAATTATTAAAAGTGGGGTTTCGGGCTTCGCCCTCAAGGGGAGTGATGCTTTGCATCAGGAGATTCTCACTTCGTTCGAGGAGAGTTTCGCTGCGCTCAAGGGGAGTTTTTTGAATTTTGAATTTTGAATTCTTTTCCTCTAATCCCTATTTATCAACTTTCAGTTTTCAGTTTTCAGTTTTCAACTTTAATAGATGTACGGAAAAATCTTGTACCTCTTCAGTTTCGTGAATTCCTCGCCAAAGAACTGGGTATAACGCTCATACACGGCCTTGGAACGGGGCACGATGTTGGCGAAACTCCAAATTACAAATACTAAGCCAGCCATTGACCAGCAGAGAACTGCAAATCCCACCCATTCTAAAATCTCACCGAAATAGTTAGCGGAACTAATATTCTTGAAGGGCCAGCCGTAAGGGATATAATAGTTGTTGTCGTTTTTGTCTTGCCTCAACGCGCGTATAATGCGGTCGGCGGAGAGGTTGATGACCATACCCAAGAAAAAGAGGAAGGTGCCGATGATGAACTGTGGCGACCAGAACCAGCTGATGGGGTCTTGCATCAGTGCATTGCAGGTGTTGAAGAACACGCCTACAACAATGATGGAGATAGGCATCTTGCTGGTGCCTTTCATCAGTGATGGGAAAATGATAGAGCGTTGAAGATAGTGTATTTCAAAGAAACAGAACATGGTGAAAGTCACCCAGTTGAATCCATGACCGTAGTGCAGGGAAATGAGAAACATAATCAGCATAGCCGCAAAAACGGGAATTTCCATGATAAACCATCCTGTTTTGCTTCTTACCGAATTACCCCAGCGGTTATTGTAAGTCATGCCGTATGCGGGCGTGATAAATTGCAATATGATGAAAACAATAACTCCCAGGATGGTCATAATCCATAGGAGGTAATTATAAAATATGCTGAAAATTTCCATGGCGACAATTGATTAATGAATAATGAACAATGAATAATGAATAATGGAGTGTGTCGTAAATTTCAATGATTGTTAATTATTAATTGTTAATTACCATGACTTTACGTCAGTTTCTGCCCATCAAAATACTTCTTCCGCTTGATAAACCTCGCGAAGACAATAGAGTGGGGGTAGGTCATTCGGAAGGCCTCTTCTGAGATATGTCCACGTTTTCGCTTCATGTTGCGGTAACCCTTGCGGAAAGCATTCATGGCACGGAAAACAGCGGTGAAATCTTTTTTGTGGCCCTGCATCAGGAAAACAAAAGCAGCTAATATATCCAGGAAGAATCTGATGAAAAAGGTGATGAACAGTCGTCGTTTGGGCAAGTTCTTGAGCAATAGGAACAGGTCGTTTCTATAGTTGAGGTAGGTCTTGAAAGAGTTTTCTTTGGGTAGGGTTCCGCCTCCGATATGATAGACAACAGCGTTGGGGTTGAACATGATTTTGTAGCCCGCGTTGTTGATACGCCAGCAGAAATCGATTTCCTCCATGTGGGCGAAGAAGTCGTCGTCTAAACCGCCCAACTGGTGATAAATGTCGCTGCGGACGAACAAGGCTGCACCAGAAGCCCAAAATATACGCATCTCTTTGTCATATTGTCCTTTATCTTCTTCCAGTACGTCAAAAAATCGTCCTCGGCAGAATGGGTAACCATATTTGTCGATGAAGCCCCCAGCGGCACCGGCATATTCGAATTGGGTGCGATTGTGGTAGGATAATAGTTTGGGCTGCACAGCGGCAATCTGTTCGTCAGCCTCCATCTGGGCGATCACTGGTTCTGTCCAATGAGGTGTGACCTCGATATCAGAGTTCAGCAGGCAGTAATACTTGGCCTCTATCTGGCGCAAACCAACATTATAGCCTTTCGCAAATCCGTAGTTTTCATCATTGATGATGATTCGTAGCTGTGGGTAATTAGTGGTGAGAAATTTTATGGAATCGTCGGTAGAGGCGTTGTCCACTATCACCACCTCGCTGTTCTCGTTGCAGTTGGCCAATAAGGTTGGAAGAAACTTCTCCAAGAAGCGCTTCCCATTCCAATTCAATATGACAATAGCCAGCTGTTTCATTTTAATTTTTTCAGTGAAAAATAAAAATGCAAAGTTACATAAAAATCTTGAATTATATACAGACGTATGAATTTTATTGTAGGTATGCGATTCATCGCGTTTGTTCCGTGTGTCGGCATTACTTGCGCATGCAGTAACAGGGTATGATGCTTACCTCTATATCCGGTAGGGACGCGATTTATCGAGTCCGAGGGAAAATGCAAAGGAAAGTCACATAAAAATCTTCTTATGTTAAATTTCTTCCAGAATAATTCTTAAAATAGTAAATATATTACAATTTAATTTACAATGTATTGATTTTTAGTAACAAAAATATTGTCATTTTTCTAGAGATTTTGGATTTCCATTTGTATCTTTGCAAGCAAAAAGATATTGGCTATGATACCATGCACTTGTTTATGGGATATGATAGTGCAAAGGACAAAAAGGTTTGCGATGCGGGCTTTGAAAAAGCCAATATCATCATCAATTGTTGTGCCAAGCTATACTCTCCTGAACTTGTCAGTGGTCAGTGGTCAGTGGTCAGTGGTTAGTGGTCAGTGGTTAGTGGTTAGTGGTTAGTGGTTAGTGGTTAGTGGTTAGTGGTTAGTGGTTAGTGGTTAGTGGTTAGGGGTATCAATGTAGGCAACTGCGTCTCGCAGTTGCGGGTAACTTAAATTTTGAATTCTGAATTCTGAATTCTTTTCCCCTAACCCCTATTTATCAACTTTCAGTTTTCAGTTTTCAACTTTCAGTTTCTTACGATTGTTCCGTTAAACTGCGCCGTTGGAGTCATGATGATCTCATTGAGGCACACATGGGCGGGGCGTGTCAGCACAAAGTCCACCACGTCGGCAATGTCTTCTGCTACCAATGGGTCGTAGCCTTCATATACCTTGTCGGCCTTGGCCTGGTCGCCATGGAAGCGAACCACCGAGAAGTTGGTTTCGGCAGCGCCGGGAGAAATCTGCGAAACTTTGATACCGTATGGCAGGAAGTCGGTGCGCATGCCCTTGGTAAGAGCCAATACCGCATGTTTGGTGGCGCAGTAAACATTGCCACCATAGTAAATCTCGTGACTGGCAGTGGAGCCGATGTTGATGATGTGACCTTTCTTCTGTTCGATCATCTGAGGAGAAATCAGGCGGGTAACATACAGCAAACCCTTGATATTGGTGTTGATCATGCGTTCCCAGTCCTCAATGGCTCCGGCATTCACGGGGTTCAGCTCAACGGCCAAACCGGCGTTGTTTACCAATACGTCAATGGGCTTGAAAGCCTCAGGAATGCTGTTGATGGCTTTCTCGCACTGATCGTAATCCTGCACGTCAAAAGCAAGAGTAAGCACCTTGCTCTGTGTGGTGCTCTCAATTTTCTGAGCTACCTCTTTCAACTTGTTTTCTGTACGGCCAGTAATGATCATGTTCACATTATGCTGGGCCAATTTATAGGCGATGGCTTCTCCAAAGCCACTCGTCGCTCCGGTAATAAAAACGTTTTTCATGTTATTTTTTGTTTTATGTTATTTCTCGATTTGGAATTCAAAATTCAATTTTTTTTGCAATTGCGAGATGCAGTTGCCTACATTGACATTCCCTTCCACCTTGCTAATTCAATTAGCACATTAGCACATTTGCTAATTAGCACATTAAAATCCTCCTGTCCCCTGAAACCTATTCCTTCACTTCCCCAAACCCTTGTGCCTTTAGCTCAATTTGCCTGTCGTCGTTGGTTATCAGCTGATTGCCGGCATTTTCTTCTTTGATGTAGCCGATGACAGACACATTCTCCACGTTTTTCAGTGCCTCGTAATCTTTCTGGGCAACGGTAAAGAGTAGCTCGTAATCCTCTCCGCCATTGAGGGCAATGGTGGTTGAAACGATATTCATGTCTTTCAGGGTTCTGAAAGTAAGCATGTCAACAGGCAGCTTGTTCTCAAACACCACTGAACCCACTTTTGAGGCTTTGCACAGATGGATCAATGCAGAGGCCAAACCATCGCAAACGTTGGTCATGCTGGTCGGGGTGATGCCTGCCTTTTGCAAGCTCTGGATGATATCCACACGAGGCTCCGGCTTTAGCTGGCGCTCCAATAGATAGCTATATTCCTCTAAATTAGGTTGTTCGTTGGGGTTGACTTCAAATACTTTTTTCTCGCGCTCCAACAAGATAAGTCCCGTATAGGCGGCTCCCAAATCACCGGATACACATAACAATTCGTTTTCTTTTGCGCCTACTCGTTGCACTAAATGTTCGTCGTCGGTTTCTCCAATGGCTGTCACGGTGATGGTTAATCCCGTTTGTGATGAACACAAGTCCAAGCCAGCAAGATCGATGCTGTAGCGGTCGCAACAGCGGTGCATGCCGTCGGTCAGTTCATTCACCGCCTCCAAGGAAAAACGGTTGGAGATGGCAATGTTAATGAGCACTTGTTTGGGCAGGGCGTTCATGGCGATGATGTCCGCAACGGCAACGGTTACTGTCTTGTAACCCAAATGTTTGAGGGGTACGTAGGTAAGGTCGAAATGGATGTTCTCGATAAAGAGTTTGCTGCTGATGACACTGTCGGTATTGCCATGGGCAATCACTGCGGCATTTTCGTTAATGTCGGTCAGCGACGAGGCATTGTGGTGATTGAATTTCTCACCTAATAGCTTAATCAGGCCAAATTTGCCTAATTCTTTCAGTTCCTCAACTTTGGGATTTACTTCTTGTTCCATATATTTTAGGTTACAGGTTACAGACGGGGAGGTTTAATTCACCTTCTATTAGATTCGATGCATGAGCGAGTGCAGATTCATAGATTACTTTGAGTATGCCGAGCGAAGAGGAGAAGGAGACAAGGTCTCCAATGGGTGCCCGAAGGGCGGGGTAGTGATAGAATTCAAAGTTCAAAATTCAGAATTCATAATTCAAAAAACTCCCCTTATGCGAAGCATAACTCCCCTTGAGCACGAAGTGCGAAACTCCCCGAGCTCGCACAGCGAGCGTCTCCCCGAACGAACGCAGTGAGTGTCTCTCCGCTTCCTATACATCAAAATGTGATGAAATGGAAGTTTTCTCCATCACGCTTCTGATGACATCGGCCAAAAGTTGGGCTACGGAAACCACTTCGATGGATTCGGAGGGACGTTTGAGTGGAATGGTATCGGTGATAATCAGCTTCTCGATAGCGGAGTTCTCCACATTGTCCATGCCGCTGCCGGAGAGCAATCCGTGGGCACACATGGCGAGCACGCGTTTGGCACCGGCTTCTTTGCAGCGTGCGGCAGCCTTGCACAAGGTTCCACCCGTATCAATGATGTCGTCAACAATGATGACGTTCTTATCTTTCACATCACCGATGATTTGCAAGTCAGCCACCACATTTTGTTTGGCTCTTTGCTTGTAACCTATGGCCAAGTCACATTTCAAAGCCTTGGCGTAAGTGGAAGCGCGTTTCGTGCCACCTGTATCGGGAGAGACAATGCAAAGGTCATCCAATCCGAGACTCTTGATGTAGGGCAAAAAGACATTGGAAGAGAATAGGTGGTCAACGGGAATCTCAAAGAAACCCTGAATCTGGTCGGCATGCAAGTCCATGGTGATGATACGGTCCACACCGGCTGCTGTCAGCAAGTTGCTCATCAGTTTGGCGCCGATGGAGGTTCTGGGCTTATCCTTTCTATCTTGACGAGCATAGCCGAAATAAGGGATGACAGCGATGATTTTGTAAGCTGATGCACGTTTGGCGGCATCTATCAGCAGCAATAGCTCCATGATGTTCTCGGCAGGGGCAAAGGTGGGCTGGATAATGAACACATGCTTGCCACGGATGGTCTCGTTATAGTACACTTGAATTTCTCCATCCTTAAAATGCGGAATATCAACGGATAACAATTGCATGTCCAAGTACTCGGCAATCTTCTCGGCTAGTACTCGGTTGGCTCCGCCGGAAACTAATGCTACTTCTGAATTCATAAGAATTTGATTTTTAAAGGGTTGAATTTTTAATTGTGTAAACGCAAATTTAAACGTTTTTTTGAAACCACACGCACAATTTTTGTATTTTTGCATCGTTATTTTGCTTGACCCAAGTATTGAAGATATGAATAAATATATAACTGCCCTCAAGATATTTCTAACGGTTTTATTTACAGTTTTTTGTGTTTCCGCATGGACACAGGTGTCATGTACCGCCAAAGCACCTTCCGAGGTCGGAGTGGGACAGGCCTTCCGCTATCAGGTGGTCCTGAATGAGAAACCATCAAAGATTGTCAGCACTTCTTTTGGCAATTTTGATGTGTTGAACGGGCCCAGTCAAGGTTCATCGTCTTCTATCAGCATCGTGAATGGACAAATGACCCAATCTTCATCCCATACTTTCACCTACACTTTGGCAGCCAAGAAAGAGGGCCAGTTCACGATTCCGGGAATGGTGTTTTTGGTCAATGGCAATCAAGTGAAGTCGAATGCTGTGACTATCAATGTGGTAGAAGGTGGTGGCGGAGGAAACGCTGCAGCCGGAACTGGAAGAGGCCAGTCCCAACAGCGTGCACAGCAGTCGCAAGGTTTCGACAAACGGGATGTGTATGTAAAAGCCTATTGCTCCAACAGCAATCCATACGTGGGTGAGCAGGTCATTATTACCCATAAGTTGTATGTCGGCCCCAGTGTCAATGGCGGATATCAGGTGACTTCCGTCAATGCGCCTACCCAGAGCGGACTTTGGTCTTATACTTTGGGCAATCCGGATGCTGATGCACCTCGTACGACAGAAGTCGTTGATGGAAAGAAGTTTACGGTTTTTGAAGTCCGCCGTACAGCTGTGTTCCCGCAGAAATCAGGTAAGATTACGGTTACGCCTTTCGAAATCGGCTTTTTGGCCCGTGTTATCTATACCCAACAGAGCAATGATCCCTTCGATATGTTCTTCGGTGGACGTCAGTATGCGCAGGATTATGAGTTGGACCTGAAGTCTAATAGCGTAGTACTCAATTGCAAACCACTGCCGACAGCTAATCAGCCAGAGGATTTCAGCGGTCTGGTGGGTAATTTCACGATGAGTTCCAATTTGAGCCGTAATGAACTGAAAACCAATGACGCGGCCAATCTGACCATTACCGTCAGCGGAACTGGCAACCTCCAGCATGTTGAGGCTCCTGCCATTGAGTTTCCCGCCGATTTTGATGTGACCGATCCGAAAATCACCGACAATATAAATACCCGAGGTAATACAGTGACGGGTAGCCGTACTTTTGAGTACATCATTATCCCCCGTGAGCCCGGCGAGTTCACTATTCCAGCCGCCTCTTTCTCGTATTTCGACCTCAAATCCCATAGCTATAAAACATTGACATCCGACAGCTATAAGATGAAGGTGGAGAAAGGCAAGGGTGGTGGCGTGACAACATCCTCCTCCAATCAAAAAGATATTAAATTTCTCTCAAAGGATATACGTTTTATCAAGACCAACGGCAATGCCTTCCATCCCAAACGTGGCGAATTCTTTGGTTCACCGTGGTTTTATGTGGGTATGATATTGCCTTTCCTGCTCCTGATAATCTTTGTCATTATTTGGAGAAAAACTATGGAAACCAAGCAAAATGTGGTCTTGCTGAAAGATAAACGGGCTAATAAGGTGGCCAAGAAGCGTTTGAAACGTGCTGGTCAGCTGCTGAAAGCGGGTCAGAAAGAGGAGTTCTATGTGGAAATCTCACAGGTGCTGTGGGGCTATATGAGCGACAAATTCCATATTCCATTGTCACAGCTTTCAATGGATACCGTAGAGGAAAAACTGAAGGAAAAGAAGGTGGATGAGGAATCTGTGAAGGAATTTCTGGAAACCCTGAATCAGTGCGAGTTCGCCCGTTTCGCACCAGGTGACAGCTCGCAGATGATGAATGACATGTATCAGCGGGCCCATGATTTTATGACTAAGATAGAAAGAAGATAAATAATTGACTATGAAAAGATTATTCGCTATAATTATACTGCTTTCAATCAGTTTTCTCACTTTTGCCTCTGTCGATGATTCGTTGATGCAGCAAGGCAATGCAGCCTATCAGAATGGAGATTATGACTTGGCTATTGATTGTTACCAGGAGATAATAGACCACGGTAATGAAGGGGCTATCTTGTATTATAATTTGGGAAATGCCTATTTTAAAGCCAAACATACGGCAGATGCTTTATTATGGTATGAAAGAGCTTTGCGTTTGGACCCATCCAACGAGGATATCAAACATAACATCACGTATGCTAACTTGCAGATTACCGATAAGATAGAGGTTCTGCCAGAACTGTTTGTCGTGCGCTGGTGGAACGCTCTTTCCAAAAGTATGACGGTGACGGGCTGGGCGGTAATGGCCGTCGTTTTTGGGGCACTCTTTGCTCTTTCTATAGCCCTGATACTGGTCTCCCGTCGCCGCTGGCTGAGTGTTACCGCTGTTGCATTGGCATTTATATCCTTGCTAATCGCTATCTTTTCTTTGATTTTTGCCTCGAAAGAAGCTAAGCGTTACGTCAAGCAGCCGGAAGCCATTGTGATGCAGTCGGTGGTGAATGCCAAAGGCACACCGAATGAGTCGGGTACAAGTTTGTTTGTCATTCATGAAGGACTGAAGGTGGCTGTTACCGATAGGGTAGGCACTTGGGTGGAAATAAAATTGCCCAATGGCGAGAAAGGTTGGGTGGAGGCTTCATCAATAGAAATTATCTGATAATTGTACAAGGTGAGAAAATTTTATTTGTTGATAATCAGTATTTTGGCATGTTTTGGCACGCTGATTTTTGCTCCGATATATGACTTCGCCGATGAGTTTTTCCCTTCTCGTTGGTTCATGATGAACGCTCTGGAGAACGGGGTGTGGCCTTTCTGGTGCCCCTATCGCTCAATGGGTATTCCCGCCCATGCGGATCCGCAGTCCTCGACTTTTTATCTCCCGTTTTGGCTGCTTGCCTTGGTGGGCCATTATAGTCCTTATTTTTGGGGTGTGGAATTTATTTTCCATGTCTTTATGGCAGGATGGGGCTTTTTTAAGCTGGCACAATGCTTCTCCAAATGCGAAGTGGTTTGTTTCCTGATAGCCTGCTGCTATATGCTGTCCGGGCCTTTTACGGGAAACACCCAGCATTATTCGTGGATTATTGCCTTGGCATGGCTTCCGTGGGCCTTGAATTATATGGTCAGGATTTTTGAGGCTCCTTCGCTCAAAAACGCCTTGTGTTTTGCCTTTGCGTTATCATTGATGTTCACGGGTGGCTATTCGGGCTTTTGTTTTATCCTCTTATACTTCTTTATTGTTTTTGCTATCACTCATATTATCAGTATGGTAGCACATAAAGAGTTCGGAAAGTTTAAGAAATTATGTTTGTTTTTAGGTGTTTCGGCTGTCGCATTAGTCTTGCTGTCATTACCTTCCATGCTTTCTTACATGGAAGCGATGAATTATGTTACCCGGGGCGATGGTTTGACCTACGAGCAGGCAACAGCGATGGCTTATACGCCAAAAGCCTTGTTATCTATGTTCTTTCCTTGGATGGCCAGTTTTAGCCGCGAGTGGATGCCCCTGGATATCTCCATGCGGTCTGTCTTTGTGGGTCTGTTTACCGTGTTTTTCTTCTTGGTAGGCTTATTCCAGAAAAAGAATATCAATGTTTGGGTGTTTTTGTGTTGGGGAGTTTTGTGCCTGCTTTTGTCTTTTGGAAATCAGTTGCCGATCTATAAAATCGCCTACCAACTGCCATTTATCAATATGTTGAGGTATCAGACTATCTTCAGATGCTTTGTGGTTGTCTCCATCTTGGTAGTGGCAACTTTGGGTTGTGAGGCATTATGGACGAATTTTGATAGATATAAGAAACTTTTCATGATTTTCCTCTTGCTTCTTGGAGCAATGTATCTTGCAGTGGTGGTTTATCATGCCAGATTGAATTGGTCTCAGTGGCAGGATGATAGCACAAACAGCATTCATTGGATTCTGCAATCACTATTTTATTTGGGCTTGATGCTTGTGGTGGCGTTTCTTCTGTGGCGAAAAAAACAGTATGCTCAGCCCATACTGGCAGCTGCTTTGCTTGTGGATTTAGTGGTCATGGCATGGCTTTGCCTTTCTTCTACGGGTTTTCAAAAGAATTACACCAATGCACGTTTTGTGGAGATTCTAAAGACTACACCATACGGTTTTCCTCCACCACACGAGGTGACTTCTTGCGAGAAATTGCAGTGGGAACAGGATTATGGTTTTATGTGGCAGAATATCGGCTGTTTCGCGAAGAAAATTGAATGGGCAAGCCGTGATCCGTTCAAGTTGAAGACTCATCAGGAGATGATACAACTGTATATTGAGAAGGACTCATTATTATACCTGCCCAGTGCTGTTTTCTTCCCTTCTGAAATTGTCTGTTCTGATGAACCCCAGTGGCTGTCGGTAGATACCGCGTACACATCAAAGATAACGGCAAAGAGCCGTGGTGACAACGCGTTAACGACTCATTATGAGACGGAGGCGAAGGCTGAATTTGTGGAATTCAAGCCTGGTGAGGCATTGTTACAGACGTTTACGACGGAAAGTCGGCCCATGGTGTTGGCACAAATGTGGTATCCTGGCTGGAAGGCTGAAATGGATAATGGTTTTCCCTTGCAAATCAATGTGATGAATAAGGCAATGATGTCAGTGGATGTGCCAGAGGGAAAACATCAGATAAGATTCTATTATGACCGTCGTGACTGTAAAATCGCTTTTGTGATACAGTGTGTTGTGGCTGTCCTTGCTTTCATTTTGATTTTATTCAATAGAAAGAAAACAGCCTAAGAATTATCTTTTTTATTGAAAAATAAAGGAGTGCTTTGGAGAAAAGAAAAGCGCACGTCCCCGAAGAGACGCACGCTTTCTATCATGTCAAATTACAATAAGGTTTTTTCTCTAAGCTCTAATTATCACCTATAAACTATTAATTATTAATTGTGCATTGTACATTGTCCATTGTCCATTACCCCCCCCTCTATAAATAGATGTCTCTTTCTCCCTCATCAATCTTGGCCACATTGGTCTCGATGGTCTTTTTGAGGGCGGGTTTCTCCACGCCGGCGATGAGTTCCTTCATCAGCTTGTAGCCTTTTTCTTTGGTTTCAGGAGAAGCGAAATCGTTGAGGTATTCGCGGAAGGTGAAGAGAGCGTTGGGCATGCAGAACTCTTTGATCAAGCCGGGTTTGGCGAGGTCCATGAAGTCGTGGCCTACACGTCCCTTGCGGTAGCATCCGGTGCAGAACGAGGGAATGTAACCCGCATCAATCATTCCGGAAACCACTTCATCCAAGGTTCTGTGGTCGCCCAGCTGGAACTGGCTGCCGGTGTGCTCTTCTTCGGAAGCGTATGCACCGGGGTTGGTTCTCGAACCGGCAGAAATCTGGCTGATACCATAGTTGAACAGCTCGGTTCTCATGTCGTCATTCTCTCTGGTACTCAGGATGATACCTGTGTAGGGCAGGGCGATACGGATGATGGCGATGATTTTCTTGAAGTCGTCGTCGCTGACTTTGTGTGGGATATTATCTGGCAGCGGTGCGCCTTCTGCGGGTTCGATACGCGGGAAGCTGATGGTGTGCGGGCCACAGCCGAAAGCTTCTTCCAAGTGGTGGGCATGTTCCATCAGGGCCAGGATTTCGAAGCGGTAGTCGGCCAAACCGAACAGCACGCCCAGACCCACATCGTCGATGCCGCCTTCCATGGCACGGTCCATTACCAACAGACGGTTTTCGTAGTCGGCTTTGGGTGAACCGGCCGGGTGGTATTCCTTGTACAGAATCGGGTCGTAGGTCTCTTGGAAGCAAACGTAGGTGCCAATCTTTTCGGCTTTCAAACGACGGAAATCTTCCACCGACATAGGAGCCAACTCCACGTTGATACGGCGCACATACTGACCGTTTTCTCTTACAGCGTAGGTGGTTCTGATAGCCTCGCAGATGTAGTTGATATCGTTGGCGGGGGTTTCGCCGCAAATCAGTAGGATACGCTTGTGGCCGTCACGCAGCAGGGTTTTCACCTCGGTAGCGATTTCGTCCATGTTGAGGATTTTGCGCTTGATGAGGTGGTTGTCGCGGCGGAAGCTGCAATATACGCAGTTGTTGACGCATTTGTTGCCTGTATAGACAGGGGCGAAAAGCACCAGGCGCTTGCCGTAGATGTCTTGTTTAACCTTCTTGGCAGTCTCCATGATCTCGTAAATCTGGTCGTGGTCTTTCACTCTCAATAGTGCGGCAACGTCCTCCAGACCAAGGCCTTTCAGTTCCAGTGCCTTGTTCAGAATTTGCTTAAGTTCGGCCTCTGTGGGAGCTGCTCCCTCAATTAATCCATACAGTTTTTCCCTGTCGATAAAGTTTTTGAATTTCTTTGATGAATCCATGATGTTGTTATTTTGATGTTGTTGACTTCGTGTTAGTTGGCTTCGCTGTTATTGACTTCGTGTTGATTAGCTTCGTTGTTGTTGACTTCGTGTTGATGAGTAAATGTTTTGAATTTTGAATTTTGAATTTTGAATTTTGAATTTTGAATTTTGAATTCTCCCCCTAATAACTATTAATTATTAATTGTTAACTGTTAATTGTTAACTGTTAACTGTCTTGGTTTTCGCAAGCATCGACTTCACCTCCACCCCTTGTAAACGTCCCAGTTTGCCGGTGAGGCTGCTGAGCTCGTCGGTGGTGCCTTCGATAATCAAGGTAATGATATTGAATCCGTGTTGGTGCATGGGTACGCCTTGGCGTGCGATAATCATAGCGCCAAAATCGGACAAAATCCGGTTTACTTCGGGTACAACGCTGGTGTCTGAAATCAGGATACTGACAGTTCCTATTCTCTTTTCCATTAGTAACTTCCTTTGGATTAGATGTTTATTGATAAGTCTGCGTACTTCGAAGAAGATAAATCCGCTTCTCAGTTTTGCGTTGCAAAGATACAATTTTTTTTAATTAGCAAATTAGTTAATGTGTCAATTTTCAGTGATTAGTGATCAGGAGTCAGTGGTCAGTGAATAGGAGGTGTCAATGTAGGCAACTGCGTCTCGCAGTTGCGGGAAATGGAGCATATTGCCAATGCTCAAGCAGGCTGAAGGCCTGTCAGCTTATAGCCCAGGGCATCGCTTTGGGGAAGAGGTGTGACGCCCGACACCCTGGAGAAGAGAGAGTGCACACCTTCACCGAATCCCGTCAGGGATTCCATATCAATAGAATTCAGGTATGCCCAGTTCATTTTTTTTCTCCCGTAGGGAGATTAATATCAATAGAAATGGGATTTGTCACGCATCACGCATCACGCATCACGGTCGCGGCGCGGGTGTTGTTTACCCCGAAGCGGTGAATGTGCCGCCGCGAAATAGGGACGTTATTATTCTGATGGCCTTCTGTTGTCGGCATCCCCATAGGCAAGAAGTAACAACCATGTTATGAGAGGGGAAAAGAAGAAGGAAAGCAACACCCATGGCAATGGGTCGCGATGACGGTTCTTTGCCATTCTGTATGCGATATGAATGCGGACTATATAAATGAGAAATAATCCGACAATTATGAGCAATAGAATACCCAATATTTCCAACACTTTCGTGTCAATCACAAGATGTGAATCTAAGAGTATCATCTTGTTTTATAGGATTTTAGTTGGAAACTGACCTTGTATTTGCGGTTGGGCAAACTACTTCTAACTTCGCTTTTGTAATATGCATAATCGTCTTTGTGGCCGTACCCAGGTAATGTTATGGTCTTAACCATTCCGGGGTCAATGGTAACATCTTTCTGGAAATCCCTGTAGTCAAGCATATTACCATTCATGTCATAATAAATCATACGTCCGTTTATTTGTGTAACCGTTCTACTTGTATTATTTTTGAAAGCAACAGAAGCTTCACTTTGTACCCAATCGTGAGAGTAATTTTCCAAAGTAATGGCATTGGACTGATTTGTTGTGGCGGCAGCCGGGGCGTTTGTTTTCTGTTCTATAGGAGCTGCGCTTGTTTGTTTTGACTTGATGTTGGTATTGCCAGTTTTGGTTTTGAGTTGTTCCAATTCACTACGTAAGTTGTTGACCTCCTGTTTCATTGACTCCCATTCGGCCACGGTGATAACAGCTTGGCTTCCATCAACGACTTCATGCTTTTCTCCATCTTTTTCGGAAGTGTTTTCCACGCGAATTAATCCGCTACGCCAAAGCATGAACACAATAAATACCAAAAATGCAAAGACAAGGAATATTGTTAATCCCCTGTGGCTTCTTCCATTTCTTTCTTCTTCCATTTTATTTCATTTTAAGGTTTACCGCAGAAAAATATTTGACTCTGCAAACATACAAAAAATCTCTAATTTCTACTATACATTTTTGTGAATTTTTCAAGTGACTTTTCCATCAAGGGAAAAGTCACGGAAAAAAACATTGGCACATTAGCACATTGAAAAACTGTCAACTTCTGCCTTCACTTCATTTCCTGCAACTGCGAGACGCAGTTGCCTACATTGACCCCTATTCACTGACCACTGACCCCTAACCCCTGATCACTGAAAATTAGCACATTAACAAATTTGCTAATTAACAAATTTGCTAATTAATTTTTTGTATCTTTGCAAACTTTAAAAATTAGAACATTAAAAACGTATAATTATGAGCGAAATTATTGGTATTGTGGGTCGTCAGATTCTCGACTCAAGAGGAAATCCTACTGTAGAAGTTGATGTTTATACCGCCGCTGGCGCCATGGGCAGAGCCGCTGTTCCGTCAGGAGCCTCCACTGGCGTGCACGAAGCATGCGAGCTTCGCGATGGCGACGAAAACGAATATATGGGCAAGGGCGTACGTAAAGCCGTGCAGAACGTGAACAAGATTCTGGCAGAAGAACTGAAAGGTATGTATGTTGAAAACCAGAGCGAAATCGATGCCCGCATGATCGAAATCGACGGTACTCCCAACAAGTCAAAATTGGGTGCCAATGCTATTTTGGGCGTTTCTTTGGCTTGCGCCAAGGCCGCTGCCCAAGAAGCCGGTATGCCGCTGTACCGCTATGTGGGCGGCTGCACCTGCAACACGCTTCCCGTGCCAATGATGAATATCCTGAATGGTGGTTCTCATGCCGACAACTGCATCGACTTCCAGGAATTTATGATTATGCCCGTGGGTGCCGACACTTTCGAGAACGCTCTGCGTATGGGTGCCGAGGTGTTCCATAACCTGAAGAAAGTGCTGAAAGCACAGGGTTATTCTACCAACGTGGGCGATGAAGGCGGTTTCGCTCCCAACTTGAAATCCAACGAGGAAGCTATCGAGGTGATTCTGCAGGCTATCAAAAACGCTGGTTACAAACCAGGTGAGGATGTTTGTATCGCTCTCGACCCCGCTTCTTCAGAATACTATATTCCCGAAGAGAATGTATATCATCTGAAGAAATCCACCGGCGCTAAATTGACTCCGGAAGAAATGGTGAATTTCTGGGTGGACTGGACCGAGAAATATCCTATCGTTTCTATCGAAGATGGTATGGCCGAAGACGATTGGGACGGTTGGCGCATGATGACCGATAAGTTGGGCGATAAAATCCAGTTGGTGGGTGACGACTTGTTCGTGACCAACGTGGAGCGTCTGGCTATGGGCATTGAAAAGGGTGTAGCTAATTCTATTCTGATTAAGGTTAATCAGATTGGTAGCTTGACCGAAACCATCAACGCTGTAAATATGGCTCACAAAAACGGCTATACCGCTGTGATGTCACACCGTTCCGGTGAGACCGAAGATACCACCATCGCCGACTTGGCAGTGGCACTGGGTACAGGACAGATCAAGACTGGTTCTGCCAGCCGTACCGACCGTATCTGCAAGTACAACCAGCTGCTCCGTATCGAAGAGCAATTGGGCTCACAGTCCTATTTCCCCGGCACCGACTTTCCCTATATGCCGCAGAAATAATTGAAAATTGACGATTCTTTGATCGAAGATATTGAAGGGTGGACCTTGGTGTCTGCCCTTTTTTTCATTTTTTATGCTGTGTTTTATGCAACTTCGCTTGTCGAATTATACAATTTGCACATTTGCTAATTAACTAATTTGCTAATTGAAATTTTCCGTATCTTTGCAGTTATTATGAGATAATACTTTCAGATGAGAAAAATAAGCGCTTTGTTGTTGATTTTCGGGCTGTTTGTAGCAGGTTACGCACAAACGGCAAAGTACAGCAATGCGTTTCTCTCATTGGGTGTCGGGGCGCGAGGCTTGGCATTTTCCAATTCCATGGTGGCCATCTCCGATGATGTGACTTCCGCCTACTGGAACCCCGCTGGCTTGGGCAGAATGCAGCAGAAACTGCAACTTTCCGCCATGCATGCCGAGTATTTCGCCGGTATCTCCAAATATGATTATGCTGGTGCGGCATACAAAATCGACTCTTCTTTTACGGTGGCCTTAAGCTATATCCGCTTTGGAGTGGATAACATTATGAATACCACAGAGCTGATTGATAATTACGGAAATATTGACTATGACCGCATCTCCTATTTCTCTGCCGCCGACAATGCTTTCCTGCTGAGTTTCGCCTATAATTTCAAACAGGTGAAGGGCCTGTCTGTGGGTGGTAACGCCAAGATTATCCGCCGTCGTATCGGTGACTTTGCCGGTGCATGGGGCTTCGGACTGGACTTCGGCATACAATACGAGCGTAAGGGATGGCAAGTGGGTGCTATGCTGCAAGATGGAACGGGAACCTTTAATGCCTGGAGTTACACACTGACCGATCGGGTGAAAGAAGTGTTTCTGCAAACGGGCAACGAGATACCTGAAAATTCATTGGAAGTAACTGTTCCACAGTTGATTATGGGTGGTGCGAAATATGTTGAGTTGGGCAAGGGCTTTAACGCTACTTTCGCCTTGAATACGGATTTTACTTTCGATGGAAGAAGGGATAATATATTGAGTACCAAATATTTTACTTTCAACCCTCATTTCGGCATGGAGTTTGCCTACAAGAAAATCGTGGCTCTGCGTGCCGGCATTGGCAATTTCCAGAAGGAGACAGATTTTGACAATAAAACCAAGGTGACCTGCCAGATTAACCTGGGCGTGGGCATCAATATCAAGGATATTGTCGCTATTGATTACGCTTTTACGGATATCGGCGATGTGTCCATCGCCTTGTATTCTCATATCTTTTCCTTAAGAATAGGTATCAATTCTTTCTCAAAACTGAAAAAGAAAAATAAATGAACCAACCCCTTGCTGAAATATTAAGACCTAAGACCTTGGATGCCTACATCGGGCAGGAACACCTGATGGGGCCCGGAGGTGTGTTGCGGCAGGCGTTGGAGAATGACACCATCTACTCGATGATTCTGTGGGGACCTCCCGGAGTGGGTAAAACCACGCTGGCCCTGCTGATTGCTGAGGTGACTGGAGCCGATTTCTATATGCTGAGTGCCATCAGTTCCGGGGTGAAAGATATTCGTGAGATCTTGGACAAGGCGGAGAAATCCGAGAAGAAATCCATTCTGTTTATTGATGAAATCCACCGTTTCAGCAAGTCGCAGCAGGATTCCCTGCTGGGGGCTGTGGAGCGTGGTGTGGTGACTTTGATAGGTGCCACCACCGAAAATCCATCGTTCGAGGTTATCTCTCCCTTGTTGTCCCGTTGTCAGGTCTATACGCTGAAATCACTGGAAAAATCTCATTTGGAGAAGATTATACAGTCGGCAAAAAGTTATCTGGAGGAACATCTGTCCTGCCGTATCGATTTTCAAGAGGTGGAGGCTCTGATGCGCTATTCCGGTGGCGATGCCCGCAAACTCATCAATGCCATCGAGTTGGTAACGATGGCCACAGCACCAACAGATGGCTTGCTGGTGATTACCAATGACTTGGTAACAAGGGTTATACAGAAAAATTTAGCCATTTACGACAAGAAAGGCGAACAACATTACGATATCATCTCGGCCTTTATCAAGTCCTTGCGCGGTAGTGACCCGAATGCGGCGGTGTATTGGATGGCACGTATGCTGGTGGCTGGCGAAGACCCCTTGTTTATCGCCCGCCGTATGATTATCCTTGCCTCCGAGGATATTGGCAATGCCAACCCCAATGCCTTGCTTCTTGCGAACAATTGCTTTCAGGCGGTGCATCATATCGGAATGCCCGAGGCTCGCATTGTTTTGTCGCAAACGGCTGTATATCTGGCCTGCTCGCCCAAGAGTAACGCTTCCTATATGGCTATTGATGAGGCGATTGCATGGGTGAAGAAGACAGGCGACCTGCCTGTCCCTTTGCACTTGCGCAATGCGCCTACCAAGCTGATGAAGGAGTTGGGCTATCACGATGGCTACAAGTATGCACACGAATATGCAGGTAACTTCGCTGACTTGGAATTCCTGCCGGAATCTATCAGCGGAAAGAAATTTTATGAGCCAGGTAACAATACCCGCGAGAATGAGTTGCGCCGCTATCTGAAAAATTGCTGGAAAGATAAGTATAAGTATATCATCCTGTTACTGATTTCTTTGTTTAGCCTGCGCTTCTGCTTTGCTCAGGATATGCACTATTCGCAATTCTATCAGGCTCCCTTGGAGCTGAGTCCTGCCCAGACAGGTTGCTATGACGGTTTATTCCGTTTTGGGGCCAACCAGAAGACACAATGGCTCTCTGTCACAAAGCCATACGTCCATTTCAGTGTATATGGGGATGTCCCTTTTTTTCGTGACCAGGCACATCGGCAGCAGTTCAGTGTCGGTGTGAATGTCAATTGTGATTACACGGGCGACTCGCGCTACAACAGTGTGCAACCCTACGTGAGTTTGTCCTACCTGAAAGCGATAGGTCGCAGAAGCCGGCATAAATTGGGCTTGGGCATGTATTTCGGCTTTATTCAGCGTAGCATTAACTATAGTGCCATGACTTTCGATGAGCAGTATGTGAGCAATATTTTCAGCTCCGAAAATCCTGTGTCAGAGAGTTTTGGTAAAGAGAAAGTCTTTTTTTTTGATTGTGGGATAGGGGCGTTGTGGAACTTCTCGCCCAACAAGACCGACCGTTATACGGTTGGCGTGAATGTCAAGCATTTGACACAGCCTAATCAGGCTTTTAATGACCGTGCGACACGTTTGCCACTTAATATCAATGCCTATTTTTTATCGACTATCCGCATTGTGGATGATGTGGCCTTACAGCCTGCTGTTTATGCTGAGGTGCAGAAGCAGTTCTATGAGGTTGTTTTCGGCACCAATGTGGAGTATTTTCAGATGAAGAATAGTTATACTACAGTGTTTTCTATAGGTGGAGGTGCTTTTTACCGTTGGAATGACGCACTGATTTTGGATTTTTTTTTCGAATGGCAACGACTGCGTTTAGGAGTTAGTTACGATATCACCCTGTCAAGTCTGGTACCTGCAAATAAAGCTCGTGGTGGATTGGAACTATCTCTGAATTATATTTTTAAGCGCAAGCGTGTCACCAAACTGGGCAAGGAACCCTGCCCGTTTGATATTATGTAGTGGCCAGTGGTCAGTGGTCAGTGATCAGGGGGATAGAGATAAGGGAATAGTGGATAGGGATTGTGAATTGTGCATTGTGCATTGTGAATTGTATAAATTGATGTATTATCGGATGAAATTTTTGGTTTGCACGCTTCTGCTCTGTGTGTTCTGCATCGGAACGATGTCGGCCCAGAATGGCTTGTCGTTGGCGGAACGCAAAGCATTGGTGGATAGCATCAAAAATAATCCCTTGCCCTATGCCATCACCCGCCTTCCCGACCACATAAATAGCCCTTTCTCTGAATACAACCCGCTTTTGCTCTCCGATTCTCTCTTTTTCTTCTCCTCCATGCGCTCAGAAGTGGATGATGACAACGAGCTGTTCTTCGATACGCATTGGTCCAGCAAGATTTATCAGGCCGACTATGAAGGTGATAACTATCTGAACGTTAGAGCTTTATCTTCGGTGATAAATAAAGGAAAGTATTATCATCCGAATTTCTGTTTCAATAAGGCACAGGATTATATGGTGTTTTCTCGTTGCTATAGAACTGTGAATGAGGAACTTGTATGCGATTTGTACGAAAGTCACAAGCAAAAGGGTAAGTGGGGCAAAGCGGAATTGCTGGGCAGTGATATCAATGGCAAAGATTTCAGCAGCACCCAGCCTTTTCTGGCGGAACTGGAAGATTATGCGGTGCTTTATTTCGTGTCGAACCGCCCTAATGGACAGGGAGATATGGACATCTGGTTTTCTATCTATAAGAATGGGAAATATGAAATTCCCATTAATGCAGGTAGTGGTATAAACACAGCGGGCAATGAAGTAACTCCTTTCTACGATGTGAAAACTAACACCTTGTATTTCAGCTCCGACGAGTGGCTGGGAGTTGGAGGTTATGATATTTTCCGCAGTCAGGGAGGTTTGTGCAGCTGGACGACCCCTGTGAATATGGGTGTTCCACTTAATTCTGAGGAGAATGATATTTATTTTGCTGTAAATCAGAATGGTAAGTCTGGATATTTGTCGTCCAACCGGCCTTATGACGCTACGCATTGGGAAGATACCTGCTGTAATGATATTTACCGTTGGGAAAGTTTGTTAAAAGAAAAAGACACGTTGGAAGTCAGTCAAGATTCTGTCTTCATGGTCATTAAAGACTTTTTTCCACTCAATCTTTACTTCGACAATGACCAACCCGACCCTAAAACCTTAAATGACACTACCAAAGCCCAATATGCTGCCTTGCAGTCGGAATATGGAAATCGGAAATCACAGTATCTTGCGGCGGCGGCTAATGCGGAAGAAAAACTGTGGTTGGAAAGTTTCTTCGAAGATTCATTAGAGGCTTGTCATTCAAAGGTACAGCAGTTGCTCTCGTTTGTCGAGGAGCGTTTGGCACAGGGACAACGTGTCACCTTGAGCATTGAAGGCTACGCCAGTTCTCTCCACAGTTCCGACTATAATAGACATTTGTCGCAGCGCCGCATTGTCTCTCTGCTCAATGAGCTAAAGGCTTACAATGGTGGGGTTTTAAGACGTTATATTGAACGAAAACAACTGGTTATTAAAGAATTACCATACGGCAGTACCAAAGCAGAAACAATACAAGGCGATGCCGTTCACGGTCGCCAAGCCATCCTCCAACGCAAAATTATCGTCTGGGATATCGAGATGAATTAAGAACTGAAAGCTAAGAATTCAAAATCTCTTCTAACCTTTGATTTCATACCAGATAATTTGATTGTAGTAGGAGCGTACCTCTGGCACGCTGTTATACATTTCTGTTCATCATTTGCTATGCGGCGCGTGCCGCGATGCGGCCGAAATTGCGGTGTAACCGCAACCGACGCATAGGACGAGTTATGGATTGTTTATTTGGTCGCGGCGAGTGGCTCGTGTGCACCGAAGCGTATTGCCAACCGCCGCGAAAGGGAGAGACCATAGTTGATGCTAAAATTCTCTGGCCAAAAATAGAAATTTCAACAAGACTAAAAGGGATAATACAGATATAATTGTTCCATCAACTAATTAACTAATTTGCTAATTAACTAATTTGCTAATTTCTCCGCGATATTGCGGGCGATAGTCAACCGTCCAGTCTGGGTGTAGTGCTCTGTCGGGAAATCGCGTTCAAAGAATTCCTCATCACGAATTACATTGTAGTTGTCGATTACGGTAACACCCTGTGACTGATAACGATCCAAAATATATTGGTTGTTTTGTTTCATCAGCCAAGGCAATTCTGGTCCCACCAAAGCTTTTATCTGATCCATATTGTCGGCTAAAATATTGAAAACCAGTTTCCAACCTCTTTCTTGGCACAGCTTTACAATTCTGTCAAAGTCCTTGATACGAGGGTTCTTGTCATCCAGTTGATAGGCGAAATCCTTGATGTAGTGGCATGCCAAGGCGACGGTGTCCCAAGAAGGGTAGGTGCCATCAAACAACATGCCGCTTTGCCCGATGGCTTGATCCCATTCAGAGGCGTTGTGATAAGGGGAATCAGGTATGTTGAATTGTTGTTTTTTCAGATCTTTCTTTACTTTATGTTCTCGCTCTTCCTCGGTCCAGTGGGTATATCCCTTGAATGCCAGCAACAGACGCTTGTACAGGGCTGGGGCTTGTTTCATCATCACCTGCTCTTTCTGCAAAGCTGTCTCCAAATCGGAGTTGATCCATTCGCTGGAGAAGGAGCGCATGTTGACGGTGACAACCGCGGTCTTGACAGCACTTTTCTGTGGGATATTGCGCATGATGTCGTAGAAAACGCCGGCATGGCAGGCATCCTTGGCCAAATTGCAAACTTTGTGGTCGGGTAGGAGGTCGTCCAACATCATGCAGATATAGCGTTGGTCGCTGTCGGCTTCGCTGAATGAATGGTTGGAGGATTCTCCTAAATAAATGATATCACCGCCTTCAAGAACTGGCTTTTGCGATAAGTTCATCAACGGGCATTGCTCTTTCAGGTCTTTGGGATAATAGGTGTAATAATACAGCACGTCCAAAACCGCCAATACCGCTATCAGCAGCAACAACTTCATGCCAATTTTACGAAGGGTATATTTGGTGTTTTCTTTCATTAGAATTGGAAATAAATAAACGGATATTGTTGGACGGACGAAAAAACGATAATAGCGAAGATCATCAGGGCATAAATGGTCCAGCGTACGGCACTTTTCTGTTGTCCGCACCAAACATCAAAACGACTTCGCCGGATCAGGAGGTCAATCATGATGAAAAAAGCGAGGGCTATCCATACAATGGAATTCACATGCAACTGGGCGGGTAAGGAAAAGTTATGGCTGAGGGCGGAAAACAGCTGGTGGAGACTGTCGAAAGAGGGAGCTCGGAAAATACTCCAGAGCAAGGTGACAATGATGAATGTTTTGAGGATGTTGAGTCCTTTGAGGATGCTTTTCCCGCTTTTACTGCTGATTTTATCAAAGATATGAAGACTGCGGAGTGGCCTTTCCAGACAGAGTAGCACCCCGTAGGCGAAGCCCCAGATCATGAAGGTCCAGTTGGCACCATGCCAGATGCCGCATACGGTGAACACAATCAGCGTGTTGAGTGCCCAACGGGGAATGCTGACGCGATTGCCACCCAGGGGAATGTAAAGGTAGTCGCGGAACCAGGTGGAGAGGGAAATGTGCCATCTGCGCCAGAATTCCTGAATGCTGTCTGACAGATAGGGAGTTTTGAAGTTGTCAATGAGTGTGAATCCCATGGCCAGAGCGCAACCCAAGGCTATGGAGGAATAGCCGAAGAAGTCGCCATAAATCTGGAAAGAATAGAACACCATGCCCAACAGTATGTCTCCACTGCTGAAAGCATGAGGATTTTCATAAATCTGGTCCACATAGGTGCCCAAATTGTCGGCCACCACCATCTTCAGAAAGAGACCGAAAAGAATGAGTCTCAGTCCGTTAGCGATATTGTCGTATTGCAGTTTTTTCTCACGGTGCAGCTGGGTGAGCAGGTTCTGCGGGCGCTCAATGGGACCGGTGACCAATTGCGGGTAGAACATGACGTACAGGGCGTAGTAGCCGAAATGACGTTCCGCTTTTTGATGTCCGCGATATACCTCAATAACATAGCTTAAGCTCTGGAAGGTATGGAATGATAGACCGATGGGCAGGGCGATATTGAGTACCTGTTGCGGATGTGCCCAGCCGAAATGTTGGGCCAAGGCCACCAAATTGGCACTGCAGAAATTCAGATACTTGAAAATAAATAAAACCGAGCATGTGGATATGATGCTGACAATCAGGCAGGTTTTCTTTTTAGAAGGTGAGTCTTTCCATTTGAAAATCAGAATTCCTGCCAGATAATCTATGACGATGGTAATCAGAAGGATGAGTATGTACTTGGGAATGAACCACATATAGAAGAAGCAGCTGGCGGCTAAAAGGAGAAACCAGCGGAACTTATGCGGCAGCAGATAGAACAGCAGAGTGACTATCGGGAAGAAAATCAGAAATTCTATCGAATTAAAGAGCATCGAATAGTTTTTCTCAGTTTAGTATTTGAATTTACTACCGCCGACGAACTCACGCAAAATGGAGGTGCCGGGGATGTTTTCTTCTTGAATCACCTTGAAATACGACAGGAATTTCAGCAGTCGGTAGGCTTCGGCGAATTCCACACTATTCTCGGGAACAGCCAGCAAAATGGGGATGGCGTATTTTTTTAGCACACCCATTTCGCACATCAGCGAGGTGTTGAACATGGCGTCGGCATTCTCCTGGAAGGGGAAAATGTTGCGGTTTTCGCCGCGACGCACACTGGGCCAGCGACTGATGGTTTGCTGAGCCGAATAACCACGATAGTTGTAGTCTCGTATAATTCTGCGTATCAGTCGGTTGTCTGTTGTGGGAATGGGGTTCTGCCGGTCAATGGAGATACAAGTGAGGGCCGACACGAACAGTTTGAATTTGATGCTGTCGTCAATTTGTTCGGTCAGACGCGGGTTCAGGCAGTGGATGCCTTCTATCACCAATATGGAGTTGGGACGCAGCTGTATGGTATTGCCTTTCCAAATTTTTCTGCCAGCGGAAAAATCGAAAGTGGGCAGCGGCACCTCCTCGCCTTGCAGCAGGCGGTTCAGCGTGTCGTTAAACAGCTTCAGATCAATGGCATCCACAGACTCGAAGTCGTATTCTCCGTTTTCATCCTTGGGAGTTTCTTCGCGTTCCACAAAGAAGTCGTCCACGGAGATTTGCACAGGGTCGTAGCCTAAAATGCCCAATTGCACCGACAAACGCTTGCAGGTCGTGGTCTTTCCCGAACTGGACGGACCGCTGATGAGCACCACCTTGGACTGTCGTTCGTGAATCTGGTCGGCGATTTTTGCCAATAGTTTCTCGTGATAGGCTTCGGTGATGAGTATCATGTCTTGGATTTTTCCTTCAGCAATGGTCTTGTTCAGGTTATAAACGTAAGGAATGCCGATGGTGTTGGCCCATTTTTTGTAATCCTGATAAACAGAGAACAGCTTGGGGACCTGGTGAGTATGCGACAAAGTGGTAGGATGCTGGGGTTGAGGTACTTTCAACAGCAAGCCCGACTCATACAGTTCAAGTCCAAATAAATGGATAACACCTGTCGAAGGCGCTAAGTTGCCGAAATAATAGTTGACGGTATCTCCTAACTTATAAATGGATGTGTAGATGCGGGTGCGGTTGCGTAATAGCTCGTATTTGTCCTCAAGTCCTTCATCCTTAAATAGTTGAACAGCTTCTTTGGAGGGGAGTTCCATTCTTTCGAAAGGAATATTGCTTTCCACGATTTCCCGCATGCGTTTATACAGTCGGCTGACCAGAGCATGGTCTAACGCTTGGTCCAAATTGTCCAATTCGCAGTATTTTCCACCCGAAATGGAATGTAAAATCTTAAGTCTCACATGTTTAGGCAGGGTCTCTTTGACGGCTTTATACAAGATAAAATAGACCGAACGGGTGTACATAAGATGTCCGTAGGAAGAGGTCATGTCGAAAAACTGCACCGTACAGGGTTTGTGGATGCGGTAGGCACATTCGCGAACTTTGTTGTTGATGAGAGCTCCCATAACAGGGTATTCCAAACGGATATTCTCTTGTTTTGCCAGTTCCTGCACTGTCATTCCGAAAGGAATGGTGAGGGTTTTATTGGTGTTTTGGATATGTACAGTAATCATGAGTTGAAAAAATTTGTTGCAAAGGTACGGCAATTTTTTTTATTAGATGTCGTTTTTATTTGTAATTTTGCTTTTTTATATTCATAACGAAAGAAATCAGAGATTATGACATTTACAGCTTTGGCGAACCCGATCTTTGAACAGGTCATTAAGGATTATCATCAGACGAATGATGTGGATGCTCCGATCCATAACCCCTATACCACAGGCAGTATTGAGGCCGATTTGTATCTGAAGTGCTGGATCGATACGGTGCAGTGGCATCTGGAAGATATTATCCGTGACCCGAATATCGACCCTGTGGAGGCCTTGGCACTGAAGCGTCGTATCGACCGCAGCAATCAGGAACGCACCGATTTGGTGGAGACTATCGACAGCTATTTTTACACGAAATATCACGAAGTGAGAGCATTGGAGAATGCCACTATCAATACCGAAAGTCCTGCCTGGGCGGTTGACCGTCTGAGTATTCTGGCACTGAAAATATATCACATGCGCGAGCAGGTGGAACGCCAGGATGCCAGCGAGGAACATCGGCAGCTTTGTCAGCAGAAACTGGATGTATTGTTGCAGCAGCAGGTGGACCTGAGTACCGCCATCGACCAGCTGTTGGCGGATTTCGAGGCAGGACGCAAGTATATGCGGGTGTACAAGCAGATGAAAATGTACAACGATCCCAGTACCAATCCGATTTTATACGGCCAAAAGTGAAACCGCATCTGCTCATTTTCCGTTTCTCCGCCTTGGGCGATATCCTGATGTCGGTGCCCGTGATTGACGCCCTGGCACGGCAATACCCTGAATTGCGGATTACGGTGGTGAGCCGTCCCTACGTCGGGCCCATAATGCGGATGCTACCGCAAAATGTGTCTTTTGTCGGGGTGAACCTGAAGAATTACAAGGGTCTTCAAGGAATTTATCGTTTGTATAAAGAGCTGAAAACCTTGCAGCCGACAGCTCTTGCGGATTTTCATAATGTGTTGAGAACAATTGTTTTAAGAGGTTTCTTTAAGCTGGATGGAATACCAACAGCTTATTTTGACAAGAATCGCCGCCAACGGAAAAACTTTATCAAGGCGAAGGTGAAGACTCAGCAGCGTACATCATTCGAGGGTTATCAGCAGGTGCTGGCGGAGTTGGGCTATCCAGTGCGGATAGACTGGCATCAGCCGTTTTCGCTGTTCGGAAATATATCCCGACCTGGAATGGACATATCAGCTGAAACTAATACTCCAGCTGAAACCAATACTCAGTCCGGCAGCAATTCACGGCAAGGAGAAGCTGTTTTCGCCAAAGAGAATGCCATAGGCGTGGCACCTTTCGCTGCACACAGAGGAAAGATTTATCCTTTGGACAAAATGGAGCAGGTGGTGGCAGAACTTTCCAAGCAAATGCATGTATATTTGTTTGGCGCTGGTGCGGAAGAGAGGGCTTTAATGGAACAATGGGAACAGAAATATGACAATGTGGAGTCTGTGGTGGGCCGCTTGGCCGACATGGGCGAGGAACTGCGACTGATGAGCTGCTTGCGTCTGGTGCTGTCGATGGACAGCGGCAACATGCACCTGGCTTCATTGGCAGGTGTTCCTGTGGTAAGTGTCTGGGGTGCCACGCATCCTTTGTCGGGTTTCCTGGGTTGGGGGCAGTCAATAGACAATGTGATACAGGAGGACCTTCCCTGCCGCCCATGCAGCATTTACGGCAACAAGCCCTGCCGCTATGGGGACTACCGCTGCCTGACGAATATTTCGCCAGAACGAATCATGGAGAAAATTAGCAAATTAGTTAATTAGCAAATTAGCAAATTAGTTAATTAGTTAATTAGTTAATGTGCTAATGAATTAGGGGAGTCTCGTGCTACGCACTCGAGGGGAGTTTCGCACTTCGTGCTCAAGGGGAGTGACGCTTCGCGTCAGGGGAGTCTCACTTCGTTCGAGGGGAGATTGATTATAGGATGATGGATTAATTGTAGGGACGCATCGCATGCGTCTGTATAATGTAGGATTATCGCAATTATATAGGGTTATCACAATAATGTAGGGCTATCGTATTACGGCAGCCGTATTAAATTAGACATAAGGCTGCCACAATGTGACAGCCCTACAATATCTGTAACCTGTAACCTATCCCCTGTAACCTGTTATCTGTTATCTGATCAGCGACACGAGCACAAACAGCCAGTGGGCTGAGATGCCGGCGATGAGGCCGCCGACGGTGTGAGAGGCAATGGCCTTGGAAATCAGCTGGCGATAGCCGAGAGAGTCCAACATGCCAGTGTGGGTGCTCAGGAAGCCGCTCCAGCACATGCCCATGGCGGTGAATACGGCGATGGCATTGGCAGTAATCAGACCGGAAGCATCAAAGGCAGGAATCAGACCGATGGCAGCGCCTACAGCTCCTAAAGCGGTAATTGGGAAGGCTATCAACTCGGGATGGTCAAAACCAAAAAGCCACTGGAAAATAAAGTCAATCTTGGAGGCTAACCACGGCAACACAGGAACACCTTCGTAAGCAGAACCTGTATATACGCCGTCAGCAGGGGCACCAAAAGTGGTCATCATCACAATGGTAGAGATAATCAGCACGCCGGGGATGATGGACAAACCAATCTCCACACCACTTTTGCCACCATCCAACATGGCGTTCAAGGTGCGCAAAAACGGTCCTTTTTTCTCTTCTTCCAAGGTGCCTTGTGCGGGCTTGAGTTCGGGCTCGAATTCCTGGTCCAAATGCGTGCCAGGCATGGGAGAATCCAACTCGGGATAGGCTCTGAGCGTTAAAAACTGCATCATTCGAGTGGTGACAATACTGCCGATAAAGGCTCCTGCCAAACCAACCAATGCTCCGCTACCGTAGCCGCGACCTGTCATGAAGGCCACCACCACCAAACCCATACCAAAAGAAGTGCCGAAATTGGTCAAGGAGGCAATCTGATATTGCTTGAAGTATTGACTGAAGGTCTTGTCCTTCGACAAGGTGATGATGGCGGGGTTGTCGCTCAGGAAGGTCATTACCGCACCCAATGAGGCTACTCCAGGGAGGTTGTATAGTGGCTTCATCAGCGGTTTCAGCATCTTCTCCAACAACACTACCACACCGAACTCCACAAACAGTTTGCTAATGGCTCCCGTCATCACCGTGATGGCCATGATGTAAAAGACAGTGTCAAGCAGCAACTTGTACGCCGTGTTCATGAAGGTGTTCAGCATGTTCGGCAAGCCCATCGGTATGGATAATCCGATGAAAAAACCGAAAAAGATGACCAGAAAGATAACCAGCTCGTGGGTGCGGCGGTATGCCCTCACCAAATAATGCATGACATTATTTCTGGAAACCCTGTATATCTGATGCAGGATATTGTTGTTTCTGAAATTGAAAGGAGCCATATAGCTTTTATTTTAATCTGTCAGGTAAATATTTTAAAAAGTTGACTTTCCATGTCGCACCTACGTTGACCTGCAATGTGCCATGTCCTTCATCTGGAATCCTGTATGAAACAGTTTCGTTGGGAAGTATCTCGGGATGGTAAAGTACGCTGTTGGCCACAAAAGCGTGGATACGTAAGTCACGGTAGGTCGCGGGTCTGAACTCGATACCAAGACCATAGAAATGATAGTTGTGTCCCGCGGGTATCATCACATCCATCGGTTTCTCAGTATAGAAATCTTCGGCGAAGTTTTGGTCGTAACCTCCTTTGGCAAATAGGTTTACGCTCGGACTAACATGCCAGTCCAAACGGCCCACCACGGTGAAGTCGCGGAAAAAGTGTTTGAAGCTGGCAGCTCGGTTCTGGTAGTCAATATAAATCGACCATTTGTCGAACGAGAGTTTGTTGCCCAATGCGATGTAATTCACGAAAGAACCACGCTCATACTCCATCAGGTTGATAGAATACAAAGCAGTGAAGGGACCGTAATTGCCATTCCAGTACAGGTTGTAGGAAAATAGACCTTTTTTCCATTCGCTACCCGTGCCCTCATAATAAATGTATGGTGAGTTGGCAAACTGGAAGACTATCTTGTTTTTCTTTTCTTTGTCAGTATAGGATGCGGAGATACCAAGTTGGAAACAGTGGATGATGCCCCAGAAATGGGTGTAATAATAAACGTCAATGGGTGCTGCATCATACTCAAAACCACCAACATAGAGGGCTTCTTTGCCCATCCGAATCGCCCAGCGGTCATTGAATTTGTATTGGATGTACAGAAAGTCGGTGTTGTCGAAAAAGCTGACCGAACCGGCTTTGGGAATGATGCGCTGGCGGAAGAAATAGGAGATGTGGTTGCCGATATCTCCGCCTATCAGAAAGTTGAAATATTGGCCGTGAAAGCCGTAATTGTTCTTCCAGCCAGTTTCGTCCAAATGGTAGGTGATGGGGTCATTGGTGTTCCCCCATTGGTAAGTGCCTAAGTATTCCAACTCAGCCCTTGCCTCGAAACTTAAGGTGGTAAAACGGTGACTTATTTTCTTTTTTGTCGTGTCTGTATCCTGAGCTTGGACAAAAAATGGCAGAATAATCAGCAAAAATAGTCCTGTGTATAATTGTAACTTTTTCACAATCAGTTGTTTATTGTTCTTAATTTGAAAGGACAAATTTACATAAAATTCCAAAACTATTCACAGCTATATGAAATTTACTGTAGGAATGCAATTTGTTGTGTCCGATTTCATTGTAGGGACGCGATGAATCGCGTCCGTCTTGTATGTTGGCATTGTCTACGCACAGAGCGGAATTGCATAGACATTCCTTAATTCTCCCTTTAGGGAGATTAATATCAATAGATGGGCACACCGTCACCGAATCCCGTCAGGAATTCCATGTCAATAGAAATTGGAATTGTCATACATCACGGTCGCGGCGTGGGTTATATATGCACCGAAGCAGAAAATGTGACCGCCGCGAAACGGTATTGTTGTAGCCGATGGAAACTCTCGTGCGGTAGCTTTGATTAACCAATTATTTAAGTTGATAGTTGTGAATTCTGAATTCTAAATTCAAAGTATAATTAACTAATTATCACATTTGCTAATTTGCTAATTAACAGTGTATTCCAGCGCCTCCTTCATGGAGTCAAAATAATGGAACCTCATGCCTTCGATAAAGTTCTCCTTGATGTCATCGATGTCTTTCTTGTTGTCGGAGGACAGCACAATATCATAGATGCCGGAGCGTTTGGCGGCGAGGATTTTCTCCTTGATACCGCCCACTGGCAGTAACTTGCCACGAAGGGTAATCTCGCCGGTCATGGCAATCTTGTTACGCACCAAGCGACCAGTATAGGCAGAAATCATGGCGGTGAGCAGGGTGATGCCAGCGGAGGGGCCGTCTTTTGGGGTGGCACCTTCGGGCACATGTACATGTATCTTCTGCTTCTCAAAAGTCTCGTCGCTAATGCCATACTCTGAGGCATGGGCTTTGAGGTACTCGTATGCGATGGTGGCCGACTCCTTCATCACATCGCCCAAGTTGCCGGTCATGGTCAAACCGCCTTTGCCGGGACTGGTGATGGCCTCCACAAAGAGTATTTCCCCGCCGACGGCAGTCCAAGCCAAGCCAGTGGCCACACCGGGACAGTCGTTGTTGAAGGATTTCTCCTTTTGGAAGATGGGTGAACCCAGTAATTCTTGCAGGTCTTCGGAATGGACTTTCTTCTCCATCTCACCAGTTTTTACCAGCTGGGCCGCTCTCTTGCGGATGATGCGGGCGATGGTCTTCTCCAACAGACGCACACCCGATTCGCGGGTGTATTCCGTGATAATCTGTTCAATAACTTTATCGGAAAATGATAATTCGCTCTTCTTGATGCCGTGCTCTTTCAACTGCTTGGGAATGAGATGTTTCTTGGCAATCTGAACCTTCTCTTCCAGCAAGTAGCCAGGTATGTCAATGATTTCCATACGGTCGAGCAGGGCAGGGTGGATGTTGCCCAAGTTGTTTGCTGTGGCAATGAAGAGTACCTTCGACAAGTCGAAGGTGGTCTCCAAATAGTTGTCGTAGAAAGCACTATTTTGTTCTGGGTCAAGAACTTCGAGTAAGGCTGCGGAGGGGTCGCCTTGTACGGTCATGCCCGTCACCTTGTCGATTTCGTCGAGGACAAAAACAGGGTTGGAGCAGCCGGCCTTGCGCATGTTCTGGATGACACGGCCAGGCATGGCACCGATATAGGTCTTGCGGTGTCCACGGATTTCCGACTCGTCGTGCAAACCGCCTAACGACATGCGGATGTACTTACGGCCGAGGGCATCAGCGATGGAGTGGCCTAAAGAGGTTTTACCTACGCCCGGAGGGCCTGCCAAACACAAGATGGGCGATTTCATATCGCCTTTCAGCTTCAGCACGGCCAAATATTCAATGATGCGCTCTTTCACCTTGTCCAAACCGAAATGGTCGCGGTCCAGAATCTTGTGGGCACGCTCTAGGTCGAAGTTGTCTTCGCTATATTCATTCCATGGCAGTTCTACCAACAGCTCCAAGTAGTTGAGCTGTACCGAGTAGTCGGGCGACATGGCATTGGTGCGGCGCAGCTTCTCTAACTCTTTTTCAAACAGCTCTTTAGTCTCCTGATTCCATTTCTTTTTGGCTGCCTTCTCTTTCAGTTCATTGTAGTCTTTCTCGCTTGGTGAGCCGCCTAATTCCTGCTGGATGGTCTTCATCTGCTGGTTCAGGAAATACTCGCGTTGCTGCTTGTCTAATTCCTGTTTCGACTTGTACTGAATCTGGTTTTTCAGCTCCAGCATCTGCAAGTCGTTGTTGAGCAGTTTCAGTACCAATTTGGCACGTTCCTCAATATCTGCTATTTCCAGGATTTTCTGTTTTTCGTCAACGCTGACCGACAGGTTTGATGCGACGAAATTTAACAGGAAGGTAGAGCTTTCGATATTGCGGAGGGCGATGGCACTCTCTTGCGGAATTTGTGGCGATTTCTTGATCATCGAAATGGCCGTGTCTCTGATGGAACCGATAAGGGCATTGAAAGTGCGTTTGCTCTTGATGGCCGGGTCAAAGTCGTTGGTGATGTATTCGGAAACGTAGGCCTTGTAATAGGGCTCTGTCTGAACCAATTGCTTGATTTCAAAGCGTTTGAGTCCGCGTACAATGATGGTGACACTGCCATCGGGCATGGAGAGAAAACGCAGGATATGGGCAAGGGTACCTACAGGGTACATGTCCTCCATTTGCGGTTCTTCCACATCATTGTCCTTTTGCGCCACCACCCCGATGGGCTCGTTGCTGCGGCTGTATTCCTGTGCCAAGCGTATGGACTTGTTGCGGCCCACGGTGATGGGAATCACCATGCCGGGAAACAAAACAGTGTTGCGTAAGGGCAGTATCGGCAGCAAATCCGGCACTTGTTCGTTTTTCAACGCGTCTTCATCATCTGAGGAGAACAAGGGTATGAAATTAGCTTCGTTATTGATAAAATCGTTGATGAGTGATAAATCGTCCATGCTAAAAAAATTGAACGGCAAAGATACAAAAAAATTAGCAAATCAGTAAATGTGCCAATTTGCTAATTGTTGCTTTTCACTCTTAGTTCTTTATACTTGACTATGAGCTTTTCTTACGCTATTTGTATTCGTATTCGGTGATGTCTGTATAGCTGTCTTTACTGATAGTTTCAGTATGAGTGCAGGTTACAGGGTATTTCCCTTCGTAGGTGTACGAGTAGTTGTCAATATCAGTGCTGCCTTCATCCTCAGGATCACTGCTTAGATATTGCGTTGTTATCTGGATAATATTGTTTTGGGAAAAATAGTCGGCACCTGAATACTCGGCCATTTCTGGAGAGAGATAACCATAGAAAGGATTGTTGTAGCTGTCGTATTTATACTCCATGATTTCTTTTTCAACTTCTTCTGCATATTTTGCTGTACAAATAGCCTTGCTTACGTTGTTCTTATCCCAGGTAAGTTCCCAACTGAAGGTGGCCTCGCCTTTGGCGTTGGACTTAGAAAGACGTCTCTTATACATTTTTTCTAAACTTGAATACAAATGCTCCGGAAGCAAGGAGTGCATGGATGTGAGTTGTTTATCCATATATTCCATGCCCATTCCGAGGAGTTCTATCTTGCTGATTTTACCATTCTGATGGGTAAATACGAGCTTGGTTTGCAATTCATCACCGTCGTAATAGGCCGCTTCCGACAACTCTTTGCCATTGTATTTGAATTCAATACGATAGGTGTAACTATGGCCAAAATTGATGTCAGTAGTGGTGCCGTCTATGCGAACAACTCTTTTCTTGTCGTATGTATAGGTTTCGGTGCTTTCGTATAGCCCGAAATGATGGTCTGTTTTGGCCAGGGTGTTGTTTTTGTTCCACGTCCATTCCTCAGTTAGTGTTCTATTGGAAGTCGTCGTGTTTCCATCGACCGTATAAGAGGAGGAAGTATAAATTTTGCTGATTTTTTTCTTGGGATTGAAGACCCCTTCCTTGTGACAGGATGAAAACAACATGGCAATGCATGCGACAGCCAAAATTGAAAAGAATTTTTTCATTTTTTTTGATATGTTTATTTTGATGAATTTACTTGAAATTCTATTTGTACTCGTACTCGAGGGTATTAGTATAGGAGTAATTTGCTTCCGCTTGTGTATGGCTGGCCGTAAGAGGGAATTTGTCAATGTAGGTGTAATCATAGGTGTATGATTCATTGAAATCACCTTCTTTATAAATGATGTTTTTCTTTACGATGTTGTTTTTAGAGGAGCAGAATCCCCCAAAAATTTCTACACCCTCGGCATCCCAAAAACCATTGTATGGGTTGTTGTAATTGTCATATTGAAATTCTGTGGTAAAAGAATATCCTTCACCATCACCCATTTCTTCTGGTTCTGTCGTTACCATTTTGACAATGTTATCTTTGTCCCAAGTGAATTCATAGACAGTGGCTAAATAACCTTTGCTGCCGCGTGCCGGCATTTTTTTCTCTTGTTCTTCAATGGTTTGGTATAGCTGGTCAGGTAAAATAAATCTCAGTGCTCTGATGTGGTTGGTTACGCTTCCCTTACTCATATCATAGTATTCTTCGATTTTTGTGATTTGGTTTTTGTTATGGGTGAATTTATAAGTTCCGGTTAAATTATTGTCATAATAATAGGATGCTTCAATTAGTTTGTTATTCTTGTATTTGAATTCTATGGAAAAAGTGGAGTTTTCTGATGGGACTGTTCCTTCTGCTTTCAAAATCTGTTTTTTATTATTGTAGGAGAAAGTCTCTGTGGAATAAATGTCACTTCCGGAGTAGGTCTCAATTTTTGCAAGGGTATTGTTCTTGTTCCATGTCCATACTTCTTGAAGTTCCTTGCTGAAATTGTGGGTGTTGCCATCTACGGTATAGGAACTGGAACCGTAGATTTTGTGGATTTTTTTCTTGGGGTTGAAGATGCCATCTTTGTGACATGCGGAGAACAGCATGGCGATGCATGCAATAGCCAAAATTGAAAAGATTTTTTTCATAGTTTTTTTATTTTTTTATATGGTTATTTTGATGAATTTACTTGAAAGTGCAAAGTTACATAAATTTCTTGAAATACTTTGATATATGGTAAATAATTGAAGATTTTTAACTTTTAATTCTTAATTCTTAATTGACGAACCACTCATTGGGCAAAAAAAAACACCTCCGAAAAAGGAGGTGCTTTGGTGTCGGAAAAAGAAATTTCCTTAGTTCTTCTTGCCGAAGTTGCCGTATTTGCTGCGGAATTTATCCACACGACCGGCGGTGTCAACCAACTTCATCTTACCTGTGAAGAAGGGGTGTGAAGTGTTGGAGATTTCTAATTTTACCAAGGGATATTCCTTGCCGTCTTCCCAAACAATGGTGTCCTTCGTCGCAACAGTTGACTTGGTTATGAAAGCGATTTCATTAGACATGTCTTTGAAAACCACTGTTCTATACTCTTTTGGATGAATACCTTTTTTCATTATGATTTGGTTTTAATAGTTAATCAAAATTGGAGTGCAAAAATACAAAAAAAATCAATACAAAAACCGATAGAACAGAAATTTTGTTTTTGGAAGTTTGTTTTGTGTATAATATTGACTATGAGATATTTATAATGTATTCTTTTCGATGATAATGAATAAAACAACCTGAAATAGCTCTGATTAACCCACTGTTGTTGGAAATCCACTCCCTCAAAACTTCCATTGTCAATAGCTTGTTTCTAATTCCAAACATCATTTTTTTGTTCACCCATAATTAATTAGCACATTAACTAATTTGCTAATTTGCTAATTTACTAATTAACACATTAACTAATTGTTCTCCTCTGTCAGCAACGCCAATCCTCCTTGAGCGGTTTCTTTGTACAAAGAGGGAAGGTCTTTGCCCGTAAGGTTCATGGTTTTCACCACTTTGTCGAAGCTGATCAGGTGGTTGCCGTCGCTCATCATGGCGTAGATGTTAATGTCGAGAGCGCGGAGGGCGGCCATGGCATTGCGCTCGATGCAGGGTACTTGCACAAGTCCACACATGGGGTCACAGGTGAGGCCGAGGTTGTGTTCCATGGCCATCTCGGCGGCATATTCAATCTGCTGCGGACTGCCCCCGAAGAGTTGGTTGGCGGCTACGGCGGCCATCACACAGGCACTGCCCACCTCGCCCTGACAGCCTACCTCCGCTCCTGAAATGGAGGCATTGGTCTTGATGATGTTGGCGAAAAGTCCGGCAGTGGCCAAAGCTCGCAATATCTCGATGTCACTGAATCCATGGTTTTTCTTCAAATGATACAACACTGCCGGCAATACACCCGAAGCTCCGCAGGTGGGGGCGGTGACAATGGTGCTGCCCATGGCATTTCGCTCGGAAGTGGCCAATGCGTAAGCAATGACTAATGCGCGGCTTTGCAGTGAGGGTTTGTAAGAGCTGGCTCTGACAAAGTACTGTCGTGCCTTACTACGCAAGTGCAAGCCTCCAGGAATAACGCCCTCGGCTTGCAAGCCCTCCTCAATGGTATGCTGCATTGATTCCCACATCTGCCCAAGGTACTCCCAAATGTCCTTGTCCTCATGCATGGCCACATACTCCCAGTAGGTCAGTCCTTCTTTCTCAATGTATGCCAGAATGTCGCTCATGAACTGATGCTCGTAGATGTGCTCCACGCTTTCCTGGGTATCTTCGTTGGCTAAGCTGCCACCGCCCACACTATAAATGGTCCAGCTGTCATATACTTTCCCGCTGGCATCCAAGGCCTCGAAAAACATGCCGTTGGTATGGAAAGGAAGCACCACTTCGGGTTTCCAGATGAGTTCCACAGGGATGGGAGCTGACCCGTCAATGATGGCTTTGTCGGTGTGGTGGCCTTTGCCCGTGGCGGCGAGACTGCCATGCAGGGTGACACGGAATTTGGCAGCGGTGGGGTTCTTCTCCCTGAAACTGATGGCTGCCCGATTCGGCCCCAACGTATGGCTGCTCGACGGCCCATAACCTTTCTTATAAATCTTCTTGATCGATTCCATAATGCGTTTTAATTAGTAAAATAGCAAATTAGTTAATTAGTTAGTGTGCTAATAAGACAATGTGCTAATTGATTTTAGAATTTAGTATTAATAGTTATAACTTTCATTTTTAGTTTTTAACTTTCAACTGATCCCTGGCCCCTGACCCCTGGCCCCTGACCCCTAAAACCTAGCCCCTAATACCTAACCCCTAAAAAGCTTTCCTCCACCCGCATCCGCTCTTCCACTCCGAGCATCCGTAAGCGGTACGGCCTTTGATAATGCGACCCTTGCCACACAGCGGACAGGGTTGGCCGATAATACTGTCGGCGGCGGAGGCATTGTTGCTGTCGCTGTTGTTGCTGTTGACGGCGGCAGAGGATGGGGCGGCAATCTTACGGCGGTCACTGTCATCGCGCAACACCTGCAGCACAATGTCGTTCACCATCTGCTTGAGCTCATCAATGAACTGCTGGGCGGAGTATTGCTTCTGCTCAATCTGTCGCAGCTTCTTTTCCCAAATGCCCGTCAATTCAGCACTTTTGAGCAGTTCCTCACGAATCAGGCTAATCAGTTCAATGCCCGTTGGGGTGGGTTCCAGACTTTTGCGTATCTTCTTGATATAGTTGCGTTTGAATAGCGTCTCAATGATGGCGGCACGGGTAGAGGGACGGCCAATGCCGTTCTCTTTCATCACCTCGCGCAGACTCTCGTCGTCTACGGTCTTGCCAGCCGTTTCCATGGCCCGCAGCAAGGTGGCTTCGGTGTATGGCTTGGGCGGCTTGGTCCATTTCTCGCTCAGGGTCGGTTCGTGGGGACCATGCTCTCCCTTGACAAACAAAGGCAATACCCGTTCCTCGTTCTTGTTTTCCTCATCCTCGTCGTCACTGCTCTTGGCTTTGCTCTTGCTGTCGGCCTTGGCTTCGCTTTTGTCCTTGCCCGAAGGGGCTTCTGCCTTGATGACCACCCTCCATCCTGGGTCGAGAATCTGCTTGCCCGTGGTCTTGAACTGCACTTCTTCCACGATACCAGTCACATTGGTGTTGGAAAACACACAATCGGGATAGAAAACGGCGATAAAATGGCGGCAAACCTCGTCGTAAACACAAGCTTCCTGAGCCGGCAGCGGCGATTTTGGGTTCAGTCCCGTGGGAATGATGGCATGGTGGTCGCTGACCTTGCTGTTGTCGAACACTTTCTTGCTTTTGGGCAGCTTCTTGCCCAACAAAGGCGCTGTCAAGGCGCTGTAGTTTGTGATGCCTTTCAGAATTCCGGGACACTTGGGGTAGATGTCGTCGCTAAGGTAGGTGGTGTCCACACGGGGATAGGTGGTCAGTTTTTTCTCATACAAACTCTGAATCAGCTGCAGGGTCTGTTCTGCCGAGAAACCGTATTTCTTGTTGCACTCCACCTGCAATGAGGTCAGGTCGTAAAGCCTTGGAGGGGCTTCCTTGCCTTTCTTGGTGCTGATGTCGGTAATGGTAAACTCTTTACCGATAATGCGTTGCAAATCTTCTTGGCCTTCTTCCACCGACTGGTACTTGCCCTTGGTGGCGGTGAAGGTGGTGTCGCGATATATGGTGGACAGCACCCAATAGGCGGTGGGCTTGAAATTCTGTATTTCATGGTAGCGCTTCACGATAAGGGCGAGGGTAGGGGTCTGCACCCTGCCGATGGATAGCACCTGCCGGTCTTTGCCGTATTTGAGGGTATAGAGTCTGGTGGCGTTCATGCCCAAAAGCCAGTCACCGATGGCACGCGACAGTCCCGCCTCATACAACGGCTGGTAGTTGGACTGCTCTTTGAGCTGCTTAAATCCTTCACGGATAGATTCTTCTGTCAATGAGGATATCCAAAGGCGGTCAACAGGACAATTGGCACGGGCTTTCTGCATCACCCAGCGCTGTATCAGCTCGCCTTCCTGGCCGGCATCACCGCAGTTGACGATGCGGTCGGCTTTCTGCATCAATCCTTCAATAATGCCGAACTGTTTTTTGATGGAGGGACTGTCAATCAGTTTGATGCCGAATTTGGGAGGCACCATGGGCAGACTGCTGAGCGACCACTGCTTCCACATCGTGGTATAGTCGTGGGGCTCTTTCAGCGTGCACAAGTGTCCAAAGGTCCAGGTCACCTGATAGCCATTGCCCTCGATGTAGCCGTCGTGCGACTGCTTGGCACCGAGCACATTGGCGATTTCTCTGGCGACACTTGGTTTTTCAGCGATACAAACGATCATTTATAGTTGATAATTGATAGTTAACAATTAATAGTTTAACAGGGTTAATTTAGTGTTTTGATTTTGCAAAATCACGGTGTGTTTTCTGTGTTTTTTTGCGGTGGCAAAATTAGTCATTTCTGCCGAATTGAAGGAGGTAAGTTTTAGAATTTTTTTCTTTGAAACATTGTAAAAAGAAAAATTAGTTGTACTTATGCTGCTGGAAAATTTTCAAAAAAAGCCCAATGTGTTGGATAATTTGTTACTTTTGCAGACATAATGGATATTATTTCTCAAAATTATTGCCATATTAAAGAAAATTGTAAAATGAAAAAAATATTATTATTCTGTATTTTACTGGTTAGCGTTCTCTTTCTGGGCGCACAGAACTACACCATCCGGCAGAATACGATAAACAATCTTTCCATTGTGTTCAATACTCCCAAATTACAGAGCAGTGCGGTGAAAGCCGGAGACGCCCGCTATTCTTCCCTCATCATGGATGGCTACGACAACTCCACGAAAGTGGGTTTCCCGTCATTGCCGGAACTCACCAAGTTGATTGAGATTCCCTTGTGCGAAGAGGTTAACGTCCATATTGTGTCGGCAGACTATGTGGAATACGATGCTGCTGCCTTGAATGTGCTCTATCCGGTGATGCCCTGCCAAGAGAGCTGTTCCAAGTCCGACACGGGAAAACGTCCCTTCAACAAGAACGAAGCTGTCTATCGCACCGATGCGTTCTATACTTCGCAGCCGGAGGTGGTCACTGCCCACAAGATCGGCACCATGCGTGACGTGAACCTGGCCAGTGTGGTGGTGAGTCCAGTGGCCTATAATCCTGTTACGAACAAGATTAGGATATATAGCCGTATTGATGTTGAGATTACTTACGAGAATGCCAATATTCTGGCCACCATGGAGATGAAGGACAAGTACTACAGCCCGCTGTTCCACGCCGCCAAGGAGGCCGTCATCAACCCGATGGACACGCGCAACGAGTTCAACATCACCCCCGTCAAGTATCTGATCATCGCCCACGATATGTTCGCCAACAACGAGCAACTGATGGCTTTCGTCAACTGGAAAAAGCGTATCGGCTACCTTGTGGAAGTCGCTTACACGAGCGCCACCGGCACCACGACCACGGCCATCAGGAACTATATCCTGTCCGAGTACACCAATGCCACGGCCGCGAACCCGGCGCCCACCTTTGTCCTGCTCGTCGGCGATGTGGGACAGATACCCGCTTTCACGGGCACTCAGAACCACAAGACGGATTTGCACTATGCCACTTGGACCAGCGGCGACCATCTGCCGGACTGCTACTACGGTCGTTTCTCGGCCCAGAACATCAACCAACTGCTTCCGCAAATTGAGAAGACATTGATGTACGAGCAATATACGATGCCGGATCCGTCCTATCTGGGCAAGGCGGTGTTGATTGCCGGCAACGACGATATCTGGGCCCCCACCCATCTCAACGGTCAGATCAACTACATCTTTGACAATTACGTCAACACCACCTCCGCCACGTACAACTACACCACGGTGTACAAGCATTTGTATGACTGCTCCGGCCAGGCTTCGATCATCCGTCAGGAGATCAGCTCAGGATGTGGTTGGATCAACTACACGGCACACGGCTCTGGATACGGCTGGAACGAGCCCGCGTTCACCTGTGACCACGTGCCATATATGAACAATGCCGACAAATACGGTTTTATGATCGGGAACTGCTGTCTGTCCTGCACCTTTGGAGACCCTGAGTGTTTTGCCGAAATGCTCTTGCGTGTCCCCGACAAAGGAGCTGTCGGCTATATCGGCGGTTCCGACATCACCTATTGGGATGAGGACTTTTACTGGTCTGTCGGCTTCCGCAGCACCATCGACTCCACCCCGACGTACAATGCCAACCATCTGGGTGCCTACGACAGAATCTTCCACACGCACGGCGAGAATCACGATGCTTGGGTCACCAGCATCGCGGGCTACATGACTGCCGGAGATCTGGCGGTGGAAGGCTCAAGCTCAGATCTAAAGCTTTACTACTGGGAGGTTTACCACCTGATGGGCGACCCTTCCCTGAAACCCTATTTGGGCATTCCATCCAACTTGACCGTCAACTCCGACGAGTTTCTCTTGGTGGGAAGCACCAGCTATGACGTGCAGACGGTGCCCTACGCCTACGTGGCCCTGACCTACAACAACGAGTTGATAGCGGCCGCCTTCACGGATGCCTCCGGTTATGCCAGCCTCACCTTCAGCGCCGTCAACATTCTGGGGGATTATGAGTTGGCAGTTTCGGCACAAAACCACATCCAATTCTTCAAGACCGTGCAGGTCATCGCCCCGACGGGACCCTTTGTGGCCGTCTCCTCCTACTCCTTGTCGGAGCAGAGCGTCCCGCAACCTGGCTCCACTGTTTATATGGATGTGGCCTTGACTAACTACGGTGTAGCTACAGCCTCCAATGTCACCACCACGCTCAGCAGCAGCTATCCGGGCGTCGTCATCCCTCAAAACAGCGTGAGCGACAACAGCATCGCTGCTGACGCCACCAGCACGCACAATAATGCTTTCACCATCGTGTTGCCTGCGGATGCCCGGGATGGCGACGAGATTCCTTTTGTCATTACTACCACCTTCGGCAATGAGACCACCACCAAGTATTTCACGATAATGGTTGTGACTCCGATATTTTCCATTGCGAATGTGGCCCTTCAAAACACGAATGGCACTGCATCATTCGCTCCAGGTGACATGGCCAATGTGACAGTGACCTACTCCAACATCGGCCATTGCCCATTGACCAATGCCGCTCTGCACCTCACCAGCCATTACAGCTTGGTGACCGTGAACACCCCAGCCCAGAATATCTCGGTATTGCCTGCTGGCACCTCTGCAACTGCCCAGTATCAAGTGTCAATCGGTGCCTCTGTTCCGGACATGACAACTGTACCACTCTACGTGAAATGTGTGGTAGGACAGGACATCATCGTGGACACCATCTACTTGACTGTTGGTACTGTTATGGAAACCTTCGAGACAGGTAATCTGACCGCTTTCCCATGGCAAACCAACAATAACCCTTGGTTTGTTACCAATGAGCAAGCCTATGCCGGCAACTACTGCATCCGTTCCAAACAGGACTTGGCCGACAACGACCAATCTGAATTCTTCATCACAGTCAACTGTTCCCCCTCTGCAAACATCTCCTATTTCCGCAAAGTTTCTTCTGAGGATGGCTATGACTTCTTCAAATTTTATATTGACAATACTGAGATGGATAGCCAAACGGGTTCCACCGATTGGTCACAGGCTTCTTTTCCGGTCAGTTCAGGCACACACACCTTCAGATTTAGCTATCGGAAGGACTCTGGTGTCATCGATGGTAGCGACTGTGCTTGGGTGGACAACATTGTACTCCCCGGCATGGGCACCCTATGTGTGGAGGACATGGACGACAATGTAGGTGTTGCGACCCGCGAGGAGATACTTTTCAGTGTGTTTCCTAATCCTACCACGGGCATACTCCATGTTCAATGCTCCGAACCAGTACAGCAAATCGTGATCTACGACATGAGCGGTCGCCAAGTCATAAGCTATAATGGACAGAACGAGCAACTGAGTACCCTTAACGTCAACCACCTGACCAGCGGACTATACTTCGTACGCATCCTCACTACTGATCAGCATTTTTCCGTTTCCAAGTTCATCAAACGATAATTATGGTGTGGCAAGATGTGTTGCCGCATCACCGGCTCTAAGGTGTATTCTTGCAGATTGAAAAATGAGGGTTGTCTCTATTTCTCGCGACTGCGAGACGCAGTTGCCTACATTGACATCCCATATTCTTAATTACTAATCCCTGACCCCTGACCCCTGAATCCTGACCCCTGAATCCTGACCCCTGAATCCTGACCCCTGACCCCTGAATCCTGACCCCTGAATCCTGATCACTGGAATTACAGTCTTTGCGAAATTCTCGGTAAAATCTCATTCTTCCAGCTGGCAAAAGTGCCGTCCGCGATGTGTTTGCGGGCGGTCTTCACCAAGTCCAGATAGAAATGCAGGTTGTGGATGCTGCCAATCATTGGACCTAAAATCTCGTCGGCTACGTACATGTGGCGCAGGTAGGCGCGGGTGTACTCACGGTCGGCGAATAGGTCGCTGTTGGCGTCTATCGGGGTAAAGTCGTTCTTCCACTTTTCGTTGCGCATGTTCATGATGCCATCCCAGGTGAAAATCATGCCATTGCGGCCGTTGCGGGTGGGCATCACGCAGTCGAACATATCCACGCCCATGGATATGCCCTCAATGATATTGGCGGGAGTACCTACGCCCATCAGGTAACGGGGCTTGTCCTTGGGTAGCAGCTGGCAGCACAACTCCGTGATTTCGTACATCAGGTCGGTGGGCTCACCGACGGACACGCCTCCAATGGCGTTGCCCTCACGGTTCATCGAGCTGATGAACTCCGCCGAGCGTTTGCGCAGTTCGGGGAATACGCTGCCCTGCACAATGGGAAACAGGGTCTGGGAATAGCCGTATTTCGGCTCGGTCTCGTCAAAACGCTTGCAGCAACGCTCCAACCAGCCGTGGGTGATTTTCATCGACTGCTCTGCGTAAGCGTAATCGCAGGGGTAGGGGGTGCATTCGTCAAACGACATGACGATGTCAGCACCAATGCTGCGCTCAATGTCCATCACTTTCTCGGGACTGAACAGGTGTCGTGAGCCATCGATGTGTGACTGGAACCACACCCCTTCCTCGGCGTTGATTTTGCGTCGGGCACTCAATGAAAAAACCTGATAACCGCCACTGTCAGTCAGTATCGGTCTGTCCCAGCCGTTGAAACGGTGCAGGCCGCCGGCGGCTTCAAGCACCTCAAGTCCGGGACGTAAGTATAAGTGATAAGTGTTGCCAAGAATGATTTGGGCTTTGATGTCTTCCCGTACATTCTTGATGTGTACGGCTTTAACAGCTCCTACGGTGCCTACGGGCATGAAAATGGGGGTTTCAATGTCACCATGGTCGGTATGGATTAAACCAGCACGGGCAGAGCTTTTGGGGTCAGTATGTTGAATTATAAACTGCATTTTGTTAGTAAATTTCGGCAAAAATACATCAAAAATCCTAAACTTTAAAATATTTTTGTATTTAATATTAACATCTAATATATGACAACTGACTTACCTTTGAATCTGCCCCTTATTTTCCTGATATGCTTTTCTGTAATAGCATTTTTCCTCTTATTATATTATGGATTTATCTTTGTCCGATTTGCGTTTCATAAACCTAAAAAGATTAAAGATTACCGTCAGGACCCCATCTCAATTGTCATAACTTCGTGCGATCAGGCGCATCATCTGAGCAGAACACTGCCTGCCATCCTTACACAACAGTACAATGATTATGAGGTTATCGTGGTTAGTGATAATTCTCACGACGAGACGGCACAGGTGGTGGAGGATTACCAAAAGCAGTACCCTCATTTGGTGTTTGTTGATTTAAACTCCTCTGTCACAACTATTAAAGGAAAAAAGTTTCCTTTGGCTATCGGCATTAAGGAGGCAAAACATAAGTTGATAGTGTTGACAGATGCCAATTGCATGCCCGCCTCGCCTTATTGGCTTCAGAATATGGCCAAACATTTTGTGAACGGCAAGCAGATTGTGCTGGGTTATTGCTCTATCGAAAAGCAGCCGGGTCTCTTTAACCGCTTGCTGCGCTTTGATTCCCTGCAAACCGCAATACAGTATTTCTCGTATTCATTGGCCAAGATGACGTATATGGGCAGGGGACAGAACCTGGCTTATACCAAAGACCTGTTTATGAAACAGCGTGGTTTTGCCTCCCATAATCATATCGCGTATGGCGATGATGACATCTTCATTGGTCGTGCCGCTACAGATAAAAATGTTGATATTGAATATTTTAGCGAATCTTATACCATCGCTCGTCCCAAGGTGAATTTCCGTCGTTGGTTCAAGGAAAAGAAAGGATATCTGAGCACTCGTCCGTTTTACAAGCCTGGAGTGCGTTTCCTCTTGGGTTTCTATAGCGTTCTGAATCTGCTGTTTTTCGTGTTTTTGGGACTGAGTATTGGCTTTTCCGTGTATATATTGCCTTTCTTGATAGCTACCCTGTCGGTGTTTGTTTTCAAAACACTGTGTCAGTACCTTGTTTTCGGCTTTTCCGCCGCTAAACTGAAAGAAAAAGACATTATTCCATATATCTTCTTCATCGATCTGCTCTATGCACTGATAAGCATCTTTATCTATATCGCTGCCAAATTCTCCCGCCGAGGCTAGAACAATTGATAATTGATAATTGACAGTTGACAATTGACAATTGATAATCCAAAATCCTGTAATCCTTTAATCCTGTAATCTTGTAATCCTGTAATCTTGTAACCTTCCTAACCTTTCTAACCCTGAACTTTAAATTCCGCAACCTGCAACCTGTAACCTGTAACCTGCAACCTGTAACCTGTAACCTGCAACCTGTAACCTGTAACCTGCAATGAACACCCCCTTCTTTTTAATCGCTGGCCCTTGTGTGGTGGAAGGAGAAGAAATCACTCTCCTGATTGCCCGCGAAATCAAAAAAATATGCGTGGAACTTGAAATTCCTTACTATTTCAAGGCTTCCTATAAAAAAGCGAACCGTTCTTCGCTGCATTCGTTTACTGGCATTGGCAATGAGCAAGCACTGGCGGTGTTGGCCAAGGTGAAGGCTGATTTGGATCTGCCCATAGTGACAGATATCCACACGGAGCAGGAAGCGGCATGGGCGGCCCAGGTGGCCGATGTGCTGCAGATTCCGGCCTTCCTCTGCCGACAGACCGATTTGCTGGTGGCAGCAGCGAAAACGGGCAAAATTATCAATATTAAGAAGGGACAGTTCATGTCGCCCGAGGCGATGCGATTTGCCGTGGAGAAAGTTCGTGAAGCCGGCAATAAGCAAGTGTTAATTACGGAACGAGGCACCACTTTCGGCTATACCGATTTGGTGGTGGATTTCCGTGGTATTAAAGAACTGAAAAGTAATGCTTGTCCTGTGGTCTTCGATGCCACCCATTCCTTGCAGCAACCCAACCAGCCGAAAGGGGTTACCGGTGGCCGCCCAGACCTGATAGAAACCTTAGCCAAAGCAGCTGTAGCTGTCGGTTACGATGGCTTGTTCCTTGAAACCCATCCCGAACCTGCCAAGGCTCTGTCCGATGGAGCCAATATGCTGCCTTTGAATCAATTACACGATTTGTTGGTGAAACTCCTCCGCCTCCGCCAAGCCTTATAAGTATGCAGGGTATGATAGGATGGTTAATCACGCACACAACGAACTGAGTTTGCGATAGACTTATTACCATTGCCTAATGCTGCTTTTTCATTATAGCAATGGATATTAAGGAAATATGCGTAGTTGTCGAGGTCGGGATATGATGTAGAACTCCAAAAATCTGCATGTTCGCCAAAGCCGATGCATACTCCCAAATTACATGCACCTGCAGGAAGAGCTGAAAACCCTGAAGCGTTATTTGCGCTTTGATCATTGCCCACTGCATACGTGTTATAACCCTCGTTCCAACCCCATGTGGCTGCCAACGCTTTTGCAATGAAATCAGGATGACCATCAGGATGGTAAATAGACTGACTTTCCATATAATTAATCAATTGTGTCCATTCTGCCTCGCTTGGCAAATGCCATCCATTAGGACAAACTCCTTGAACTCCACTAGGATTTGCGTTACTGCTATTTGCATTATTCATAGCGACTGACCAACTATACAAGTAACCGTATTCGGGGACGTTCTCTTCATTGTTGTTAGGCGCAAAACGATAGTTTATCATCCCATTCGCACCCGCTGGTATGAGCGTTCCATCAGCATAGTGTTTGGTGCGCAGGTTTTTTGCCATCCAAACTTGGTTGCCGATTTTTACTGCATCGTAAGTATTGCCATCATAATCCGTAACTGCATTAGAAATTACTACTGCTGTGGAAGGATAATTTGGATTGTTGGTTCCAGGGTCTTCGCCAGGATTCTCAGTGTTGTTATTACTGTTGTTAGGTGTAGGAGTATCCTTTTTACAAGCGGTCATCATTGTTAATGATACTAATAGGAAAATACCTAAAATAAATAGTTTCTTCATGATTTTTTTTATTAATTAATAATGTGCAAATATACAAAAAAACATAATGAAATTGCGGTGGTTGAAATTTTTCTATTGAACCATTGTTATATTCTATAATATTCTATTTTTAAAAGCAAAACGCAATATACAATTGCTTGTATATTGCGCAACACAAAAATATGAAAAAAAACCAATCAACCCTTATAATTGGTTCACCTTTTTCATTAAACCGGATTTCAAGTTGGCAGCTTTGTTCTTGTGAATAATGCCTTTCTTTGCCAATTTGTCAATCAAAGAAACCACTAAAGGCAGTCTCTTCTGTGCTTCAGCTTTGTCTGAAACTAATCTTATGTCTCTGAGAGAATTACGCATAGTCTTAGCGTAATATCTGTTTTCCAATCTTTTTCTGTTGTTAGCTCTGATTCTTTTTAATGCTGACTTGTGATTTGCCATTTCTTATCTTTCTTTGTTGTTTTTTTGTACTTTCAAAATCGGGTTGCAAAAATACAAAAAATTATAATATAAGCAACAGGTACGATAAAATTTTGTTGAAATGATTTTATTAAATGTATCTTGTTGATATATAGTTATTTGTATTTTTATTTAATATTAAATTTTAGAGTATGCTACTGCAATATTCTGCTTTGTGGGCAATATAAAGGTAATTTGTTTGGCTATTTTTGTTTGAAAAAATGCTTTTTCTTCAGCTCGGAAAGCTCTTCATCGGTCATGCCGTAATTCTTCTTGGCCGTCTCCAAACATTGGTCGAAATGTTCCTGATCGTTCATCGCATAATAACACTCCAATTTTCCAAACCATAAATCCCACAAAGGTGGCAAATATTGCTCGGCCGTTTCGTAACAGCCTATAGCAGTTTCATAGCTCTTGGCGTAATAATTGGTCTTGCCGAAAATTAAGAGGAAAATAGGATCATCTCCCGCATATTCTATCAACTGGTTAATGGTGCTGTCATTGGCTTCTGCCATTCCTTCGTTGAGGTAAAACAACATCTGGTGCAATAAACTCATACGTGGATCTAATCCCTTTGTTTCCAGTTGCTTGAGTGAATCAATGTAGTGCTCTTTCGGACAGGTTTGGTACAGGTTGATGATATACAGTTGCCAGTAGTACGACAAGTCACGGAGTTCCATTTCATGTTGACGCAACTGTTGCAAGGCCTCCTTGTGCTTGCCTGAGCCTCCAAGCTCTTTGATGGTGCTGAGTGTAGATGTAATGCATTCAGGATTAGTTTTATACAAAACGTTTAGCAAAACATTCTCGCGTATGATATCCGAAAAATGACTGCCAGTATTGTAAATGAAACCGTCTTTAATGGCCAGTTGGCCTTTAGCTGTATCAATTATATAGTCGAAAAAATTGAGCGTGAAATCATTGTAGCTGCGAAAGACAATGTGATGTGTGCTGTCTTCGACATTTAAATAATAGCGTACAAATCTAAAGTCACCCCCATTGTCCACCACCTGTACAGCCTCATCACCGAGATGGAAGTTGCTTTCAAAGTATTCCTGCCCAAAATCGGCATCCAAACTGCTGTTGACAATGGAGTTATCCCGAATGATAGACTTGAGGTAATCCTTGTCGAATGCATCATTATATACCTTGGGGTTACCATTTACAACGCTTTGCTCGATTTGCATGGCAAAGGCCGTGATGGACTCCTCGTCAATGATTATGCTATCCTCTGTGCTTTGCTGGTGATGGCAGGCTCCAACGAGGAACAGCAGGGTGCAGGCTATGAAAATATCTCTGATGGTTCTCATGGCTTTCCGTATATTAATGTGGACATCTGATCGGGAATGAGTATTTCATTGGCGGCATGAAGCAGCTCCTCTGCGGTGACCGCATTCAGCTTTTCAATAGATTCCTCGGTGCTTTCCACCTCCTCGAAAAAGAGGGCAGTACGGCCTAAGGCTATCATTTCGTTGAGCTTGGCTTCGTTGGCAATGGCAAGCTGTCCCAGGAATTGTTTCTTGGCATAGTGCAGCTGCATGGTTCCCAACTTGTTTTGACACAGTTTTTTAAGTTCTTTATAACTTAAATCGATACATTGATCAATGGTATCATGCTCACACCCGATATATATGGTGAATAGACCTGTGTCTGAGAAAGGGGAATACACGGCTTCCACCCCGTAGGCCAATCCCTTGCTTTCGCGGATGGCCATGTTCAGTCGGGTGTTCATGCCCGGACCACCTAAAATATTGGTGAGCAGTTGGAATGCGGTTCGTTCATCACGGGTGATGGCGTACGCGAGGTTACCCATCATGATGTGGGATTGGTTGCTGTGCTTGTTAATTCTTTGATGTTGAGGCTGATAGTTGTTGAAAGCAGTTCTGGGAGTGGGTTTGTCAACCAATTGTACATCAGCGAAATAGCGTTCGCAGAGCTGGAGCAGTTTTTTGGTAGAGATGTTTCCTACAGAGGCTAAGACAAGGTTGTTTTGCGCATAATTTTTGCGGATGAAATTCAGGATGTCCTCACGCTTGAAATGTTTCACATCCTTGCGTGTGCCTAAAATATTGCGCCCCATAGGATGATTTTGGAACACCAAGGTCTCGAAATCATCCACGATCAGTTCGGCAGGGGTGTCTTTGTAGTAGTTGATTTCCTCAATGATCACATCCTTCTCTTTCTCAATTTCTTGCTCGGGGAAAGTGGAGTGGCTGAAGATATCGGCCAGCAATTCCACCGCCCGTGGATAGTCGGGTGAGAGGAAAGAGGCGTGGAAATAGGTTTCCTCTTTGGAGGTGCTAGCATTCAGGTCGCCGCCCACATCCTCCATGCGTCGGATAACCTGGTGGGCACTGCGCTTTTGGGTGCCTTTGAAGATGGTATGCTCCACAAAATGCGCGATGCCCATTTTGTCAGGGTCTTCGTCGCGTGTACCAGCATTCACCAATATGCCGAAATGGGATATTGGCGAATTTATCTCTTTATGTATGAGTCGAATGCCGTTTTTTAACAGCAGTATAGGTTGCGGCATGAGGGCAAAATGCTTTAGAATTTGATGTCAGCAAGCAGTTCTTTGATGGGCACGCGTTTCTGCTCCATGCTGTCGCGCTCACGGATGGTGACGGTATTGTCTTCCATCGTCTGGTTGTCGATGGTGATGCAATAAGGTGTACCGATGGCGTCCTGACGGCGGTAGCGGCGGCCGATGGCGTCTTTCTCGTCGTACTGGCACATCATGTAAGGCTTCAGCATATCCATGACCTCGCGGGCTTTTTCGGGCAGACCGTCTTTCTTCACCAATGGTAATACAGCAGCCTTGATAGGAGCCAATTTGGCGGGCAGACGCAGTACCACGCGGGTGGAGCCATCTTCCAGCTTCTCTTCGGTGTAAGCATGGCTGAAAACAGCTAAGAACATACGGTCCACACCAATAGAGGTCTCGATGACGTAGGGTACATAGCTTTCGTTGGTCTCGGGGTCGAAGAAACGGAGTTTCTTGCCGGAATATTTCTCGTGCTGGCTAAGGTCGAAGTCGGTACGTGAGTGAATACCTTCCAATTCCTTGAAGCCGAAGGGGAATTTGAATTCGATGTCGGTAGCGGCATTGGCGTAATGTGCCAGCTTTTCGTGGTCGTGGAAGCGGTAGTTTTCGGGAGCGATGCCCAAATCCTGATGCCATTTGATACGAGTCTGTTTCCAGTAGTCGAACCATTTGAGCTCTTCACCTGGGCGAACGAAGAACTGCATTTCCATCTGCTCAAACTCTCTCATTCTGAAGATAAACTGGCGGGCGACAATCTCGTTACGGAAGGCCTTGCCAATCTGGGCGATGCCAAACGGAATCTTCATTCTTCCTGTCTTATAGACATTCAGGAAGTTGACGAAGATACCCTGGGCGGTCTCGGGACGCAGGTAGATGGTGTCGGCACCCTCAGCCACAGAGCCCATCTGGGTGGCGAACATCAGGTTAAACTGGCGCACGTCGGTCCAGTTCTTGGTACCGGAAATCGGGCAGACAATGCCTAATTCCTCAATCAGCGCCTTCAAGCCGGCTAAGTCGGTTCTATTCATCAAGTCGGCATAACGGGCTGTGATATCGTCGATTTTCTGCTGATATTCCACCACACGCTGGTTGGTTTTACGGTACAGGTCTTCGTCGAAGTTCTCGAAGCGTTTCTTGGCTTTTTCAACTTCTTTGTTGATTTTATCCTCGATTTTCTGGATGTGGTCTTCAATCAGCACATCGGCGCGGTATCTCTTTTTGGAGTCCTTGTTGTCGATGAGCGGGTCGTTGAAAGCATCCACGTGGCCGGAAGCCTTCCAGATGGTGGGGTGCATGAAGATGGCACTGTCGATACCGACAATGTTCTCGTGGTACTGCACCATGGCTTTCCACCAGTATTGTTTGATGTTGTTTTTCAGTTCTACACCATATTCGCCATAGTCGTAAACGGCACTGAGTCCGTCGTATATTTCACTGGATGGGAAAATGAATCCGTATTCTTTCGCGTGGGAAATGATTTGTTTAAAAAGTTCTTCGTTGTTTGCCATGATTATTCGAATATTATAGATACTTGTAATGTTTTTGATTTTACAGATGTGATATTGCTGGTATAAATATGGTTTTCGGGTACTAACAGGTTTAGCATGCCGAAGCCCATTTTGACCTCAGTGGTAAGTTTGAAGTAAGTGCAGTAAAAGTCCAGGCCGAAGCCCACTTGTCCCTGCAAATCGTTCTTGTTGAGCTTGACTAACATCTCGTTGGGACGCTTGGACTGTTTTTTCTGGTTGGAAATCAAGTCTAGACTATATTGCAAACCACCGATGACATAAATGCGGACATTATGCATTCGGGAGGATTTGATTTTGAACAGCAGGGGCAAATCCAGGTAAACGGATTCGACACGCCGTTGTTTGTCGTTTTCTCTTACGCGGTTGGCGAATTCGTAGTTAAGGACACGCTCACCAAAGGATAATCCGGGAATGAAACGCAAGTCGAAATACTTCCAGATTCGCAAATCGGTGACAATGCCCAAGCTGAAACCGCTGACGGCCTTGGTATTGATGACCAGCAACGAGTCGCTCATCGGGTAATAGGCGTTGTTTTTCAGGTTGAAATCGAAGAGGTTATAGCCGATGCTGAAACCGAAATGGAAAACTTTCTTGTCGTATTTCTGCAAGTTAGGTACTCCTTTCCCGCCTTTCTGAGGAAAGGCGGCTGTGCTGAAGGTCACCAGCAAGAGCAGGATTAGTAATTTTCTGTATATATTTTTTCTTTGCGGCATGTTTCTGTTTAAATCTATATCAAAGGCTAAACGAAAACCCTTGATAAATATTGTATAGGTGCCAAAAATTTGCGGCTGCAAAGGTACAGAAAATTCTTGAATTACTAACAGAATTGTATAGACGCAAAATTTTGCGTCTATACATCGTCATTATAAAAGAATTTTTGTATTTTTGCAGAACAATTCATCGGGTATTTACCAAAAATCAAACATTATCGAAATATAAAACTGATATTATAACATATTGACATAAAAGCGTTTTCGCTTTTCTTATGAGTATCTGAAATCTCGACAATTTCAAAATTGACTCCCGGTAAGAAAAACGGAAATGTTCACGTATAAATCGTGGACTTTCCTTTATTCGGAGTCAAGATTGTCGAGAGCCTCAGATACGGATAAAAAGGGTTCACGATTTTTTTTGTGTTTGTGACGGAAGAGCGGAAACGGTTTGTAAAGACGCAAAATTTTGCGTCTTCGGGAACATCGGAACAATTAGGAATTATGAACATAAAAAATGAAAAGATTACCATTATTAGTGCTGTTTTTTGCCCTATATGTATGTACTCATGGGCAAGATACCATACGGTTGCAAGTACCAGCACCTTGTTCTTCTCCATCATTCATTGACACACGACTTGACACAGATTTTGGATTCTCTATTTTCCCAAATCCGTCAACTGGTGTTTTCCATTTACAGATAAAAGACTCCGAAGAGCTTGGTTTGATGAATCTGACAGTGACATCCATTCATGGGGCATTGGTGTATCAGACACAGTTTTATGCCTCCGGGAAAGAGTTGCAGACCTCTGTAAATCTGTCAAAGTTGTCTAATGGACATTATATTGTTTCCTTGTCCAACAAACAGAAAATAGCATCAAAAAAATTAATTCTAAAAAAATAACATCAGCATGAAAAATCACCTCGCTTTTTTTGTTCTTGGCTGCATTCTGCTGATGCTGATGCAGGGACTGAATGCGCAAATACTCAACATTTGTGTGGAAAACGATTCGGTCACGCTGACGTTGGACAACTACCAGTTCGGCAATATCCAGTGGCAACAATCCACCGACAATATGAACTGGGAAAACATTGAAGGGGCTCTCTTCCACCACTATACCTGTCTGCCCGAAAAGTCCACCTACTACCGTGCCTGGATTAGCTACCAGACCTGTCCGCCGGATTCTTCCCAAGTCTCGTTTCTGCAACGGAAAGTTCAGGCGAACGCGGGTCCGGACAAGGTGCTGAATACGGGATGCCCTACTCTGTTATTTGGCAACGAATACGATGGTATATACGGTCAGTGGACAGTGTTAAGTGGGGACAGCGCCTATATCGAAGATTTGAACGCTGGTAACACGATCTTTTACGGTACGGATTCGCTATATTCGTTATGCTGGACATTGACAGATGCATGTGGAACGAGTTCAGATACCATCACTATCGAGTATGTCACCAATGTTTATAATGATAGGATTGTGATTGTGGATACCACCGATTTGATTGTAAGCGATTCAGCGGATTTGTCGGAAGGTATTTATCGGATTGTCTTCAACGACCCTGTACCTACCATTAGCTATGCAACTATTTTGGTAGGACTTCAAAACGGCGGGTTTCTTCGTAAAGTACAGACTGTTATCTATATAGGCGATACCTGCTGCATGAATACCACACAGGCAAGTCCAGCCGAACTTCTGGTAGAAGGCACAATACACATAGATGATTTCGCCTCTATGATTCATACACGTGGTTCCAATCTGCCAAACACTGTGGTTTTGGACCATTGTCCAACAAGAGCAGAGATATTATCCGATTCCCTATTTCATTCCAACAAGATGATTTATTATCCAATGGGGGAACATGTTTCTAGTGATTTTCAGATTGAACAAACAAGAAGTAACGGATGGCACATAACCTATCCTCCTCTTACAAACCCTTTAAATCTCTCCGTTGGCGGAGCCATTAAGATCACAGATTTGCAATACGATCTCAATCCTCATATAGATTTTGAGATTACAAGTAAGTGGAATGAACCGCTATCTCTTCATTTTGGCTCTTATAATGGGACCTTGGATGCACTGTTGAAATTACAGATATTATCCCCTTCCATAGAACTCACGTTATTTAAGAAAAAACTATGGCAAGCCAGCAAATATTACGTGTATATGGCTGGATATTTGCCCGTGCTTTATTCGCTGAAGTTTGATTTCTTTGTTGAACCCAGTGCTTCCATCTCTTTTTCATCGCCTTTTGGAGCTGAATTAAATTTACATACCGATTATGATGCAAGAGTTACCATAGACAATTGGGTTCCCAGCAAGGATTTTTTCTTTGATGGGGATTTGACAGGAGATCTGACTTTCAACCCTGATGTTTTAGGCGACGGCAGTGTGGATATAAATTTGTATTTAGCAGGAGAGGTTTATTTTTCCATATACGAATCACTTTCTGCCTACTTCACAATAGGTCCCCAAGCCCATTGGAGTATTTGTACGAATCATGAAGATGGACATTTTGGAGGCAAAAATGGTGTTACAGTTAATGGTTTGGGAAGGATTGGTCTCAGGGATGGAGATTTGTTACAGTATTTTGGTTTCGACGATGATGATTATAATTTTCCTTTTGAATTTCTGAAAAAAGACATGCGACAACCCAACAGAATAGGATACCTTTCGGGCAATAACCAATTGTTTACAGGAAGCTTTAGTGCGTTACCTCAACCTATCCGAATCAAAAGTTACACTTATTTCAACAATCCAAGCACAAATAACATTGTGTATTTTGAGCCTGAAAACGGAGGAATGGTGAATTGTGCGGAAAATCGTGTCACTACGAACGAAGAGGGAATCGCAGAAGTTATATGGTCTCCGGCAACCTCTGATAGCAAACTAAGGGTCAGTGCTTATGATTGCGATAACCATCATTTAGAAGGATCTCCGATTGTTATTACTACCGCAGGGGAAGATTGCATCAATTCTACCCTCACTGCACAAGCATACCTTGACGAATACTTTGTTGACATATTGGTGTCCGGAGGTGTCCCCCCCTATCTGTATTCAAATGATGGTCTAACGTATGAAGAAATGTTTACTCGCTTTGTTCCAGAAATAGGAACTGAATATACCTTTTATGTCAAAGATGCGCAGAATTGTGTGACAACTGCCACATACTCTCATTCAAGTCCTTATAATGAGATTATTTGCCTTGACAACAATGAGACTATTTCATTAACTGAGTGCAAAGTTGTTGATATTTTTGGCCATTATACAGATGACGATGATTTTTATGCCCGTTGGCTTGACTTTAAAGGCCCGAATGGATACCTTACTTTATATTTGGGAGATTTGTATAATCCGTCACAATTGTTCAATCAAGGAGTGTATTCAGGAATCTATACATCCTCTGGATGCGATTGGACCTTTGTTCCTCTTAGCGCAAATCATTTTTATCTCGATATTTCATATTTGGAAACTATTAATAATGGTTCAGCAGATTTGGTCGCTGGCGAAATTATCTATACACGGGTCAATAATATTGATATTTTTAATTTCATCTTTACGCTTGCAAATGGCCAACACTATGCAGGGAATTTCACAGGAGCGCTTGGACACGAGGTCTTTAATAATATGAAAAGTGATTCTGGTAATAGAATCATCAACAAACAGAGAAAAAAACGCTATTAAACGTAAATTTATTTTTCGAAATACAAAATCACATTTTTTATGAAAAAGTTATACCTTTTGAGCACAATGATGCTCCTCGTTATCGCGGCTATACTGCCGCACCATTTAACCGCGCAGGTTTCCGTATGGGACGGCACCTACGCCCCCTGGACCAACGGCACAGGCACCGAAGCCGACCCATTCCTGATTGAGAACGCCCAGCAACTGGCCTACCTCGCTTACCGTGTGAACAACGGACTTGATGCCGCTGGAGGTCATGTTTCCAACCACAATCTCCACTACAAGTTAATGACTGACGTAAACCTCAACGGCAGTCAAAGTTTCCAGTGGACACCAATCGGATATTGGATTTCCGAGACTAACTACTACTCTTTTGGTGGCCATTTTGATGGAAACAACCACACCGTTTTGGGCTTGTATATCAATAGTTCTGCCAACCGTGTGGGATTCTTTGGATATGTAGATGGGGCTACAATAAAAAATTTGAGTGTGAGGGGAAATCAGGTTGCGTCATCGGAAAGGTATGTTGGAGGAGTAGTTGGATATGCCATTGGTACAAGCTTTCTGGGTTGCAATAATGGTAATAACATTTCAACAACATACTATCATACCTATAATAATTATTCATACTTGGGTGGCATCATTGGATATGGAGCAGGATGTACAATCGTAAACTGCTATAATGAAGGAACCCTATCAGGGGCTTATTATACTGGCGGAATAATCGGGTGTAGTAATGGCGTCTGCCCAATTTCTAATTGCTATAACAAAGGCAATATAACCCAACACTCAGTGTATTCAGGTGGTATAATAGGGGGGAAAGGAAGCAACAGTGCTATTACTAATTGCTATAATGTCGGAAATTTCGAAAATGATTATAGCGATGGTGGAATTGTTGGGAATCGGCTTTACACATCAGGCAACAATGTCATAAATTGTTATTATCTTGACAACTGTGGTGGCGGCAACGTATACGGAGGCTCTCCCATGTCATCTTCGGCTATGCAAACCGCTGAGTTTGTAAACCTGTTGAACAATAATTCTTGTGCTTGGGAGCAAGATGTAACTCCTTACACCAATGACGGCTATCCAGTTTTAACTATGATTATTCTTGATGCCAAAACATTGGACGCTATCAATGTTACCCAAACACATGGTACTTTAAAAGGAACAATATCTATTGAAAACGATAATATTCTGTCTGCTGGTTTTATGTATAAAGCGTCAAATGCGACCGACTATACGTTTGTTTCTTGCAATAACGTATCTGATACTATTGCCTATACATTATCAGGACTCACACCATCAACAAGTTATTCTTATAGAACGTATTTGGTTACTGCAGGCTGCGACACAACTTTTGGCACAGATAAATCATTTTCCACTTTAGCGGTTAGTGTAACCACAAATAATCCAACAAGTGTTACTCAATCCCAAGCAACGATGAATGGGACTCTGTCAACCGGAGATGCGACTGTAACCAGCCAAGGTTTTGAATATATGCAATCTGGGGGCGATTGGATACAAGTAATTGTTCCTTACAACAACAGTATTTCACATACGTTGATTAATCTCACTCCCAACACACAATATTCTTATAGAACTTTTGCAACTGCAAATGAATGTGGCACAATTTATGGGCAAATACGTTCATTCACCACTTCTTCTGTCTCTGCAACGACTAACAACGCCACCAACGTCACCCAAACACATGCTACGCTTAACGGTTCTTTTACTATTGGCGATGCAAGTATCTCTGCACAAGGTTTCGAATACAAAAAAACTGTAGACACCGCTTATCAAATAGTGAATGTTAGTGGGGAAGGAAGTATCACTGAAACTATTACGGGGCTAACTCCTAACACTCAATATGTATATAGGTCATTCTGCACAGCTATCGGATGTGAAACTGTCTATGGTGCAATGAAATATTTTACCACATCTAATGTTTCCGTCACCACCAATCCTGCAACATCCTTAACAGAATCTTCAGCTACGCTAAACGGCTCAATGATTATGGGAGATGCCACCGTCACAAACAAAGGATTTGAATATCGAGCTGTAGGGGATAACACATACACCACCATAAATGCAACAAGCGGAACTGACATCTTCTCAGCTTCATTGTATGGCCTTCCTGTCAATACAGATTACGAATATCGGGCTTTTGTAAATATTGCAGAGAACACAGAAACCTATTACGGCAACACGCAAACCTTCGAGGTTTCCTGGCTGAATGCGGACACTATCCTCATATACGATGCGGATATGTTGCAGTGGGTGGCCGACCGCTGTAATAGCGGCACCACTTTCTATGGCAAGTATATCAAACTGATGAATAACATTGTTTTACCTCTAAACCAGCCTAACAACATGACCTCCATAGGTAGTTATCCTTACTATCCATTTGGAGGTACCTTCGACGGCAACGGTATGACTATCACCAACCTGTATATAGACCAACCCAATACACCCTATCAGGGTTTCTTCGGTTATACTTTGAGTGCCAACTTGTATGAGGTAGGATTGGTGAATATCACTGCCAGCGGACGCAACTATACGGGTGGTATGGTGGCCTACGCAGAAAACACTTATATGCGTGATTGTTATGTAAATGGAGGATCACTCTTTGCTTTGAGTTATTGTGGTGGCTTGGTGGGGTATCAGGATGAAGGAACAAATTCCATCATTTCAGGCTGTTATAACACATGTACCGTTAGTGGCAATCATTATGTAGGTGGCTTGGTTGGTTTTAGCAACTATTCTACAGTGCGCAACAGCTATGTGGCCGCCAGTGTCACGGGACAAGGCGACGGCATCGGAGCCATCATCGGAGGTGCCAACGAAGTGCTGATGTACAACTGTTATTTCAGCTCTTCCATCACGGGACAAACCAGTGCCATTGGCGAAAACAATTTCAAGGATAATGAAGGACTGACCAACGAGCAAATGCAAGATCCTGCTTTTGTCGCCACGCTGAACCAAGGCCTTGTGGTACCCGTTTGGAAATCTGATTACACCGTGCCCATCAACAGCGGTTTCCCGATCCTGATTTGGCAGTATTCCGATGTGGAATCTTGCGATGCTCCTGGCAACTTGTCAGCTTCCGTCAGCGGCAATTCGGCTGCATTGAGTTGGAACGGTGGAGAGAACGCCAGCTATTATATCGTGGAATATGGCACAAGCGGAAGTGATGTGCATTCGGAAAACACCAGCAATCATCAGCTGGTGATACATAACCTGCAAAATAGCAACTATTTCTGGAGAGTGAAATCTGTCTGTTCTTTTGGAGAGAGTAATTTTGTAAACGGCAGTACCATTGTTACGGGTATTAACAACCATGATTTGAACGCTTCATTGAAGGTTTATCCAAACCCCACCTCCAACTTTGTCAATGTTCAATTAACAATGAATAATGAACAATTAAACAACGTTGAAATTCAGGTGTTTGATGTGTTTGGAAAATTGTTGGACATTGTAGAGACGCAAAATTTTGCGTCTCTACAGACCACGAAAATTGATATGTTCCCCTACGCTAACGGGGTGTATTTCATCAAAGCCGTGGCCGACGGCAATGTGCTGGCGGTACGGAAGGTGGTTAAGAACTGATAATTGAAAATAAATGATATTAAATTGTATGTAGAGACGCGGTGCACCACGTCTCTACATACATAAAATTACCTCATGCTGAATTCACAGCCGCAATATTGTTGATTGTAGAAATTATTTTCTTTCAGCAGCTGATTTCTGCGTTCCTGCAGGCCATCCTTGCGCCAGTTTTTGTCCCAGAATTGGGTACCTTCCACCTGCTCGGCGGCCCAAAAACCTGCTTCATTGATTTGTTTCAGGTCTTTCCATCTTGAAGAAGCCAAAGTGGTGGTGAATAAACTGATATTCAGTTCTTTGGCTTTTTTTGCGGCTGACATCAATCGCATCTTGAAACATTGCAGGCATCGTTGGCCGCGTTCGGGCTGGTCTTCCAAGCCTTTCATTTCTTCGCACCATTGCTGGTGTTCGTAGTCTCCATCAATCATGCTTACACCTAATTTCAGCGCATAGCGACTGCATTCCCTTTTCCGTATCTCATATTCTTCCGCAGGAAAAATATTGGGATTATAATAATAGATGACCGGCTGATAGTCATGGTTGAGCATCCACTCCAAGATAGCGGATGAGCATGGAGCACAACAAGAATGAAGCAGCACTTGGGTCATCTCTTTGTTTAGAATTTGGGTTTCATGCCGAGGTTATACATGATGAAAGCATAGATGTCGGTATATTCCTCAATTACCTTGCTGAGGGGCATGCCGCCACCGTGACCGGCCTTGGTTTCGATGCGGATGAGCTTCGGGGCATTGCCAGTGTTAGCAGCCTGCAAAGCGGCAGTGTATTTGAACGAGTGGGTGGGTACCACACGATCATCATGGTCGGCAGTAGTCACCAGGATGGCAGGGTAGGGGGTGCCGTCGTTCTTGATGTTGTGCAGCGGTGAGTAGTTGTACAGGTACTCAAACATCTCTTTGCTATCGGCACTGGTGCCGTAGTCGGGAGCCCAGTTCCAGCCGATGGTGAAGAGGTGGTAGCGCAGCATGTCCATCACACCCACTTGCGGGATGGCTACACGGTACAGGTCGGGACGCTGGTTGACACAAGCACCTACCAACAGACCACCGTTGGAGCCGCCCATGATGGCCACTTTCTGCGGATTGGTGTAGTTCTCGCTGATGAGGTATTCGGCGGCAGCGATGAAGTCGTCAAACACATTCTGCTTGTTCATCTTGGTGCCGGCTTGGTGCCATTCCTCGCCGTATTCGCTGCCACCACGGAGGTTGACTTGGGCATAGATGCCGCCATTCTCCAAGAACGGAATACGCATGGTGGAGAAAGAGGGGTTCAGGCTGATGTTGAAACCGCCGTAGCCATAGAGCAATACGGGGTTGTTGCCCCTCAGGTTCAAACCGCGTTTGTAGGTGATGAACATGGGAACCTTGGTGCCGTCTTTGCTGGTGAAGAAAATCTGCTCGGTCAGGTAGTCGTCGCTCTTGAAGTCCACCTTGGGAGCCATGTATAACTCTGATTTGTTGTTGTCAATGTCATATTTGTAGATGGTGGAGGGGAAGGTGAAAGAGGAGAATCCGTAGAAGACCTCTTTGTCTTTTTTATCACCGCTGAACCAAACTGTTCCTAAGGTAGGCAGTTCCACCTCGTGCATTTTTTGGCCCTCCAAAGTATAGACGTAGGCGTGCTCGGAGCAGTCCTGGTTGTAGCAGAGTACGAATTTACCATCGATAATCTCCGCTGAGCTCATCGCATATTCTCCTTCCGGAATCACTTCTGTCCAGTTCTCGATTCTCGGATTGTCGATGTTGGCCTTCATCAGACGGTATTTCGGAGCTTTGTAGTTGGTATAAACGTAAATATTGTTGTCCATGACTTCGATAGGTGAGTAGATGAAATCGGCATCGGTGGTGATGGCGACTACGGGAGCGTTGGGTCTGCGTAAATCTTTCATCATCAGATTATTGCCTGCACCAAAACCGTCTTCGGAAATAAACATTACCGTTTCGTCCTCGTCGGTGCTTGCGGTATAGAAGCGCTGTGGATATTTCGGGTTCTCATAAATCAGCACATCCTCTTCTTGTGCAGTACCCATTTTATGATAGAAAATCTTGTGGTTTTCGTTCATATTGGAGTATTCCTTGCCAGCTTCGGGGCGGTCGTAGCAGCTGTAGTAGAAGCCATCGCCGTGCCATGCCGCACTGGTGAACTTGGCCCATTCGATGTGGTCGTTAGTCAGCTGGCGGGTAGCTAAGTCCAGCACATAGATTTCAACCCAGTCGCTGCCGCTGCGGGAGATGGTATAGGCCAGATACTTGCCGTCGTGTGAGAAGCTGATGCCGTTGAGGGCCACGGTGCCATCGTCTGACAGTGTGTTGGGGTCCAGTAACACTTCGGCTTCACCGTCCAAGCTCTCCTTGACATACAAAACACTTTGGTTCTGCAAGCCGTCGTTGCGGTAGAAATAGTATTTGCCGTGTTTTTTGAAGGGTGCTCCAATCTTTTCGTAGTTGGAAATTGCTGTCAACCGCTTGTTGAGGTCCTCGCGGAAAGGAATCTTCTGCAAGTAGTTCTGGGTGATTTCATTCTGCTGCTGTACCCATGCCTCCACTTCCGGGGCGGTATCGTTCTCCAGCCAACGATAGGGGTCGGCCACTTTTACACCGAAATAAACATCTGTGTCGCTGCCCATAGCGGCTTCCGGATACTGGATAGGGGCATTTTTGTTACTGCAATGGGTAAACATAAGCGCTAAACAAGCTAGTAAGGTTATGGTTCCGAGTTTTTTCATGATGAAAAGTTCTTAATTCTTAATTTAATTTGCACATTTGCTAATTAACTAATTTGCTAATTATCAGTTTTCACCTTCCCAAAGTCTCTCCAATTATACTTCCCTTTCACAACGCCGCCTTGGATGATGATAAGGCCGGGGTTTGAGCGGACGGCATCACGCACCATGAAGGGACCTTTAATGGGGTCGATGTGATTTTCATAGATGGGGAAAGGAATGTTATTGTTCTGGCGGAAATTCCGGATGGTCTCCTCGTCAGAGTTGGAAACACCCACCACAGTAATGCCGTTTTCAAGACATTGGTTCACGATGTGCTTAAATTCTTCACTCTGAATACCCTTTATATTAGTTTCATCCAGATTATGCATGAAGAAGATATAGGCGGGTTCTTCGCTGAGGAAGATTTCCATGGCCATATCCGAACCAGTGGAATCCAGCATATTGAAACCTTCATGAGGAGCTCTTTCAAATTCACTGATAATGCTGTCTTTGCGGTCCACATACTCGTAGGTATCGTAAAAGTCAGGCTGTTCATCGCCGATGGTCATCAGTTCATCCTCCGACAGGGTGACGAGGTTGCCATCTGCGGTGTTCCGATAGATAAATGCGATATCTTGCACAGCGGGTTTGTCAATGAAGTTCTGGGCCACATCTTCACCTACTTTCCAGTTGCTATAGTCGATGATAGGCAGGTGGCGGAAGCAGTAGGCTTGTAAGCCGAATACGAGCATGGCACCGATGGCGGCGAAGCACCACTGTCCCAGTTCCGTCAGGCGGATGTCGGGGATGCTTTTGCGTTTGAAGAACACAATCAGGGTGGGGATCATGATGACCACATTCTTCAGGAAGGTCTCTTTATTGCTGAGGTGTACAGCCTGTCCGAAGCAGCCGCAGTCACGCACCACACCGAAGTTGTAGCCGTAGTTCACTTCCAGGTGTTCGGCGATGGCGAGCCATAAGGTCAGGAAGAAGAAGAAGACCATGAAGAGCAGGTAGCACCATGCGGTGAAGCGGATTTTGATGCGGAAGAGCATCATGAAGCCCAAGGTGAATTCGGCGGCGGTCATGCAGAAAGCGAAAAACAGAGACAGCGGGTGCATGAAGCTCATGCCGAAGGAGGTGAAGTATTCGTCGAAGGTGATGCCCGTGGCCACAGGGTCGATGGCTTTGGTGAAACCGGAGTAAAGAAATACGCAGGCCAGCGCAATACGGACTATTTTCAGCCAGATGGGTTCTTTTTGTTTGGTCATATTTTTGGAGTTAAGAATTAAAAACAAGAATTAATGATGGTGATTTGTCAGTTTGAGTGTGGAATTTTGAGTTTATGAACTATAGAAATATTACAACTTTATTATATTTTTAGGTCTGAATTTTGAGGGTGCAAAGATACTCAAAAAATAGATAACTTCTTCGTCACTTTTTTCTTGACTCGTTTTTCCATGCAAACAGCGTCGCAACATTGTGCAGGCCACTGGGCTTCTCATACGGTGTCCATAAAATTTACTGACAATTTTTTGTTTTTTATATTTTGTATTGGAAATTTTTCTACTTTTGCAATGTGAAAAGCTTTTGGAGTGTAAGCGTATTGCATTGCAGAAGGCACAAAGAGTTAAATCTTTAAAGGGGTTCGCTCCCTTTTCCAAATAAGCTTTTTCTTGTTTATAACAGCTGTTCTTATGGGAATAGCTGTTTTTATTTCCCAAAACTTCTTGCTTTCAATGTAATTTAATCCTATAATGGCGGTGTATGTGCTGCTTTCATCAATCACATTAGCAAGAAAGTACGTTCCGTCTTTTGCCTCCCTAATCTCATTGTATCCGTTAATTACCACTCTGATAAAATCCAAGGCGGTGAACCCAAGTTTTTCAAGCTCTTTTTTATGTTTTCCGGCAACATGATCAATGTGTTGTTTATTGATTTTTATATCTGCTGATGGTATATGTGCCTCTTTGGCCCTTGTCATACTTATTCTGCCAATTTTGATATATTCTGTCATTTTTTTAGCTCACAAAGTTACAATATTGAAATCATAAAACCAATAGTGAAGTAATGGTTAATTTACTTAAAAATCAACAGTTTAATAAATTGCACTTCTTAGTCGGAAAGTGGACAAAATTGTGCGAAAAGTTGCAAAAAAGAGATGGTGAAATTTTTCTTCCCCTTTCTTTTGCAGCCACAAAAGAAAGGGGCAAAGAAAAGTGGCTTTTCGTAGCCTAAAAAGCCGAAACTCGCTTGCTAAAGCAAGCTCAAACAGTCGGCTTTTTAGCTCTCCATACTCCTCGTTTTTCCACGCAAGCTATTCGCAAAAGCGGTATTAAGGTAAAAATTTCCATGCGGAAATTTTTGATGTAAATATGATATATAGGGACGCATCGCATGCGTCCGTTGGAGGGTGGTTGTTGGTATGCATCGACAGGGTGGAGTAAGGCTTGTAGGGCAGAAAAGACCATAGACAGGGGTGAAAGCGACATTGTCACTCCTCTCGCGGCACACAGGACGCTTGTTTGTCACTTAGATTTCTATTTCATAAGGAGTTTTATCGGCAATATCATTGTTTAATTCAAATATTTCGCCACTCAATGCTCGTTCAACCGCGGTTACAATTTCATATACAACTTTTTTGGGGTATTTGTCGTACGTTTCTTTCGTGATTCTATATTCTGTATATTTCACGCTTGATTTAATATGCTCGTATTCGAATAAAGCGACAAAGACACTTATATTGATGTTTTCGGGTGAAAAATTGTTGCCATTAGCATTATGTCCTGATAGTCGTAAAGATAATACGCCTCTTGGTGTTTCATAATTAGAGTAGTTAGAACCTCCTCGATAGTTCAATTGCAATAATTTTCGCAATCCAATCAAAGCACCATTCCAGCCACTAAAATAATCAATATGGTAATCATTATTTTTGAATTTTTTAATGTTTGCTTTTATTGGTGTTAGAATTTTTATTATTTTTGCATCCGAATTCTTCGAGGTACGAAGGGTATCGGTAGGGCTACTCGTAATAGAAGAATTGGCATTGTCTGATGGGGAGTCCGAATAAGTTGGCCCGCTCCCCAATTGAGGACGATTCTTTTCCATAAGTTTTTATTTAGTTTTTGATTTCCGCAAAGTTACAATAACTGAACTGAAAATCAAGGGTGGAAATTTTGTTAATTTGCTAAAAATCAATAGTTTAATAAGTTGCACTTTTTGGTCAGAAAGTGGACAAAATTGTGCGAAAAGTTGCAAAAAAGAGATGGTGAAATTTTTCTTCCCCTTTCTTTTGCAGCCACAAAAGAAAACTGCGGTAAGCGAGTAAGTAGCCTAAAAAGCCGAAACTCGCTTGCTAAAGCAAGCTCAAACAGTCGGCTTTTTAGCTCTCCATACTCCTCGTTTTTCCACGCAAGCTATTCGCAAATGCGGTATTAAGGTAAAAATTTCCATGCGGAAATTTTTGATGTAAATATGATATATAGGGACGCATCGCATGCGTCCGTTGGTGTGCAATTATAGGGACGTGGCATCTGGGCGGAGTAAGGCCCGTAGGGCCGGAAAGACCATAGCCAGGGGTGAAACCCCTGGTACAAAATGCCCCATACCCACCCCGCGGTGCGGTTGTCGCCTGCCCCGAAGCACAAAAAGGGCACACCGCGGAAGGGGCACATTAAAGCTGAAGCCCAATACCATTGCCTTACAGTAAAATCCGTCAGAATCCCATCTTTTTGCCTATTTCTTGTCGTTTTTTTGCGATTTCTTACCTTTTTCTTGTGCTTTTATGCTCTTTTTTGTATCTTTGCAGGTTAATTGAGTAAATGCTAAATTTTATCATGAAAGAAGACACCCTCCAAGGCTACGTCTATATCCTTACCAATCCCAGTTTCAAGGAGGATTGGGTAAAGATTGGAAAGAGTTCGCGACCAGTGAATGTGCGCTCGAAAGAGTTGGACAACACCGCTGTTCCGTTGCCGTTTGAGATTTATGCTACGATGCAAACCATCAAATATGCAGAGGTGGAACGCATTATTCACAAGCAGATTGATAGACTCACCGATTTGCGGATTCGTCAGAACCGCGAGTTCTTCAATGTGCATCCGGCACAGGCTCTTGAGATTCTGACAGATTTGGCACGTGCTATTGAAGATGCTGTGGTGATGAAATATGAAGACGGGAAGCCTCATCAGTTATACCCCGTTAATGAAGTTCCAAAGGAGAAAAAGGAAAAGAAAGCTCAACGAGCTCCCTTTGATTTCAGCATGGTAGGCTTGAATATTGGTGACACAGTTATTTTTGATGCACTGAATCTTCCTGTAAAGGTGGCAGACAAAAACAAGGTGGAATATGAGGGCCGCTTGTGGAGCCTTTCCGCTTTTTGCGGTACGTACCTTCCTGAAGAAATGCACAACAGCAGCGAATCTTACCAAGGTCCGAAGTATTTTAGCTATCAGGGAAAAACTTTGTGGGAAATTAGGTTGGAAAGAGAAAAATAAACAACACAAATTATGGCAATCAAAAAATCACAATTATATAGTATGCTGTGGGAGGGCTGCGATGCACTCCGCGGTGGTATGGATGCAAGTCTATACAAGGATTATGTGCTGGTCATGCTGTTCTTGAAGTATATCAGCGACAAGAAGAAAGCCGGGGATGAGGACATGATGGAAGACTTACCCGATGATTGCACCTTCGATGAGATTCGTAAACTGAAGCACAAGAATGATATTGGTGAGCAAATTAATGTGAAACTAGCAAAAATCGCCAGCGCATTTGGCCTTGACAATGTGTTCGTCAATGCCGACTTCGACAATGAAGACAAGTTGGGCAAGGGGAAGGACAAGGTTGATACCATCACGGGTCTCGTTGAAGTTTTTGAAAACAAGAACCTCGACTTCGGTACCAATCGCGCTGGTGATGACGATTTGATAGGTGATGCTTACGAATATCTGATGCGCAATTTTGCATCGCAGTCGGGAAAGTCCAAAGGACAGTTCTATACCCCTGCCGAGGTGAGTCGCTTAATGGCTCGCATTATTGGCATCAGCAAAGACCATCGTCCGCAAATAAACATCTACGACCCTGCCTGCGGCTCGGGTTCGTTGTTGCTTCGCGCCAGAGACGAGGCTCCCAAAGAGGGTGTAAATGTAGGCATCTATGGTCAGGAAAAAGATCTTTCTACTATAAGCATGGCAAAGATGAACATGATTCTGCATGGCATGATGACGGCAGACCTGCAACAGGGTGATACGTTGAACACACCATTGCATACTCATGGTGTCAAGCTTGACCAGTTTGACTATGTGGTTGCCAATCCGCCATTTTCCCTGAAGAAGTGGATGAAATCGGCTAAAGAAGATGACATTTATGGACGGTGGAAAAAGGACATTGGCGTACCGCCAACATCCAAAGGCGACTATGCGTTTTTGTTGCATATCATCGAGTCAATAAAACCAGACGGCATGGGTGCTTGCATCCTGCCTCATGGCGTGTTGTTCCGTGGTTCGGTAGAAAAGGGTGAGGCTGAAGCCAAAATCAGAAAACACCTGATTGATAAAAAGGTGATACGTGGCATCATCGGACTTCCCTCAAACCTATTCTATGGCACGGGTATTCCTGCCTGCATCATCATTGTTGACAAGAAAAATGCGGCAACCTCAAAAGGCATCTTTATGATGGATGCCAAAGAGGGATTCAAAAAAGACGGTGCAAAGAACAGACTTCGTGAGCAGGACATCCGACGTATCAGTGATGCGTGGGAAGTTGGAAAGAAGATAGACCACTTTTGCCGCTTGGTGGAATGGGAAGAAATAGAACGCAACGAATACAATTTGAACATTCCACGCTACATCACGCCCCGTTCTACAGAAGTTGAGCAAAATCTCTATGCCCATATTCATGGTGGCTTGCCGTTGGTTGATATTGATTCCTTGGAAACGCTGTGGAATGTGTGCCCGTCGCTTCGTGACAAGATATTTGAGCCATACGAGAACGTTGGCTATATGCAACTAACTCAAAAAGCCGATAGTCATTTGGCTCAGCTTATAGAACAAGATGAGAGCTATAAACAACAAGCCGACAACTATAATAGTGCCTTTGAGAAATGGCATCAGTTTATGCGCGAGGAATTGAGAACGTTGGGTGTTGGCAGTGTGCCCCGCAAGGCCATCATACGTTGGAGTGATGAAATACTGCGCATCTTTAAGTCCAGTCGTTCATTGGTTGATGCATACGCTGTCTATGATGAATTGATGACCTATTGGAATGAGGTGACGATGCAGGATGACCTGTATCTGATTAGTCGCGATGGTTGGAAGGTAACAGTGGAGTTGCCCACCAACAAGAAAGGTGAAGTAAAGAAAACCTACAGCTATGAGGACTTGACCTGCGATCTTGTGCCTTCCTCAATCCTTGTCAATCGTTATTTTGCCAAGGAGCAAGCCGATGTGACCAATACTCGGCAATTGATGGAGGCAGAACAGGTGGCAATGGAGACGATTACAGAGGAATATGCTGATGCTTTTGAGGATATTGAGAGTGACAAGGTGAATGCAAAGTTTTGCAAAGCCGTTGGCGTTTTGTTGAAGGAAGGCAAGAAACATCCTGCTGATAATGCGGATTACATACCTGTTTGGGAGGACTTCTTGAAGCACTTCAAGGAGCAAGAGCAACTAAAGAAGGAATTGAAAGAAAAGGTTGCCCGACTAACTGCAAATGTCTTAAAGAAGTATAAAATTTTGACGGAAGAAGAAATACGCACGATGGTGTTCGATGACAAGTGGATGCCCGACATGCAGAGTCGTCAGCAAGCCTTGATGACAGCCGAACATCAAAACATCATCACCTCTATCACGGCATTGAACGAACGATATAAGGTGACGCTACCAGAGATGGAAGATGACGTAAATCGCTATCGCGATATCGTGAAAGGTTATCTAAAAGAAATGGGTGTTGAATTTTAAGTAGATTGCAATGATTGAAACAAAATTCAAACAGACGGAGATAGGGTTGATTCCTGAAGACTGGGAAGTTCGCCAACTAAAAAGTTTTGCGACTCTAATTAATGGTCGTGCATATAGACAAGAAGAACTTTTATCTTCTGGAAAATATCGGGTTTTAAGAGTGGGTAATTTTTTCTCTAATGATGCATGGTATTATTCAAATTTAGAGCTAGACGAAAAACTGTATTGTAATCAAGGTGATTTATTGTATGCTTGGTCATGTACTTATGGCGCATACATTTGGTCATCTTACCGTACTATTTATCATTATCACATTTGGAAAGTAATATGTGATGGCGTTAATAAAGCTTTCTTGTACTACCTTTTGAATAATGATGTTGACAAACAAAAGAGATCTTCTCAAGGTAGCACAATGTCACATATAACAAAAAGTTATATGGAAGAACGTCTTTTTAGTTTGCCTTCATCAACAATAGAACAAGAAAGAATCGCGGAAGCCTTATCGAACATGGATAAGCTGATTTCCTCTCTTTCAAAAACAATAGAGAAGAAACGCATGATAAAGCAAGGTGCTATGCAGCAACTACTGACTGGAAAGAAACGCTTGCCTGGATTTGATGGGGAATGGGTGGAGAGTGAATTAGGAACGATTGTCAATATCCAACGTGGAAGTATGTTGAAATCGTCAGAGTATCAATTTGGTAGCATCCCTGTAATTGCAGGAGGAATAACCCCTGCTGGGTTCCATAATGTTGCTAATCGTAATGGTAGAACAATTACCATCAGTGCCTCTGGTGCAAATGCTGGATACATTTCATACTATAAAGAACCAATATTTGCGACAGACTGCTCAACAATATCGGAAGGCAATGATTACTTTATCGATTTTATATACTATGTTTTACTACTAAAACAAAATGATATCTTCCGGTTACAAACAGGAGGAGCTCAACCTCATATTCACCCCAAGGATATTGCTCCGTTAAAAATCAATATTCCTTGTTTATACGAAGAACAAGTAGCTATTGCCAACATCCTTTCCACAATGGATAACGAAATCGAATCTCTTGAAGAAGAGCGAGACAAATATATCCAACTGAAAGAAGGAATGATGCAAAAACTACTGACTGGGCAAATCAGATTGGTAGAAGCAGAAACGAAACAGCAAGACCTTCCGAAAGCAAAAGCGGCAAATGTGTATTTTAGGAGAAGCGTTTTGGCAGCAGAGATAGCTGACCGCCTTTGCGAGGAACGAACCTTCGGACATGTGAAGATGGAAAAACTGATATTTTTGACAGAGCATCTTTGCCACATCGACATAGACTCCCATTATCACAGGGATGCTGCTGGCCCATACGACAACAGAGCCCTTCGCTCTATTGATAGCCAGATGAAGAAACAAAAGTGGTTTGAGGCAAATAAAGAGGATAAGGGATATAGGTATATGCCCATGCAGAATAGAGGCGGACACAAGAAGTATTTTGAGAAATACTATGCTGATGTTATGCCTATGTTTGACAAGATAATCGACACTTTTAGATCCAGCACGACGGAGCAATGCGAGATTATTGCGACACTTTATAGTGCATGGAACGATTTGTTGCAAAGCCATAAGTCATTTACGGATGACGATATACTGAACGAAGTCCTGAACAACTGGCATGAATCAAAGAAACGCATCAGCCGTAACCGTTGGCAAACAGAACTCGACTGGATGCGTGCCAATGGTTTTATGCCACAAACAGAGAACAACTAAAATCCATTTGTTATGCCATACGACGACTATATAACCCAAAGTGAGCGCAAGACACAGGAGCATGTGTTAAGGCTTATCAAAGACAGACTGCCGGACTATCAATATATCGGCAATCTGAAAGAAGAGGAGAATACCAATTTGCGGGAAGAGTCCTTGATGGCTTTTTTGACGAAGCGAAATGAGCAGAAATTGACAAGTGAGCAGGCAAAGTCGGCTATTAGGAAACTGAAAGAGGAGATAGCGCAGTGTTCCAACTTCGAAACGCTGATGGAAACCAGCGAAAAGGTTTATGAACGGTTATGCTATGGCGTCAGTATCCGCAGGGGATTGAATGAAACCGACTTGACCGTGCATCTGGTTGACTGGAAGAATCCGAAGAACAATATCTTTGAGATTGCCGAAGAGGTAACGGTTAGATGTGATGGTCTGACAGTGACAGAACATCGTCGTCCTGACATTGTGGTTTATATCAACGGCATCGCAATGGTCGTGCTTGAGTTGAAACGGCAAGGTGTTCCTGTAGCCGAGGGCATACGTCAGAACTATCGCAACCAGCAATCTGGTTATATCCCACAGTTCTTTACCACCTCACAACTTTGCATGGCTGGCAATCCAAGTGAGGGGTTGTTCTATGGAACTACATGCACACCACAGAAATACTATTTGCATTGGAAAGAACCTACAGGTATCAGTGATGATGAGAACCTTGATGTGCCAACATTCGCTGATGTTCAAAACGAGTTGGATCGTTCAGTATTGCAGATGTTGGAGCCTACTCGGCTGATACATTTCATTCAATATTGCGTTATTTATGATGGCGGTACAAAGAAGGTGGCTCGCCCCAATCAATTCTTTGCCCTTCGTGCAGCCATTCCTCGCATAGAGAGGAAGGACAGCGGTATTATCTGGCATTCACAAGGTTCGGGCAAGAGTCTCACGATGGTGTGGCTGGCAAAATGGATTAAACAGAATATAGAGAATGCAAGAGTAGTTATTATTACAGACCGTGACGAACTTGACAAGCAGATTACCAATGGCTTACGCAATTCGGGCTTGCTTGACTTGAAGAATCATGACATTGGTTTCTACCATGCCAAGAGCGGCAATGACCTATTGACAAAGTTGGATGCTACTGCTCCGTGGCTGATAACTACACTTATTCATAAATTTGGTGCATCGTCGGATAAGGAAAATTTAGAGGAATATCAAAAGGCTGGAAAGCGTTCAATAGACCAATATCTAAAGGAAGTGGCAGAGAAGTTGCCTGTGGATTTCAAGGCAAAGGGCAATCTGTATGTATTTATCGACGAGTGTCATCGCACGCAAGGCGGTTTGTTACATCAGGCCATGAAGATGATTATGGGTGGAAATGTCATGATGGTTGGTTTTACGGGTACACCTCTGCTGAAAAAGGGCGAACGACAGTCAAGTGAGGAGAACATAGGTCACTATATTCATTCTTACCGTTTCGATGAGGCTGTGAAAGATGGCGTTATCCTTGATTTGCGTTATGAAGCAAGAAATGTAGAAAAGGAACTGCAAGATGAGGATAGACTGAATGCGCTTTTTGAAGTGCACACTCAGCAACTTACGCAAAAGGCCAAAGAGGCACTAAAAGACAGGTGGGCGCAATTACAGAATATCTATAGCAGTGACCAACCCATGAGAAGAGTAGTTGCCGACATCTTGTTTGATATGGAAACGAAGCCAGCACTAACAGGCGGCTATGGTAATGCGATGTTGGTTTGTGAAAGCATTTATGAGGCATACAAGTATTGGTCTTTATTTAAAGAAGAGGGCTTTGCTAATCATTGTGCAGTTGTTTCCAGCTATGAACCCGATATTAATTTGGCCTCTGGTTTTGCTGATGAAAAGAAAACGGAGGAAGAACTGAAATATAAGTGGGCAAAGGAGATGATGGGCGAGCGAACCCCTGAACAATTTGAGGAGTGGGCAAAAGACCAGTTCATCAACCGTCCTGCCGAGATGAAGTTGCTCATCGTGGTAGATAAATTACTGACGGGGTTCGATGCTCCTACGGCAACTTATCTCTATCTTGACCGAAAGATGATAGACCATACCTTGTTTCAAGCTATCTGCCGCGTAAACCGGCTGAATGGCGAAGAGAAGGAATTTGGCTATATCGTTGATTACAGGGGCTTGTTTAACTTTATTGAAGGAGCCATTGAGAGTTACACAAAAGGCGAAACTACAGAAGGCTTCCAAAAGAATGAAATAGCTGAACTGTTGCAGTCCCGATTGAAGAAAGGACGCGAAGAACTGGAAAAGGCATTGCAAAATGTTGAGAGATTGTGTGAACCGATAGCGTTGCCTCGGAAGTTGGATGACTTCTTCGACTATTTCTGCTTCAACCCTGATACACCTGCCGATGAACAGTCCGCAGAGGTGATTAAGAATGCGACAAAGCGTGAGGATTTCTATAATGCTGTTAATCGTTTGTCCCGTCGCTATGCAGCCATTGCGATGGAGATGGGAGAAGCTGGCTATACAAAAGAAGAAGCAGAAAGCATCTATCGGAAGGTAAAAGATTATGATGAGTTACGACACGCTTTGATGCAACGTAGTGGCGACTATGTGGATATGAAACTGTACGATGCGCAAATGCGTAGTCTGCTTGATAGATATATCGTTGCTCCAAGAAGTGAGAAATTGGCAGAATTGAATGATTTCTCGTTCCTTGATATTATCAATATCAATGAAGTGACGGGAGAAGTTGATGTAGATTTAGATGCAGAACAAGAGTTGGGCGGTCAGCGTGGTGTAGCTGAAACTATGACGGCGAATGTCCGTCGTGTTATTAATCGGAAACGTGAACAAAACCCTGAAGAATACAGACGTTTTTCTGACCGTATCAATCGTTTGTTGGAAGAATTGCGACAAGGTGTCATAGAGTATAAGGAGTTTTTGAAGCAGATTAAGAAGATTGGTGAAGAATTGAAGCAAGGCAATGTTGTAGATGCTCGTCTCGACACTGACGCAAAGAGAAACCTGTGTGATAATTTGGGAGGGAACATAGAACTAACTTTAAGAATATATGCGATAGCTAAACAATTTGCTCAACCCAGATTCAGGCAGAACAAGCAAATCAAGAAGCAATTGTTGAGACAGCTAGAAAAAGCCTTGAGAGGTGAGAAGTTCGATGCAGAGAATATTTTAGGGATAATTACCGCGCATACTATAGAATTTCCTGATTGATGAAACTGAACGGAATAGAGATAGCAGTAGAACGCAAGAAAATAAAGAACTTGCATTTGGCGGTTTATCCTCCAGATGCTCGTGTTCACGTGTCTTCACCCGAATATCTTGATGACAATGATATTCGTTCGTTTATTATCTCAAAATGGGAATGGATTGAAGAAAAGCGAAAGGAAGTGCTTGAACAAGCAAGACAAACCGAAAGAAATTATGTGACTGGCGAAACCTATTATCATTTTGGCCAACGTTATCGTCTCCGTGTTGAGGAAAAATCAAGAAGCAGTCATACCATTGCCAAACAAGGTGATTGGTTAATAATGACAGTCCAGCCAGGGACGACAACTGAACATCGTGCAGAGGTGCTAAGAGAATGGCAAAGGAGAGAATTAAAATCATTGCTGACGGAGTTGGTTGCAGAATGGACCAACAAGATGGAAGAACCCGATGTCACATGGGAGGTCAAATTAATGCGTTCACAATGGGGGAGTTGCATCAACAAGAAAAGGCATCTGATCTTCAATTTGGAACTTGCAAGGGTTCCGCGTTCCTGTATTGAATATGTTGTGGCACATGAATTAACCCATTTGAAGGTCAAGAATCACAATAAAATGTTTGAAGCTATTTTAACGCACTATCTCCCTCAATGGAAGTTGAGGAGAAAGGAATTGAATGATTTTATTGCTTTGCCCATATCAGAAGATGCAGCGGGCGGGAAATCAAAAGAAAAATAGTGTAGAAGGTGATAATGTGGTGTGTTTTTTGAATGAAATTTTTCAATAATACATAGTAGTGAATAGAATTATCCTCATCGGCAACGGCTTTGATTTGGCGCACGGCTTGAAGACGAGCTATGCGGATTTTATTGATTGGTATTGGCGGGAATGGGGGAAATCTTTATTACGCAGCGGAGGCAAATTACTTGATGATGGAATCTGTTCTTTCAGGCTAAAGAGTAATGTTGGTTTAGCCAATTGGTATGATGTTTGGCGTTATTACTATGTGAAAGACCTTAAATATGGGCTTTGGAAGGAAGCCGAAGTGTTGGAAATTGCTAAACAAGATCGAGAATTGTGTGATTTTACCCTCAAAAGTCTCTTCTTTCAGACAATTTGTGAAGAAGCTGAAAACAAGAAATGGGTTGACATTGAAGATGTGTATTATTATTTCTTGAAATTAAGCGAGAATCCCAAACATATCAATGATGATTTGGAATTTATCAAGGATAAACTTGTTGAATATTTGACTTCTTTACAGGATGTTCCTGTTAATCATAAGATTAAAGATCAGATTTTGGGACTAATAGAAAAAGAAGATGTTGCAATCGGTTCTATGGGTAAATGGGATGATGTCAATTTGCCCGATAACATTATGCTGCTGAATTTTAATTATACAAATACGGCTGACAAGTATTTGCCAAAATTGGACAAATATACCGTAAATCATATTCACGGAACAATCTCAAATCCTGAAAGTGTGATTTTTGGCTATGGAGACGAAAAAGATGATGAATATGAGGTTTTAATGAAGAAAAACGACAACGAATATTTGCGTCACATCAAATCATTTAGGTATCTTGATGCTTCCAATTATCGTAAAATGCTTGCTTTCATTGAATCAGCACCTTATCAGCTCTGTATAATGGGCCATTCTTGCGGTGTGTCCGACCGCACATTACTATCTACTCTTTTTGAACATGATAATTGTGTTTCCATCAAGCCATATTATCATAAGAAAGATGACGGCACAGACAATTATAGGGAGATTGTATTCAACATAGCCCGAAACTTCAAGGATCCGAGTATGATGCGTGCTCGAGTTGTAGAAAAGGAACGGTGTGAACCGTTGGGGAAGGTGAGAGAAGTAATAGAAATGCCTCATAACCCCAAATTGAAAATCGAATCATCCTTATAATGAATCCGGCCCTTGAAAATGCCATATAAGCCGGCGATGCCGGTTTTGTTGTTGCTTTTTTTGCTTTTGTTTTTCCTGTTTGAATATCACCAAATAGTAATACCCCATTTCATTCCCCCTCTTCCCAATCCTCATCGTTAAAGTCGTATTCCTGGGCGTCGGAGTTATCCAGGTTGAGTAGGTCTATTTCATCTTCCAAGCTTAGGTCATCGTCGGGATCGTGGGATAATTGTCGCCACCAAGTAGCAGGCTTGTCGCTCTCAATATGGATATCCATAAAAGCATCAAGGTCTTCAGGATCGTATTCGTACTCAAGATATTCCTCAAAGTTATCCTCCAATTCATGCACTATCTTGAGAAGCCTGTTGCGTTCATCCAAATCAAGTTGCAACAGATGCTCTTCGGCAGCACGTTTCTTGTAATTATGAATGATGGATATCATCTGTTCACGTGTCATAGGGACGGCATTTTAATTATAACTGCAAAAACGATGACCTGTGGCTGTTTATGTCAACCTACAGGGCGCACAATCTCAATTCTCAATCCCAAAGCTGTAATAATGCTATAAATGGTTGAAATGGTTGGGTCAATGAGTCCGTTTTCGACTCTTGATATGTAGCTTTTGTTGGCACCAATCCGCTTGCCTAATTCTGACTGAGTTATCTTCTCCTCCCGACGGGCTTCGCGTATTACTTGGCCCATATAGTAGGCGTATGCTTCTTTGCGGAAAGCTTCCCTTTCGGGAGTGCCAACGGCACCATACCTTTCGTCAAGTATAGTGTCATAGCTCATAATTTTGTTTTCTTTTGTATTCATAGTATTCCTTTTTTATCGTTATTGCTTTTTCTATCTCCGAAGTCGGAGTTCTTCTTGTTTTTTTTTGGAATCCATTAAAAAGAACGATAATGTTACCCTCGTCGAAAATGAAGAAAACCCGATATATGTCACCTTCCCATTCTATTCTTAATTCAAAGATCCCTTCTCTTATTGGTTTGACGAACCTCGAGTTGAGCCGCTTTTGGGTCTTCAACATATCCAATACATAATCCAATTTCCGTCGAACATTTTCACATAGCGTCTTTAAAAATGAACTAAAATAATTTCCATAAGTGATTATTTTTCTTTCCATTGGCAAAAATACAAAAAAAAGTTGCAATATGTTGTAACTTACTGTTTTTTTTACTATAAGTTTTTTTGTCCGCAAAGTTATCTTATCCAAATCTTAAAATCAAGCGTGAAAGTATTGTTAATTAGCTAAAAATCAGTGTTATGAAAAAATGTATCGTTCGTTCAAAAAGTGGACGAAATAATACGATAGCATGCTAAAAATGCATATTGTGTGTTTTTTGCTACTCCAGAAATCTTCGGAATGGCAGCAGAAATTTTGGGAGTTTTTGGGGTGTCTTCTTCAGCTCAATCGACCTCCTTCCGCGGCGTCCTTGCCCAATGCTTCGGTGCACACGATACCCGCACCGCGGCAGAAATAACGGTGTTATACCTATGCCTGTTGATGTTGAACCCTCTACGAGGGTAGGGTGGTATAGGCACTCTGCCTGGGTCTATACGGTGATTGCGGCTCCGCCGCTAATTCCGTCAAACTCAGGAAGGCTACTCTGCCAATTTGATAAGAGGTTCGCCCAAGGCGGTGGAAATCTGTGCTAAGGTACGAAGTGTGAAATTAGGGAACCCTGTGGTCCATCGTGATACCATGGCTTCGTTTTTCCCTAATTTCTTCGCCAAATCGCGCTGGGTCATGTTTTTTTCTTTGAGAATTCTGTCAATGCGTGCAATAATGCCAGCGGAAAGCTGTACTTCCGTCATGATTTCCGGAGGGACTTGCTTCACTTTTGATTTGAACCATTCTTGTTTGTTTTTCATATTTCGAAAATGATATTGTCTGTACCTATAAGTTCTTTTTCGTGAACGCTGATATAGCCTTTCTCAATGTTTTCTTTTAAGATTTTTTCAAACCGTTGTAAATCTATCACATATCCATAGAGTTTGGGATCATCCTGGTACTTCTTTGTGCTTTTCACCCCTCCATTTCCAAGAATGATGATTTGTTCGGAAATGCGAAGACAATACAATCTTAGTTTGCCCCCTTCTATGGGTATCGCATGTACATTGTCATTTATTTTCCCTTCAGGACGGAAAAATCTTTCCAGTGCCCCTCTATTTAAAATGATTTGTAGCGCTGCAATAATCCTTTGGTAATCATAGTTGTACTGAGCATTCATCTCGAATTCTGACACAAACTTCTCAAATTCAGTTGTGCCATCTTTCTCGAAGCAGATGGAGTAGAGTGTAGCCTTTTGAGATTCGGATATTTTATCCAATGTGCTTTTCTTTTTCATGACGTTGCAAAATTATAAAAATAATTGATATATATATCAAGTTTTTGAATTTTTTTATTTGCAAAGTTATCTTATCCAAATCATAAAATCAAGTATGAAAGTATTGTTAATTTGCTAAAAATCAGTATTGTATAAAATGCAACGTTCGTTCAAAAAGTGGACGAAATAATACGATAACATGCTAAAAAGCATATTGTGTGTTTTTTTGCTACTCCAGAAATCTTCAGAATGGCAGCAGAAATTTTGGGAGTTTTTATTGTGTCTTCTTCGTCTCAAACGCTCCCCCCCTCCGCGGTGTCCTTACCCAATGCTTCGGCGCACACGACACCCGCACCGCGGCAGAAATAACGGAGTTATACCTATGCCTGTTGATGTTGAACCCTCTACGAGGGTGGGGTGGTATAGGCGCTCTGCCTGGGTCTATACGGTGATTGCGGCTCCGCCGCTAATTCCGTCAAGTTTTGCAAGGCTGAAAATGTCGGTAAAGATCTTTTACCTATTTTCCTATCATGGTGAAAAAAATGAAAAGAAATTTTTTGCTTCGTATGATTTTTTTTGTATCTTTGCCTCGTTGGTAAAGGGAGTATCTTTATCGTAAAATTACCAATGAGTGCAGTCCTGGTAATTGCAAGAATTAGCCTGATTTATTCAGGCTTTTTTCTTAAATCAAAGGCTGTTAGCAAAAAGATTTTGATCTGATTATCCCACCTTGTTTGTATGACTATTCTAAATGTATCACTTTCCAATATCATTTTCTTATCATCTGATTTCTTCACGGATAAGTTTCCAAACTGTACCACAATTGGAATAAAATCCTCAACTTCAAAGCCCAATTCTTTTATGTTTTGACCATGTTTTTCCACAATATGTTTCAAACCATATCCTTTGTTGGTTTTTGGATCATTTTTGCCCCATACTATATCAATAAATCCGATATCTTCGCGAAACAGTGCTTTGGGACACTCTCCGTTTTGTACTTTAAGTAAATGCTTAATAGCCAGTTTTGGCTGGTTTTGAAATTGGTTATATATGGGTCCAAAGACACCAGTTTTGTTGTTCGTGAAGTTCATTTGTTTTTTTGTCCGCAAAGTTATCTTATCCAAATCATAAAATCAAGTATGAAAGTATTGTTAATTTGCTTAAAATCAGTATTGTATAAAATGCAACGTTCGTTCAAAAAGAGGACGAAATAAAGCGATTACATGCTAAAAAGGCATATTGTGTGTTTTTTGCTGCTCCAGAAATCTTCAGAATGGCAGCAGAAATTTTGGGAGTTTTTGGGGTGTCTGTTTCGTCTCAAACGCCCCCCCTTCGCGGTGTCCTTGCCCAATGCCTCGGTGCAAACGATACCCGCACCGCGGCAGAAATAACGGAGTTATACCTATGCCTGTTGATGTTGAACCCTCTATGAGGGTAGGGTAGTATGTATGCAAAAAAAAGGTCGGCAAAATCTGCCGACCTTTTCTGTCAAATAAAATGTCTAGTTTACTCTTCTCCTTCAATCACTAAGCGAATCAACGCAAACATCGCATAGTTAATCATGTCGTAATAGTTGGCATCCAGGCCTTCGGAAACGAGGGTTTTGCCCTGGTTGTCTTCAATTTGCTTAATCCTTAAAAGCTTCATCAAGATGATGTCCGTCAACGAGCTGATGCGCATTTTGCGCCATGCCTCGCCATAGTCATGATTCTTGTTCATCATCAACTTTTTGGCTTGGTTGAGGTCAGCTTGATGGCCTCGTCGGCGGGAAGCATTTCGTCCATGGTCTCGGCCACGCCCACCTCCAACTGGATGAGGGCCATGACCGAATAGTTGACGATGCCGATAAACTCAGGAATGATACCTTCACCCACTTTGTTCACGCCAGTCTCCTGCAGGCTGCGAATGCGTTGGGCTTTGATATAAATCTGGTCGGTGAGCGAAGGCAAGCGCAGAATGTGCCAAGCCGTGCCATAGTCAATGGCCTTTTTGGAAAACAGGTCGGTGCACTGTTTGGCGATTTCGTCAAATTGAGCTGAGGTGTCTGCCATGAGTTTTATTTTTTGATGATTTTGCTTATAATCGGCTGGTTGTTTTCATCTATCACTCTTACAAAATAGAGTGCTTGTGACAAATTGCTAATGTTCAGAATGTAGTTGCTGTCGCCAATGCCATCTATACGCTG
>CADCNH010000007.1 GCA_902802755.1 uncultured Bacteroidota bacterium | reverse complement strand
TTATCGTCGGGGACAAAGAGGCCCAGACGGTGAAACTGAAAGTGGGCAATTTCCAGGCGAAATACCTGCACACGCTTCCGCTGCACCACTCGCAGAAAGAGATGGAACAAAATGAAAACCACAATGTGTTCTCCTACTTTTTATGCCCCACTTTTGATTTTCTGCAGGAATTGCTGTCTATGGGCGAAACCGTGGAAGTACTGGAGCCCTTGACATTGCGCCGCGAGCTGTCAAGAATAGGCAAGGAAATGAGCCGTAAGAATGGGGGAAGACCAGCCAGCCAGCGGGCTCAGCGGAAATAAGCAGAGAATCTGCCTACTCTATTGAACGCTTTTCGGCGGGGGGCGTCGGTTTGTTACTGGAGGCAAAATTAGGACACAGGTATGCTAACACATGACATAGTTTGCAATCAACAGTTAACAATTAATAATTAACAGTTGATTATTGGATAATAGCGGATGCCATCCGTTAGGATTGCTGGGTTTGGTAGAAATGGGTGGAACAAACAAAAACGCACGCCATTAGATATGCGGAAAGAAAGAAAAGGGTTAAGGGTTTCACCCCACCAAAACCGCAGGAAGCATGCCGAGGCGTGTGAAAAAAGGATTAAGGTTTTCGACCCGTGAAAACCGCCAAGATGCGTTGTTAGGTGCAAGAAAAGGATTAAGGTTTTCGACCCGTGAAAACCGCGGGATTCATTCCGATAGCAGATTTATGCTGATTTTATACTTAATCCTCAGCTGAAACGATCCCATTTCGCGGCGGCAAATGAACTGCTTCGGTGCAAAAAATAACTGCGCCACAACCGAATACACAACCCAAAACACATCCCTATGCATCGGTTGCGGTTCCACCGCAATTTCGGCCGCATCGCGGCCACCTCCGCATAGCAAGTGATGAGCGGGAAATATATCACAGCGTGCCAGAGGCACGCGCCACCTACAATCAAATTGTCAGATATAAAATTCCAACGGCTGAAAGCCGTGTAATATCTCAGCACGGGGTAAAACCCCGATGTAATGAGATCCACCGAATATTATTGCAAGCTGAAGGCCTGCAAGGAGCATTTCACCAAGATTACAAAACCGCCAGCATTCATCATGCGGAGAGAGGGAAAAAGAATAGGGTTTTCAGCCCGCGGGAAACGCGGAGTTTAAGTACGGTAATGTATTAGACTACGGAGTTGATGAGCATAGCATGCAGGAAGGCTGTTTGTTCTTACCATGATAACTGATTTATAGTATGAGCTATGGCATCAATAAGCGAATCAAATGGAGTGCCTTCTACAAACACCTTTTTAGGTATATTGCATCGGTAATCGCCATCCATTTTGATTGAGGTATCATCATCTAACCTATCAGCACTTGAAACTCCGTACATAATCTGTGTTAGTTTTTCCCCAATATCCGTATGAATATAGGTGTTTCTTACAACATCATCAACATCGGGATAGAAATGTTCTTCGACTAACTCATTAGTTAGATCAACACAACACAGAGCATAACAATTTTTGTTTGCGTAAGCTTTTTTCATCTGGTTTTTACTCATATGTGCAGGTTCGGTAAAATTCCATTTTGTTTTTACTTCAATATAATAGATAGCTTTGTTTTTATAAGACACTATTAAATCCTGCCCATTTTGTATGTCATCAACGCTTGCTTGTTCGATTCTTATTTCTTTATTGAGTTTTTCTTGTATCAATTCTTCGATGCGAACTCCAATTGCATGCTTGAATTCAAAGTCTAATTGTTTATACTTCTCTCTTTCTATTAGTTCTTTCGCTTTATTGAGAATCGCTTTTGCGTTCGGATTGTCAGACATATCTGCCAATAGTTGTAATGTATCAGAATCTTTTTTCATCAACTTATATACATTTTTCTTGTCATTACCTTGTACACTTCCAAAAAACAATTCCTCTTTGTGTTCTTCTATATATTTGAAGATTCCTTTCCAATTGTCTTTTTCCTCAATTTTTTCTATAATATCGATTGTGAGTTGATTATGATATTTTGATTCTTCCAATTTTTCCTCTATTTTTTTTGCGACCTCTTTGGGCTCATACTTTTCAAAATTAACCAACTCTTTGAAATCTTCTCGGATTAATTCATCTTTTAAATCCATATTGACTGCCCTTTGATAGTACTCTATCAGATCAGAATCAATGCCATTGCTTATGCGCAAATCTTCCAATTTGCATAAATTACCATTCTGATTCGGAAATATGCAATACTTTGGCAGTTGATTTTTTTTGAATGTTTCCGTACTTACACATTCCCTTAAAAATCTGTTCAAGACATCCATTTTTTCTTCATCCCAATTATTTGAATTTTGGTCTATTTTCAGCATTTGGTTCTCAACTATATATTTAAATGCCGTTTCAAATAAATCGGATTCGTCAGGAGATGATTTTTCAACAATAGTTTCATTGTAATCCCTGCCACACATTTCACAAACAATGGGCATCAGTTTATTTCTTTGCGAAGTGCCATTGGCAGTTGTGAAAATAGAACAATACTCTGTGACACTGTTTTCAAATTCCGAATCAAAACAATATCCTTTGTCAATCCTGCTAATGTTATGGATTTTTGTATTTATTGCATCTCGCAAATTCTCCCTATTATGCAACGGGAATTTGTAAATGTCTGCGTATTTAAAACTAACATAACTATCAGTTATTTCAGGAATGATCTTGCGTGCTACTCTATAAAGGTCGGTATTAATTGTTTCTGCATTTTTTAATTTGTTTGCCAAGAGCAAATTACCCTCGCGATTGGGAATAATGGGATACTTGTTGAAGAAATCAGTTTTTTGACATTTGACAATAAATTCAAGAAAAGAATGAAGTCGTTCTGAGTCTGTTTTTATTTCTCCAGCAATGTTATCCAAACTAATGTAATAGTTTTCCGTCTTGTCGTCCCACCCATAAACGATTTCTGACCATTTGATTATCTCATTTATTTTAGGCAAATTGCTGTAACTTTGTGCATAAGAGTATATGGAAGGTAAGTATTGTTGAAATGTATCATCTTTCAACCAACTTATTATGTCTTTTTTCAAAACTTTGACACAATCAGTTTGGGAAATACTAAATTTTCCATTTTCAGTTTCTATCAGTTGGTAATCAATAAATGAGGATACCCATTTCTCTTTAAGCGATTTGAAAAAAACATTTTGCTTTTCATCTGTGCTGAGAGTTTCAAATCTGATAGAAGAAAATTCTACGGAATTAGAAATGTTTGCTATGTTTTGGGATAAATATCCTAAAAGCATATCCGTCATTTCATTAATAACTTTTACATTTGCTTCATATTTCGCTTCTGCTGTTTTCTCTTTGTTCGGAAGAAAAATCCCATTTCTTGCCTCTACAGGGTAAAAACGTTCCGAATGGAAAATAAAATTCATTCCAAAATTCTCAGTTCCTAGCAAAGGAAAGAATAAAAATAACTTCGGAAAGTTTTTAAAAGATATTGCCTTTGTTGGTGTTTCCAATGGCATTATAATTTTGTCTTTTTTATCTTCACTTTCCAAAAAGTAGCAACTCTGTATTTTACATAAACCATTTTGGGTAATTGCAATGGGCATGATTCGTAAATTGTCATGTGTTACAGACATTTCTCGCTTGCAATATTCAATTGTGCCATTATTATCAGAAATCGTGACCTTTTTAATTCTGTCATTAAGTGTTAAAACAAACGGAATTACTTTTTTCGCCTCGTCCAATCCCTTTTGAGCCTTCGGAAATGAATCATTGTTAAGTATATACTTCAACTTGGTCCATTCTTTACAATTGGAAGTGGTTGGGTGGTCCACTAATTGCTCAACATATTTAATTTGACAAGACATTTTAGCAATAAACTCTTCAATACTATCAAACTCTCTGTCGATCGGGAAATCATTAATATCTACATATATTCCGTCTTTTATTTTAAATGAACCGTCTATATAAATAATCCTACTAAAAGAATGGGTCGATATAAAACCTGTACCATATTGACCAACTGGATTGTTGTCGGCATCTTCTTTTTCTTCCGAACTAACTTGCTTTACCAATGAGCATAAAGAATCATATGTAAAAGGTTTCCCTTTATGGGCAAACATGAATTCTGATTCTGATAGAGAAATCATTATCTCACAATCATTGGATAGATCTCTTGCATTTTGAACTAATTCCCATATAGCTCGGGCAGAACTATATTCGTCAAGTTTGTCTAAACCTTGTGCGATTTTGGTGCAATGTTGCTTGCAATTTTGTCTGCGGTCTTTGTCTTCTTGCTCATGTTTTATTTTATCCTTTTCTTCTTGCGATAGTGTGCACATATGCTATTAACAAGGGACTTCTATTTTTAAATTTTCTCCTGATACATCATCCATACCTTGCGAAGCCCATTAAACAAAGTATGAAAATATGACCCTGCAAAATTACATAATTATCCCGTTCACCTCTATGTCATAACACGACATAATAGAAACAAAAAAGTGAATATACTTTTCTACCTAAAACTATTTTTTGCAGTCTAAAAACACAAAATATTAGGACGAACAGTTCTTTAAAGAATTTTATAATCGTATTGATTTTTATATTTCATATTTTCCATAACTTCTTGCTCGAAGTTTTTCATGGCATTTAACTTGTCCTGATAATTCGGATGTGAAGCAACAAATCTCTGGAAGCACCCTATTAATCCTTCAAATAGTTCTCTTCGGGAATATCTACTTGAAGGATGATAAGTGTCTATGACCAGTAATTCTTCTTTCTCATTATACCACAAAGACTCTTTTTCAAACTGTTCCCAATCATTAGTCCTATAGCATTGTCCTTTAACGAAATTTGCCATACAACTACTACCGCCACAACAAACTATGATATTTGCTTTAAATAGCTTTATCTGTTCGCCTAACAATTGCGAGTATTCTGGATTGTTGAGATATTTTTGCAGCGTGCTGCAGGAACAGGTACTATCGCCAGAGACCTTCTTGCAGTTTAATCTTACCAAAGGGTATCGCTCATAAAACCAAAAACATTTTGCACCAGCCTGGATTTCACAAAATAAAAAACTTGGATTGTCTGTTGAATGGGTCAGTCCATACAGCCAATAAATAATGTTCATCGTAAAAGCATCGCGCTTAATTGGGTCTTCCCCTTCTGGTATTTTGTTTTTTCTCCCAGTCTCGTACCTAATATCATCCATACTATCGTTAGTATAATCCTTCATTAAAAACAGAATCTTAATGGGAGATTTCTCCCAAAGATCACCTTCCCGAAGAACACCATCTTGATTTAAAGGATAACGCTTCCAATATCCATCATGGCATAAGATGTCACCACGATACAGCAAGCCATCTTTGACAAAATGAAAGTTTTTGTTTATGACACACTCGGTCATCTTTTCGAGAATATCTTCATTAATTCTGAGAAAATCTGTTCTTTCCATATCCATTTGGTTTATGACCCCGCAAAATTACAAAATTATCCCGTTACTCCCCATTCACTCTTCCCCAATTTTCGCTTCCACCATCTCCCACATCGTGCGCTCGCAGAAGTAGGTGGTCATGCGCAGAAGGTTGGATTACTCATAAAACATCACTGAAAGCCGAAGTTCCTCCCCAAGCTGGCTGTCGTTGTTTACCAAATAGCTGACTTGGCCGTTACCCAGTTTCGATACCCACTCTATCAGCCGGTGTTCTTCCTTGGTGAAAGGATGCTCGGGAGAAACATTTATAGCTATCATCATGTTGTCAGGATTCCTGCGGAGGACAAAAGCGTTGTATTTATCCGCCAATTCCAACATCCAATTGACCCGTTGCGAGGCATCGCCAGCGTATGATTGATAAGAGTATTTGCTGCAATGGTGAGACATGAACAGTTTTTCCAAGGCTTCCAGTGTCACACCGCTGTTCTCTACAGCTGTAGTCAAGTTATCGGATGCTTTGAATTGCATCCCCGAAGGAGTAATATCGCATTTTTCTGTGTGCAGACAATGCACCACGAACTCACCCACAGCACCAATGCGGCGATAATATTCTTGTCTAATAGCCACATGACAGCACCATCTTTCCTTGCGCAAACGCTTATGGCGTTCCAAAGGATCTGCCTGAATTCGCATCATAGTCTCTTTCACATCTTTTCGGAAAGAAGGAATAGTCAATAATGCTTTTATAGAGGGAATTTGAACGCACTGCTGGGACAATTTGGACATCAAGCGTTGTGTGCGAATTCTTTGGATATCCCTGTCGCTCAGATTTTGCGCGTATATACGGAGTCGTTCGGAGGTTTTGTTCTGTTGCTCTTTTGTGTAGCCGTATAAAGAGCTTTGCCTCAAACAGCAGGTAGCGATTTCCTCAGGAGTTGTTTGAATATTAGGTTCCACAACAATCTCTTTAGCCAAACTTACTTCCCATAAATTACCCTCCAAAGGAAAAGCCTGAAGCCTTCCACCAAAACCTCCCGATTCATTTCCTGACACAATGATGTCTGGATGGTAGGAATCTTCTTTCCGAGGTTCAAGAAGTCGCAACATGTCATAATGAGTTTTGCACCACGGAAGGTCATCCATGGGAAAACTGAAATAAAAAGGAATATACGGCATAAGGTCGTCAAAAGACACTTGTTGTAATAATTCGCTGTAAGTCATAAGGTTTGTTTTTTGTTTTGGGTTTCAGTGGCAAAAATAGAAAACAGCTGTGCCATTCTGTGGCATAGTGCAAGTTGGCAGTTGACAATTAACAATTAATAATTAATAGTTGATGATTATATAATGGGAGGATAATCGTCGAATTTCATAGTGGGACATAATAGGATTTTCCGTATCTTTGCCTTTTCAAAAACAGCTCTATGAATTGTAACGATTTCAATGCCGATATTATACCCGTAAACGAGGCTATCAGTCCCGACATCTTGCAGGAAATCAAAGAGATGGAGAAATGCGGGAAGTGCCTCCAATGTCTGTACAGCTACATCATGCTTGCCCCAGCCATGACCGACAAAGAGCTGATTGAACTGTTTGGTGCCGACATGCTGGAAATGGATGAGCTGAAAGGCGAACTGGATGAGTTGGCTGGTTTCAAACTTAACCCCTACCCCAACCGTTTGAGAATCGCCAGAGTCAACAAAAGCTTGCAGAAAATCAGCTTACAGCAGGAAAGAAGCGGAAAGGCCCTTGTCAAGCACTACATCAACGAGTGCATCAAGCAATATGAAGGGGATATGCTGGAAGAGTATTACAACATGGCACCGTAACAGAAATCGGGATACAGGGGACAGGTTACAGATAAAAAAAAGACGTGGGGTTGCCACGTCTTTTTTTGTTATTTATGAGGGAATTAGAATACTTTCTCGTTGTCAGCCATAAGTTTGTTCAACTTATTATACTTGTTGATCACGATGATTTCCATCAGAACATACACGCACCATAACACGATAGCCGCAACAGCTACTGAGGTGTGGTTGAGCTTATAGAATGCCGGACCGTTACCGAAGAAAGTGGAAACAATGATCATACTCATCAGGCATACAGCCAAGAGGAACATACCCCACCAGAAGCCCAGGAGGAAATCATTATCGCTTTTATTGTCGACTGGCATAACATTCTTGTCGGTCAAAGCATACTCTGTTTCATCATACAATTCATTGAAAAAAGCGTAAGGTTTGATCAGATTGTAAATCGGGATAATCCAACCCCAGAATGCCCATGAAGGAGCCGTAGCCTTTTCCATCCAAGAACACACATTGCGCAGATTCTTAGAGTTTTTGTAGTTCCAAACAGCCCATACAAACACTTTCACCAAAAAGAGCAACAAAGTAATAAATAAGAAGACATTATAGGTACCCTCGGCGGCCTCTGTTTTTGCAACCATATCATTATATTCAGCCTCTATCGGCTCAAAAGCGGCTCTTTCGTCAGCGATAGCCTGTTCTGTTTGAGCAAGAACTTCCTTTTTCTCACCCAAGGTCTTCTTGGTTCTGTCGATATCTTCCTGCAATGCTTTCACTGCCTTTTTGTCCTTGGCAACGGCAGCCTGATGCTGAGTCAAAGTATCAAGTTTATATGCATAGTAGTCAACCTCGGCCTGATTGAGTTTTAACGGGTGTTCTACCGAATGTAAATGTTCCTTAGCTTTTAAATAAACGGGCTCGTTGCCTACTTTAACCACATTGACCTTGTCAAAATTCAATAAGAAAATGACAGAAAGGATGAAGAAAGCCAGAATAACCACATTTAAAATCTGAGCCAGTCGGCCTAAAAGAGTGTTGTTTGAAATCTTTTTCATGAGGATTTATTTTTATTTTCTTGATAATCAATTTTTTAAATTAAATCAATCTGATTTTGAATCGTATGCAAAAATAAAAAAAATTTCAATTCAAAATCAAACATTTCAACAAAATGAAAAAAAAACATAGCAATGTATTATATATATAAAAATTTGCTATTTTTGCAAACTTAAATAAATATATAAAATTGGGAGTGTTATGTTCACCGGAATCGTTGAAAAGACTGGAAAAATCGTTAAAATAGAGCAAGAGAATACCAATTACCATTTTACCATTGAGGTAGATTTTGCCGATGAATTGAAGATAGACCAGAGCATGGCGCACGACGGATGCTGCCTCACCATAGTCAAACTCGATCCGGAGAAGAAGCAATATGTGGTTACCGCCATGGACGAGACCATGCTGAAGACCAACCTGAAGACTTGGGAGGTAGGCTATGAAGTCAACCTGGAGCGCAGCATGAAGATGGACGGTCGTTTCGACGGACACATTGTGCAGGGACACGTGGACCAGACCGCAGTATGCGAGAAGGTGGTGGATGACAACGGCAGCTGGCGCTATTATTTCTCATACGACAGCACGAAAAACAACTTCACCGTACCCAAAGGTTCCATCTCTGTTAACGGTGTCAGCCTCACCGTGGTGGATTCCGAAAAGGGCCTGTTCTCCGTAGCGATAATCCCCTACACCCACAAAGTCACCAATTTCCATAACTTCAAGAAAGGAACGGTGGTGAACATTGAATTTGACGTTTTCGGGAAATACGTTCAAAAACTCCTTGAACAATATTTTGCTGACCAGAAAAGACAATAAAGAACTCGTTTGACTCGTTATATCTTTTCAACACTAACACCAGAAAGATTTGAAAACAAGAACAACCATATCTTACGCAGTGACAAGCATAGCAGTAATACTGCTGCTGCTTTTATTCAGTTCGTGTTCTACCCGCAAGAATACATTCCCGAACAGAGCATACCACAACACCACCGCCCGGTTCAACGTGCTCTTCAACGGCAAAGAGGCCATGAAAGCGGGCGAGACCGAACTGGAGACCAAGGTTAAGGACAATTACACAACGTTGCTACCCATATACAATTATCCTCCGCAGAATGAGTTAGGCTCCATCCTGCCCCACATGGACCGCGTGATTCAGAAATCGTCAAAATGTATCTACAAGCACTCCATGTTCATTCGCGGCAAGGAGTACGTGAAATACATTGACAATGCTTATTTCCTGATGGGCAAGGCCTATTTCCACAAACAAGATTACAACCAGGCACAAAGGACATTCAGCTATATTGAGAACACCTATAAGGTTTCAGACATCAAGGAAGAGGCCAAAATCATGAATGCCCGTACTGCCATACGGCAGAAATACTACTCGCGCGCTTTCGACCTACTCAACGAAGTGGATCATGCTATCTACAAGAAAAAATCGAAGAAGCTGAAAATGCAGTACAACGCCGCTATGGCAGAATACCACATGACAGCTCCTGATGGGGAGATTGAAAGTGCTATCGACTTCATCAACGAAGCCATCAAAAACAAACCCAAGCGTCAGTTCAAAACCCGTCTGTACTTCATCCGCGGCCAATTGTACGAGCTGTTGGGACATACCACCGACGCTCACAATAGCTTCATGACCGTCATCAAGCGCACACCTCCTTACGAGATGGAGTTTAACGCCCACATGCACCTGGCTACCAACTACGACGGCAGCAAATCGGCCAAGGCAGCCATTCTGAAAGAGCTGAACAAGATGCTTGACGAGAAGAAAAACGAAGACTACAAAGACCAGATATACTATGCCATGTCGGAGATTTACCGCATTGACGGAGATACGGCCACCCAGAAAGACTATCTGGCACGTTCCGTTGCGGCATACAGCAACAACGAATACCAGCGCACTTTTTCCAGCCTTGCCTTGGCCGACATATACTTTAACGAGGAAAAATACATGGAGGCGCAAAACTACTATGACACCGCCACCATGACCATGCCCAAAAATTATCCCGGCTACGACAATATCATCAAGAAATCGAATGTGTTGCGTGAGCTGACTGACAATCTGAAAATGATAGCCTTGCAGGACAGCTTGCAGCGTATCGCCAAGATGAGCGAGGGGCAGCGCAACCAGTGGGTACAGCGCATGATTGCCGCCTATACCGAAAAAGAACGAAGGGAGGCGGAAGAAGAAGCCGCCCGTATGCTGGCCTTGCAAGCCACCGCAGGCATGGCCAACGTCAACGTGAACAACAACCAAAGCGGCAAATGGTATTTTTACAACACCGCACTGATATCCGCCGGTCAGACCGAGTTCTACAGAAGATGGGGTAACCGTAAGCTGGAAGACAACTGGCGTATCAGCAACAAACAGCAGATTTCGTTTGATGACATGGCCATCATGAACAACCCGAATGCGGCAAAAGACACAGTGGAATACGACGAGGACGGCAACCCGATACCAAAACGGGAAACCGACCCAAAAAAACCTGCATTTTACACGCAAGACCTCCCTTTGACCAAAGAAGCCATGGACTCATCCAACGCCATGGTGGTGGAAGCCTTGTACAACTGCGCTCTCATCTACATGGATCAGCTTAACGACATGAAAAGAGCCAACGAGACCCTGAAAAAACTGATTGCACGCTATCCCGACCATGATTTGGCCCTGTCATCCATCTACCTGCTATATCTCAACTATAGCAAGAGCGGGGACAAACAACAAGCTGATTATTACAAGAATATTATCCTTACACAATATGCTGACACAGACTACGCCAAACTGATTACCGACCCGACTTATTATATCAGAATGGAAGAAAAGGCCAAAGACCATGAACGCAAATACGATATCGCTTACGACTACTACATCAACCGAAACTGGCCCAAGACCGTAGAGATTGCCAACAGTGTGTTACCCACCTGTACTGATCAGAAACTGGCCTCCAAATTCGCCTACATTCGTGCTGTTGCCATCGGACAAATCATGGGTGAGGATTCCTTGAAGCGTGCGCTGACGGGTGTTATCATGAACTATCCGAACACTGAAGTGGAGAAATTAGCCCGAATCTACCTATCCAACTTCGCTGAAGACGTGAATGTGGCCCTGGCACAAGCCGGTGACACCGTGGCACAGCAAGCTGTCATCAAACAGGAGCAAGCCAAACTGTCTCCCTTTGTTGACAAACCCGAAGAAATCCATTATATGGTTATCATCCTGAACTCCAATGCGGTATCCATGCAGACCGTGAAAGACGAGGTAGCCAATTTCAACCGCGAATTTTTCAGCTTAGAGCAATTCAACCTCAACAGTTTCTTCATCAACAAAACTGACCAGATGATTACCATCTCCAAGTTCAAAGACAAGGAAAAAGCCATGAACTATTACAACATCATGGTGAAGAACCCCATTTTCTCAAGCCGTTTGGTATCGGGACATTACACCATCTATGCCATGTCATCGACCAACTATACTTCCTACTATAACATGAAAGACAAACGAGACATGTATCCTGACTTTTTCAACGACAACTATCTCAAAGAAAAATAAAATCAAACAATTAATATTAACATAAATTATTTTCTCATGGCAAAATTATACGAACAAGAAGAAAGCAATTCTGGCATTAACGTTATTTCTTCCGGTACCATGATTACTGGGGACGTTGTTTGTTCAGGTGATTTAAGAATTGACGGCAACATCAAAGGCAACGTCAAATCAAGAGCCAAAGTTATCATTGGCCAAAGCGGCATTGTTGATGGTGACATCAACTGCAAATCCATTGAAGTGGAAGGCAATGTAAAAGCCAATGTCACAGTAACCGATTTGATGTCATTGAAATCGACAGCCAACTTGGTAGGCAACATCTGCGCTGGCAAATTAGCCATTGAGCCCGGTGCCAATTTCGCTGGCAACTGCAAGATGCAAGGCATGAAGGCCGACGTGCATCCTGCCGCACCTGCCGCTAACGAGAACAAGCCTCAATAAGTCACGAAGTGTCTTTTAGCACAAAGAAAAAAGCCAAATACAACCGGTCATTGAACAACTATGCCCGTTATTCCAGCATAGCCTTTGAAATGTTATTCATCATTGCCATCGGCGTATTTGGAGGAGTCAAACTGGATGAGCGACTGCAGACCATGCCATTGTTCGCCATCATTTGTTCCCTGGCAGGCCTTGCCATAGCTTTTTACGTCGTGATAAAGGACGTCCTTCATCAAAACAAATCTGACCATGGCGAAAAAGATACCGATTAGAAGATTTTCAGTCCGGCTGATTGTTTTCTCCGTCATCATGGCGGCCCTGTCGGTCATTATGCAACTTGCGCTGCCGCAATACAGCACACCGGCACTACCGTTCATTGTATTGTTCTTCTTTGTTATCACCCTTTTCACCCTGTATATTGTTTTACGGGATGACAATGGCAAAAATGAAAGACGTTTTGTGTCAAGCTACATGCTGTCGCGCATTCTCAAGTTCTTTTCCGTCATTTTATTCGTCACACTATATCTGCTGTTCTGCCCCGACAACGACCGCATTCGCTTTGTCGTGGCTTTCCTGATCATATACTTCCTATATTCCATTTTCGAAGTGGTCATTCTGAAAAAGGAAAACGAACATCAACATTCATCGGAAGAAAATAAAAAACAAGCATAAAGCATGAAATTATCCCAATTCAAATATCACCTTCCTCAGGATCAGATCGCACTGTTTCCCACTGAAGAGCGTGATGAAGCCCGTTTGATGGTGCTGCATCGCAAGACACAGACCATTGAGCATAAAATTTTCAAAGACATTGTTGACTATTTTGACGAAGGCGACATCTTTGTCACCAACAATACCAAGGTGTTTCCATCGCTGCTTTTCGGCGAGAAGGAAAAAACCGAAGCTAAAATCCGAGTATTCCTGCTTCGTGAGTTGGACGAGGAAAGTCGCTTGTGGGACGTGCTGGTGGACCCAGCCCGCAAAATCAGAATCGGCAACAAGTTATATTTCGGAGAAGATAAGAGTTTGGTGGCCGAAGTCATCGACAACACCACCTCGCGTGGACGTACCTTACGTTTCCTCTTCGATGACAACCACGACGCCTTCAAGAAAAAACTGAATGACTTAGGACTGACTCCACTTCCCGAAGACATCCAGCGTCTGCGCGAAATTGTCCCCGAAGATGAGGACAACTACCAAACCATTTATGCCAAAGTGGAAGGTGCCGTTGCTGCCCCTGCCGCCGGCTTCCACTTCAGCAAATACCTGCTGAAACGTATGGAACTGAAAGGTATTGATTTCACCGAAATCACCCTCCATGCTGGCTTAGGCAATTTCCGCGAAATCGACGTGGAAGACCTTACCAAACACAAAACCGAATCCGAGTACATGATGATTCCCGAAGCCTCTGCTGAAGCTATCAACAATGCATGCGACAACGGTCATAAGGTGGCCGTCGTGGGAACCACTACCATGAAAGCTCTGGAATCCTCGGTTTATACCAACGGTCATGTCAAAGTTTCGGAAGGATGGACCAACAAGTTCATCTTCCCGCCATATACCTTCTCTATCGGCGACGCCCTGATTACCAATTTCCATCCTTCGGAAAGCCCTATGCTCATGATGGTGGCCGCTTACGGTGGCTATGAATTTATCATGGACGCATACAAAACCGCTGTAAAAGAGAAATACAGATTCCTTACCTACGGAGACGCAATGTTAATAATGGATTAATCAATTAGTTATGGCAGAATCATACAGCAAAGCCGGTGTCAACCTGGAAGCCGGTTACGAATCAGTAAGGCTGATTAAAAAACATATAGCCCGTACCGCCCGCCTGGGTATGATGGGCAATATCGGCAGCTTCGGCGGCATGTTCGACCTCTCGCTGCTTAACATGAAAGAACCCGTGCTGGTCAGCGGTACCGACGGCGTGGGCACCAAGCTGAAATTAGCTTTCATGATGGACAAGCACGACACCATCGGTCAGGATGCCGTGGCCATGTGCGTGAACGACGTGTTGGCACAGGGTGCTGCCCCGCTATTCTTCCTCGACTATATCGCTGTGGGCAAGAACGACCCCAAGAAAATCGAACAGATTGTGAAAGGCGTGGCTGACGGTTGCGTGCTGTCAGATTGTGCCCTCATCGGTGGCGAAACCGCCGAGATGCCCGACATGTACGACATCGACGAGTACGACATCGCCGGCTTTACCGTAGGTGCTGTGGAGAAAAGCAAACTCATCGACGGCTCCAAAGTAAATGTGGGCGACCTGCTGATCGGCATCAGCTCCTCAGGCGTGCACTCCAACGGTTTCTCCTTGGTCAGAAAAATTATCTTCAAGGATAATAAATTAGACCTGAAACAGCATTATGACGAATTAGGCGGCACATTGGGCGACACCCTGCTCACCCCCACCCGCATCTACGTAAAACCCGTGCTGGAACTGCTGAAAAATATTGATATCCACGCCATCTGTCACATTACTGGTGGTGGTTTTGATGAGAACATTCCACGTGTGCTACACGATGGTCAAGGTATCTACATCAAGGAAGGAAGCTGGACCATTCCGCCTATCTTCCCCTTCTTGGAAAAATATGGACAAGTTCCTCATCGTGAGATGTTTAACATTTTCAATATGGGTGTCGGCATGATTTTAGTGGTAGATCCCAAAGACGAACAGCAGACCTTATCGATGCTGAAAGAATTGGGCGAAAAAGCCTCTGTAATCGGCCGTGTGACCGATAAGGAAGGCGTTGAGATTGACCTATTGTAATATTTTACCCCGAAATGTATGTAGAGACGTGCCACGGCTCGTCTCTACATTAATCCTTTTCGTAATCCGGGTGTCATAAATAATTATACGCTTTAATGATGAAAAACATAGCTGTTTTTGCCAGTGGCTTCGGTTCCAACTTCGAAGCTATTATTGAAGCTGCCAACAACGGCATGCTACATGCTAATATTGCCCTGTTGGTGGTGGACAAGCCCGCCTGCTATGCGGTAGAACGCGCCCACAACCACAACATTCCCGTATTCGCCTTCAACCCCAAGGACTACGACTCCAAGGAAGCATACGAAAAAGAGATTGTGAAGCAGCTGCAAGATTATCAAATTGACTTAATCGCATTAGCTGGCTACATGCGTTTGGTGGGTTCAGTGTTACTGGATAATTATGCGCACCGTATCATCAATATCCATCCGGCTTTACTGCCCTCTTTTCCAGGTACACATTCTATCGAAAAAGCCTATAATCACGGCGTAAAAGTGTTCGGTATCACCATTCATTATGTAGATGCCGGCATGGATACCGGTCCCATTATCGACCAGGAATCCTTCAAGAAAAAAGAAGGCGAAAGTTTGGAGGAAGTGGAGACTCGCATACACCAGTTGGAGCATCAGTTGTATCCCAAAGTATTAGAGGAACTTATCAATCAATAATCCATGATGAACGATGAAAACAAAATGGTTGTTTCTGTTTTTGATATTGTTCAGCTTATCGTTAGGTCAGCTGATGGCACAGTCATCCAATAAAAAAGCGGAGGCCTTGTATCGCAAAGCACAAGATGCCCTCAAAGAGCGCCATTTCGACAAGGCACAGAACTTCTTGGACAAAGCACTCGAATTAGACCCTAACTTCGCGGATGCCTACCTCTTACAAGGCGATGTATATAATTTCCAATCCAACCCGGTGGGAGCCGTAGCCAACTACAACAAAGCTCTCAACCTCAACCCGAATCAGAAACCCATTTTATATTATATTACTGCTGAAGAGGAATTGAAATGCGGACTCTATCAGGATGCATACAACCATCTGCTTATTTTTCAAGAAAGGGAGAAAAACATGACTCCCGTTCTGAAAGAATTTGAGAAGGCCATGGAGACCGCCACTTTCGGCATGGAAGCCATCAAAAATCCGATGCACTTCAATCCCATCAACATGGGGCCAAATATCAACAGCGAGCATGACGAATATCTGGCAGCTCTCACCGCCGACGAGCAAGAGATTATCTTCACCGTGCGGCAGCCGCGCAATGAGAATACCATTTGTGTCTTCTGCCAGACGGAAGAAGACTTTTATGTGAGCAAGCAAGTCAACAACAGCTGGCAGCCCCGTGAGGCGATGGGTGCCCCTATCAAATCGGGCTATAACGAAGGTGCGCAGTGCATCTCGCCCGATGGCCGTTACCTGTTTTACACCCTCTGCAACACCGATTACGGCATGGGAAGCTGCGACCTGTACTGGGCCAAGCGCATCGGTGACCGCTGGTCCCGTCCCCGCAACTTCGGCGAGCCAGTAAACAGCAAGCACTGGGAAAGCCAACCCACTATCTCTCCCGATGGCAGAACCATTATCTTCGCCTCCAACCGTCCCGGCGGCTTTGGCGGTGTGGACCTCTGGAAAACCACCATGACAGAAGAGGGTGTTTTTTCCGTGCCTGAGAACCTCGGACCCGTCATCAACACCAAAGGCGACGACACCGCTCCCTTTATCCACAGCGACGGCAAAACACTGTATTTTTGTTCAGATGGACGACCTGGTATGGGCGGCAAGGACATCTACTTCTCCACCCTGCTCAGCGATGGCAGTTGGAGTGCACCCATTAACATGGGCTATCCCATGAATACCGCCGCCGATGAAATCAACATCTCCATCAATGCGGCCGGCAACACTGGCTATATCGCTTCCGACAAGGAAGGCGGCTTCGGCGGTTTGGATTTGTACAGCTTCACCTTGGATGAAAAATTACGTCCTACACCTGTTACCTATCTCAAAGGCCGTGTGATAGATGCCTTCAACAAACGCCCGATAGAAGCCCAAATTGAGATGATAGACCTCAACCAGGACAAACTGCTGACTTCCACCACCTCTGACCCCGAAACGGGTGAGTTTTTGGCTTGTATCTTAACCGGTACCAATGTCCTGCTGAATGTATCCAACCCCTTGTATCCCTTCTATTCCGAGAACTTCCAGATTAACCAAGAAGCCTCTGAAATGGAGCCTTACATCAAGGACATTCCGCTTCACAAGGCAGGAGTTGGCAAGACTTATATCCTGAAAAATATCTTCTTTGAATTTGACAAAAGCGACTTGCAGCCCGCCTCTTACGTAGAGCTGAACCTCTTGGTGGATTACCTCAAGCAAAACCACGACATAGCCATCGAGATTGGCGGCCACACCGACGACCAAGGTAGCGACGAATACAACAACCGTTTATCGTTGGCCCGTGCCAAGGCAGTGTATGACTATCTGCTGTCGAAGGGCATTGAGGCCAGCCAGGTAAGTTACAAAGGTTATGGCAAGAGCCAGCCCATCGCTGACAACAGCACTGAGGAAGGCCGCGCCGCCAACCGCCGCACTGAGTTCAAGATTGTGGAGGTGGGGAGGTAATCACCTTCCGACAAAAACAATCTCTGACAAACAGAGGTCTTTGTATTTGAAGCCCGAATAGGTGGCCGTAATAACAATGCGTATTTCCGTATAACAATTGTCGCTAAATGTTGCATCCGACAGTTTAAGTATCATGGCACTATCGAAAAGTGACTGCCAATCAAAACCGGCAGGATTATGACCCGCATATTTATTTGGTCTCGGCAATAAGCTCTTGTTCCTTGCATCGAACAACTCTCTTCCGAATAGCATTTTTACACTGTTATTAGCAGTTTTCCTGACACCCTCATTATTTGTAGAAGTAGTTACATAGAAACATTGGCCTGTAATGATCAAACTGTCAATACGGGCATAATTCCGATAATTCTCTTCACTTCTGGTATAACCATTAAGCAATAACATTCCCTCCAAAACTGTGGGCTGATGAAAACGGATGGTTATATAAATCGAGTCATTCTTATCAGGTAAAAGCATGGCCGCTGTTGAGGGATTGGCATCACTAAGATTTGTGACAGGATACCCCGCATTGACACCACTTACCTCAATACTGTATTCCGAAGGAGAAATGCGATGGTTGAGGATCTTGTCAAGAGGCTGATGAATCAACTCATCATTTTTGTAATAAAAAGACAAGTTAAAAGGTGCCGCTTTCGACAAAGAAAAATGATTGCACTCATAACGCCAATATTGACCATCCTGCTTCATCAGCAACCCATAGATATTCTTTTCTGCCGATGCAAATAGTTCATCATTGGTGATCTTAATTTTACTTGTGTCAAGTACTATTGAAAAATGATCGGCACAACCATCGCCCCAATAAGCCGCCGGAGTAAAATCATATTGAAAATCCAATGAACCCCAATAAGGCTCAATCAGATTGTTCATCACACCATTTACATCCCCCACTCTCGTGCATTCCACCGTATAACGTACCTCAAGAGTCACAAAATGCTGTGCCGGAATAGTCAAATAAGTATAAAACCATCGGCGAGAGATTTCATGGGTATCGGAAGACTTTGGAACAATAATGGTATCCTGAGAACACTGCCATGCAAGCTGCCTGTCTCCCAACATAAAACTAACATTGCGGATATAACCATCGCGCCAACCCAGCTCCTGTCGTGCCGGACTATAATCATTCATACAATCCCATCGCACCAACCCACTGCCAAAATAGTCAATAGGAAAACCGTATGGAAGATTATCAAAAGACCGGTCAGAATGGTTGTGTAACAAATAGCGTGCCACCACGTCCATATACCTGTCATTCGGAGTAAAACTCACACATTCGTCCACCAACTGGATTTCCGGAACATGTACCGATACAGGTTGTGGTGAAAGGGTCATTGCGGAATATTTCCGTATCGGTCCCCCGTTTGCCCATGTGGCAAGAACTGCCCCCAATAAGAGGCAACAAGCTAAAAAATGAAGCAAAAAGGACCGTTTTTCCATACTTCTATTTTTCGAATACTTTCAGAATCTTCATTTTCAAAGCCTCCGCTTTGCCGCTGTAAGGATGGTCGCGGAGGGGGAGGTTGAAACGGGTGCTGCCTTTGAGTACTGTCTGCGGATGGGTAAACTCACGGAAACCCCACTCGCCATGGTAGGCTCCCATACCGGAATGGCCCGTGCCATTGAAAGGCACCCCTTTCACCATCATGTGGATACAAACTTCGTTGATACAGCCACCGCCATACTGTTGCGTTTGCATGGTACGCTTGGCCCATTTCATATCTTTGGTAAACAAATACATTGCCAAGGGATGTTCACGGTCAGCAATGTTTTCCATCAGGGCATCCACCTCAGCATCGTTGAAGGGTACAATAGGCAACAAAGGACAGAAAAGCTCGTGCTGCACGATGTGCTCGTCGATGTCCACAGGATAAATCATAGTAGGGGCATAGCGCTGCGTGTCACGATTACCTACCCCACCAAACACAATGCGGTCACGATATTCTTCAGCCAGTTTGGCGCATTTATCGTAGGCCGCCTCTGTAATCAGTTTTGGATACTCCGGATTATGGATGGGCTGTTCGCCAATCAACGATACAAAAGCTCGTTTTAATTCCTCCAAAAACGGTTCCGCCACCTCTTTAGCCACCGCAATCTGATTGATGTTGATGCATATCTGACCTGCATTGAGTAACTTGAAGAAAGCTATTTTATGGGCAGCGTCTTTTAAGTCGGCATCTTTGCGCACCACGCACCAATTACCAGTCTCGCCACCCAACTCCAAGGCGACAGGGGTCAGATTTTTGGCTGCCTCTGCCAACACATGCTTACCCACTGCAGGCGATCCCGTATAGAAAATCTTGTCAAAACGCTGAGCCAGACATAAGTCTGCTACATCATGGCCTCCGTCAATCAAAGTGACATATTCGGGCGGAAATACCTCCGAAAAGAAGTGTTTCAGCACCTTTGTGCAAGCAGCAGACTTGGAGCTTGCTTTGATGACCGCCGTATTTCCCCCACACAACGCTGCCGCTACCACACCGATGGTAAGCAGGAACGGGAAGTTGAAAGGACTGATGACCAACGAAACACCGTAGGGCATCTTATAAACTTTGGTGAACAAACTCGGGAAACACATCAGTCCGCTGAAATGCCGCTCGGGGCGTGCCCAGCGGCGCAGACCACGTATCATCTCATTGATTTCCACAACGATGGGCCCCACATCGCAGAGGTATGCCTCCACTTTACTGCGGCCAAGGTCTTTGGCCAAAGCCTCTTCAAACTCGGCTTCATGGGCAATGACAGCCTCTTTCAACTTTTTGAGTTGCTGAATTCTCCACTTTATGGGAAGGGTGACACCGGTGCGGAAATATTTCCGCTGTGCCGCCACGATATTGCTGATTTCTTGTTCTGAATATGCCATATATATTTTTTATGCGGGGATTGCGGTTCTACCGCAAATTATTATCTAATCACTAATTACTAATTCCTATTCACTGTCACCTGTAACCTGAACCCTGCAACCTGTCATCTCTTCCAGCACCTTTCGGATATCCTCATTGCTGAAAGTCATGGGGGAAGAGTAGTTGATGGAGTCGGCAGCGATGAGATGTGTCAGTCCCTCGTAATCTTCAACTTTTACAGGAGATTCCAGCTTATCTAAGCCACAAGTGGTAATCAAGTCAGCGATAGCTTTCAGGAACAACTCTGCTGCTTCTTGAGAATCGGTTTTCTCCGTAGCCAATCCACAATAACGCGCCATTATTGCATATTTTCTTTGGCAAGCCTTCATTTGGTAACGTAGCACAGGCAGCAGCATCAGCGTAATCGCTTGTCCATGAGGAATATGATACATAGCTCCAATGCTATGGGCGAACGCATGCACATAGCCAGCCAACTGCTTGTTAATGGCATTCCCCCCATACATTGCTGCTCGGCACATGGCCAATCGCGACTCAATATTCTCTGGTTCCCGCATCACCACGGGAAGATGTTGCAAAATCAGCCGTACACCCTCTAAAGAATGGTAAGCATCTTCCACATCAACAAAAACATCACCCACCGTTCCCTCCACCACGTGGCTGAGGGCATCCATACCGCAAGCGGCAGTTACCAATTGTGGGGCATGAATAGTGAGCTCACTATCGAGGATGACGTGAGTAATATCCAGACCGACAATCACGGTAGAACCTTTTGTGCCCCGTGCATTGGTCACGACCGCACCCACGGTCATCTCTGCACCAGTACCTGCCGTAGAAGGCACGGTAATCATCGGCAGAGATTTCCCTGGCACCACCAGAAACTTGAGTAGCAGGGCTTTTGTTCTTATATTGGGCATCTGTACGCCAGCGGCAATCATTTTGCAGGTATCAAGCACCGAGCCACCGCCCAAGGCAATCACGCACTCGGCATGAGAAGCCATAGCCGCCTCTCGTCCTGCATCTATCCAATCTATAGTTGGTTCGGAGTTGATGTCTGCGAACAAGGCGTAAGACACCCCAGCGGCATCAAGAGATTGCATAATTGCCTGGTCGTAACCGAGTTTATGGAGAGTCTGATCGGTCACTAACAGCACCTGCTTATAACCGCACTGGCGGCAGATTTCGCCTATCTGGGCTCTTGATTGATGGCCTTCCACCACTTGTGGCTCAGGCATGGGCACATGGTGAATCACCTTGCCAGGCAGCCGATGTATAGTTTTTCTGAAACGATAAGTGTCCATAGCTTTCGAATCGAATCATAATTATATCGCAAAGATACACATTATTTCTGATTGAGCAATGCTTTGTGGAATACATTTCTGGGCATACTTTTCTACTGCGACTCTATCCTATATATCTTCACCGTATCCCTGACATCTCTTTTGGGATAGAAAATTTCCACGGAATTCATAAGATTGATAGACTCCGATGCGAGCCAATAGATATAATACCCATGGATGTCAAAAGACTCCGTAGTGAATTGAATGCCATTAGATAAGACGATAATCACCCAATAGAAGAGCACCCCGGTGCTGATGCCGCAAAGAAATGCGTTGAATCTCCAAAGAGGGGTCTGTTCCAGCCACGTGAAGGTGACCATATTAATGATATAGCGTAAATCGCCTCCTACCCTACACTTCGCTATCGCTTGTGCGGGGTTATTAGAATTTTGCCTCTTCGAGGCTGCTTATGGAATTTTCTTTATACCATTGTGCTCTCTGTCATCAGTACATCACCGCCACATATCCCATTATCAAGAAAAATACTATGAAAAAGATGGTCAAGAACAGCACCAATGACAATACAAAAGCCACACTGGTTTTCAAAATGGTACGCACCCATGAGTATCCCGACAATTGTTTGAGCGGAATAAGCACGAGCAATATGCTTAATAAAGCCAGTGTTGTCAAACAGAAAAAGCCCAATATAATGCAATAAATACTGCACATGTTGTTGGCATATACCAGCGAGACAAAAAATTCGGAATAACGAAGGTCTGGAATGTTCGGACAATGTCGGAAAAACAGATAAAGGACGCCTGAAAAGAGCATCAATACAAGCAAAGAAAAAATGCTGGGAAAACGCACTGAAAAACGAACTAAATAAACAAGTAAGTCCGTATAAATATCTTTTACCCTATCTTTTTGCTCAACACTGAAGGGAGAATTTTCCGTTTTATCCGCTTCCAATGAAGTATGATCAATTATGGTTTCATCCTTATCTGGCTTATATTTCAAAGACCGCTCAACAGATTCCATACTCTCGTCCTCCGCATAGGTCTCCATTTTTATATTGAAGCCATGCATCACAAGAATGGAAAACACCGCCAACACAAAAAACATCTTAAAAGGAGGGAAATAGGCTGTCTGCATGCCCTTGAGATAGTCGCGAATCATGTAACCGGGACGCAAGATAAGGTCGCGAATAGTGCGGAACATGCCACGGTTGCCCAATCCCCACACATCCAAGAAACCCAAAGTGGCTGTTTTAAAAGAATATCTTCCTATACGCCACGATTGTCCACAACGGGGACAATAATTGCCTTGAAAACTTGTGTGGCAACATTCACACTCGTGCGACTCATCCGACAACGGAGCCAGTTGAGAAGGCTGTTCCCTCCATGCCTTGAAACGCTGCCAACGCTCTTTTATGTTAAATTTGAATTTCATAATCCATTTTTTCCACTCAACATATATCCATCTTTTCACATTAGCTACCTGAAAATCACATCCTTCACCACTTCCACGCCGAGGCAATTGTTGAGTTGACGGATGATTTCGCTCTTTCGGGCTAACAGTTCAAATCTGAGGGCGGCGTTGGTAACCTTCACCATCAGTACCCCATTTTTGATATCCTTGCACTGAGTGTTCTGTGCAACCAATGGCTCCACTACCTCAGCCCACAACGACAATACCATGCGTTCATCGTATAGCCGCTGTCTGCCCGACTTGTCGATGAACTGCTGGAGGAGGTCTTTGAGGAGTTGCTCGTTGGTTTTCATTGTTTTTGTATTTTATTTACGTCACTACCCCGCCCTACGGGCACCCCTTCTAAAAGAAGGGGAATTGTTTTTCGGCACTACCCCGCCCTACGGTTAATCGGACGCAATTATTGCTTCCCTACTGATCACTGATCACTGACCCCTAATCCCTGACACCTGACACCTGAGTACCAATCTGTAAGGAAGGGGGCGACGGGTTGCACATATTTATAAGTGAATGATTCGGTTTTGAATTCGGGTTTCAATATAACTTGTTTCGTATCCACTTTTTCAATGAACATCAGCAGGACACTGAAAACAATGACCACCTTGGCCACACCGAAAAGCAAGCCTGCCAAATTGTTCCAAAAACCTGAAATTATTAGTTTCACGACCTTTTCCACTAATTTCCCGGCAAAATGAACCAATACCAAGGTAGCAATAAAAATGCCCGCGAATGCAATGATTTTATAGGTTTGTCCTTCGCCCATACGTGCCGCCAGCACATCGGAATAATGCACCGTGGCCCATACACCCAAAATCAAGGCAATAATAGATGCCAATTCGCATATCAGGCCGTTTTTCAAACCCTTGTATGCGTACCAAGCGGTGGGAATCAGAATAACGATGTCGAGCCAGTTCATTATAGGTTATAGGTTACAGGTTGCAGGTTACAGGGATTAGGGATTAGGGGTTAGGAGTTTGGGGTTAGTTGGGGGAGTTTCGCTTCGCTCAAGGGGAGAGATGCTTCGCATCTGGGGGAGTCTCGCACTTCGTGCTCGAGGGGAGTTTTAATTCCCCTTCTTCAAGAAGGGGTGGCCGAAGGCCGGGGTAGTGTAATTGTTGATTTGTCCTTAGTTCTTAATTCTTAGTTTTTTGAGACCTGCCTAATTCGTTGTGTCAGGGGTTGGGCGTAGATGAATTCGTTCAGCAATTTGTTATCGGAAGTCAGCACATTGTTCATAGTGCCCACCCAGGCCAGGTTGCCCTCGTAAATGTATGAGATGGTCTCCCCTATCGTTATCACCGAATTCAGGTCGTGGGTATTCACCACCGTGGTGATGCCGAACTCATGGGTAATATCAAAAATCAGATCGTCAATGATTAATGAGGTCTTAGGATCCAAGCCTGAGTTGGGCTCATCGCAGAACAAGTACTTGGGATTACAGGCGATGGCACGGGCAATGGCGGCACGTTTCTTCATACCACCACTCAGCTCATCGGGATACAGTTTGTTGGTATTCTCCAAATCCACACGTTTCAGGCAGAAATTCACCCGTTCCATTTTCTCCCCGTATTCCATATCTTTCAGCATATCCAGCGGAAAACGGACGTTCTCCTCGATGGTCATGGAGTCGAACAGCGCGGAGCCTTGAAACACCATGCCCATATCGGCACGCAATTCCCGTTTCTCCTTTTCAGACAATTTTCTGAAAACACGGTCATTATATACAATCTCTCCTTCGTCGGGCGTATGCAAACCTACCAGACATTTCATCATCACAGTTTTGCCAGAGCCGGAGCGACCTATAATCAGGTTGACCTTGCCTTCCTCAAACTGCGTGGTGATATTTTTCAGCACCTGCTTCTCGCCAAAATATTTAGAAACATTCTTAACTTCTATCATCTTCTTTCAGTTTGAAAATTAAAGCATAATCTGTGTAACCACCATATTGAGAATCAGAATTACGAAACTGGCCACCACAATTCCCATGGTACTCGCCTGTCCCAATTCCAAAGCGCCGCCATCGATTCTATAACCGTAGAACGCAGATACAGATGATATTATAAAAGCAAAAATAAAAGTTTTTGTCAACGCATAGAAAATATCATACATACGGAAGAAGGAGGTCATACCATCCACGAAATCGTAGGTGGAAACAGAACCTGTCAATACAACAGTCACATAGCCACCCAGAAGAGCGAAGAAAATACTGACAATAATCAGCAAAGGAATCATGATGACAGCCGCTACTATTTTTGGCAGCACTAAATAGGAAGCGGGGTTAATACCCATAACTTCCAGAGCATCAATCTGTTCTGTAACACGCATACTACCGATTTCAGCGGTGATACGCGAACCCAGATTACCCACCAGCAGCAAACTGATGATAGTAGGGCAAAGTTCCATGACCGCGGTAGTTTTCACGATATAGCCCACGCACCATTTCGGAATCCAGTTGCTTTCGATCTGCATAGCGGTCTGCATGGTGATAACGCTACCAAGTGTGATGGAAACAATACAAACAATAAGCAGGGAACCTATTCCCATTGCATCCATCTCATAGATAAGCTTTCGGGAAAAGACATTCCATTTTCCCGGTTTGGTGAAGACTTTTCCCAGGAACATGAAATACTCTCCAAAAGTCTCAATAAATTTTCTAATCATAACGGTTGAATTAGCTTATGATTCTCTCACGATAACCGCTCCCAAACTGTTCAGTCGTTCCACGATATTCTGGTATCCACGGTCAATCTGTTCCACATTTTGGATAATGCTGGTACCCTCTGCGGAGAGTGCCGCAATCAGCAAAGCCACACCGGCACGGATATCTGGAGACGCCATCGTGGTAGCACGCAAGCGGTATTTGTGGTTCAAGCCGATTACCGTAGCACGATGCGGGTCGCAGAGGATGATTTGTGCTCCCATCTCCTGCAGCTTGTCCACAAAGAACAAACGGCTCTCGAACATTTTCTGATGTATCAGCACACTACCTTTCGCCTGAATGGCAGTCACCAAAGCAATACTGATCAAGTCAGGAGTAAAGCCAGGCCATGGTGCATCCGCAATAGTCAAGATAGAACCATCCATATTGGTTTCAATCTCATATTCCCTATGCTTTGGAATATAAATATCATCCCCTTTGATTTTGAAGCGCACACCCAGCTTGGAAAAAGTGTAAGGGATGATGCCCAAATGCTTTACCGCACAATCTTTGATGGTGATTTCCGAGCCGGTGATAGCGGCCAATCCCATAAAACTGCCCACTTCAATCATGTCGGGCAAGATACGATGCTCACAGCCATGCAGTTCATCAACACCTTCAATCGTCAACAGGTTTGAGCCAATACCACTGATTTTAGCACCCATCTTATTCAGCATGGTACACAGCTGATACAGATACGGTTCGCAAGCAGCATTGAAAATCGTGGTGGTACCTTTGGCTTTCACTGCTGCCATCACAATATTGGCGGTACCTGTCACGGATGCCTCATTCAGCAACATGTAGGTTCCTTTAAGAGGATTGGCATCCAACTCATATACATTACCATCTGTCAAGGTGACCTTGGCACCCAGATTCGCGAAACCCTCAAAGTGAGTGGTCAACGGTCTGCGACCAATCTTATCGCCACCGGGTTTGGCGGAATAAGCCTTGCCGAAGCGTCCCAACAGCGGTCCCAAAATCATAATGGAGGCACGGATAGCACCTGACAACTTGATAAATTCAGGAGATTTCAGAAATTCCAGGCTGATATCCTTGGCTTGGAACTTGTAGGTATCTGCTGTTATCGGTGTGATTTCCACACCCATGGCGGAGAGTATCTCCATCAGGCGATGCACATCGCGAATAGCGGGAACATTAGAGATCACCACAGGTTCTTCGGTCAATAAAACAGCACAAAGCACTTGTAAAGCCTCGTTTTTCGCTCCCTGAGGTGTTATCACACCTTCCAATGGTCTGCCTCCTTGAATCACAAATTTGCCCATAATCTCTGTTGTTTACTTGTTCTCAGCCACTTTTCCTCCGTAAATATTGTCTTTAACATTCTCTATATAAGAAGGATAAATATTAATCACCATTCTTTCCAGATGATTCCAATTGTAAGGTTGTTTAGACAGCTTTATCACCAGATTATCCAAGGTGTACCATCCATTAGCCTCGCCGTCATATCCCCAATTGAAATGGAACATATCGGTATTCTCGTTATAGCCATCGCAAACGTAAGCATGACCACATTCAGCGTAATCTTTAACAGCCAAGGATGCGCTGGCATAAAGCACAGGAAAACCACGTTTGATATTATCAATCAGCATAGCCTTCCAGCTTTTGGTATTAGAGCTGGACCGCAATTTCCTTTCAGCACTGCTGCTGTAATTGAACTTGTTGATAAAGCCGTCACAGGCTTTTAACGGCCATGCAAACGACTGACAGCCATAGCGTTTCGGGGCATAGCAATACTGCATTTCCGCCGACTCGCCACAATCGCGGAGCAAACGGGCGATAGCTTTTCTTTCTTTCTCAAAACGAGGCGACTTGGCTTTCAAGGTGTCAGGCATATTGGACCAGTCGTAGTTCTCACCTGTATATGGCGACTTGACCGGATACTGCCAATAACGCATGATTTGCCCCATAGCCACTGCCACACAGCCAGCCGGGCACTTGCTGATATTCGCACATGCACACACCTGGATGGTTTCCTTCACGTAATAATTGTAGCCGTCACAGGTTTTGGGATAGGCCTTGGTCTGTCCCCAAGCGCTGGTCAGCAAAGGACCGTAAACACCAGCTTTGGCAGCATTGTCGGAAGCGCCCGACTTCAGCAATTCCTTCCACTCGCCGCTTACCCAGTTCTTGTTTTCCATTTCCTCGATGGCATAGCGAATCTGCACACAGCATTTCTCCAAGAAGATGTTCATTCCTGGAGAGACCACGTCCTTACTTTGGTTCAGCACAGATACATCGCCCGTCTTGAAACGATAGCCTACCACTGCCTTGCAGCTTTTCACGCCTGAAAGAATAATAGAGGAATGGTTTTTGAAAAGAACCTCATACAGCATAGTATGACCTTTTTCCTTCTGTTCATGCACTGCCAGAATATTATCCTGCTTGTAGTCCTGGCCCCAACGCGAGGACATATAGTGCACAGCGGCAGTCTTAGCTTCTGCTTGTGACACGAAACGCTGAGCCGACAAGGTCAAACCCAAGAGACAAAAAACTAAGATAGCTGCAAGTTTATTCATAAAAATGCGATGATGGTTAATTGACTTTTTCTATTTCTATATTTTTTAGAGACGGGGCATGCCCCGTCTCTACTAAAACCTGATCCCTATAACCTTATTCCTGTGGAATTACAATGGGGAATTCGTGGGTAAACTCCATACGATAAGGCGCACCGATGATGTTGGTCAAGAAATCGACATACTGATCGGTGAACATGAACTCATTGGGGTTATAGTAGTTTGCAGGAAGCGGGAAATTGCCGATATTACCCATGTCAATAGCATCGGTGTGGAATTCTTCGAGCTCGCTATAAGGCACAATATCACGCATTACCGGCATCTTGCCGTAATCCTCGCGCAGCAGCAGGTCAACGACCTTATCCGCCAAGGTAGAGGTCAGTCGGCGGTCATATTCGTAGCATTTACCTGAACGCGGGATATAACCTGAAATTTGACCACGTGCTTCAATACCCAGTTTCTTGGAGATTTCAGAAGCAATAACGCCACTAATACCGCCGAAACGAGGATGTCCATATTCGTCCAAATCTGGGCTGGCATACACCATTTCCAGACTTTGCTTCTCATCATTCCACCATCTAACACCCTCTGACACAGCAATAATTAAACTATGTTTCGGAGAACGCATATATTGTTCTTTCACATGTTCGAAGAAAAAATCCTTACGTTCTTTGGTCATCTCCACTTCGGGCACCAATGCCACTTGAGCACCACCGAAAACTGCTGTTCCCGTAAGCCAACCTGCATCACGACCCATTACTTCTAACACCATGATACGCTGGTGTGACTCGTTGGTAGTATGCAATTTGCTGGTCAGTTTTTTGATAGCCATAGCGCCTGAGGGGAAACCTGGGCACAATACGGTTTCATACTGTTTCCCTTGATAATGATGTATAGTTCTCGTTCTCAAGTCATTATCAATAGTCTTCGGAAAACCGATAACGGGAATACCATATTTTTCGTACATTTTTTTGGCAGCCCCGTTAGTATCATCACCACCGATAGTCACTAATACATCAATCTTATATCTTTCGATATTTCTCAGAATCTGTTGTGAGCGGTCTTCCGGATTTTTCTTGCTGGGGAAGGGGTTGGTACGGCTTGACAGCAGACCCGTTCCGCCGTAAATACCATTGTAAGAGATATTTGTCAAATCCACCACATCACCATCGCCCAAGAGGCCTTTCCAGCCACGCAGGACACCATAGACCTTGAAACCCAGCATGGATGCACGGTTTCTAACCGCTTCGATACTTGAATTGATAGCGGGGGTATCACCACCGCCAGACAGGATTGCCAATGTTTTGCCGGCAAATAATTTTTCTTCTCTCATAATTATGATTTTTTCGATTATATTATTGATTACTAATTTCCAAAGACTAATTCCAGACTCTCTGTTGTTTGCCAAGTGGCATCAGTACGCACCAATTTTTCAGCTTTAGCCATCTCAGTAAAAATGCCATCCACAATCTTTCCTGTAATATACCCATTCAAGTCAATGGACACAGGCTGAGGATTGTAGGTATAATAGATGGACAGAATATTATTCCATTCTCCTGGAACACCCTTTTCGTTTAATTTCATCTGAACAGGGGTCTGCAAAGACTGTTTAATCTGATTTCCACACTGAGTCTTGAAATAGGAAGTCAAAGCACCCGTGTTGGAGGTGGAGACAAAAGCCTGATGATTCGTATATGACAGGTTGCTGCGGGCAGAAGAAAAAGCGCTACCTATAGCATTCCCACTGGCTTCGGCGGCACGGTTGATATGCAGTACCATCGAATCAATAAGAGCACCCTGTCCATGGGCAGTAAGACTATCCACAATAGCACGGGCAGAAGTGGGCATGGTTATCCGATAAGCCTGGCTTTCGTAATCATAAAAACCATAACCCAAAGCGTAACTCAACTCATCTTCCGGACATAAACGCTCCACAGCGTATTCAGTTGCCACCGACAAACAGTCGGAAAAAGCGGTTTCCATTTGTGTATAAGTCAGCAGGTTAGCAACATAATCTCCTGAAGTATCCTTACAAGAAACCATTATCAGAGTGACTAAACCAAGCAGTAAAAAAAGCAGTTTTTTCATCTTTCAATATTTAAAACAATAACTTGCAAAGATACGAAAAATTTCAATTAGCAAATTAGATAATGTGCTAATGTGCAAATATCAATAGGAAAATTTAATAAAAGAGGCAAAAAAACGAGAATTCAAAATTCAGAGTTCAATTCCCCTTCTTTTAGATTTGACGAATGAGTGAGTGCAGAGACAAAGCATGTTTTGTCTCCGCCGAGCGAAGAGGAGAAGAAGACGAGGTCTTCAACGGGTGGCTGAAGATCGGGGTAGTGGAGCAACTTTCAGTTTTCAACTTTCAACTTTCAACTTACTGAATTAGCACATTGATTTATTTCGTATTTTTGCGGTCTTAAACACAGACTATGAACAAAGCAGAGGAATTACTTTCGCAACTCAATGACGCTCAGCAAGAAGCGGTGAAACAGGTAGAGGGTCCGCTGATGGTGATTGCCGGGGCGGGCTCCGGAAAAACCCGTGTGCTCACCTACCGCATCGCCTATATGCTCACCTTGGGCATTAGCCCGTTCCAGATTCTGGCGCTGACATTTACCAACAAGGCTGCTGGAGAGATGAAAGAGCGTATCTTCAAACTAGTAGGCGACAGCAACGCCAAGGCCGTCTCCATGGGCACCTTTCACTCCATCTTCTACCGCATTATCAGGGTGGAAGGCTACCGCTTGGGCTATGACCACAATGTGACCGTCTATGACACTGACGACTGCAAGAGCATGATCAAGTCGATTGTGAAAGAAATGCAGTTAGACCCGAAAATCTATGTGGCCAACTATATCCTCAACCGCATCTCCGCCGCCAAGTCAAGTTTGATCTCAGATCAGGAATATGCGGAAAATCCAGAAATCATCGAGGCAGACAAGCGTAGCGGAAAGCCTCTCATTGCGGACATCTACAAACGCTATAACCAACGCCTCAAGAGCGCCAACGCCATGGATTTCGACGACCTGCTGTACTACATGAACGTATTGCTGCGCGACTATCCCGAGGTGCTGTACAAATACCAACAGCGTTTCCGCTATATCCTGGTGGATGAGTATCAGGATACCAATTTTGCCCAATATTTGATTATCAAGAAATTAGCTGCTGCTTATCAGAATATTTGCGTAGTGGGCGATGATGCGCAGAGTATCTACTCTTTCCGTGGAGCCGACATCCAGAATATCCTCAATTTCAAGCATGACTATCCCACCTGCAACATCATCAAGTTGGAGCAGAACTACCGATCCACACAGAATATCGTCAATGCTGCCAACGCCATCATCAAAAACAACAAAGACCAGCTCTACAAGGAGATTTGGACAGAAAATGGCGAGGGGACCAAGATAGACATCATGAAAACCGGCAGCGACACCGAAGAGGCCTTTGCCATTGCCGACAAGTTGTTTGAAATCAAGGTGAACACCCAAGCCAACCACAGTCAGTTTGCCGTGTTGTACCGCACCAACTCACAGTCGCGTGCCATCGAGGAAGTGTTCATCAAACGGCATATTCCCTATAAAATATATGCGGGTCTGTCTTTTTATAAAAGAAAGGAAGTCAAGGACTTGATGGCCTATTTCCGTTTGGCGGTCAACCATTACGACGAAGAATCTTTGCGTCGTGTCATCAACTATCCGCAGCGCGGTATCGGTGCCACAACGGTGGATAAGATTTTGAATTGTGCCGCAGAACACCACGAACGGATGTGGAATATCCTCGTTAAACCCGACGAATTCCAACTGGACGTGAACGCCCCCACCAAAGCCCGCTTGAAGGACTTTGCGGCTCGTATCCAGAGCTATACGTCTTTGTTGCCCACCACTGACGCTTTTGACTTGGGCAAGCACATTGCTGAATCTTCAGGTATTGTCAGTGCCCTGAAGGAAGACCCCTCCGACAAGGACCGCATTGACAATATCGAGGAGTTGCTTGACTCCATCAAGGCCTTCACCGAACGCGAACCCGAAAGTGCCATCAACGAAGCCACTGGCGAGTTGATTAGCGAATATTTTCCCACACTTGACCATTATCTGGAGACCGTTTCACTACTCAGCGACGAGGACGAAAAGGACGAGGATGCCGACAAGGTAAAACTGATGACCATCCATGCCGCCAAAGGCTTGGAGTTCGACTATGTGTTTATCACTGGCATGGAAGAAAACCTGTTTCCCTCTTCGCTGTCTATCAACACCCGCAAGGAGCTGGAAGAGGAGCGCCGACTGTTTTATGTGGCCCTCACCCGTGCCCGCAAAAGAGTGATACTGAGCTATGCCGAAACCCGCTACAAATTCGGCTCGCTGCAATTTGCGGAAGCCAGCCGCTTCCTTGACGAGATTCCCGAGCGTTTCATCAACACTACCCGCAGGGCATCTTCCGGCAAAGGGTCTTTTTCCCGTCCCGAAACCTCATCTTTCAGCCAATTCAAGAGCTACGGCCAGCAGCGGGAAACCCACTCCCCCAGTTCCAAGCCCAGTTATAGCAGTCCTAAGCCGAGCATCAGCACCCCAAAACCCACGGTACAAACCAAGACCGAGGTGGAGCTGTCACAAATCGGCGAGCTCGCCACTCCCGAGCAGGTGGTCGTGAACAAAAGGGTTTATCACAAGAAATTCGGTTACGGCGTGGTGATTTCCACCGATGGCGTTGGTGAGGACAAGAAAGCCCTTGTCGCCTTCGACACCGTAGGAAACAAGATGCTGCTACTCAAGTTTGCCAAACTGATAATACCCCACTAATCTGTATTTATCGTTTCCACGTAGCGGTATTATTTGTGTAAATCTTCCAAAATCCAGTCGTTCCACCTGAATCAAAGTTACCTGTGGTTTCGCGCATTTTTTGCGATTTGCAATTTTCTTTTCAAAAAAGACATCTTTTCAATCGAAAAGTGTCATTTTTATAATGCTGATTTATAACAGATTAAATCCATATTGTTCTTGATTTCTTTGTTTTGTTTTTGTAATTTTGTAGGCAAGAATCTTAAAAATCAAGAATGGAAAAGAACAAAAAGTAACTTGTAAATAATGCACCAATAAAAGGTCGCATGTCAGATAAAAAAATATGATGGGAGAGAAATTCCCAATATCCAGAATTTTTATTATCTTTGCAAACTGTAAGAACGATGAATGTATCATTTGAAGATGTTGAATTAGAAAAACTTATCACTACTCATTAAAGCAAAAGGTACAAGAAATACACCCGGGACAAGAAATTCTTGTGGGCTTTAGACCGTGTGTTTAACGATTTGCAAGGTGTCGCTAAATGCAGCGACTTGAAACAGTTGAGCTATTTGCATTACGAGCAGCTCAAAAAAATAGATTTGAGTTCGATAAGGGTGATGAATGGCAGGGTAGAACGGCTTTAATTTAAGGAATTGGACAATGGAATAAGAATAACAATCATAGAATTAGATGAATCACACCATGGACAGCGATAGCAGAATTACAGGTTTCCGCGCGGTGCATCCCGGAGAAACGCTTGCCGAGGAACTAAAAGAGCGCGGCATCAAGCAGAAAGAGTTGGCCAAGGCTATAGGCATCCAGCCAAGCCATCTGAACGAACTAATCAAGGGCAAGCGCAGTTTTACCACCGCAGTGGCGATGGCACTGGAAAAAGAATTGGGCATACCTTACGATTTTTGGATGCGTCTGCAGTACGGCTACGAACACGACTGCCTTGTCATTGCCCAGCGCGAGGTTGAAGAACAGCAGCGCACCCGACGCGAGCCTCATCTTGTCAACAAGGTGGCATCAATCCTTTAGTATTGTCCCTCATAAGTCGAATAAAGGACGCCCTCTCGGTTGCCCTTTATTCTACATTCGTCCTTCTTCATTTTTAATTATTAATTATTAATTCTTCACTACCTTCCTCACAACGCTCACTCCTCGCTCGAAGTTGATTTTCACGATATAGGTGCCGGCGGGGTAAGGGGTGAGGTCGAAGACTGGTCCTGAGTCGAAATTTCGGGCAGCCGCATATTCAGCCAGTTTCCTGCCCTGCAAGTCAAACAGCTCTGCACTCTGATAGTCCCACAAGTAGCCACACACAGCAGTTTTCCCGTCGGTAGGGTTGGGATAGAGATAGATGCTGTTCTCTCGTTTCTGGTAATACTCATCGATAGCCACTGTGTCGTCAGGGGTAAAGGGTGTCGTCCATTCTTGATTATGACACAGTGCAAATACAGCATTGCTCATTCCTGGACTATTGCAGTCGGCAATCACGCTGTTGCTGAAAGTTACAGGAGAATAGGAAATCATAGACGATAACAAGTAACCATTGTCATTTGCTGTAACTCCTTGGGAATAAGATATATTTGAATTAGTGCAATTAACCGTATCGTTTTTGATTACAAGCCCATCATTTCGCCATTCGGTCAATAAAACATTACCAGAATTGTTGAATGAAACTGTTGCAAACACCCTATTACTAATAACGGCAGGGGTCTTGCTTGCCATCGCTTCAAAGGCAGGGACAATTCCTTGAGAAATGTATTGACCATTATTTTTATCTAACGCTACAAAAAAACTGATACTTCCATCAGAAACAAACCTTTGCAAGAAATTGCTCTCATTATCAAAATAAATGTTAGCGGAAGAACCTGAATTATAGGCGGCGGATCCCAATAAATAGAGATGGTCATTGTCAATGCAACTCCCTTTCCATTCCGCACTAGAATATGAAGGACCTGAAATATCTCCCACTGTATAAATTTGATTGGACCATACAACATTACCTGCATTATTGTATTTTATGATAAAGTTCAATCTTTTCGTACCACTTCTATCATTTATGGTTGCATAATGCAAACTGTCAAAAAAAATGTGAACAGGATACTGATGCAAAGATGCTCCATAAACAGATAGTCCAAGCTTCACAAAGCCAGAAACATACATATTACCCTCCTGATCGTATGACAACCATTCGGGATAGATGTCGTATTGAGGGTTGATACTGTCGTGTGCATATTCCCAAGAGATAGCAATTCCTTCGGTGTTTTGCACCATCAGCTTGGCAAAATCCAACTCCCAGTTTGGTGTAAATTTGTAAATCATCACATTGCGCAAGCTCATACTGCCACAGCTGCTACCAGGCAAAAAAAGGTCATACGTTTTAGAGGAATCCCCGTCTATGACTACGGTGTAGGGGTCTTCCTCATTCCCCTCGTAATCGAAACGTGCGAACAGATAGACATTTCCCGCATCATCCACGTGCATAGGTGATAAAAATGTGTGTTCATCCGTAGTTAAAGGTTTCACGCCTCGAACGTAATTATTACCGCTCTCATGATATTCCCTTGTATATGTTTCCACGAAATGGTCTTCTATTCGGTTTCCGTCCAAATCCAATTGGGAAAAGAATGTCCAACGACTGCGTTTGTAGGGCGGTTTCCTTTCCGAAGCAGGCAAACTCAACACATCTTCTTTCGTTATCAAAGTGTCTATGTAATACAACCAGTAATATCTATCGGTCCACATACCCGTTATTCCGGTAATATATATCCTATCGTTTTTCACAGTCATCCATTTAGGAATGGACCAATAGTCGCCTTGGCACTTTATCACTTTATACCATAGCATTGTTCCTAAAGTGTCAAATTTGGCCAACAGGATGGAATGCTCTGAAGTAGTTATCACAGTAGAATTATCTGAAAACATAAGCATTTCCCCGTCTAACCTGACATTGCCACCCATCGTGCCATATACGTAAACATTGCCCTCCTCATCAAAGGCAGTATTTGTAATATTATTGAAAATGTTGGTCAAGTCGCCACCACTGCCCGTCCAGTGATGCGCCCATTTCCATTCGCCCTGGGCGGAGGCGGAGGGGAATGCGATAAAACTCGTCATGAGCAAGGTGAAAAAAAATAAGGGTACAGATTTTTTCATATTTTCGGGGTTTATGAATCTACTAGTACTATAAAGACGAAAAAACTGAAAATTTGTTGCTCGGAGGGATATTTTTTTCATTTTTTTTCATTTTGACAAAATATTTTTTGCCGTATCGTTTCGCGGCGGCACATTCACTGCTTCGGCGCAAACCTAACCCGCGCCGCGAACATGATGCATGACAATTTCCGTTTCTATAGACATGGAACCCCTAACGGGGTTCTATGATGGTGTACATCCATCTTCCCCAAGGCGATGCCCTGGGCTACCGAGCCATGCAGACCTAAGGCCTGCATACGATAGCAACGTGTAAGCTCATGGCAACATCAGATTATTGACGGATGAGTACAGAGAATGCAGACACACGGAGCGGACGCGATAAATCGCGTATCTACAGGAAAATCTATACGTCCATGTATAATTCGGGAATTTTGTGTAAATTTGCCACGGAAATTGTAGCAAGAAAATGAAATTCCGCACTGAAATACCGACCCCAAAATACCCTTTTGACATCAACTATCAGGATAAATTGATGTTGTTGGGCTCGTGTTTTTCAGACCATATCGGCAATTTCTTCCAGGAGATGCGTTTCGACACGCTATCCAACCCCTTTGGCACGCTTTTCAATCCCGTTTCCATTGCCAATGCGTTGAAAATGTGCATAAATCCAGAACTTTTCAACGAACAATATATCGATTTCTTCAATGAAAAGTGGATCAGCTATGCCCATCATGGCAAGTTCTCACACCCCGACAAAGAAACTTTTCGGCAAAACATCAGTCAATGTTTAAATAGGGCTCATGATTTCTTAGCCTCTGCCGATTACCTCTTCTTAACTTTCGGCACCGCCTATTGCTACCGCCTCATCGAACGGGACCTCATCGTGGCCAACTGCCACAAGATTCCAGCCAATCGCTTCGAGAAAAAGCTGTTCACAGTAGAACAAATTACAGCTATTTATCGTGAATTGCTGCCCCAATTACTGCAATTCAATCCTAAGTTAAAAGTAATTTTCACCGTCAGTCCCGTGCGGCACTTAGCAGATGGCTTCCACGAAAACCAAATCAGCAAAGCAACGTTACATTTATCTATCAATCAGTTAATTGACAATAAAAACACATTCTATTTCCCCTCTTACGAAATGGTACAGGACGACCTGCGCGACTACCGTTTCTATGCCGCCGACCTCTGCCACCCCTCCGATGCCGCAGTCACCTATATCCGCGAAAAACTGACCGAAGCCTTCTTCACCCCAGAAACCCAGGAGCGGATGAAGGAAGTGGTGAAGGAGAACAAGGCGCAAGGGCACAGAAGAATGTGCTAATTAGTTAATGTGCTAATGTGCCAATTTTAATTAGCAAATCAGTTAATTAGTAAATTAGCAAATTGGTTAATGTGCTGATGTTTTTATAGGGGCAACTGCGTCCTATGGATAAGATTTACACATCTTAGGCATGCAGGCTTTGGGATATGTAGTATTCCTTTTTGGAAGTTTTTACAGGAACGGCGTCATATAAACAGGGAGTAGAATTGTTTCTTCATCCTTCCTGAAATCCTTGGTGTAAACTAAATAACGCTTTCCAATAATATGGGAGAATTTTTTACAAAAGGAGTCCAGCGACGCATGGGTATTGTACCCCGACGATTTCACTTCAATAGGATGCAACTTGGAACCATGTGAAAGCAGGAAGTCAATCTCATAGTTGTGGGTGGCATCCTTAGGCCATGTATAATAAAAAAGCTTGTTCCCCGAAGCGGAAAGCATCTGTGCTATCACATTCTCATACACATAGCCGAGATTGGTGCTAAGTTTGTCGTTCAGTAATTTCTGATAAATAACATTCTCTGTGTGATCTTTGTCCCCAAAAGCAAGCGTCACGAACAAACCGGTGTCCGAACAAAAAATCTTGTACTTGGAAATATTTTTTGTCAGCGACATACCCACATTTGGATCATTGGAATGGTATGAGAATAGTACCGTTTTGCTATCCTCTAAATCCTTCATCAATTCCAACAGTTTGTCATCTTCCACATCTCCAAGCACGGAATACGGTTTGTAACGGTTATTTACCTGGCTCAACTGGGCGGGAATGTTCATGTAAAGTTCCTCCAGACGTCCAGTGGAATCAAGTTTTTGAAAATCATCCCGATATATGTTGATTATGTTGCGTTTTGCAAGATCCACCATACTGAAGTTATTTGTTTCAAGATAGGTGTTGACAGCCTGCGGCATACCACCAATAAGCATATATAGCCTGAAGTCACGCATCATAGCACGATGTGCCATGTCCAACGGGAGACCATTTTCATAGTATGTACGTAGTAGCGGGATGGTAGCCTCGTCTCCTAATGCCCAGCGGAATTCTTCGTAGTCCATGGGAAAGAGTGTTACACGCTCCTCCTCACTCGGAATAGTGATGTCTTTTGTGTTTTTTTTGATACTGATGAGCGAACCCGTCTCAATATAGTCATAACGTCCGTCTCTGACAAGATACTTTATGGCTTGGCGAGCAAGAGGACATTTTTGGACCTCATCAAAAATGATGACTGACTTGCGTTCTTTCAGTATGACCTTGTATAAAGACTGGAGTTGAAGAAACAGGAAATTCTTGTCCATCAAGTTATTGAACAGAGACTTTACCTCATCAGAGGCTTCATTGAAGTCAATCAATATATACGACTCATACTCATTTCTAGCAAATGTCTCGACAAGTGTTGATTTGCCTACTCGCCGTGCACCTTCCACAAGAATGGCACTTTTCCCGTTCTGGACCCGCTTCCATTCAAGAAGCCGGTCATATAGTTTCCGCTTGAATATTCGCTCCATCATTGGATATATGTTTGATTACGAGTGCAAAAATACTTGTTTTTTTTGGATTACGCAAATTTTTTTCTATAAAATATCCGAAAATACGAGAATTTTATCACTCCGTTTATCCGAAAATACCATATTTTGTTCATCGGTAGAAAACAGCATCCTCTGCAATGTGCATTTTTTGCACTTTGCACATTCCGACAAGCCAGTGAAAATTTATAGTCTCGACGTTATTATTTCTGTCGGGTATCGTGTCAAATCACTTCGTGGCACACAATTCCGAAGATGGGCGAATGGTGTTATTAAAGACTATCTGTTGCGAGGATATGCCTTCCAACTATCATGACCGCTTCCTGGTTATCGACGACACCATATATCACCTCGGAGCCTCGCTGAAAGACTTGGGCAAAAAGCTCTTCGCCTTTTCGAAGCTGAATGTGCCAGTGGAGAAGCTAATGTGCTAATTAAGCGATATTCCAAGGATTTTATAGAAGCGACTGCGTCCTCGCACTACCTTTTTACAAATTTTCTGACAACAAACCCTTTATCAGTGTGTATTCGAATGAAATACATACCTTTTGACAATTCGGCAATATTAATTGAAGACACATTACCCTTAACAGTTTTTATCAGTTGACCTTCCATGTTATAAACATACAAATTTGTAATTGTCATGGATTCTGATATTGTCACATATAAGTATTCTGAGGCCGGATTGGGATATAACAGCACGGGAATTTCACCATACTCTTCAATTTCATTTGACGCAGTTATTTCCACATTTAACCGATATGTCCCGATTGTACCACTTTGGTTTGGAATAACATGATAATACACCCTTCCTCCATTAGAATACATCATGGTTGGAGCATATACACCATAATATTCAGACCAATTGTTGCCATCTTGTGACACCGAAAATTTTGCATCCACAGTATATGTACCATCATTGTTGCTGTCATAAAGTCTCGCATCCACAGCATAGCTATACCCTGGAAGCATAATTATTTTATAATAATCCGCATCGTTTGTAACATGAAAATTGGCCTCCGCATTAATGGTTACGCTTGAGCCATTGACTGTTTCTAAAAGATAAGCAGCCGCAGAAGAATTGTTTGGCTCATATACATCCGGTTCGATCCCTCCTTGTCGAGATATATCAATATGCAGGGAATAAGTCCCCATTTCATTATTGGTATAAGGCAATACTCTGAAATACAAGGTTCCTCCATTGCTCATCGTTAACGCTGACATGGAATTACCATAATTAGATGACCATGTACTTCCATCTGTTGAAGTTGCAAATTTGGCATCCGCTGTATAATTGCTATTGTTGTAACTGTTTAAGATGTTTGCATTTATGGTGTAGGAGTAGCCTGATGGAAGGTTGATTTTATAGTAATCATTGTCGGTAGTGATGTGGAAATTAGCACTGACATCCATGGTCGTACTATTATTTGAGATAGTTCCAAGCAGGTATGCCGCAGATGCCGTATTATTGGGTTCATACATATCAGGTTCAATCACAGTTGTTCTCGTTACTTCAATATGCAACGAATAGGTGCCTATTTCATTGGAAGTATACGGTAACACTCTGAAATATAGAGTTCCCCCATCACTTATCGTTAGAGCAGGCATGGAGTTCCCATAATTAGATGACCATGTGCTTCCATCTGTTAAGGTCGCAAATTTGGCATCCGCAGTGTAATTGCTATTATTGTAACTATCCTGTAAATATGCATTTATAGTGTATGAGTAACCTGACGGAAGGTTTATTTTGTAATAATCATTGTCGGTGGTAACATGGAAAGTAGCATCTACTGTGCAAATTACACTATTGGTATTAACAGTACCCAAACTGTATGCTGTTGATGCAGTATTGTTTTCTTCGTATTGGTCAGGAAGTATTTGTCTTTGTATAAATACACTCAAATTATAACTTCCCATATCTCCAGTGTATGAGGGAACAACCTTATAATAAATTGTACCCCCATTATTTAGTACAACCTCATTTTGTGCACAGGAAATAATATTTGCATCTAAATCAAAAGGTCCATTCCAAGAGGAAATATTGTCTACAGCATAGTAAAATTTGGCATCAACCGAATACGAGATATCATTGTTATAATACATGTCTTCCAACACTGGTATTGCTGAATATGCGAATCCTGTTGGAAGAATGATTTTATAGTAATCCACATCAGATTGCGTGTGAAAATTAGCACCAACAGTATTAACTGAACTGATATTATCTGAAAAAACAGGAGTTAATTCGTATGCTGTGGAAGCTGTATTATTCGTTTCATACATATCCGTCAATGGTTGTTCTCTTATCGTAATTCTTACAGGATTTAAATAATTATGACCACACCCTGCATAAGTCCAATTCGAATAATACAGTTCTTGCCATATTAAAGCAAGGAAATAATCTCCAGCTGGCGCTGTAACAGTACCCGTAAAGTCTATTCCATTCGTAAAATGGTAATTAGGCTGAAGTGAACTATTTGATGTGAGACTATGTTGTTGTATAAACTGAACGAATGATCCTTCTAAAGAAATAAGAGCGACAGCAACACTTCCTGAGAAAGTGGTTGTGCCCGCATTCAAAATATCAACATTAACCGTGATGGATTGTCCAGAATATATGATTTCTGATGAAACGTCAAAATCCGAAAATGTTTCTAGTGTTGTTTCATATTCCACTGAAAATGAAACAAAGTTAGGATGAGAAAGATTGTCTCTGATAAATCGTGCGGCGTTAACATCATTTGGATTAGACGAAGAAGTCAAACATACAAAATATTGACCCGAGGCTAATGGCAAGCCTCCTTGTATCGTAAAAGTTTTGGTCACATGTTGATTAGCAGAAATATTTGCATACGTTTGTACTTCTGTGACATAATTGCCATTTATATCGGAAACAATAGCATAAATATAGCCATTAAATGAAGCATTACCCACATTTGTAACAGTTCCTGTGATGATAACATCATCGCCATACTGGTAACTTGAAGCAGAAGATGTCAAAGAACTATACATCATTAAATCATAGTTTGGACGTATTGGCTGATTTGTTGGAGAAATTCCAATAATAGCCTGTTGATCGTTTGAGAAATTATATGAACTATTTTGAGGAATTAAAGATGTAATCAAACAGTAATTATTAGCCGAAGCACCCCATCCCCAATTAAAATGGAAATAATTATTATTGTATCCATCACAAACAAAGGCATGTCCACCAGATATATTATCGCTTCCTCTATATAGGATTGCCCTTCCTGAATCCAACTCATTCTTCAACATATTAATCCATTGTGAATTAGAATAATCTGATTTACTAACTCCTCGAAGATTCTCACTATAATCAAAATAATTTTTCAAAGCTGTTTCTGCACTTGGAATAAAAGTATATCCATTATTCACCAATAAAGCACTACTCTCCTGAACCCCATAGTCCATGTCCACACTTACACCGCATATATACATCAACGAAGAAATTGAACCAGCTTGCATTAAAGTATATGAAGAAGACGAATTATATGTATCAAGCATTTCATTCCACGCAATTAAGCTTTCAAAATTTGCACTCAATGTGCCATAGGTGGGATGTGTGTAGGTATGAGATCCCGCTCCAGTCAAGGGATGTTCCCAATATTTCATTACCTGTGCCATAGCCGTAGCTACGCATCCTGTTGGAGCATTCCCGTTTGTTGTAGATGGACATGACAAATTATATGGCCATCCCTGACCCCAATTTGTTTCAAGCAAAGCTGGCACATTGTTTGTGTTTCTATTGGGTAAATCCTGTCCTGTGAGCAATGCTCCCCATTCTCTCCGTGCTTCATCAGAAACCAAAGTTCTGTCCATTATTCTTGCTCGCCTAATTTCCATTTCATATCCATAAAGCCAATCTCGCATAGCTGGCGGCATATTGCTGGCATTGAAAGAATGTTCCTCAGAATATCCAAGAATCGGCATGACATTATTATCAGCCGAAACAATTACGAAACCGTCATCATTTGTTGAATTAAGAATGTAAAAGCCTGTAAACATTGTGTCTAAAGGAACGACCACATATTCTGGGACTTGGCGCCGTATTCGTATAGTTTGACCATTCCTTACCCCAATAACACTATTTTGCATGTAAAAATTTTTCGCAACTTTTTTTGCTGTAACAGTATCTACTGGGTTTGAGAAAACCAAATTGACACAGAATAAAAGAGCTAATACTAAAGTGGTCTTTTTCATTGTAAAAAAGAGATTATACTATTATCGAATATTTTCCACTGGCACTTTGACCTGACTCGGTGTGACATTCATTCGTTTTTTTGTTAATGTGACATATTGGGGAACAACCTTGGTACGTTGGTAATCAACATCTTTATAGGTAATTGTTTCCATTACTGCACATACTTTGACATCAACTATAATTCTATCATGGATGTTATCATTAAACATACAGATAAAGTATTTTCCTTGGGTTTCATTGACAAATTTCCCATAAGCTCCAGGACCATTATTATGCACTATAGAAATATAAGTTTCACCTCTCATAAATGCATTTTTATTTTCGGTGTTTGCAACAATCGCCCAAATCACATTGTCCACTTTTGATGGGTCAGGAATGGCTAAATCTGTAATACCACCAACCACCAAGGCTCCCAATGGACTCAACGTTGTTTCTGCTATAGCAGTTGCACTCTTAACAATTCTGTTTTTATTACGACTCCAATAGCTACTAGAATTATTACCAACACATAGCCAATAAGCCCATCCTACAACTTTTTTTTCCCAATTCTGACCGACTTGATTACTTGGCAGTTCAATTGAGACAAAAGCACGAGGGTTGTCATGATCTATCCAACCTATTGAACGAATTTCAACGGTGTTATCTACTAACATTTCTTCTTTTAGTTCACGAGAGGCTACTTCTTTCACTGTTTCCGTATAATGCACCGTATCATGCCTAACAAGAGAATCTTCCTTATAAGTGGTGTAAGTAGTGTCATATATTGTTTTCCATTGCCATGCGGTGTTAAAATTCACCATTTCCTGTGATTTCGGAATACGCTTGATGCTTAAAGAACACAGCTTATTTCCCATACCATTCGCCACTCTGAACAAATATACTTTGGTAGAGGTAACATTCATTCTATAATTAGAAATGCGTGCCGTAAATTGATTGATTTTAGTCTGATATGGCAACTCAATCACTTCAAATTTGACTCCTTTTCCTTTTCTCAATTCGAAATCCACTACCATCACATCACCTTCAGCAAAACTATAGTAGAATTCCTCCGTGCTATTGCTTTTCATTTTGAATGACAAATCTGCAACACGGACGGATGTTTGCGAAAAAGCAAAAGAAATGCTCGCAAATAAGAATAGGTAGGCGAAAAATATTTTAGGTTTCATAACAATTCAAAATTAAGCCTTAACTTTTAATCTTCTGGCATTGGACCATCCGCACGCATCAACTTGACAAATTTAATGGTTGTACGATTCATAGTTCCGTCTTCAATAACGACACAATTCTCCGAATCTTTAATAGCTTCAATTGTTCCCTTCTTATATCCCGCCACGGTTTTCCACATCACTTGGTCTCCTACACTAAATCCTTTGTAATTAGCATTCTGCTTGAGTCCCCAAACATCCCCTTCAACGGCAAAATATTTTCCTTTTATGAGATATATTTTGGCATTCATCACAAATACACCTCCTGGAATTTCTCTAACAGTTTGTTCTAAAGCTGCATCTATAGTTTCCGCTTTGCTTTTTGTTATTTTCTTTTGATTACCTCTCGCATATGCAGCAATTAACTCATAATCAGCCAAATTGTTAATATTTTTTGACGAAATCATATTAATTTTGCCAATTTCTACTATTTTTTGTGCATCACAATAACCCACAAAAATGAATAATGCAATACAAAAGGACAATATTTTTTTCAAGCTTTTTATGCCATGTTATTTCCTGTTGGCCCATCAGGTTTAAATTACAGCTTACTCTCAATACGGTTTTCGGCATCCCCGTCATATAGAGCAGGATGGACTTGTTTGAAATAAGGGCATAAAAAAGGCATGAATCCATTCGTTTACCACTTATTTTCAATGCAGGTGTCTGGAAATACCTCGAAGTAAATAAGGGTCGAATAAAATCCACGCCTATAGCGTGAACTTTCCGCCTTCTTATCCTCACTTCGTTGCATTGTTTTCCAGACTTTGCATTGAGAGAACAAGAGCGTCAAGCTCAATATGTCATAAAAATGTCAAATCCCAGTGTTTTACACCGAGAAAATTGACGATGCAAATATAGTAATTTTCTTTTTATGGTGGTTTTTTGAAAAAAATGATCGATAGTTTATGGATTTTTCGCATCAGCTACAAGCTCCCTTTTCCGCGGTGGCAAAACTTTGTGCTTCGGTGCACACAGCACCCGCACCGCGGTGAAATAACGGGATAACACCAACGTCTATTGATATTGAACCCTCTTCGAGGGTAGTATGTTATTTGGGAGGTGCTCATGCCTATGCGAGGGTTGCGGTTCCGCCGCAAATATAGGGGACAGGTTACAGGGGTCAGGTTGCAGGTTGCAGTGATTAGATTGGGGAAAGGAAGTTGCTGTTGATGGGCAAATGCAACTGCGAGACGCAGTTGCCTCCATATATTAACATTAAAAATTTCCGTATGGAAATTTTTACCTTAATACCGCTTTTGCGAATTGTTTGCATAGAAAAACGAGGAGTATGAAGAACTAAAAAGCCGACTGTCTGAGCTTGCTTTAGCAAGCGAGTTTCGGCTTTTTAGGCTACAGACGACCGTTTTTCAGCAAGCATATTCGCATGCGGAAAAGCCACTTTTCTTTGCCCCTTTCTTTTGTGGCTGCAAAAGAAAGGGGATAAAAACTTCATGTCGGCAAAGATCTTTGCATACTTTCCATCTTTGGAAAGTATGAAGAAAAAAATTACGCATCCACATTAACGACAATACGGATAGCCTTGAACTTGCTGTTGCCTTGAAAGTCATGAAGAATCTGCTGCAACAGCAACTTATTTTGTGCAAGGTTGTTGTCTTTGTTCAATTTAACCCAAAAGTCCTTCATGTAATAATTCTGGATGCGGGAAACCAAAGGCCATTCGGGACCTAAGACATGCTGGGGGAATGCTTCTCGCAACAAGGGAGCCAAAACCAACGAAGCCTCGTTGACCAACTCGTCATTGCTGTGCTTCAAAGTTATTTTCACTAAGCGACACAAGGGCGGAAAATTGAATTGGCGGCGCTCGGCAATCTGCTGGCGATACATGCTCTGATAGTCGTTGGTAACCACATACTGCAAAGCCGGATGATTAGGCTGATAGGTCTGAATAATTACCTTGCCCGACACTTCCTTGCGGCCTGCACGCCCACTTACCTGCGACATGATTTGGAAAGCCTTCTCAAATGAGCGGAAATCGGGATAAGACAATAGATTATCGGCATTCAGGATGCCCACCACACTCACACGGTCGAAATCCAAACCCTTAGTCACCATTTGCGTACCTACCAAGATGTCGGTCTTGTGCTGTTCAAAGTCAGAAATAATTTTCTGGTAGGAATTCTTGTTGCGGGTGGTATCCAAGTCCATGCGGGCCACTACCGCCTCTGGAAAGAGTTCTGCCAATGCGTCTTCTATCTTCTCAGTGCCGAAACCACGCATTTCAATATCCGTGCTGTGGCACTGCGGACATTCCTTCGGCACCTCCATAGCATAGCCGCAATAATGGCACTTCAACAAATTGCTGCGTTTGTGATAGGTCAGCGTCACATCGCAGTGCTTGCAAACAGGCATGCTCTGACAGGTATTGCAATACATACGCAGCGAATAGCCGCGACGGTTCTGGAACAGGATGATCTGTTCGTGTTTCGACAAAGCCTCAGCCATACTGTCAATCAAGAACTGCGAGAAATGCCCGTTCATCTTCTTCTGCCGCAAGTTCTTGACAATATCCACCACCCAGATATCGGGCAATGTGCTGTCAGCATATCGGTGCATAAGGTTCACCAAACCGAACTTCTGCTGCTGGGCATTGTAATAGCTCTCCAACGAAGGTGTAGCGGTGCCTAACAACACCTTACATTGGTGAATCTTTGCTAACACAACCGCCCCGTCTCGCGCATGATAGCGAGGTGCGGGGTCAATCTGCTTGTACGAGCCGTCATGTTCTTCATCCACAATAATCAGGCCTAAATTCTGATACGGCAGCAACAAAGCTGAACGGGCTCCCAAAATCAGCTGATACTTATCGTTTAGCTCACCTTCAGTTTGCTGCCTCAACACCCTATTCCATATTTCCACACGCTCGTACTCGTTGAAACGGGAATGGTACACCCCTACCCTGTCGCCGAAAAATTTCCGCAAACGGTTGACTATCTGCGAAGTCAATGCTATTTCCGGCAACAAATACAGCACCTGTTTGCCTTGTGATAAAACATTGTCTATCAGCTTGATATACATTTCCGTTTTACCACTTCCAGTGATACCATGCAAGAGGACCGTGTCGTATGTTTTAAACTGTTCCTCTATGTCACACATCGCCTGCTGCTGATGCTCCGTCAACTGAATATCATTAGCGGAAGAAGAAGAATCAAAGTCTTCCAGACGGCTGGTCACAACGGTTTGCTGCTCGAAAATCCCTTTCTCTATCAGTGTTTGCAGACGGGCCTGCGAAATATTGGCATTCTTCAGCAAATCAGCTTTTTTGATGACCGCTTTCAGATTAAAGCCATTGGGTTTGGCTGGGTCTTTGGTCTGCATCAGAAAGGCCAATAATAAATCCTGTTGTTTAGCAGTTTTCTTAGAGGCACCCAAGGAATCTATCAGATTCATCAAAGCGGTTTCATCATCGCAATAAGGGGATGCCAATGCGATAAAAGTCTCAGTTTTAGGTTTATACGGATCTCTGATTTCCTCATCGGTAATCACCACATCCTTATCCACCAACGATTTAATTATCGGTATAACCTTCTGAATATCAATTGTTTTTGCAATTTCATCCACCGTCATGGTAGGATGATAAGCCAAGGCCTCCACCAGCTTGGTCTCTTTCTCGTTCAGCACTGTCATATCCCCATCGAAGGCGGGGTTCAGCTGGATTTTGGTCTCGCTGGCCAGCTTAAGGGCAGAGGGGAAAGCGGCTGCCATCACCTCGCCCAGCGAGCACATATAATACTTGGCAATCCACTGCCACAGCTGGATTTGACGCTCCGAAACGACCGAATGCTTGTCAATGACATCCAACACATACTTGGTGTTGACCTGACGCGGGGCATTCTCGTGAACCTTCATCACCAGCCCTGAATACAACTTACTTTTGCCGAAAGGTACCACCACACGCATACCGAAAGCCACGCTGTCGCCCAGCTCTTGTGGAATGCGATAGGTAAAAAGCCCTTGCAAAGGCAAGGGCAATAGTATATCAGCAAAATAAGTATGCATCATAATAAATAGGAAAGAACGCGTTATCGATTATTCGCCAGCGATATAAACGGCCAAATCGACAGCTTTGTTAGCATAACCCACTTCGTTATCGTACCAAGCAATCAGCTTCACGAAATTGGGGTTCAGCATGATACCGCCATTGGCATCGAAAATGGAAGTGTGGGTGTCGCCCAACAAGTCGGTAGAAACAACCATATCTTCAGTGTATCCCAGAATACCCTTCAATTCGCCTTCGGAAGCGCGTTTCATAGCGGCCTTGATTTCGTCGTAAGTGGTAGAGCGTTCCAGACGGCAGGTCAAGTCAACCACAGAGACGTCAGCGGTAGGAACACGGAATGACATACCTGTGAGTTTGCCTTTCAGTGAAGGGATAACTTTGGTCACAGCCTTAGCAGCACCTGTTGATGAAGGGATGATGTTACCGAAAACGGAACGTCCACCACGCCAGTCTTTCATAGAAGGACCATCAACAGTTTTCTGTGTAGCGGTAGCGGCGTGAACGGTTGTCATCAAACCTTCCACCATACCGAAATTATCGTGGATAACCTTGGTCAACGGAGCCAAGCAGTTGGTCGTACATGAAGCGTTGGAAACGATGGGTTGGCCAGCATATTCCTTATGGTTAACACCCATTACGAACATAGGAATATCGTCCTTTGGAGGAGCGGACAACACCACTTTCTTAGCACCTGCCTGAATGTGTTTGTCTGCCAAATCCTGAGTCAGGAAGCGACCGGTGCATTCCACCACCACATCAACGCCTACTTCATCCCATTTCAAGTTAGCGGGATCCTGTTCTGCCGTCACACGGATAGTATTTCCATTGATAACCAGGTTGTTATCCTTCACTTCAATAGTACCCTTGAACTGACCATGAACAGAGTCATATTTCAGCATATAAGCGATATAATTCACTTCCAAAAGGTCGTTGATAGCAACCACTTGCACGTTGTCTCTCTCCAAAGAGGCATCCAGCACCAGACTTCCGATACGGCCGAAACCGTTGATTCCTATTTTAATTTTTTCCATAATAAGTTGATATTTATAATTTTATACTTGTAATAAAAAAAGTTTGCAAAGATACAAAATTTTTCAATGTGCTAATGTGCCAATTACCATGGCTTCTGAATGTTTTTTCTAATTAATTTATTTTTCCGTTACTTTTCCCATGATGGAAAAGTAACCAAAAGATCTAGCCGCCGGAAGTGCAGCCGCACAAGCTCGTTCCCTCCGCCCGACGGCATGGCCAACGCACGCAGCAACAAAGTCTGGCGCTAGCCTCTATATCCTATAAGTACGAAATTTTTCAAATTTTCAATCGGTCAAAATTCTTTCCGAATACGCCGTATGTTTTTGATATACTGATAAATGATGTATCATCAATTTCCTTGATAATACGCGTAATAAACACTTTGTCGGTACGGTGAGCGATAATGAGCAGAATCTCGCTTTCCTCCATGGTGTATGAACCCGTGGCCTTGATAAAAGTGGCACCACGATGGATTTCCTTATTGATACGCTCCGCAATCTCCTTATTCTTTTTCGAAAAAACCATAATTTGATAGCTTTGTTTATAACCATCGATAACCACATCCGACACCACCATATAAACAAACATCACCACCATACTATAGACCAGTTTTTCGAGCGACTGTACAATAAAATAAGAGGAACCCACAATAAGGATATTAGAATAGAACGAGATCCTGCCGTATGAGATATTGCGATATTTGCCAACCATCAGCGCAATGATGTCGGTACCACCTGTATTGCCGCCCCAGTTGATGGCCATGCCCACGCCGAAAGCCGACACAGTAGCGCCTATCAGGGTGCACATGAACTTGTCTTCCACCAGCGGAGCGGTGAAAATCGCCTGACCGATAGCCATAAACACCGACAAAATCACAGAACAGATGATGGTATTCACGCAGAATTTCTTTCCCAGCACCTTCCATGCGATGGCGACTAAAATCAGGTTCAACACCAAAGTTGAGATACCCACGGGAATTTTCAAGGCAAAATAGAGGATAGCACCGATACCGCTCACCCCACCACCGGTCAGTTCGTGAGGTATCATAAAAGCAGTCCATCCGAATGCAAAAAGTGCCAAACCGATGGTGATAAATACGAAATTTTTAAGTTCTTCCAATAAGCTTTTTCCAGTAATTGACATGATATTTTGTTTTTAGTCTTTTTTACTCATTTTCTTACATCGCTGAATTTCAATATTTTATAAAAAATTTCAGATTGAAATCCGATGCAAAATTACAAAAAAAAAGAAAAAAGAAAAAAATTGTCGAACGAAAGAAAAAAAATAGTATTTTTGCATCGTCAAAAACGGAGACGTGAAGGACACCTTGCTTCCTTAGCTCAGTCGGTTAGAGCATCTGACTGTTAATCAGAGGGTCCTAGGTTCAAGTCCTAGAGGGAGCGCAAAAGAGAGCACCGAATTTCAACGAGTTCGGTGCTTTTTTTTATCCGTTGTCCCAGTATATATTTGAACGCATATCGATTTTTTAATATAAATTAATAATTTTTCAAAATAAATTTTCCAATAGTTATGTTTTATATCGAATAATTTTGTATTTTTGCATCGATTTATACGAGAAAAATAAAACACAATAACTATGAATACATCAGTAATACCGCAGCAACAGGGTGACCTCTCTTGGGCAGAAATCAAAGAAATGATAAAAGAGACCTCAATACAGATGCAGGAAACCGACCGAAGAATGCAGGAAACCGATCGAATAGTAAAAGAGACGAGTCGTGGAATCGCCGAATTAAAGGAATCGCGAGCGAAGACAGACGAAAAAATACGTGAGTTGGCCGAACAATTCACTTCCACCACCGGTCATATCACCGAGGGTATCATGCATCCTGCAGCCATAAGAGTGTTTCAGGAAGCGGGATACGACATCAACCGCTACTATCGTAACCTCAAGAGAAAGAATAAACAAAAGCAAACCGAGATGGAGGTGGACCTGCTGATGTTGGACGACACATTGGTCATAGCCGTGGAGATAAAGACGGACTGCCGGAAGAAAGATATTGATCATTTTCTACGACAAATGCCAAAGTTCAAGAAACTGTTCCCAGAATACCGCGACAAAGAGGTCTTGGCAGCTGTAGCTGCTATCAATTACGACTCGGATGCGTCCCAGTATGCCCACGAACAAGGCTTACTTGTTATCAGCACAACCGACGGCAATCTCTTCAACCTTGAGCCCTCCGACCGGAAAAAGCTAAAAAGGTTTTAGTCTGAAAGAGGCCAGCTACAACCTCCATATAACATATTTTTCCACACCCTCCCATAATTACCGAATGAAAACACCTGACTTGGAAAGACATTGAGTTTTCCCATTGATTACACTATTTTCTTCACATCTACCACAAAACTCCTTATATCCTCTTCGGTAGTATCCCAGGAAGTGACTAAGCGAATCTCTTGGGTATTCTCATCCCATACATAAAAGAAGTGACTCTGTAGCAGTTGTTCTACCATCTCCGGCACCATCTTGAGCAACAAAATATTGGCATCGGGTGACTGTGTGAACTCGAAACCTAAAGCCAATAACTCCTGATGCAACATGCGGGCCATTTTATTGGCATGAGCAGCATTCTTGTATAACAAATCATCCTGCAGATAGGCGGAAAATTGTGCCGACACGTAGCGCATCTTGGAAAATAGCTGTGTTGACTGCTTTCTCAGATACTTGATATTTTCCGCCAATTCCGGGCGAAAAGCAATGACGGACTCTGCCATCATACATCCGTTTTTGGTGCCACCAAAGCTCAGTATGTCCACTCCACAATCCACCGTGATTTCTTTCAGCTTCTTATCCAAAGCCACACAGGCATTGGCAATACGAGCCCCATCCATCAGCAAATACATATCGTATTGATGAATAAAATCCGCTAAGTTTTTAATTTCTTCCATTGTATAAACGGTACCCAGCTCGCTGCACTGCGAGATATACACCATTTTCGGTTGTGAGTGATGCTCGAAACCGAAACCGTGCAACATGGGTTTTATCAACTCTGGTGTCAATTTGCCATCAGGAGTATCCACTTCCTTAATTGCCGCACCGCTCAAAAAGCCCGGTGCGCCACACTCATCCACAGCGATATGAGCGGTCCTGGCCGCAATCACCGCATGAAATGGCTGACAGCAAGCACGAATAGCAGTCACATTGGCCCCCGTGCCGTTGAAAACAAAACAAGGCTCAGCATTCTCACCGAAACATTGCTTCAAGTCCATCACCGCCTGCGCGGTCCAGGGGTCATCGCCGTATGCCAAGGCATGATCCTGATTGGCCTGCATCAAGGCTTGCATTATCTGCGGGTGCACTCCCGAATTATTGTCGCTTCCAAAACTTCTCATAGTCTTTTATTTTACAGATGCGAAAAAACGCTTATTTTATTTCATAAAAAAAGTGATATTATATCCTGATTTCCTTTTAATATCCTGAAAAACACCTTCCGTCAAAGACAAATTATTTATTGGCTTTTTCTTCATCGTTGTTATACCATTCCAAATAAGCCTCGGTATATTGCTTACCTGATTCCACCAAATTCTTTTTCTTCGTGTCAGAAATGTTGAAATCAATGGCACTAACACCTAAAGTGTCGATATAAACTGTGCGCTGCCAGTCATCACTGTGCAGGTGAACATTGTTCTGGAAGTCGATGAGCGTTGTCACCAACGCTTTAGTATAAGTAAAGAAACTTTTTATCTCATTAAACCTGGTAGCACTATGAGTGAGATACATTGAGATGTCCTCTTTGGCATCCAATCGGAATCCCAAAGTTTCTTTATTATAAACATATTCATTTTTTGCAATGCTTTTTTGTAAAACCTTGGTTTTGTTGACTTTCTCGTAATAATCCGTACGCCTTGCATGATTTAGATTGGAGATATAAGAGGACCGGTCAAAGGTCTTGATGGAATAGTTGTCCAAAAGTCCACCGTCCACAAAGACATGCTTGTTATCTTCTCCCCCTCTCACAGAAGCGAAAAACAGGGGTATGGACATGGATATGCGGGCTGCATCCGCGACTTTCACTTTTGGTGTATCTTTATGACTGAACATATTCGAAAGACCCGTCGTCAAATCTGCCCCAACCAAATAAATTTCCCTAAACTGTTTGGTTTTGGCAAGTTCTTCAAAAGTGATCTCGCCATTGCCAGTTTTCCTTTGGATAAAGTTGGCCATCAGGTTCCTGAAATAGTCACCTTTATACCAACCGTAATCTTTGAGCAGACGATTTGTGTCACGGATAATACCGAAAGAGCTATCCATGAATTTCTTGAAGTTGAGGTCCCAAAGAATCTCCTTCAGTTCATCAGCGGTGTATCGTAATCCGACCAAGACTGCCACCATGGCACCCGCGGAAGTTCCTGCAACCCTTTTAATGTCTTTTAATATACCCTCCTTGTCGAGCACTTCAAGTGCTCCCACGTATGCGATTCCTCTCACACCGCCACCTTCAAAAACCAGATTTCTAAAATGATAAGCCATATTATTTGTTTTTTGTTTGTAAGCTATGATTTCTTCAAAAAAACATACTCCTGAAAACGACATAGCTGTTGTATAAAATTTTCATTTTTCAGAATGCAAAAGTAAAATAAAATATTCAGAAACCAAAAAAAATAATGTATTTTTGCAGCCGAAAACAATAAAACAGAAAACATGTCCAAACGGGTATTGATGGCGATGAGCGGGGGTATCGACAGCAGCGTGTCGGCCTTGTTGTTGTTGGAACAAGGCTACGAGCTGGTGGGTGTCACCTTCCGCACTTTCGACTATATCAAGGAGTCGTGTTTAGCTCGTGAGAAAGGCTGTTGCTCTGTTGAGAGCATTATGGAAGCCAAACACTTTGCCGAAAACTTAGGCATAGACCATCATATTTTGGATTTCCGGCAGATTTTCCGCGACCATGTCATCACCAATTTTGTACAGGAATACCAGCGCGGACGCACACCCAACCCGTGTGTGCTTTGCAACTCACACATCAAATGGGGCGAACTGCTAAACGCCGCCGAACAATACAACTGTGATTTCATCGCCACTGGCCACTATGCGCAAATTGAGCAGTACCATGGACATTATTATCTGAAAACTGCTGTTGACCAGTTCAAAGACCAGACTTATTTTTTGTGGATGCTCACGGAAGAAAATCTGAAGCGCACCATCTTCCCGCTGGGTGGCTATACCAAGGACGAAGTGAGGCAACTGGCATTGCAGCACCATTTTGAGAAACTGGCCCGCAAAAGCGAATCGCAGGAAATCTGCTTCATCCCCGACAATGACTATCGTCACTTTTTAGCTGAACAAGGGTGCCAGATTGAGGAAGGCAACTTTGTGAACCGCGAAGGAAAAGTGGTGGGCCGCCACAAAGGTTATTGCAACTACACCATCGGCCAGCGTAAGGGACTGGGGGTAGCCTTCGGGGAGCCCAAATATGTGACCCATATCGATGCCGACCGCAATGAAGTGACCATAGGTGACCGGGATGAGCTGTATTGCACCGAAGTTCATGCCTCCGAAATGCGCATTCGTGATGAAGAATGGTTGCGTTCTTCCCCCGAAGTATATGCCCGCATCCGCTATAAATCACCTGCCACACCCGCAAAATTGGTCTTTGATGATGACTTTGCCGACAACAAACGTGCCTGCCTGCACTTCGAAGAGCCTGTATGGGGAGTCACCCCTGGACAATCGCTGGTACTGTACAAAGATGGACTTGTGGTGGGGGGAGGACTAATTGACAGTTGACAATTAATAATTAATAGTTAATAGTTGATGATTGATAATTAGCACATTAACTAATTTGCTAATTAACTAATTTGCTATTTTTCTTCGTGAAGGCTACGGAGTCGCCCCAGGCGTTATACAGGATTTGATGGCCAATGGCTTTCATACGTATGTCAAGACAGGAATAGCATTCCTCTGGTTTGTCGCTCACACAGGCCTTGTCGGGATATATCAAGTAATCTTCACGGTACTCATTAGGAGTCATATTCGGCATAATGACATTGGCACCCGCCATAATGGCTTTCTCACGACCCATAGGGTCAACGGTTTGGTTGGCCGTAGCCGCCACCATGTTGATTTCGGGCATCATCAGTCGCAAAACAGCAATCATCTTCAAGGTCAAATTCATTCTGTCTTCTGCGGAAGGAATCTGGTTGGCGTACTGATACAAAGGTGTATCCGGATGAGGAATAAAGGGGCCCATGCCTACCATGGCAACATCTGTTTTCTTGAAAAACAGCAAATCTTCCGCCAAAACGTCAAGAGTTTGGAAAGGCAAGCCCACCATCACACCTGTACCTGTTTGGTAGCCAATTTTCAGCAAAGAATCAATGCAGGCCAAACGGCGAGCAAAATCATGACGTTCGTCATGGGGATGGATTTTGTAGTACAATTCCTCGTTAGAAGATTCTATACGAAGCAGATAGCGGTGTGCACCCGCCTCAAACCATTCCTGATATACCTCATCGCTTTGCTCACCCAAAGACAGCGTGATACCCAACGCACCATTGTCTATCTCTTTTATCCGTTTAACCAAGCGTGTTATTTTCTCCACAAACGCCTTATCGTTACGTTCCCCACTCTGGATAGCCACAGAGCCATAGCCAAGTTTATGGGCCATTTGGGCACATTCCAGCACCTCGTCCTCCGTCAGCTCATATCTGTCCACTTTATGATTATCGCTCCTCACACCGCAGTACAAACACGATTTACGACAGATATTACTCAGTTCTATCAGACCTCTAAGATGCACATAATTGTCCAAACGAGCAAACTTTACCTCCCGGGCTTTTTGCAACAGTTGTTGCATTTCCTCGCCCTCTGTGGAGAGCAAGCGTATAATTTCTTCTTTTTCAAGATGCTGTTTATCAAGTATCTCTTGTACCGTCATATCATTTATTTGAAAATGCAAAGATACAAGAAATGCCTCAAAAAAATTGATACATTACATTATTTTCTAATTTGCTAATTCAATTGGCACATTAGCACATTGTCTAATCAGCACATTAACTAATTAACTAATTGACTATTTTGCTAATTATTTTTTTGTATCTTTGCACCCCTAAAATTTTTGATGGCAATTTTTACCTAAGTTCTTGATATGGGAGATTTTGAAGCAGAAGAAAGAGAAACAAAAGAATTGGTCGAACGCTTTAAATCGATGATAGATTCCGGCAGCTCTGTGTTTTTCGACTCAGAAGAGTTGGAAATTATCATTGACGAACTGATGCGGGCAATGGATGTACAAATGGCCTCCGAAGCCATTGAGTACGCCATCCGCCTCTACCCTTCCGATTCGTTTTTCAGAATCTTGCGTGCCAAGAAAATGATGCTCCAAATGGAATTCGACAAAGCCGAAGAGGAACTGGATTCCATTGAGACTTCATTTCCTCCCACCCCAGAACTATACATGGAAAGAGTAATGCTGGCCCGCATGACCGGCCGTAATACCAATACTTTCCAACTGTTGAACAAAGCACTGAAATTAGACGAGGAAGACCCCGAAGTGCATTTTCTGCTGGCCTACGAATATCTGAAAAACAAAGATGTCACAAAGGCACTGAAACACGCCATTTTCGCTCTGCAGGAAGACGAGGCTTTCGATGAACAACTGTTCGGTTTCTCTTTTCTGCTGGAAGAAAACAAACAATACGAAGACGGCATCGCTTTCTATGAAAAGCTGACCGAGGAATTTCCGCTTTATCCAGGCTGCTGGTTCGGTCTGGGCCTATCTTATAGCTGGAATAAGGAATACGACAAAGCTATCGATGCCTACCAATATGTCCTAAGCATCGATGAGAAGACCTCCACTGCTCATTACAATATGGCCAACTGCTACTTCGAGCTTAACAAATACGACTTGGCGTTGAGCCATTATCAGCAGGCCTACGAACTGGATCAGGAAGACTTCAACTCCCTAACCTGCATCGGCGACTGCTACGCCAACCAGGAAAAATACGAGGAAGCCCTCACCTACTATCGCAAGGCCCTTTCCCTCAACCCCACACAGGGAGACGCTCTTTTGGGACTGGCCTCTGTGCTCAAAGACCAAGGACATCCCAGCGATGCCCAAGCCGCTATTGAAAGCGCATTTGCCCACAACCCACAAAGCTTTATGCTGCTGTTTGAGGTGCTTTCATACTACGATGAAGAGCAACAGAAAAACAAACTGCAGGAATTTTTCACCACCACCTTGAAACAAGTGGAAAACAAGGAGGATTTTTATCGCTACTTTGTCCAATTTTGCTGCGAAAACGAATTGTATGACTATGGCATCGAAGTACTGGAGAAGAACCAGACCGACTCAGCCATTACCTATACGGTAGCCTATTATCTGGCCGCCTTGTATTTCCTCAACCAGAACATTTCCAAGGGATGCGAATACCTTGCCAATGCCCTGCTTATCGATTATGAAGGATATAAAAACTTCCTCGCCATTGACCCCATTTTAGAGACCTATTCCGAAATTAACGAACTTATAGATTTATATCAACCATGATTAAGAAATATTGTGTTTTATTCATGTTGATGCTGGTTTGCTGCCTCCTGAACGCACAAAACGAAACCATCATCACTCCTCAGGATCCTGCCACGGTCGAGCTGTCCTCGTCCACTGATACCCTCGAAGAAAGTTCTTTGGTAATCCGTGTGGTGGATTGGTACAACCATCATCTCAATTATGTAACCGTGACCATGTTGATGGCACTGGAAAGCTCCTTCATACCCTTCCCTTCGGAAGTGGTGGTGCCACCTGCAGCATATCAAGCCTGCAATCCAGATAATGCGACACTATATCTCACAGACTCACCTTTCATCAACATCGCATTGATCGTCCTGGTAGCCACTTTGGGCGCGTTGATAGGAGCTTTCATCAACTATTACCTGTCGCGTTTCTTGGGTCGCCCTATTGTTTATTGGTTTGCCGATAGCAAATTAGGACACTTTTTATTGCTTGACAGCGAAAAAGTAAAAAAAGCTGAGAACTACTTCATCGAACACGGTAACTCTTCTACTTTTATAGGACGACTGGTACCAGGTATACGCCAGCTGATCTCCATCCCTGCAGGTTTGGCCAAGATGAACATCGGAGCTTTCACATTATATACTATCTTGGGTTCCGGCTCCTGGAACATCATTCTGGCCATCTTGGGTTATGTGGCCCATGGCAAACAGGACCTCATCAACCAATACAGCCATGAACTGTCATATATTCTCTTAGCTTTGGGTGTCTTGTTCATTGTCTATCTGTTGTATTCAGGGTTAAAAAAGAAAAACAGGGGACAGGTTTCAGGTGTCAGTGAACAGAAAACAAAATCTGACACTTGTAACATGTAACCTGAATTTTGAATTTCATTTACGTCACTACCTCGCCCTTCGGGCACCCCTTCTAATAGAAGGGGAATTTAAAGTTCAGAATTCAAAATTCATCATCCCGTAATCCTGTAATTCTTAATCTTCTATCCTTCCTAACCCTATATTCCCTGGACACTGTATTTTGTAACCTGATACCTGTAATGCAACGTTTTGGCTTAATTGGTTTTCCTCTGACACACAGCTTCTCCCCGGCATACTTCAAGGACAAATTCCAGCGGGAAGGCTTGACGGATTACAGTTATGAGGCATTCCCCTTGTCTGCTATTGAACAGCTTCCCAAACTGCTGGAGCAGCACCCTGATTTGTGGGGTTTTAATGTCACTATTCCTTACAAGGAGCAGATCATTCCTTATTTAGATGAAATAGATGAGGCTGCTCGTGAAATTAGGGCAGTAAATTGTGTGAAAATACAGAGAAATACTGACAAAAATGATAACTGTCAATTGTCAACTATCAACTGTCAACTAATAGAGAAGGATTACCGTTTGAAGGGTTATAACACCGATGCACCCGCTTTTGCCCAGTGCCTGCAAGAAGGGTGGACCTTTCAAATCAACAAATCAACAAATCAACAAATCAACAAAAAAGCTTTTTTCATACAAGAAAACTGGACTCTCCCAAGCAAAGCCCTAATTTTCGGCACAGGCGGTGCCGCCAAAGCAGTGGCTCACGCCCTAAAACAACTTCACATCAATTTTTATTTTGTCTCCCGAAGTAAGCGTGATGGGCAAACCATAACTTATTCTGATTTAAGTAAGGATATGCTGAAAAACCACCCATTATGGATTAACGCTACCCCCGTGGGCATGTTTCCCCATACGGAGGAATTACTGCCGATTGACTATTCGCTTATTGGGAGAGAGCATTATCTCTTCGACCTGATCTACAATCCTGAGGAGACGCTTTTTCTGCGCTATGGCCGTGAGCACGGAGCCCATTTCCAAAACGGCCTGGCCATGCTACTATTATTTGCTGTTTTCAATATTATTCGTATTTTTGCAGCGTGATAATTACGAAAAAGTTCGTAACGAAAAAATGCGTAATATGGAAAACCCTTTCAAAATCACCCAATTATGAAACGCCTCCTAATAGTGTTATTGCTTCTCCTTCCGTTCTTGTCGTGGGCGCAGTTGAAGCCTACTGAGCCGTTGCCGCCTGATGAGAGCAAGGCCCGCTTGCAGCAGCTTGGCGACTCCCTGCGGAAATACAACAGATTCGAGAACTTCGACCGTCATGGTTGGATGGTGGTGGAGAAAGACATGCAAACGGAATATGGCAACTATTGGAAACATGAATATTGGTCTATTTATGGGATAATTGACGATAAAGGACAAACCGTACTTCCGTGTGAATATGACTGCATACGCTTTCAAGAGCACTCCAACCTGATTATGGTGATGAAAGATAATCTTGCGGGGTTCATGAACCGACATTTGGAATGGGTAATACCGAAGATATACAATGGTGAGACATGGTGTTCACTGGAGTGCGACGATTTTTTTCAATATGGGATGGTGGTGACGACTGACACAGCTGGCAAACACGGTGTAGTGGATTCTACAGGCCGAATAATTTTGCCTTGCAAGTATGATTGGGTAGAGATTGTCGAACCCAATCTTTTTCTGATTGAAGAGAGTGATAAATGGGGTGCGGTCAACCAGCATGGCGACATCATGATACCATTCGTTTATACACACTTACGTTACTTGGGAGACCATTTTGTTGAAGCAAAAAAGCAAAGCCTATATGGAGTGATTTCCACCAAAGGTCACGAAACAATTCCCTTCGTTTATGAAGATATATATGATTATGATAATGGTTTTTTCGCTGTGAAAAAAGACGGAAAATGGGGTGTGGTGGATTCAAAAGGTAATATTATTTTTCCATTTCAAAATGCCCTGAGGATGTATTTTGAGGAAGGAATGGATATAATAGTAAAGCTTTTAGATGACGGAAGTGAGGAATTGATGGATTTGAAAGGAAACGTGTTAGCCAAGTCGTATTTGAGTTTTTCTTCCACGTCAGGTGAATCTGTAGCGATTTTTGAGCAAAAAGAAATTTTAGATGATGAAGAAATTATCATAGCATGTACCATCTATGACCGTAATTGGAATAAAATAGGTGAGTTTGATGAAATTCTATACGATTGCGTAGATATGATAAATGATATTACCATGATTCCCGTAAAGCGCAACGGTAAGTGGGGTTTTGTTAATCGTGATTTTCAGCTGATTGTGCCATGCGTATATGCCGGCCCAGTGGAAGGAGGTCGTGGTTATGGGACGGTGACAACAGCTGACCAGCAGAAAATGCTGATTAATGAGCAAGGGGAAATGTTGGTGAAAGGTCCGTATAAATGGATGGTTCCATCTATAAACGACTGGTTTAAGGTTTGCTTTGTTTCACCCGATGAGAGTGTCGCAATACAAGGTTTTATCGACCGCTTCGGCAACAACACGTTCACCGAGGAAGAATTAAAGCTGATGCAGAAGTTGCATCTACAAGAAATGTTGGAAGATGATTATGGTGATATGTTTCTTGACCAGTATGCACATGAAATGCCTGAATTTCCAGGCGGAATAGATTCGCTGTATGCATATCTTAACAGGAATATGCAATTCCCAGAAGAAGTAAAGGCAAAAGGATTATCGGGTAAGGTGGTTGCACAATTTGTAGTAGAAACGGATGGTAGTGTCAACGAGGTTGTCATTATAGAGCATTTTCATCCTTTATGTGATGAGGAGGTGATTCGGATATTGCAACAAATGCCTGCATGGAAACCTGGCAAAAACAGTGACGGGAAGCCGATACGTTGTTATTTCCAAATTCCCATAAAATTTACAGCTGAAAAGGAAGAGGAAGGGGAGAGGTAATCTAACTTTCATTTTATTATTTGCTGTTTTCAATATTATTCGTATTTTTGTATTATTTGCTGTTTTCAATATTATTCGTATTTTTGCAGCGTGATAATTACGAAAAAGTTCGTAACGAAAAAATGCGTAATATGGAAAACCCTTTCAAATTCGGCACTATCGTGGAGGAAGAATACTTCACTGACAGAGTGAATGAGGTGACTTATATCACCCAGTTTGTGAAGAGTCCAAACCACCTAATACTCATCAGTCCTCGTCGTTTCGGTAAAAGTAGCGTGGTGGCGAAGGCTCTGAAGCAGAGCAAGCGCAAGCATATCACGATAAATCTCCAGCAGGTCACGTCAATCTCCGACCTTTCGTCCAAATTGCTTCGGGAGTTTTTCAAAGTGCATCCGATGGAGCGTGTGAGGCATTTGATTACCCATTTTCGTGTCGTGCCTATGGTCTCTACCAATCCGATGACAGGCTCAATGGATGTGTCGTTCCAGCCGGGTGTAGATGGCACAATACTGCTTGAAGATGTACTCACTCTGATTGAGAAGGCTCATTCCGAGAAAAACCGGATGATTGTAGTGCTGGATGAATTTCAGGAAATTTGCGACCTTGCGCCAAAATTCGACAAACAGTTACGTTCCATCATGCAGGATCAAAAGCACATCAACTACATTTTGTTGGGAAGTCAGGAAAGTATGATGACGGAAATTTTCGAGAACAAGAAGTCGCCTTTTTACCACTTTGGTGAGATGATGCGGTTGGGGAAGTTACCCCGTGACGACTTTCACCGCTATTTGTCGGAACGTCTAGCCAGCTGTTTTTCCAATGGTTGCGAAGACTTAGCCGACCGTATCTTGGATTACACCTCGTGCCATCCGTATTACTCGCAACAGTTGGCTGCCAACGTTTGGCAGGTGGGCGTACTGCAACCCGATATTAAGAACCCCTTTAAGGCTGCTATTGACCATATTGTGACAGCCCACGGTTTGGACTATGAACGACTGTGGATGAATTTTAACCGGACTAACAAGTGGATTATGCAACGACTTTCATCAGGCAAGTCGTTACAGTCGGGCAACTATCGCACCAGTACAGTCTATAGCGCCTTGAAACGCATGCAGAAAGATGGCTATGTTATATACACAGACCGTTACGAGATAGAAGACCCCTTCTTCCGCGAATGGATAATTGTCAGCAATGAGTGATGTAATATTCGCAGATTTTGTGTAAATTTGCATTTTTAAATCTGAGGAAATGAAAAATCAGGAATATAAAGAAGATGAATTGGTTATCACTGGCGCACGAGTCAATAACCTGAAGAATATCTCCCTGACTATTCCTCAGCATCAGCTTACCGTCATCACAGGACTTAGCGGCAGTGGCAAGTCTTCCTTGGCTTTCGACACGATCTTTGCGGAAGGACAACGCCGCTATATGGAAACCTTTTCCTCATACGCTCGCCAATTCATCGGCAATCTGGAACACCCCGATGTGGATAAGATTACTGGATTAAATCCAGTAATTTCTATCGAGCAGAAGACCGTCAACAAGAATCCCCGCTCTACGGTGGGCACCATCACTGAAATATACGATTTCCTGCGTCTTTTATATGCCCGAGTAGCCGATGCCTATTCGTACAACACGGGCGAGAAGATGGTGCGCTATACCGAAAAGGAACTGATAGAACTATTACTGCAACGATACAACGGCAAGGACATCACTCTGATGGCTCCTTTGGTCAAAGGCCGTAAAGGTCATTACAAAGAGTTGTTCGAAACGGTGCGCAAACAGGGCTATGTGAAATGCCGTATCGACGGGGTAATCCAAAGCGTCGAATTCAATATGCAGCTTAACCGTTACCAGATTCATGACATTGATCTGGTGATTGACCATCTTGTGGTGCGCGAAAGCTCCAAGCAGCGTTTGGTCAACAGTTTACGCCAGGCACTCAAACATGGGAAAGGAGTGATTTCCATTTTGGACAATGAAACTGGTGAAACCTTCAACTACAGCAAGTTCCTGATGTGCCCTACCACGGGTATTTCCTATCCCGAACCAGAACCGAACACTTTCTCTTTCAACTCTCCATACGGAGCCTGTCCTAAATGCAATGGCTTGGGTTATATCACGGAACTGGAGATGTCTCGCATCATTCCCGACCCGTCCATGTCCATCAAAGCAGGCGGTATCGCCCCCATCGGCGTTTATAAAAGCACACCCGTTTTCAAACAACTGGAAGCCTTAGCCGAAAAATACGAGTTCTCGCTGTCCGACCCGATTTCAAACATTCCCGAGCAGTTCATGGATAAGATTCTGTACGGCATGAGCGACCCGCTGTATGTCAAAAGGGATGTGGCCGGACTGTCGCCTCAGAAGGTGCATTTCGAAGGTGTGATTAGCTTTTTGCGTAATATCGACTATGAAACCGCACCCGCTTCTATCCGTAAGTGGGTGAATCAGTTTATTGGAGAAAAGGAATGTCCCGAATGTCATGGTACACGACTGAAAAAAGAGGCCAGCTATTTCAAAATCGGAGACAAGAGCATCAGCGATTTGGCCCAAATGGATATTGATGAACTGGCCCGCTGGATTGATCAATGTCCTTCACTTTTAGATGAAAGAAGAAACACTATTGCCTACGAATTGCTGCGGGAAATCCGTCTAAGGCTGAAGTTCTTGTGCGATGTGGGTATCTCTTATCTGTCGTTGAACCGCTCTTCTCAAAGTCTTTCTGGCGGTGAAGCACAACGTATCCGTCTGGCTACACAAATCAGCTCACAATTGGTGAATGTGCTGTACATCCTGGATGAACCGAGCATAGGCTTGCACCAAAGAGATAACCATCGACTGATTGACTCGCTGAAACAATTGCGCGACCTGAACAATACCGTCATCGTGGTGGAACATGACCGCGATATGATGGAAGCAGCAGATTATATCGTTGATATAGGTCCTTTTGCCGGAGAACACGGAGGACAAGTGATGGCAGCTGGCAGTTATGATGAAATCCTGAAAGCTGACTCGCTGACCGCCGATTACCTGAATGGTAAAAAGAGCATTCAAATGCCCGCCAAAAGACGCAAAGGATGTGGTGAGAAACTGACCATCGTCGGTGCGACTGGCAACAATCTGAAAAATGTGACCGTCGATTTTCCGCTTTCTACCTTGATTTGCGTGACAGGTGTGTCCGGCAGTGGCAAATCCTCACTGATTACAGACACGCTTTATCCTATTCTCAACCAAAGATTCTACCGTTCGGATAAGAAACCGCTGGCATACAAAGAAGTACTTGGTTTAGAGTATATTGACAAAGTGATTGAAATCAACCAGCAACCCATTGGACGTACACCACGTTCCAATCCTGCTACCTATGTAGGCGTGTTTGATGATATTCGCAATCTCTATGCTAACCTGCAGGAATCCAAGATTCGTGGCTATAAGTCCGGTCGCTTCTCCTTCAATGTGTCTGGCGGTCGTTGCGAAGAATGCAAAGGTGCTGGCATGAAAGTCATCGAAATGAACTTTCTGCCAGATATTTACGTAAAATGTGACGCCTGCAACGGACAACGATACAATGCCGAAACTTTGGAGGTGCGCTATCGCGGCAAATCCATCAGCGATGTACTGGAAATGGATATTGAACAAGCCCTGGATTTTTTCGACAAGATACCTTCCATCGTACAAAAAATCAAAACTTTGAACGAAGTCGGTCTGGGTTATCTGCGTTTGGGACAATCCTCCACCACCTTGTCAGGCGGTGAGGCCCAGCGTGTAAAACTGGCCGCAGAATTATCGAAGAAAGACACAGGCAAAACTTTATATATCCTTGACGAACCCACCACAGGACTTCATTTTCAGGATATTTCCATTCTGATGGATGTGCTGAACCAATTGGTAGATAAAGGTAATACCGTTGTGGTGATTGAGCATAATATGGATGTCATCAAAATGGCGGATTACATCATCGACCTTGGTCCAGAAGGCGGCCGGGAGGGTGGATTAATTATCGCCAAAGGCACCCCCGAGCAACTGATGGGCAAAGGCGTGGGCTATACCGCCCAGTACTTGAAAGAATACACCGAAAAAGAATTAACAATTAACAATTAATAATTAAAAACCAAGAAGTTACGGAGTAACGAAACTATACCAAATAACCTCGAAGAGGTGAAATTTCAATAACCCCACATAAGGCCGAAGGCCGCAATGTGGGGGATATAAATAAATCAAAAAAACAACAATATGAAAGCTATCCAAATGGTTGACCTGAAAAGTCAATACCACAAAATCAAAGAGGAAATCGACAACCGCGTGCTCAATGTCATTGAATCCTCTGCTTACATTAACGGCCCCGCCGTCAAGGATTTTCAGCAGCATCTGGAAGAATATCTGCATGTGAAGCATGTGATTCCTTGCGGCAATGGTACTGACGCTCTTCTGGTGGCCATGATGGCTTTGGGTTTGAAACCTGGCGACGAGGTGATATCTGTTCCCTTCACTTTTATCGCTACCGTTGAAGTTATCGGTCTTTTGGGACTGACTCCCGTTTTTGTGGATGTGGAGGAAGACACTTTCAATATGGATGTAAGGCAGCTGGAGGCAGCTATTACGCCCAAAACCAAGGCTATTGTGCCAGTTCATCTGTTTGGACAATGCTGCAATATGCAGGAAATCATGCGAATTGCCAACAAACATGGCATAGCTGTCATTGAGGATAACTGTCAGGCTATTGGCGCGGAAGTGATGATAGATAACTATCCCTTGCAGAAAAGCGGTACTTTGGGCACTATCGGCTGCACCTCCTTCTTCCCCTCCAAGAACTTGGGCTGTTATGGTGATGGTGGCGCATTATTTACCAATGATGATGCTTTGGATGAAAAGATTAGAGGTATCGTCAACCACGGTATGTTCACCCGATATTATCACGATATGATTGGCGTGAACTCGCGCCTCGATTCCATACAAGCTGCCATTTTGGATGTGAAGCTGAAACATCTGGATGAATACATTGCAGCACGCCAGCAGGCTGCTTTGTATTACAACAAAGCCTTCGCAAACCATACGAATATCACCACACCTACCACGGCCAGCTACAGCACTCACGTCTTCCACCAATATACCTTGAAGCTGAAGAATGTGGATCGCTACCGTCTGATTGAACACATGAAAGAGTTAGGTGTTCCCGTAATGATATATTATCCCGTACCCTTGCATTTACAGAAAGCCTTCGCCCATCTGGGTTATCACAAAGGCGATTTCCCCGTAACCGAGGCCCTGTGCGACTGTGTAGTCTCCCTGCCTATGCACACCGAACTGGACGAAGAGCAATTGCAGTTCATCACCAAAAACTTCTTGAATGCAATGGATCAATTTGCAAATTAGTTAATTAGCAAATTGGCTATTTGAATTGGCACATTAGCACATTGATAATTAGCACATTAACTACAGCTCCATTTTCGAAATCAACTCTTGTGCCTGAGCCAGGTCCTCCTCATTCACCATCAGGCGGATGCCCCCTAAGCCGATAGTGAAGCCCTGCACCTGTGCCGCAGTTTCATCCAAAATCATAGATTCAATTCCCTCTTCCTCCAGAAGAGCTTGCGCAATGTGCGCTTTGCTGGCAGAATAAAATGTTTCCGCAATTGCTAAATCTTTCATGGTTTTTGGTTTTTTGGGTTAATTCAATTGCAAAAGTACGAAATTTATATGAGAATGATCAAGAAATTTCCTAAAAAAACTAATTGTTACTAATCCTTGGTACAGTTGCGGGGATGAGAAATTTGTTGTAATTTTGCATTGTAAAATCTAAAAACAACTAGCCAGAATTATAAGTGCTCGTGTAGTAATGAACCAGTAACTTTACCGTACAAGCACCCTTCATTATATCACGATAAATCCGATGACAACACAAACAGACAAATTGACATATAGATGCGATGATGCCACCAAAACATCGTGCAAAAACGTCTTTTGGCTTGTCGCCATGGTGTTATATGTGCCTTTTGTAGGCTTGTGTGTCAATTTTGAGGCCTTTATGCCAAGAACGATATTGGTACAGCTTCTGTGGACCGTCCTGCTTCTGCTGCCATACATCTTGCTGCGGAAAAGATTCCTTTATGCGACAGCCGCCACATTGCTGTTTGTCGATGGTTTTATCAATCTGTTTCATTGGATAATATTGAAATGTCCTTTGAACGCCTCATCTATTTTTGTATTCTTGAACACCAATTTTAACGAGGCTTCCGAGTTCATGACGGTCAAGATGACCCCTCTCCTGCTACTGCTTGTTCTGTATGTGATATTGTATGTGTTAACGCTGAAACATACGCCACGCCTTGCTTTCCGGACGAAAAGCGAGATCATTGTATGGTCTGTTCTTTGGATTGCCGCCGCCATGTTTTTTGCTGAAAACATTGTTAATGGTCGGTTCCTGCGATTGGCAGTCCCTGATGTAGAACGGGCGTTTATTTCTTTCTATACTGAATCGAAAGCATATAACAAGCTGAAAAAACGCAACTTATATGATGTCGATGCAGAAATAACCAGCACCGATTCCACTCTTGTGGTGGTGGTAATCGGTGAGTCGTGCAACCGCAACCACATGGGAATCTATGGTTATCACCGTGAAACGACACCACGTCTGGAATCCCGCAACGATATTTTGGCTTTCGACAATGTCATCAATGCCAATTCCAATACCTTGAGTTCCGTGATGCTCTTTCTCACCGAAAACAATATGGACCGCCACCTGTCTGTTGACAGCTGCATACACATTTTCGATGTACTTCATTCCACGCCATACAAGTCATACTGGCTCTCAAACCAATCACCCATAGGGCTTTGGGACAATGGTGTCACCAATTTGGCTTACAATGCGGATGTGGTATCGTTTGTGAATGTAATGGCCAGTTCTTCCATGGAAAGCACACAAATGGCCTCTTTTGACCAAAAATTGTTTGAACCTTTGGTCACCGCTTTGTCAGGAAAAGAAAAAAACAAAGTGGTATTCTTACATCTTATGGGATGCCATACCCAATATAACAGGCGTTACCCTTTCAGTTTCGACAAATTCAAAGGAGCGGAAGACAAGAAGGGCAAAAACATAGATGCTTACGATAATGCAGTCTTCTACAATGATTTCATTATCGACAGCATTTTTTCTCTTCTTGCAAACTATAGCCAATTACACCCCGATATGCGGATCTCCGCTCTCTATTTCTCCGACCATGGAGAAAATGTTTATGATGAGGGGGACTATTGCGGCCACGATTATTCAGGAAAAATTCCCCATGCCAATGTAGAAATTCCCTTTATCCTTTGGTGCTCAGAGTCGCAGAATGCTTTCCTTCAATCCGAGGATACCCAGCTGGGACAGAGTCTCCATACACCCTACATGATTGACGACCTGTTCCATACTATTTTGGATTTGGCATCCATAAAAACATCCTGCTTCGACAGTCGAAGGAGCTTGGTTAACAAGGACTACGATGCGTCGAGGAAACGAATACTGGAGGACGGAAATTATTACTGAGATGTAATATTCCTGAAAAATGGTATTTTACTGCTGTATAAAATCTTTTAGAACAGTTACTTCACCTTCTTGCCATTCAAGAACACCTGCTCCACTTTGTTGCTGCCAAAACTATAAGGCATGAACTCGATGGTGGGGATAGGCTTGGTGATGTAAAAGTTAGCCACTTTGCCCTTGGCGATGCTGCCGTGCGTCTGGCTTACACCCATGGCGTATGCCGTGTTCAACGTGGTGGCGTTGATGGACTCCTCACAGGTCATTTTATAGTTGACACAGCCCATAGACAAGATGAATTGCATATTGCCAGAAGGTGAGGAACCAGGATTATAGTCGGAAGCCAAGGCCACTGGCAAACCAGCATCTATCATCTGGCGGGCAGGACCATACACCATGTTCAGGAAGAAGGCCGCTCCCGGCAGGAAGGTGGGCATGGTTTCTGAGCCCATTAGACACTCAATTTCCTTTGGACCAGTGTGTTCCAAATGGTCAACCGACAAACTATTATATTTGACACCCACCTGGATACCACCTGAATTGGCAAGCTCATTGGCATGGATTTTCGGTCTCATGCCATACTTGATACCTTGCATCAAAATTCGCTCTGTTTCTTCAGGAGTAAAGAAACCACGGTCACAGAAAACATCAATATAATCGGCCAAATCCTCAGCAGCCACCATCGGTATCATCTCGTTGATAATCAAATCAACATACTCTCCTTGACGACCTTTGTATTCTTCTGGAACCCCATGAGCACCCAAGAAAGTGGCACGGATAGTCAGCGGAGACTTTTCTTTCAGGCGACGGATAACACGCAACGACTTCAGCTCATCTTTGGTGGACAAGCCATAACCGCTCTTGATTTCCACAGCTCCTGTACCGAAAGAGATAATCTCTTCCAAACGCTCCCAGGCTTCGTCAAATAATTCATCCTCAGATGCTTTGCGCAATTTCTTCACACTATTCAGGATGCCACCGCCACGTTTGGCAATCTCCTCATAGCTCAAGCCCTTGATCTTATCGTTATATTCTATTTCACGGCTGCCTTTATAGACAATGTGCGTATGCGAGTCGCAGAATGAAGGAAACACCATACGGCCTGTAGCGTCAATTTCCTGAATTTTATGCTTGCTTTGAGCCAAGACCTCATCGGTAAGCTTGCTCATCTTGCCAAAATCCACGATTTTATCGCCATCGGTCAGCAAAAACGCATTGTCAATACATTTTACCGTCTGCATATCCTTGCCGGCACGCAGCAGTACAGGCTTGGTCTCCACCTGCACGAGTTTCTTGATGTTCTTTATAAGATAAGCCATGGGATAATTAATAGTTAATAGTTGATTGTGTAAGTTATACAATTAGATGATTTTGATTGAGTGTTATAAAATTTTGGTGAAATATACAGATGCTAAAATGCTCATTATTAATTATTCATTGTTAATTATTAATTGATAATTGGCACATTAGCACATTAATTACACGTATTTGTTTCCGAACTCCACCTGCACGTCAGTGACATATTGACGAATCTGCTGTTCATCTTCTTTCTTGCAAATCAGCAATACGTCGTCATTCTCCACCACAATATAGTCTTCCAAACCTTGGATGACAACCACCTTGTTTTTCGGCATATTTACAATGCAATTATGTGTGTTATAAGTTTTTACCTTTTTGCCGACAATGGCATTGTTATCCTCATCTTTCTCACGGAGATTGAACAAAGAGCCCCAAGTTCCCAGGTCTGACCAGCCAAAATCAGCGGCATAAACCTTCACATTGGTAGCCTTTTCCATTACGCCATAGTCGATGGAAATATTCCGGCAAACCTGATACACCTCTTTCACAAAATCCTGTTCAGCAGGAGTATTGTAAACACTCTCCCCCTTTTTGAACAAGTCATTCACATCTGGAAGATACTTTTCGAAAGCCGTAAAAATAGACTTCAACGACCACATAAAAATGCCTGCATTCCACAAGAAATCGCCACTTTCAACAAATTGCCTGGCCATCTCCAGTTCCGGTTTTTCTGTGAAAACTTTCACATCATAAATAGAAGAATTATCAGGCATGCCTTTTTCGTCATTAAACTGAATGTAGCCATAGCCTGTGTTTGGATGCGATGGTTTGATACCAATGGTCAGCAGGCAATCGTTCTCGCTCACTGCCTTCAGACCTTTCTCCACCACCTCCAAAAACACATCTTCTTTGACAATCAAATGGTCGGAAGGTGCCACCACAACTACCGCATTTGGATTTTTCTGTCTGATTTTGAAATTAGCATAATGAATGCAAGGTGCCGTGTTGCGGCGTGCCGGCTCAAGCACTAATTGTTCGTCAGTAACATCCGGAAGTTGTTTTTTAACAATATCCTTGTACTGTTCGCTGGTGACGATGTAAATATTCTCTTTCGGACAGATTTTGCTGAATCTGCTGAAGGTTTTCTGGATGAGTGTACTGCCGTCCCCTAAAATATCTATAAACTGCTTGGGGGTATTGGAGCGGCTCATGGGCCAGAATCTGGCTCCAATACCTCCCGCCATAATGACGCAGTAGTTGTTATTATTCATACATTCTAATAGTTTTCGGTTATCAAGAGAATGATTAGTGGTTAATGATTAATGATAGAGGAATATTTCCGCCATTTTTTCATTAACCATTAACCATTAACCATTATTCATTAGTAATATTTATTGTCGTAGAAGAAATTACGATAGCTCTGACCAAAGCCAGCATCCATCTGGGAGAATATCTTTAACTGATTTTCAGCGACCTGCAAACCTTTTTGCTCAATAGTTTCATTACCAGCCTGTTTGGCAAGTTGCGTAATATTCTTCAGCGACTGGAACGCCAGTGTCAGTTGCTCCTGGTTTTTCTCCAAGTCCGTAAGACAACGGGTGATGGTGTTGTTCTGTTTATCAATATAGGCTGAGGCAAACTTGTCGAATTTCAGTTTCTTCAGTTCTTGCTCAGGCAATTGACAATCATAGTCATTCAAGATACCAAACATCTGCTGTGTGAAGAGGATATTGTAGTTAATCAATTCGGCATAGCTATCGGCCATTCTTTCGTTGTAATTTCTATCCAACCAAGCCATTTCCTCCACAAACATGTTCCAATAATCGGTAGCCATCTGTAAACCTTTCTGACGGCCAGTTTCTGTATTCAGTCTGAAAAAATCACGCATAAAGAATACACAGGTTTGTGAATAACCTATTTGATGATCAAGCAGATAGGGGAAATTGAAGGCGGGCAGTACCTCATTGCAATGGTCAAGCACCTTCTCCGCAGAGTCAATTTTACCTTCACTGATAAGCTGTTCAGCCAAACGCTGATGAATCTTACGAATCAAGGTCACCAATCTTACATTATCCTCCGAATGATAAACGCGAGGATCGTTGAAGCCACCCCATGCATACGGATAAGGAGTCTTGGCAGGGGCGTTAGGATTATTCACCCTATCAACACGACTATGGTCATTGAAGACATTCATCAGGTTATTGTACAAAATGTCGGAATTGATACGACCAGCATCATAATAACCTCTCTTCGGTGACTTGATAGGCACCAAGCGGAAAGCCATACCTTCCAACTGGAAATATTCTTCCAGACCAAGATAAGCTTCAGGACCCGTAGTTGACGCATAATAAACTGGTCTTTCCCAGTTGTTGTTGGCCAAGATGTCCATCATGATGATATAAGCCTTCACGTATGTATTTACACCATTGGCATCCATATTCCAACGCAACTTATCCACTATCAAATCAGCGTCTTCAGGAGCAACAGTACCGTTAGCCAACACTTTTTCCTTGTCAACATCCAAAGAGAAGCTGCCTGGGATAGCGATACCAGTGCTTCTATATTTGTCAGAAGGCAAGAAATAAAGCGCTCTTTGATTATCGAACTGAGGCTGTTTCACGTATTCAATAATATCTTTCAAATTGACGAATTGATTAGCGGCAGGAGCAAGATGCATCATGTCGCGAGTACCATCTTTGTATTGGTTCCATGTCATAGAAATCGGGAGCGGAGCAGAATTATAGGCCTGACGCTTCATCTGATCCACATACCAGCTGGTGCTCAACAAACTGAGGTTGCACACACGCACATCGGTACGGTAGCCTTCCACTTCTTGGGCGTACCACAAGGGGAAAGTATCATTATCACCCAAAGTAAAGAGAATAGCGTTAGGTGCACAAGAGTCCAGATAGTTCTTGGCCATAGCCAAAGCAGTATAGCGGTTGGAACGGTCATGGTCATGCCAGTTCTCTTTTGCCATGATGCCAGGCACCAAACCTAAGCAAATCAGTGTAACCAACAATGCGCCTGCTATTTGTACTTTACTATTTTTTATTTTCTCGAAGAGAGAATATATACCATATACACCGAAGCCAATCCAGATAGAGAAGGCATAGAACGAGGCTGCGAAAGCATAGTCACGCTCACGCGGCTGGAAGGGTTCCATATTCAGATAGAAGGCAATTGCCAAACCTGTCATCAGGAACAGCCACAGTACCACATACGAGCCTTTCGGGTCTTTCATTGAATACACAATCAGACCAATAAGACCTAAAATCAGTGGCAACATGTAATACTTGTTGTGTCCGGGACGCTCCATGCTGGTGGGCATATCGTTACCATTCACACCTATACGGGTTTTGTCGATAGCTGGAATACCAGTAATCCAGTTGCCCTTGTCAATGTCATTTCTTCCTTGTATATCATTCTGACGGCCCGAGAAGTTCCACATGAAATAACGGAAATACATGTAGTCAAACTGATATGTGTGCATGAATTTCATATTCTGCTGATAGGTAGGCAGCTTGCCTTTGTCCAAGTTTCTGCGGTTTTCCTTATCGGAAGCACTGTCCGAATTATATTGGGCTTTCAGCCAGTTAATATAATTCTGGCGGTGATTACTGGACCACAATCTCGGGAACAACATCATATCGGCAGGATTATAAACCGGTTTTTCTTCCTTTCTCTGGTCAGAAATAATGTATTTTCCTGATTTGTCGTCACGGGTATATACTGGTTTGCCGTCTTTGGCACCAGTATATCTGGAGTTATAGCATTGGCCATAGAAAATCGGTTTTGAGCCATATTGTTCACGATTCAAATAAGCCAGCAAAGCCACAGGGTCTTCGGGATTATTTTCATCGATAGTGGGATTAGCGTTGGAACGAATCACCAAGGTGAAAAAGGTTGAATAACCCACCAAAATGAAGATAAAGCAATAAATACCGGCCAAGAAATTAGCTTTATTGCGGCTATATCCATAATACAAAGCCCAACCTACCAAAGCGGCCAATAAAGTGAAGAAGATGATAGAGCCTGAATGGAATGGAAGTCCTATAGAGTTCACCGCAAAAATTTCAAATTTACCTGTCAAATTTACAATCTGCGGAATAATGAAATACAGAATTGCTCCCAACATTACAAAAGAAAGCATCAGCGACAGGAAAACGCCCCACTCTTCTTTCGATTTGAGGGTACCTTTCTTTGCACAAAGTACAAACAACGGTATGGTGATGAAAATCCAGTCGAAAATCATCCAACCGGTATTCAACACGAAACCCAGGAAGAAGGAAATGATGGCCAATGACTGTACGATGCCCATATAAGTGGCCTTGGGAGAAAGCTTGAAATAGACAATCAGCACAACGGCGGGCAAAGTCAGCAAGTTCAGCAAGTGGACACCAATGGAAAGTCCTATGAGATAAGCAATTAAAACTATCCAACGGTTGGGGTTGGTGTTGGACTTGGGATTGTCGTACTCCTCATCCCATTTCAAGATGCACCAGAATACCAATGCTGTAAAAAACGAGGACATGGCATAAACCTCACCTTCCACTGCGGAGAACCAGAATGTATCTGTAAATGTGTAAGTTAATGCACCCACGATGGCGGAACCCACAACAGCCACAATTCTTCCGGGAGTCATTTCGCCCAGCTTCATCACCATCTTCCGACCCAAGCGGACTATAGTCCAATACAAGAACATGATGGTCAAACCACTACAAATAGCGGACATACAGTTGACACAGAAAGCGGCTTTGGTGACATCACCACCAGCAAAAAGCGTAAAGAAACGGCCTATCAGCTGGAAAGTCGGTGCTCCAGGTGGGTGGCCAATTAACAGTTTGTAAGTGGTGGCAATGTATTCACCACAATCCCACCATGATGCCGTGGGTTCAGCGGTCATAATATAAACAGCAGAGGCCAAAATACCTATCGCCCAACCGATTATATTATTGATTAACTTAAATTTTTTACTCATTGTTTATGTTTTTAATTGTTTTGATTATGCGTTAAAACGTGGAGTCACTCACTACGTTCGCTTGAGAAGTTGCTCGCTTTGCTCGCTCGACAAGACGTTCACTACGTTCACTCGAAAAAATCTTCTTTCCGTCTTCACGAATGCACGCAGTGCATGTCTTTCCGCCTTCCCGTCTAATTTCCGGCGGCTTTGAACTGGCGCAGGAAGCGGACGTCATTCTCAAAATACAGTCTGATGTCGTTGGTTCTGTATTTCAGCATGGTCATTCTTTCGATACCCAGACCGAAAGCATAGCCTGTATATTTTTTGCTGTCGATACCACAATTTTCAAGCACGCTAGGATCCACCATTCCGCAACCTAAGATTTCCACCCAACCAGTATGTTTGCACAAGGCACAGCCACTGCCGCCACAGATATTGCAGGAAATGTCCATTTCTGCTGACGGTTCAGTGAAGGGGAAGTAAGAAGGGCGCAGACGGATTTTGGTTTCGTTGCCGAACATTTGCTGGGCAAAATACAGCAAAGTCTGCTTCATCTCTGCGAAAGACACATTTTCAGCAACATACAAGCCTTCTACCTGGTGGAAGATACAATGGGCACGAGAAGTGATAGCCTCATTACGGAACACACGTCCTGGGCAAATCACGCGGATGGGAGGTTGCTGTTTTTCCATGGTACGCACCTGTAAAGAAGAGGTGTGGGTACGCAGCAGGATGTCGGGGTGCAACTCCACAAAGAAGGTGTCCTGCATATCACGGGCGGGATGTTCTTCCGGGAAGTTCAAGGCTGTGAACACATGCCAGTCATCTTCCACGTCGGGACCGGAAACGGTGCTGAAGCCAATCTTCTCGAAGATCTCGCAAACTTCATTCATCATGATGGAGATAGGGTGCATGGATCCTACGGAAATGGCCGTTGAAGGACGGGTTACATCCATTTGGCTACCCGTGCTGACGGATTGCATTTCCATCTTCGTTTTGGCATCTTCGTATAGTTGCTGGGCCTTCTGTTTCAGCTCATTGACTTGCTGGCCGAAGCTTTTGCGCTCTTCTGGAGCTACGTTTTTGATTTCTGAAAGCAGTTCCTGCAACTCGCTTTTTTTGGCCAAGAATTTCAGGCGGAATTGTTCAAGGGTTTCCATGCTACTGATACCGAATTGCTCCAGCTCAGATTTTATTTTGTCGATATTATTCATTTGTTGAATTGTTGATCTGTTTATTTGTTGATACGTTAATACGGGAAGACGCTCATTTCATTCGCTCGGGGAGACGCTCGCTATGCTCGCTCGTTAAGACGAAAAAATTACTCCACGTCTTCACGTCTCCACGACTAAACGATTATTTTATTTGATGATTTCTGCGGAGATAATCTTAATATCTTCTACCGGTCTATCACGGCCGTCTTTCTTCTGGGCGGCAATTTTGTCCACGATTTCCATACCGGACACTACCTCGCCGAAAACAGTATAATCGCCATCCAAATGAGGAGCACCACCGATAGAAGTGTAGTCCTTAATTTGATCCATGCTGTAGGTCTTGCCAGTCATCTGGATCACACGGTTTATCTCATTGGTATTGAATACCCTGCCATCCACAATATAGAACTGTGAGCCCGAAGATTCTTTCTTGGGGTTGACATTGTCGCCCATACGGGCAGCGGCCACCGCGCCACGCTTATGGTACAAGCCCGGCACAAACTCTGCGGGTATGGTATAGCCGGGGCCACCATTGCCTAACATCTGTCCTGGCTTGGCAGTCTTGGACTCTGGGTCGCCCGTCTGAATCATAAAGTTCTGGATAATACGGTGGAAAAGAACACCATCGTAGTATTTGTCGTTCACCAATTTGATGAAATTTTCCTTGTGAAGAGGAGTTTCGTCGTACAAAGCAATGACGATATCTCCCATGGAGGTTTTCAGTAATACTTTTGTCATTTCAGTCTTTTTTTTCTTTTTAGTCGGATTTTTTTGTTCTTGATTGTCGCTTCCCGCATTGGTGGCATCTGCCTGACTGGTCTGTGTGCATCCCAGCATCAGCAAGGCGGACAATAAGATAATCAGCACTTTATGTTTCTTCATAGCTATATAATATATACTTTATAACTGCAAATCCGCAGTTTTATTTTAAGCTTGCAAATTTAAAAAAAATTCCCCAATTACACACATGGGAAACAAGGGCATAAGCAGGATTTTTTTCTGAAGAGATTTGCTGATTATATTAGCCAATTGCCACATTATTTTTTTCACTATTTTTGCGTTCTAATCCATTCCCCATGAAACGCCTCTTTATCGCTACAAAAATAGAACTGAACGAGCAGTATATGAGCTTGATGCGGCAACTGCAACGGCAATTGTCGGGCGATAAGATTGTGTGGGTAGATAGCCAACTGCAACACTTGACCTTGCGGTTCCTGGGGCAAACACCAGATGAGCAAATCCCCAAACTGAAAAAACTGCTGAACGAGGTCGCCAACCAGACTTCAGCTTTCACTCTCAACATGGACAAACTGGGCATTTTCGGCAGTAAATACGCTCCCTCCGTGATATGGCTGGGCTTTTCAGAATTTGAAGCCTACAAAATGTTGTTTGAAAAGATGGAAGAACATCTTTTGGATCTTGGCTTCGAGCCCAACCACGGCAATGTTGTGCCCCATATCACTTTAGGGCGTATCAAGGAAACCCAAAGCAAAAAATACTTCTGGAAGGTCTTTGAACAAAACCAACCAACATTTTCACAAAGCATTCCTATTAACGAAATCACCCTCTACCAGAGCCGCCTACAACCAACGGGACCTATCTACAAAGCCCTGCATACTGCCTATTTAAAAAAGTAGAGACGTACCGTGGTACGTCTCTACAATAATTGTGTCTCGACAACCATGACACATTTTTATTTCATGGCCTCTACTGCGGCTTTGATACGGCGGCAAGCTTCTTTCAGATTGGCCTCTGAGGTGGCGTAGGACAGACGGATGCAGTTGTCGTCGCCGAAAGCGGAACCCTGCACCAATGCCACATTAGCATCATACAACAAGTACATGCATAAGTCGGTTGAGTTCTCAATAGCCGTTTTCTTGTAGGTTGCGGCAAACTGGGAATCGGCGGGCACGTTTTTGCCGTACAAAGCTGACACATCGGGGAAGAAATAAAAAGCACCCTGGGGCATACGCTGCTTGAAGCCTGGAATCTCATTCAGCAAGGCAAATACCATGTCACGACGGGCTTTGAAAGTGTTGCGCATGTCAATGATGTCCTTGGATGTGGTCGGATCCATCTCCATGGCTTTGATGGTGGCACGCTGGGCAATAGAGCATGTAGCGGAGGTAACCTGACCTTGCAGTTTCTTGCAAGCCTTGGCAATTTTCAACGGAGCGCCAATGAAACCGATACGCCAGCCAGTCATGGCAAATCCCTTGGCCACACCGTTCACGGTCACCACTTGGTCTTTGATAAAATCGAACTGGGCTATGCTCTCATGTTTTCCAACAAAATTGATGTGTTCGTAAATTTCGTCGGCCATCACCACTACTTGCGGGTGTTCTTTCACCACCTCAGCCAAGCTGCGCAACTCGTCTTTGCTGTACAACATGCCTGTAGGATTTGACGGGCTGCTGAACATGATGAGCTTTGTTTTGGGTGTGATGGCTTCTCTCAGCTGCTCGGCAGTGATTTTGAAGTCGTTTTCCAATTTGGCAGGTACATATACACATTTGCCACCGGCAACCTTGGCGATCTCGCGGTATGATACCCAATAAGGAGTGGGGATAATCACCTCATCACCAGGGTTTACCAGGCTCATAACCACCTGATAAATAGCCTGCTTGCCACCAGTAGAAACTACAATCTGGTTGGTGTCGTAATCCAAGTTGTTATCTCTTTTGAATTTATGACTGATAGCTTTCAACAAATCGGCGTAGCCAGGAACTGGCGGATAGTGAGTGTAATTGTCGTCAATGGCTTGTTTGGCGTATTCCTTCACACATTCCGGTGTGTTGAAATCGGGTTCGCCAATGCTGAGACTGATAATGTCTTTGCCTTGTTCTTTCAATTCACGGGCAATCTGAGTCATCGCTAAGGTTTCTGATTCACCCATCGCTAAAATTCTGTCTGATAAAATTTCCATAGTGTTGTTTTTATTTTGTTATTGTTGTTGTTTTCTTTATTACTACCCCGCCCTTCGGGCACCCCTTCTAAAAGAAGGGGAATTAGTTTTTTCGCTCCTTCGTCGAATCTTAAAGAAGGGGAAATGAAATTTCTTTTAATTCCTAATTAATCCTTTCAACTCATCTGGCTGTGCAATAATGTATTCCGCTTGGTGTTCGGTCAGTTCCTGACGGTCGCGATAGCCCCACAATGCACCTGCCGCTTTCAGGCCCGCACGATGCGCTGTGTCCATGTCCACACCAGTATCTCCCACATACAGAGATTCTTCTGCACCAACCCCGGCTATCTTCAAAATGTCAAATACAATCTGCGGATGAGGTTTCACAGGAATACCTTCCCGTTGCCCTATCACTGCTGTGAATTTAATGGTAGGAAAATAATGCTCCATAAGTGGCATCATCGCCTTGTTCACTTTATTCGAGGCTACTGCCAGCATTACACCTCGCTCCTGCAAAGTTTCCAATGTCTCCACCATGCCAGCATACGGTATGGTCTTGTCTTCTTTGTGAACATCATAATAAGCCACCATTTCCTGAAAAACTTGCTCCACAAAGTCCGCCTGCCTCTTGTCTTCAGGCAGAATACGCTCTACCAATTTATGGATACCGTCGCCCACAAAATAGCGGTAGCTGTCCAACGGATGTTCCGGGAAACCGTATTTCCGCATTAGATAATTGCAGGAATCCGCCAAATCCTCCAGCGAATTGAGCAACGTGCCGTCCAAGTCAAAAATCACCAGTTTTATCATATAGAGAAGGGAGAAATAAAATCTTTGAATCGAACACCAACCAAGTCTTTTTCTGAAATTACCGACGGATCGGTTTTCCAGTCGATATTCAAATCCGGATCATTGAATAAAATCGATGCTTCTGATGCTTTGTTATAGAACTCCCCGCATTTGTATGCGAAAATAGTGTCATCTTCCAAGGCTACAAAGCCGTGGGCAAAGCCTGTGGGAATATAAAACTGCATGAAATTGTCGTCGCTCAACTCTACGGCATGGTGCTTTCCGTATGTCGGACTGCCTTTTCGGATATCCACTGCCACATCCAGCACACGGCCTTTGATTACCCGCACCAGTTTTGACTGAGCGTAGGGTGGGCACTGGAAATGCAGTCCACGAATCACGGCTTTTTTAGAAAAAGACTGGTTGTCCTGCACAAAAACATCTGTGATTCCGGCTTCTCTGAATCTTTTTTCATTGTAATTCTCAAAGAAATAGCCTCGTTCGTCATAATACACATCGGGTTTAACGAGCAGCAGTCCTTCTATTTCAGTTTTTATGATTTCCATTTTTTTGAATTATGAGTTAAGAATTAAGAATGAAAATGAGTTAAACGTATTCATGATTATTAACTTTCAGTTTATTTAGTCTTCCGATTCGGCGGCGATAAAATCACGATAGAGGTTCAGCACCCTGGCCTTGGAAAGGAAGCCGATGTACTCTCTCTCGTGCGTTATTACTGGCATGTTGAAATTCTGTGTACGGTTGAATTTCTCCAACATTTCCTCCCCACTGTCGGTATCGTAAATAAATTCCTCGGGTTCTATCATCAAATCATCCACCAGCACTTTATCATATAATTCCTGGTTGAAAATCATGTCCCGGTGGTCATCCATTACCAAAAGTCCGGCAAATTTGTCGTTTTCGTCCAATACCACAAACAAATTCCGTTTGCTTTTGGCGATATACTGGGTATATTCTCTCAAAGTGCTATGCAGTGGCAGCGTTGTGATATTATAATCGATGATTTTATTCCAGTTGATTTTCTTTAAGGCGAATTTATCCTTGTTATGTGTTTTCAAATGGCCTTTTTCCGCCAAATTACGTGTATATACAGAGTATTTTTCGATAGGGGACACACACAAATACGAAATCAGCGAGGTGATCATCAAGGGTATCAGCAGGGAGTAGCCAGCCGAAATTTCAGCGATAAGGAAAATGGAGGTCAGCGGGGCCAGCATCACGCCGGACATCACACCGGCCATGCCTGCCAGCACAAAGTTGATGTGCGGCAGGTTGAAGCCTAAGTAATAATTGGCGATTTCCGCTACTAAATAGCCTGTGAACGCGCCTACAAACAGGGTAGGGGCAAACACACCGCCGATACCGCCGGCAGCTGTGGTTACCGCAGTGGCTATTACTTTCAGAAAGATTATGAGTAGCAGAAAGACTATCAACATCCAATGCCGTTGTGACAATAAAAACAGTGGGGAGCGCTCGAAAAGATTCACCACATCGCCCCTTAAAAGGGCATTGATACTTTCGTAGCCTTCACCAAACAATACGGGCAATAACAGAATCAGTGCGCCCAAAACTACACCGCCAATTAAAATTTTCAGCTGTATCCATTTGATTTTCTGGAAACTTTTTTCAATAAATCTCAGCAATCTCAGAAAATAAATGGAGATAAAACCTGTCAATATGCCCAATATGATATAAAAAGGAATATTCTTGAGGAAAAAGAACTGGGTGCTGGCAATGTCAAGGGTTAAAGTATCCCCCAGAAACAGCAGGGACAACACTGTTCCCGTAGCCGCCGAAATCAGCAGGGGCAGCAAGGCGGCGCTGGTCAAGTCGAGCATCAGTACCTCAATGGCAAAAACGATAGCCATAATGGGGGCTTTGAAGATGGCTGCCACCGCCGCTGTCGAGCCACAGGCCAACAAAAGTGTGGTACTCTTGGCGTTGAGGTTGAAGAGCCGTGCCAAGTTGGAACCAATGGCGGAACCTGTCAGCACCATAGGAGCCTCCAGTCCTACGGAACCGCCAAAACCGACGGTCAGTGTGCTGGCCACCATTGAGGAATACATGTTATGGCGGCGCAATTTGCCCTCACTCTTGAAAATAGACTTCAACACGATGGAAACCCCGTGCCCGATATGGTCTTTGATAACCCTTCGTGTGTATATGACTGTCAGCACAATGCCCACAATAGGAAATGCGAGATAATAATAGTTGACTTGTGCGTTAGGGAAGGTGTCGTTAAGTAAGGAGACTGTCAGATGCATCAGATTCTTGACGATGATTGCCGCTGTGGCACCAAAAATACCCACAAAGAAACTCAGCACCAGAATGGTCACCTGTATGCCCAATTTCTGCTTCATCCACCGCCTGCAACGGTAAAGAGCCGATGCGCCAAGTCTGTTTTTCATGCTTAAACTCTGTTGTTTCTGCTAATATTCTAATAACGTATTTCGACTTTATCACCAATATGCAAATCCGCCAACACCGCGATACGACTGTTGTTCAATGTCAACTCCATGTAACCCAATCTGTTATCTGTGATATACACATCCTCCTCTTTCGGATCATAAAAATCATGGTAACGTGTCACTGTGATATGTTTGATGGAGGACAAAATCAATGAGAAATTTCCCTTTTTCACCGCTTTCTTGAACATTTCCACTGGAATATCCGTAACTGCATTACAGTTGGTATCGATATAGGCCACATGACCCGTAATGATTTTGTTGACCGTATCATGATCGGGACCGAGTTGTATTTTCCGGACAAAATTCTCATACGCTTGCGTATGTTCTTGCAGCTTGCCCTCAAAATGAAGTTGCGCCATCGTAACACATTTGTCCAGGACAGTGCTGTTTTCATCCGGAAGATTCAAAGCCATGGTTTTTATTTCAGCATCATCACCAAACAACAACGAAAACACGCCATTGTCCTCACCCATGAAAAAATGATGGTCATATTCCACCATTACAGGCATAGACTGATGAGACAACGTAACACCCGTCAATATGATATGAAGAGTACCTTCGGGAAAAGATTTATAACTATTTTTCAGGATAAAGGATGTTTGTTCCACACTAAAGCCATCCACAGCATGGGTGATATCTATGATATTGGCGTCTGGAATTGCCTTCCACAATTGTCCCTTAAACATGGCCACGTATGGATCGCGCAATTTCCAGTTGCTGATTAACGTAATGTTTTTCATTATCTTACGAATGATTTCGAATAATTTACAGTAATCTGCAAAGTTAGTATTTTTTTTTGGATTTCCACCTGCTTTTTGAAAAATAAATTCACTATTTTTGCATAGAAAAATGAATAGATTGATGACTACATCAAAAACATACGCATTAGTTACAGGTGCCAGCTCAGGTATAGGTTACCAATATGCCCGCATACTGGCGGAAAAAGGATACAACCTCCTCATTGTCAGTAATGAAACGGAAGCACTTGAAGAAAAAAAGCAGGAGTTGGAACAAGACTATAAAGTGGACGTGAAAGCTCTAGTTCAAAACCTTGGGACCCCCGAGGCCGCCAAAGAATTGTACGATTGGTGCAAAACGCAAGAAATTGAGGTTGAGGTGCTTATCAATAATGCTGGAGTTTATCACGACCGGGATTTTCTGGCTGATACTGCCGCTTTCAACGAGATGATTCTCAACTTGCATGTCACCACTCCGTCCATGCTCATTTATTATTTTGCGCAAGACATGGTGGAACGTCACAAAGGATACATCCTCAACATGAGTTCCATAACTTCTGAAATTGCCGTGCAACGTTTGGCTACCTACAGTGCCACGAAAGCGTATCTGAAGAACTTTTCACGCTGTGTGCACATCGAATTGTATCATAAGGGGGTTTATCTCACCGCTGTCCGTCCAGGGGCTGTTAACACAGGTTTATATAATATCAGAGATGGTGCCACCAAGGCAGGCATGATTATTGGCTATATTACCACTCCCGAAAAATTAGCCCGCAGAGGTATCCGTGCCCTTTTCAACAAGCGGGCACAGGTCACCCCTGGCTTTTGGAATCATGTCCTGATATTTTTGGTCTCTTTGTTGCCGACCTGCCTATTACGCCTCATCCGCCGGTGGAATATTTTTTGATCACGGAATTATGACATAATAGATTAGGAGGGTTAAACATATAGAGACGATGCACGCATCGTCTCTACAACTATTAATTATTAATTGTTAATTATCAATTGCCTGGTGTCCAATATCATTCCGGTAAAATAGCGCATCGCTACTGATTTTGTGCACGCCTTCGTAGGCATCTTTTTGGGCTTCCTGAATAGTGCGGCCACGGCCCACCACAAAGAGCACACGACCACCAGCGGTTACCCATTTGCCATCTTTCTTTGCCGTGCCCATGTGGAATACCAGTTGTTTCACCTCATCCAATCCGTCTATAGGCAATCCTTTCGGATAACTGCCAGGGTAGCCTTTTGATGCTAATACCACTCCTAAGAATGTGTCGTCGTGAAATTCCACGTGTGTAGGCCTGCCATTCAGCACATCCATAATATGCTGTACCAAATCGCTTTTGATTTTCGGCAATACCACTTCAGTTTCCGGGTCACCGAAGCGTGCGTTGAACTCAATGACTTTCGGGCCGTTTTTGGTCAACATCAAGCCACCATATAGTACCCCGCAGAAAGGCTTTCCTTCGTCCACCATGGCGGCCGCTACCGGCTTCATAATCTTCTCAACAGCCTCATCAATAGCTGTTTGTGGTATTATAGTTACGGGCGAATAGGCGCCCATGCCACCGGTATTGGGTCCTTCATCACCATCGAAAGCCCGTTTATGGTCTTGTGCTATAACCAGAGGTACCACTTGACACCCATTTACCAATGTCAGCAACGAAAATTCAGGTCCTTCCAGGTACTCTTCCATTACTACTTTTCCTTCACCAAATTTGGCATCCAAGAGCATATCGCGTAATGCAGCATCGGCTTCTTCTGTGGTCATGGCTACCACAACGCCCTTGCCTGCTGCCAAACCATCGTATTTGATGACGATAGGGGCACCTTTTTCATCCAGATATTTTTTTGCGGACTCATAATCCGAAAAAGTGGCGAAATCTGCTGTGGCTATATGATATTTTCGCATTAATTCCTTGGCGAATTCCTTGCTGGCCTCAATTTGGGCAGCCGCTTTCGTAGGACCAAAAACCTTGATATTATTTTTGATCAATTCATCGGCCAAGCCATTTTGAAGGGCCGCTTCAGGTCCAATAATGACCAAGTCAATGGAGTTTTCTTTAGACCACTGTACGATAGCCGTATTGTCGGTCTCATTTATGGGTACATTTATGAATTGTTGTCCGATACCAGCATTGCCGGGGGCGACAAAAACCTGACTTACTAAGTTTGACTGAGCCACTTTCCATGCTATCGCATGTTCACGGCCACCTCTTCCGATGATTAAAATTTTCATATTGTGTTGTTGATTTAATTTTTTTTCGATGCTGCGATTGCGGTTTCACCGCAAAATCAAAGTTCTAACTATTGCGTAATAAAAATTGAATTATAATTTATTTATACTGAATACGATAGGCGTCATAACGTGCCATCACCTCCTTGGCATATTTGATAGAATGGTTGCCAGGATAATAACCGCAACGCACAACGGGGTCGTTATAATATTCTTTCTGGGATTTCAGGCTCAGGTATTTGAAGATATTCCGCCAGGAGTCAACACTGTCTTTTTCATATTTTGTACAGAGAGCCATAGCGTCTTGCAAATGTCCACTACCAGCATTATAGGCTGCTGCGGTCACATACAAACGATCTTCTTCATTAGGAATACCAAGGTATTTTTTGTATAAAGAATAAATATGTTTAATGCCACCTCTGATTTGTTCTTCTACCGAAGAAGTGTCTGTAATTCCATAATTTAGTGCTGTTTCAGGCATGAGTTGCATGATACCGAAGCTGCCACCCACTCCCACCAAGTCCGTATTGAATTTTGTCTCCTGGAAAATAATGGATGACACAAAGCGCCAGTCCAAATCGTAGGGTTTACAATGTTTCTTGATGATGGCGTCATATTCGGAGATGGAACCACGACTGCTCTTGCCAAAAGAATGCCGGATAACTTGAGAGTTTGTGCTATGGTAACGCTGGCAAAGAGCCGTATACTTTTTGGTGCGTTTAAATTGGTCTATCCAATTGTTGATACTGTCATTCAGCATTGGGTTATTGGGATTCAACACCCACTCTCTGTTAAAATCACTGCCAATACGCCCCACAATCTTCAAATTGGGATAAAAGGGCAGCAGGGTAACCGCCAGATTATAGTCAGAAGCAATAAAATCGCATTTTTTTTCAGCCAAAAGCTCAAAAAGGTCCTCAGTACTCTGATGTTCAGAATATATCAGTTCCCATTTTGCCGAATGACTGACATCCACCAAGGTGACATCCACAGGAAACTGGGCAGGGATATGCACTTCGTTAATGGTGGTATCATTAATCTTCGTGTTTTTTCGAGAAATGAGTATAGGATACGAATAGGAATGAGGCTCTGAAAAATTCAAATATTGTGTAAAAATCTGACTTTTGTTCACATCCATCGCCACCAAGTCATAATCATTGGTAAAACAGGAATAAAAAGCATTCTCAGGGTCGCTTTCAACCGTGATTATGATTTTTTTATCCATATCCTTTGCCATCTGTTTCAGCATATCATACTGAAAACCGATAGGGGAACCTCTATAAACAAAATAATCGGAAGCATGGTAAAAAAGCAGTGCATGAATCGTGTCATGACTGTTTTCAAAAGGTACATCCTTAGAAGTATGAGTCTTCTCACTGTTCCCATACTTATGGAAGAGCATGATGCACCAAGCAGCGCAAAGGATTATAAAAACAATATAACTGACACTACCTTTTTTCAAAGGGCAAGTTTTCGTTAATATTCTTGCATCATAAGGACAACTTTCTCCACTGTTTGTCCTTCCTGCAACTTAACCTGGGAGGAACCTCTGTAATTGTTGACTCCGATAACCTGTCCATCGTCATCTTTTACAGTATCCACATAAGTTGCCGCAATATTCAGAAGAGCCTCATACGGGTAGGTGTGCTCATAAACTCCGTTTTCATCGGTAACACCCTTCTTACCATTTTCTATAGCTGGATGAACAATTCTGCCGGAGGCCACAGCACCAGGATAGATTTCCAAGTTGGCCCCAGGGACGATTTTACCCGTATCAAGACCATTGGTGGTAAAATTGCATATCACCTTTAAACCACAGTTATAGTTCTTTTTACATTGGGTCATGGTCAGGAGGATAACCAGAGCTATAACAGGTATAAAAAACAAAGACTTTTTCATAATGATATATTTATTTCAAACAGAATGCAAAAATACATTATTTTTTTTAAATCACAACTCTTCCACAATCATTTCTCCTCTTGGGTTAAAAACCCTGTATTTGGAGAAGTGTTCATCGGCCTCGAAACCATCGCCATAATTAACCGTGCCGTCGGCTTTGGTCTGCTTCACCAACACCACAGAATAAATAATCTGCTTATGTTGATCCCAGATAATTTGTTCTGATTCGATGGTTTCATTTTTTTTCAAATCTTTGATAACCACATTTTTAGAAGCTTCCATACGTGGAGGAACTTCTGAACTGATGGCATAATCCGCTGTCAGCACCGACTGTTTTTCACCCCACTCGTCATAGGCATATATGGTAATCCCATTGGGGCAATCCATATAAACAGTATCACCCAGATATTTATTCAATGTAGGGGCAAACAATTCAAAAGAAGTGATGCCGGCATCGCTAAAGACAATATGTATATCTGTAGCTGATTCATCAGGGAACTTTCCGTTATACTCTTTGGCCACGACAGGCTCCCTCTTTTTGCCACAAGAAAAGAACAGTACCATCAAGGCAAGTGCGATAATGATACTGTTCTTTACTATTTTCATTGTATTATATCAGCTTAAAAAGGCGTATTACCCTAATTTTAGCGGATAGTGGTTGTTTCCTGGATCCAGCATCCGACATGGAATGACTGGCCTTTTTGCAGACCTCTTACGAAGAGATCCTGCTGAGTTGGGAAAGCCAGTTTCGCTCTTTTGGCATTGGCTGTTTCCGCGCAGCTGGGATCAACAGCGGCAGCCTTGGCATATTTGTCGGCAGCAGCCCAGTTGTAGCAGCGTGGCAGGAAGTCGTCACCACCGCAACGGTTACCAGAAGAAGCGTACAAATCACCAATCAGGATATAAGCCTTGCCGCAGTTCGGGTGAATCTTGATAGCCTGCAATGCAGCTGCACGAGCTTCAGAATATTTCTGCTGTAACTGATAAGCCAGACCTAACATATAGTAGCAATCCACTTTCTGCTCCTGAGTTTCGAACAAGGAAATAGCTTCGTTGAAGTAATCAATAGCCTTGTCAACTTCCTGATTTCTCAAAGACAGGTTACCCATCAGGTAAGCACTCTGTGCTCCTGGTTCAGCACCATGTACTATTTCCAGGATTTCCTTGAATACCGGAGAGGTAATGCAGTTGCCTTTGAACATGGTCATCATCATCTTCTTCAGAGCTTTGATATTATTTCTGTTCTGGTCAATTTTCTTGGCATATACTTGTTCAAGCACATTGCAAGGTGCGTATGGCTGGAACTTGTTCTCTATGTTGCTCAAAGTTTTACGGTAGTTGTTCACAAGCTTCATCTGACGGGCAGTATCTGCGGACAGTTGTTTGAAACGCTTGTCATATTCCATTTTGTCGATTTGTCCAATTTTGAATGCAGAATCCAAATTGACGAAGTTCGGCAGTTGTTTCTCATATTTCACAAAAGCATTGGTAATTGCCACATCGATATAGTCAGTAGCTCTTTCGTATGCCTCGATGATAATCGTGGTATCTCTCTTGATCAGTGTCATGGTTTCGGCCACTTTGAAATAAGAGTCCCAAATGTTAGGCTGAGTCTTTTCCTTTTCAAGCTCAACAGATCTTACAAACAGGTTATAGACATCCTCAATAGCATCATAGTTGCCTGTTTTTTTGTATTGCTTTGCGTATTCTGACATTCTGTAACGGGCTGTGTTGAACGCCATGAAACCCAAACCATTTCCTTCTGTGAATTTGTTGGGAAAATACAGGTGACGATCTTTATATGAGTTGATCAAGTCGTCAATCAATGCTTCTTTTTTAGCGGAGTCCTTCTCATTCTTAATCAGATTATCGAACATGGTCTGTGCATTGGTATAAATACCATCCCAAGCACAGGGGCAGTTGTTAATCACATAATGCCATGGTGTCAAGGCATCAGCATACTGCTTGTTGTTGTAAAAAATTCTGAAGGAGCTTAATTCCTCAAGGCATTTTATAGAATCTGCCTCTGTTGCACCGTACTTAAAATTGCAGCCCTGTGAAAAGGCCAAACTGGTCATTAAGCAGAGCAAACTTACAAAAAATAGCTTTTTCATTTTTATTGAGTTTTTTGATGTTATTTTTATTGATATTTTTTTTGATGACAAGTTTAAAAAACTACTCCAACTTAACCCTTTGGTACCAACGTTCCACCAAAACCAAATTCAAACCGATTTTGACATAACTTTGTCGAATGAGGTCGTTTTTCAAGCTGCCCATACTGCCATATTCCAACATCAGATTCAATGCACATTTGGAGTTGAAGGTTTTGAACGGCATACCGATACCGGCACTGATGGCAAATTCGGAAATGGGTAAATTGTGTATTTGAATGTATCCTGTAGAGTAGCGTGCTCCGATACGGAAAGCAATGTTTTTGCCGAACTTACCAGAACTGGGGTCGGGAATATATTGCAGACCTGCACTAACCACTATAGCATCTTTTAGGGAATCCATACTGGATACAGTGGAAGAGTTTTTCCATTTCAGTGAATACTTCTGCCAATTTTGCCACGCCACATCTACTCCCACCATCAATTTATCTTTATAAGAATATGACAAGCCGCCACCCACTGACTGGGGAATCCTCATGCTACCCTTTTGATTTAACACAGCGTATGCGGTGTCGTAGGTATTCACGCTATTGTATTCGTTTATATACCTATTAACTAACAAATTACGTCTCATCCAGATATAGGCAGAATTTTCATAAACTGCTCCTATGCCGAGTTTATGAAATTCACCGATATTTACTTTGTATTGCAAACCAGCTTGGATATAGATACCATCAGCATAATCGTTCTGGGCAATCCTATAGTTGTAATAGTAATCACCGGTAAATTCCTCATAACGAATAGAGGACAGTGTACCAAACAAATAAGATAAATTCACGCCAAACGAAAGTCCCTTGCATAGCTTGAAGGCATTACCCCAATACAATTGCATCAGTCCCCCTTCACCTGTATATTTGTAATTTACGCTACCGATTTCAGGCAGTGTTTGCGAATCGGTGATGTTATAGCCTCTATCACTGAACGGAATAAAGCCGACACTAGTGCGCCAATGTTTGGTGACAGGCAAACCAATGGTAATATAGCCTATACGTCCAATGGTTCCTCTTTGCGTTAAAGCTGTGGTTTTAAGGTGAATGGAAGAAATATTGAAAGCAATATCCCCCACGAAAGACAGGGAATCGAATGCCACGTATGAAGCAGGATTCCGGAAGTTGATATAGTCATTAGACTGCATGGCATAGGACACATTGCCCATAGATGCCAGAGTACTATTGGAACTGGTGTTAACCAAACCTATTCCGTAACGTGAATAAGGAGAACTTATCTCATTTTGCGCAAAACAGTCTGTCCATACTACCATGAACAAAGCCGCCAACATTATTATAAATACCTTATTTTTCAACATTATAGCGCAAAATTTCAAATAAACCCCAAAGTACAATATTTGGGGCTGCAAATATCGGAAATTTTATTGACTTTTGCAACAGGTCGGTATCGCCCCCCGTCAACAGCACTTTCAAGTCGCCAAATTGCTGGCTATATGCGGCGATTGTTCCATTAATTTCGAACACGATACCATTCACCACGCCATTGAGGATGGACTCTTCAGTGTTGGCACCCACCAGCTGCCTCGGAGTGTTTTTTTGTATCAAGGGTAATTTACGGGTGTAATGTCTCAAGGCCTTGAAACGCATGTCGATACCCGGAGCAATAGAGCCGCCGAGGTATTCGTTTTGTGCGTTAATAAAGTCACAAACCAAGCAGGAACCTGATTGGATGGAGAGCAGATTTTGATTGGGATAAAGTTTGTTGGCACCTACGGCATTGGCCACTCTGTCCGGTCCTAAGGATTTGGGGGTCAGATATTTAATACTGACAGGAAGGGGCGTGCCGAAAGAAAGCACTATCAATGGACAATGTTTTTTTATAAATATTTCAATATCAGTATTATACTTCCCTACTGATGATAAGATAGCATGAGAGAAATGGTGCTGGGCAAAAAGTTGTGCCAAACGGGCAACTGTCACTTGCCTATATTTGTGTTTTTCCAGCAACTCTCCCTTTTCGGAGAATACTGCTACCTTATGCAAAGTGTTGCCGATGTCAATGATGAGATACATTATTATTTTTTAAAGATGCAAATTTACATAAAATCCTCGAATTACACACAGACGAATAAATTTTTTGTAGGGACGCACTGCATGCGTCCAATAAAAATAGAGGAAAAATACGATTTTTTAATTGGCAAATTAGTTAATATGCTAATTATTAATGCATAACCACATGAACGATTCAACAAATCAACAAATCAACAAATCAACATAAAACAATTTTCAGTATTTTTGCCAAAATTTTGTGTCATGTTTAATGTACCTATTTTAGTGATAGTATATAACCGGATGTTTGAGGCACATAATTTATTCCAAATCATCCGGCAAGTACAGCCTGCCAAGCTATATGTGGCAGCTGACGGTCCCATTGCCAACGACCAGCAAGACAGTGCCGATTGCTTTCGCACCCGCACGGTATTCATGCCCGAGTGGCCTTGCGAACTGCACACCTTGAACCAAGAGGAGCATTTAGGCAAGTCGCCAGCTATACATAAAGCTATCAAATGGTTTTTTGAGCAAGAAAAAGAAGGTATCATTTTGTTTGAGGACTGTATGCCTCATCCTGACTTTTTCCCCTATTGCGCAGAACTTCTGGAGCGTTTCCGCGATGACAAGCGTATTTTCCACATCGGGGCCTCCAATTTCCGCAAACATCACCGGGCTGTCAAGCATAAAACCAAGCATCACAACGACTGTTCCTATTACTTCTCCGCCTACGCCACTACTTGGGGTTTTGCTACCTGGGCCGACCGTTATGAAGATTTCGACATGGACATCAACGAGTTAGAACAGGTAAACTTCAACAAATTAGTAAAACATTATACCCATCGACCAAAAGAACGCAGATATTGGCACCGCCGTTATACCATCTTGCGTAAAACCGAGTTGCCGGTATGGGATTATCAATACAACTTTCACATGTGGCTGCACTCGGCTTTGGCGGTATCACCTACCCTGAACCTCGTTACCAATGTAGGGGTGCATCCGCAAGGCTCCAAGCGCAAATTCAGAAGACTCATCAAAAAATCATACGCCATAATGCCTCTAAAGCATCCTACGGAAATCATTCCGGACCGGAAGGATGACAAATTCATGTTCAGAAACATTTATAGCAAAGCCTATATCCTGATTTTTGCCAACTGGATTAACGACATGCTCGGGGCAGAACAAGATGAGTCAGAATGATAAAATAAGATTAAAATTTTATTGTGGTATTTAATATGTTTTTTTCGTATCTTTGCCGCCTAAAATTTAAACGATAAAAAGATATGGCAAATAACGAGAAATTAGGTGCAAAAAAAACCGAAAACGCACAAGAGACAGAGAGTTTCGGCACCCGCTTTATCAACTTCTTTGTAAAGTATCAAAATGTAATTTATGGCATCATAATTGCCATTTTGGTGATCATCGCCGCTATCATAGCTTTGAACAAATTCTATTTTACGCCTAAAAACCATAAGGCTTCCGCAGCTATGCTGGCTCCTATAAATTATTATATGGCTGGTGATTCCGCTTCACTGAACCTGGCTTTGGAAGGTGATGACGAAAATGACGGTTTCCTGACCATCATCTCAGATTATAAGATGACCAAAACCGCCAATACCGCCAAATATTTCGCTGGTTTGACTTACCTGAAGCTGAATGACAAAGAGGAAGCTTTGAATTACCTTCAGCAGTTCAAGAAAAAAGAAGACGTGCATTGGTATGCTTGCCAAGCATTGATTGGTGACCTGTATGATGAGCAAGGTGATGAAAGCAAGGCTATTTCCTATTATAAGAAAGCCGTTAAAAACGACGATCCTTATTTTACCCCTATCAACCTGTTCAAATTAGGTCAGATGTATGAAAGAAGCGAAAACTGGAAAGAAGCCGCCAACGCTTACCAGCGCATTGAAACTGAATACTACGACCAATATCAGAACATGGGTGTGGCCAAATTTGCTGAAAACGTAAAAAGCAAATTGAAATAATATGGCTGACAAGAAAAAAAACCTTTCTGAAATTTCTTTTACTCCTCATAAGCAATTCTCACCCCAACAGGTGAGAATTGGCGTTGTAGTGAGCCAGTGGAACAACACTATCACCGACGCATTATTGGAAGGAGCCCTGGATACTTTGCAGGAATACAAGGTGCCGAAAGGCAATATTACCGTGTGCCGTGTGCCTGGCAGTTTCGAGTTGCCCTCCGCCGCCGTTATGATGTTGGAAGCGGACGAAAAAATGGATGCTGTTATATGCTTAGGCTGCATAATCCAAGGCGAAACCCGCCATTTTGAGTTTATCGCCCAGGCTGTGGCCGATGGTATCATGAAAGCCGCCATAGACTATGCTACACCTGTCATTTTCGGGGTGCTGACCTGCAACGACATGCAACAAGCCATCGACCGTTCAGGCGGCAAACATGGCAACAAAGGTACGGAAGCTGCTGTAAGTTGCCTGCAAATGATTGATTACCAAAAATCGTTATGCTAAGAGTTGTTTTTATGGGAACTCCAGAGTTCGCTTGTGCGGGCCTGGAAGCCATCATTGCCTCGGATTTCGCCGAAGTGGTGGCCGTGGTGACTGTGCCTGACAAACCAGCAGGACGCGGCCAGCAACTACGTTTTTCGGAAGTGAAAAAAACAGCTCAGGCTCATCAGCTGCCCGTGCTGCAACCTGAAAAACTCAAGGACGAGCAGTTTATTGAACAACTTAAGCAATATCAGGCCGATGTTTTTGTGGTTGTCGCGTTCCGCATTTTGCCGGAGGTGGTCTATTCCCTGCCGCCGAAGGGATCTTTTAACCTCCATGCCTCGTTGTTGCCCAACTATCGTGGTGCCGCACCTATCCAAAGAGCCGTCATGAATGGCGAGACCAAAACGGGTGTTACTACCTTTTTCCTGAATCCGCAGGTGGACTGTGGGGACGTTATTGACCAAGTGGAGGTAGAAATTGGTCCTAAAGAAACAACAGGTGAATTATATGACCATTTGATGCGGGTGGGTTCGGATTTGATCATCAAAACATTGAAATCCATTGACGAGGGTTCTGTCAGTTGCAAAAAACAATCCACCATAACCGCTAATGCGATAAAGCCTGCCCCGAAGATTTTGAAGGAAGATATGCTGATACATTGGGATCGTCCCGCACAGGAAATTTTCAATCAGATACGAGGTCTGTCACCATATCCCGGCGCCTTTTCCCGGATAAGAAATCTCGACGGGAAGGAATTTATCATCAAGTGTTACGAGGCTGAAATTAGTGAAAGACCAAGTACCAAATCCCAAGGCAAATGGGAAATAGACAAGGACGGACTCTTTGTCGTTCACACCAAAGATTTCCAACTTTCGCTGAAAAACATACAATTTGAAGGTAAGAAGAGGATGTCATCTGCCGACTTTACAAGGGGTTGGAGAAGCGAAAATTACAGCGACACGCTGTTTTAATATAATTTTTCATCGAGTTTTCACTTGTTTTTTAACATTATGATAAATTTATCAACAATTTATCATAAGTTTAGTCATTTCTAAAAAATTCTATATACCTTTGCAATTCATAATTATATTAACCCTTTTAAATATCAGAAAAAATGAACAAAGCTGAATTAATTAGTGCTATCGCTGAAAAAGCCGGTTTCACAAAAGTTGACGCAAAGAAAGCGTTGGAATCTTTCTTGGAAGTAACCACAGGTGCATTAAAGAAAGGTGACAAGGTCTCTTTGGTGGGTTTTGGAACCTTCACAGTGATTAAGAGAGCTGCCAGAAAAGGCCGCAATCCTCAGACCAAGAAGGAGATCAAGATCCCTGCAAAGAAAGTTGTCAAATTCAAATCCGGTTCATATTTGGCTACCATCAAATAGGCCAAGCGAGAAGCCAAAATAAAAGAAGCCCCTTAGAGGGCTTTTTTTATTTTATTTGCTGAACAAATGTCCGTTAAAAAGTACTGATATCTTCCAATATTTGTACTGGTAAATTTTGGGTGATATGTGAGGGGTGGTTCAAAGCGTTCATGGTGCGAAGATAGGATTATCAAAAATCAAAAATGATTTCTGGAAGCTTTTGTTTCAGAAAATCCTTGTTATATTGAGAAAAAGTCGCATTATACTGGTATTCAAATGTCTCACCAGTAAATACATTTACTTTGCATACATTTGGCCTGTACGCTTCTTCAGGGCAATCGAAACATCTTTCCCATCCTACCAAAACCACGGTGCTGTCGGAGAGCCAATAGCCATCGTCAATGCTTGCTGTGGGTCCGAGAAAGAGGATTGGAACTCTTTGATGATGAGCAATGTCTATGACATATATTTGGATGTCCGCATCTAATACCGCATGTATTTTAGCACCTTTCTTGTTTAAGATGAGATTATACGAATACAAGTCCATGGCGTAAGAGCCGTTAGGTGAGTAATATATCATGTCCCGGTAATCAGAGAAATCTTTTTCCGAAATGTCGAATTCTTCCCATTCGGTGGACAGGGTTGATGTATAACTACGAACGAGCGCAAAACTGTCAGTTTTTAGTCCTCTTTCCCATGAATTGAGCCACAAACCGCAATTATGGCACAAAGACTCGGAAAGAGAATCGTCCATCACAGCGATTTCCGAATTCGTTTGTGATGTTTGATTATTCTCAATCGATGAAGATGTTGGTGTAGATCAATAAGGGAACAGCAACAACAGAAAAATAAAGGGAATATATTGTTTCATACTACTAACTTTTACCGATATGGTTTGTCATTTATAATTTTTCCCATGCAGATTCTGCAGAATAAAATTGTATATTTGAATCCCCATTAGCTGACAGTCGTTCTTTCATTACTTGTTCTGGAATAGTTTTTGTTATTTTTTGATTTTTAACGTCTATAATAACCCATCCTTCCTTTTCTCCTGAAAAAAGTGATTTCTTTAGGATATATATATAATTATCACTCCATGCAATAACCTGAACTGTGCCATCGATTAGACCTCCACCGTTCGGGGAAGTATGTTTGTCAACCAAATAATAGGAACGTCCTCCTTCCCACTGCCATAAATAATAGTTTCCTACAATTTTTCTTTTGCTTCCTCCGTCAAAAACACATCCCATAATCATAAAAGCAAGCAAAAAGATTACGAATAGTTTAATTTTTTTCATTTGGAACATGACTTTGGCTCTCATTTTTCACTTTTCTTTTTAGACGACAACTGGGACAACTTTATAGTTGTTATCTATCGTATAGAGCTCGACCAGGATACCAATCGTATCCAGGCACACCACCTTGAATCAAGTAAAGTAATAAGGCAACAATAGCGATAATCAACATGATGATAAAGATCATCCTATACCTCTCATTCTCTACATCTTGAGGCGAGGAACCCACACTATTGGCCCGAGGATGCTTTTGAGCGTACGATTTCCTTTTGCGGGACTTCGATTTGGATGTACTGTGTCGTTTGCGGTTCATAATTGGAAAACAAATTAGGCTGTTGTTTTTGGACGACAACTGGGACAACTATGACAATAATTTAACATGATAATTGACTGATCGTATTATCTTATTGCTCACAGAACTTATCGAATAGTTTTCTGATTTTTTTGATGATATGCCTAGACACTGATACATCTAAAGCTTCCTCCATGTTTTGTTGATTCTTCATGTACATTTCACAGAATTTTTCTTTTTCCTCAGTATGGCTTGGCCAATAATCGTATTTGTTGTCATCCTTAATTTGCAGCAAATCCGCAACTAAATCGCCTTTGTAGTATTCAGTCTCAATGAAAAAATCCTTTTCCAAAATTTCCAATGCCATGGGCACCAAATAGGGAAGCCCACATTGTTGACCGATCAAAAAACGAATATCCTCAGGAGAGAGATCCTTAAGCGGTTTTTGGGTGAGTTTGTAACAGCGGTAGGCTGTCATGCCGTCATCTTCTACGGTTATTGTCTCGCCTTTCCAATCCCATCCTTCTAATTGGCAAATACTATGATTCTGTTCTTTATTGTTTTTATTGTTCATAATCTGACAATTATTTTATCAATCGTTGCACGACTGCTTTTGGAATATTTTTATAGTCTTCGCTTTTTGAGATTTCAAAAGTACAAAAAAATATAACATGAAGATTTGTTTACCATGTGACAAATTTGTCTACGATACTTTGTTGCTCAGAAGCAGTCATTCGTATATATTACCTTTGCGCCCATGAACCCACCATTCACATACCGCCCGAAATTCACCAGTCCCGACTTTGGAGAATATCAAAAGGTAGCGCTTCCAATGGTTGGCACAATAGGTTAAGCAAATTTTTCGTATTTTTGTCGGATAGAAAAACCTTAAACAAAGCTGTTCGATGATATCAGACGAAGAGACCAAGACGAGACATTCAATTTCGAAACTATATAAGTTCGAAGACCGTGAAATACGCCGGCAGGTAAGCGAATATTTGAAAACATTTTTGTCGGAGGAGCGTGTTGCACGGCTTGAGGAGGTGCTGAACTTGCGAACCCGTCATTTTACGGTCGTGTTGGAGGATTTGTTCCAAACTCAGAATACCAGTGCCGTGATGCGTACTTGCGAGTGCTATGGCCTGCAGGATGTGTATGTGGTGGAAGGACAATACGAGTTTCAGGTTCACAATGCTATTTCCATGGGTTCCAACAAATGGCTAACCCTCCACAACTACAAAGCCAAGGAACATAACATGCGGCAGTGTATCAGCGACTTGAAACAAAAGGGATATAAAGTTGTGGCCACCCTACCCTCTGAAAGAAGCTGTTTTTTGGAAGATTTGGATATTAGCGAACCCATGGCCTTTCTCTTTGGCACAGAGTTGACCGGATTAAGCCAAGAAGCCATTGAAGGTGCTGATATCCATGTGAAAATTCCGATGTATGGTTTTACCGAGAGTTTCAACATTTCCAATTCGGTAGCCATCACCCTGTCGCAACTCGTCGAAAAATTGCGAAAAACTTCCATAAATTGGTCTTTGTCAGAAATAGAAAAGGAAGAATTATTGCTTGAATGGCTACAAAAATCGGTAAAAACCCCTGATTTACTTATCAAACATTTTTTGTTGAAAAATAATTTGCCAGAATAAAAATTTTTTGTATTTTTGCAGCCCCAAAAATGAAAAACATTATTTATCCCGTTAGGGATTTAATATCAATAGAATACAATAAAAAAATATAAGCGATGAAAAGAACATTCCAACCGTCAAACACAAGACGTAAACACAAACATGGTTTCAGAGAAAGAATGTCCACTGCTAACGGTCGCCGCGTTTTGGCTGCCCGTCGTGCTAAAGGAAGAAAGAAATTAACCGTTTCTGATGAAGAATTAGGAAGAAAGAAATAATTTTGAATTTCTCGTCCATAATACAAAAAAAGAAGGCCGTCGTGTCTTCTTTTTTTGTAATTTCGCAGCCAATTATCAAAATGATGAAGAAATTCCTTTCCACCCTGCTATTACTGGCTTCCGTCTTGGTTTGCACGGCGCAGACCAACTATTTCTTGGACGGCATCATTGGTGTTGTCGGCAAGGAGGTTATCCTGAAATCCGACCTAGAAAAAGTATATGCCGAATACAGCAATCAATATTCCTTGGATGAAGATGAGCATGACCTCAAATGTCAGCTCATGCAACAACTGGTATTTCAGAAATTGCTCATTCACCAAGCTGATTTGGACAGTATCACCATTACCAACGATGAGTTGGACAACACCATCAACTATCGTATGGCGATGATGATCCAACAGGTGGGCGGAAACGAAAAAATCATAGAAGATTACTATCACAAATCCATCGCCGAGATAAAACAGGATATTCGTCCGGACATATACGACCAGATGTTGGTGGAAATGGTCCAGCAAAACATCACTTCTGATGTTATCATTACTCCTTCGGAGGTCAAGGAATTTATGCAACGCATTCCTGCTGACAGTCTGCCGACGATACAGACCACTTACGAATTCGGCCATATCGTGAAGATTCCGCCAGTGAGCGAAGATGAGATTGTATCTATCAAAGAGCAACTGGAAAGCTATCGCGAAAGAGTATTGCGTGGCGAGCGTTTTTCCATGTTGGCCCGCTTGTATTCCGATGACCCCGGTACAGCATCCAAAGGTGGTGACCTTGGCTTTGTGGACCGTGGAACCTTGTATCCCGAGTTTGAAGCCGCCGCTTTCGCACTGCATACGGGTGAGATTTCCCCAGTTATCAAAACACAGGCAGGCTACCACATTATTCAGATGATTGAACGCCGTGGTGAAAGTATTCATGTGGCACATATTTTGATACAACCCAAGCCTTCCGCAGATGAGCAGGTGAAAGCTATTGAGTACCTCGACAGCGTACGACAGGTAATCATAGCCAACAAAACGGATTTCAGCGAGGCCGCTGAACTCTATTCAGATGCCCCCGACAAGATGGCTGGCGGATGGGTGGTGAATCCTTATACCAACTCCTATAAATTTGAAAAAGATTATATTGATGCATCAACTTTTCTTACGGTGGACAAGCTGATTCCTGGAGAGTATTCCTCACCTGTCCCTTACGTGAACGAAGATGGCATCATGACTTATCGCTTGATATACCTCAAATCGAAGGTTGCCGCTCACCAACCCAACATGTTCGAGGATTACGATTATATAAAAAATGCAGCTTTAGAAGAAAAGAAATACAATACTTTACAGAAGTGGATCGTTAATAAGGTGAAAGTTACCAGTATCAAGCTGAATGACGAGTATAAAGACTGTCCCTTCGTTGAAGAATGGCAAATACCTTAATCACAAACAATTACTATGGATTTACAATTCAAGAATGACGTGGAGGCGATTGATGCTTTCGTTGAAAAGTATGCCGAACTGAGAAAAGAAATAGCAAAAGTCATTGTAGGACAAGACGACATCGTGAAGAATGTGCTGATGGCCATGTTCAGCCGCAGCCATGCTTTGCTCATCGGTGCCCCGGGTCTGGCCAAAACCTTGATGATTACCACCATCGCCAAAACCATCAATCTTACCTATAACCGTATCCAGTTCACTCCCGACTTGATGCCTTCAGACATCATGGGTACGGAAATTTTGGATGAGAACCGCAAGTTCAAATTCGTCAAGGGCCCTATTTTCGCCAATATTGTGCTCGCCGACGAAATTAACCGTACCCCTCCTAAAACCCAGTCTGCTTTGCTGGAAGCCATGCAGGAGCGTTCGGTCAGTATGAATGGTGTCACCTACCAGCTGCCCGACCCGTTCTTTGTATTAGCTACCCAGAACCCAATTGAGCAGGAAGGTACCTATCCACTTCCTGAAGCCCAGCAGGACCGTTTCATGTTCAACATATACTTGGATTATCCCAATTTTGAACAGGAAATCAATATTGTGAAAACCACCATTCATGGCGATATGGTAGAACCCAAGCAGATTCTGAGCATTGAAGAAATCATCTATTATCAGAAATTGTTACAGAAGATTCCGATTCCTGAAAATGTGTATGAATATGCTGTAAGATTAGCCACCATGACGCGTCCAGGTACCAGCACTGGCCATCCATGGGCTACCGACTATCTGTCATGGGGTGCCGGTCCGCGTGCCTCCCAGTATCTGGTGATTGGTGCCCGTACCCATGCCGTCCTTAATGGCAAGTACTCTCCCGATATTGAAGATATTAAAGCTGTGGCTCACAATATTTTGCGTCACAGAATTATCAGAAATTACAAGGCTGAGGCGGATGGTATCACCGTTAATGATATTATCGACAAATTGTTGAACGAATAATCCTAACGATGGAATTATATGCCACCAAAACAAGATGGAAGTGGTTGCTGTTTATATTCGCAGCCCTCATCTTTTTGGTTATCATTTTCTATTCCAATCGATTAATCAAAAATGTGGCACAGGAGGAAAGGCGCAGAATGGCCTTATGGGCCGACGCTATTTCTTACCGTGCCGAATTGGTCAATCATACCGAAAGTTTCTTTGACCAAATCCGAATGGAGGAAGGAAAACGTGCCGCCATTCTGGGCAAAGCTTGGCAAAAAGTCAACGAGGCCTCTTTGAATGAGGACGTGACTTTTTACGTGGATATCATGTCCTACAACTCCACCATTCCCTGCATTCTGACCGATGACAAGGGCAATGTCAACATTGCTGTCAATGTGCCGCCAGAGGTCAACAGCATCAGCAATATTGCCGAGCTACCTAACAAGAGCGAGTACGACAGTGTCATTTTGCAGTACTACAGAAATCACTATAATGTGATGTACTACAAGGAATCGCAGATATACACCAACCTGCGCCAGGTGATTAACAATTTGGTGGATCAATTCTTCCAGGAGGTGGTCATCAACACTGCATCAGTGCCAGTGATTGTGACGGATGCTTCCGAGCAGAAAGTCATTGCATCAGGTGGGTTTACCGCTGATTTTCTTAGCAATCCTGACTTGGTGAAAAAAGAAATCAGCAAAATGAAAGGGCAAAACGACCCCATTAAGGTGGAATTGCCCGAACAAGGTGCCTGTTATGTCTTTTATGAGGAATCATCGGTGCTACGGCAATTGAGATTTTTCCCGTTTTTCCAGTTCTTCATTGTCTTTATTTTCGCTGGAGTAGCCTATCTGCTATTCAGCTATGCCCGCAAGTCGGAACAAAACCAGGTGTGGGTGGGAATGTCGAAGGAAACTGCTCACCAGTTAGGCACACCAATTTCCTCGCTTATGGCATGGAATGAATTGCTGAAGGAGCAGGATGTTGACCAAAGCATTATTGCGGAAATCGACAAGGATGTGCATCGCTTGGAGACCATCGCCCAGAGGTTCTCCAAAATTGGCTCTGTTCCCGAATTGAAAGATGAGGACTTGGTGACCGTGATTGCCGAATTTGTGGCTTATTTGCAGACAAGAATTTCTTCTCAGGTTAATATCAAATTCAACAAGCCAGAAGAAAGCATTATTCTGCCTCTCAACCGTTATTTGTTTGAATGGGTGATAGAGAATATCTGCAAAAACGCTGTGGATGCCATGAATGGGAAGGGCGTCATCATTATCGACATCATACAGGATATGCATCATGTGCATATTGATATTGCCGATACAGGAAAGGGCATTCCCGCACGCAAATTCAAGACCATTTTCAAACCCGGCTTTACCTCCAAAAGCCGCGGTTGGGGCTTGGGGTTGACCTTGGCTAAACGTATCATTGAAGAGTATCACAAAGGCAAGTTGTTTGTCAAATCCTCCGTCATTGATCACGGCACAACAATGAGGATTACCTTAAAACGAGGCGAAGCATAAAATAATAGTAGAGACGCGCCATGGCACGTCTCTACCTAATCTAAATCAATAAAAGGGAACGCTCCGTCACTACTATCTCTTTACAAACTTCCGCACTGATGCCGTACCATCGGTTGAAATGACTTTCAGCATATATATGCCTGAAGAAAGATTTTCTAACGGAATGGTACAGAAGGTATTTGTAGACGGATTATCCACACGTATCAACTGACCTAAAGCATTATACAGCTCAACACTCACCATATTTTCTCCCGACACATTCACCTGATGCACTGCAGGGTTAGGATATACTGAGAATGGATCCGCTTGTATATCCGCAACCTCCTCTGTCAGGAAATGCACATGGAAAGTCAGATAATCGCCAGCTTCCTGAATATCAGTTATTTCAAAACTGAGTTCGGGGGTGCCATTGGTCAGATATGGATGCGGATCGGTAGTTGGACCGAAAGAAGTACGACCTGAAGCATAGCTAAAATGAGCCTGATTTGGATCGCCATTGATGGTATCACAGCTACTGCCAGGGCGGAAAATCCAGTATTGGTGTGCATAATTATAAAAGTCGAAGAAAGCGTTGGCAAACATGCCTTCGTAAGTGATTGGAACCGTATCGTTCCAACGACCTATCAACATGCCTGTTCCGGGAATATGGGAATCATACACATCGTTTTGGTTACGATACTCGAAGGTAAACCACTGTGTGCTGTCGATGGCCGACTTAATATAATAGCAATTTTGCGAGGGACTGGAGGCATTGCTCAACAAAGTATAAGTACCATCTTCTGTAATCTGTATCGGCTCTTCGGCCACATGTAAATATTTGGATTTCAGCATAGTGCTAATCTGCTGATAGCTATTGGTGGAACACATCAAATCCCACGCTCCTGCTGGAGAAACATTGCTGTAATGTTTGTAATGATATAAATCGGGCAAGTTCATGGAGTGTCCCATTTCATGACAGAAAGTAATTGCTGTGAAGTACGTAGGAGCACCTTCAAACTCAAAATTGAAAGCGTAGGGTTTCATACCATTCACCATCACTGGAAAATCAATGGAATCCTGCGGGAAGAACTCCATGTGCGGCCATAACAAAGAAGCCCACTCGCCCACTCCGCCTTTCACGATAAAACTGATATTGTCGATATTGCCATCGCCATCACCGTCCAACATTGTGTATGTATCTACCAATCCCCTGGAATCCACCGCATGCAGAATCTCCGCAATCAACTCTGCCTCGCGCATGGAGATGCCAATAAAGGGTAATTCACCCTGATAACCAATGGGATTAGTGGGACTGTAAGGTTGATAATAGGCTCGAGGATGCTGTGTGGTATAGGAAACAATCTGTCCACCATAAATCTGGTTAGCATACACTGTGTGAAAATGGATTTTATCGTAAGTAGATTCTTTGTAATAATTATACACGCTGTAGTAACCGGAATCTTCCTTGTTGAACATGTCGTCAATATCCTGGAAAGAATGGTCTATTTCCTCATCATCGGCAAAACGCACAAAAATCGCAAGGTTATACAAATCGGATCGGTTGCTATCGACCACCCAAAAATCATACTGAGTCATTTTGTTGGTCAGAAATTCCATCGCCCCTTGGGTAGATGCGGACTGAATATCAATAGAATCATTGCTTTGGAACATTACCACATAATAACTGCCCACAGGCAAATCAGCAGAAGCACTGAAATTATAGTGAAGTGTATCTCCTCCAGGTATTGTAACATGCTGCACATCCAGCCATTTCACAAAAGTGAAGTCTGTGTTGGTATAAGCCGCCTGCGCTACGAACAAATCCGCTGTAGTATCACCTACATTGAACAACTCATTCTGACCATGAAGCAAGTCATTCATCTGAACCCGGTCTGTATCCACTGTGACATCGTGCAGCAATTCAACGAAAGCGGGTGTCTGTGACATATCACCGGGATGGAAATTAAAAACAGCATCTTCCGAATGGGAGAAATTGTAATAGTAAACCGGTATCAGTGCATTGATGGCGAAATAACCGTCGCAGCTGCCTCCCCAGCCCCAGTTGACGTGGAACATATCATTTTCATCATAGCCATCCAGCACAAAAGCGTGACCGCCTCCGTATGTACCTTCGTCGGGATTATATAGAGACTGGCCACTATATAAGACAGGACGATTCATGTCCAATTCCATTTTCAGCTTGTTAATCCATACCTCATCGGAATAATTGGAACGGCTCTCCACTATAGCATCCTGTGAATAACCAAAATGACGCAGGGCCGCATAGCACTGATGATTGGCATTACTACCACTACTTCCTTGGCAATCAGTATTATACTTCATACTCATCGCCACTCCACAATGATACGCCAAAGTGGCCACTGCCAAACGCTCTTCAATGGCACTGGTGTCATATACCTTGTTTGGCATATTCTGCCAATCGTAATAAGTGGAGCTAAAATCAGCACACAAGGTATCATAACGCCAACAGGAATACACCCCGTTATAGCTGTAACAATTGGAACCGATACCATGCACAGGCCATTGCCAGTATCGCATCACCTGTGCCAAAGCCAAAGCCACGCAGCCGACAGTGGGGTGATTGCCATAATTGGTTAAGAAAGTGTCCACAGGGCACAAAGCATTGTAAGCCAAGCCTCCAGATGTCGCCTGCGACCAAGTGGTAGTCATCAGCGGAGCCACATCCCGTTCATTACGATGAGGAGTATAGGGCAAGGCTTCTGCTCCATTGCTTATTGCATCCAATTGTGAATCAAATATTTGCAATTGAAAAAACATCGCTTCCGGCATATCATACGGATTTAACTCACCCGTCAATGAATAGGCCAGCACAGGCATGGTGCGGTCATCGTCACTTACAATTATAAAACCGCCGCCTTGCAGATTAAAGGCGTAAAGGTGGCTATATGACCAATTTACACGAACAAGCTGTTCTGATACGACATTCCTGTTTCGGAAATTATGCTGGCCATTCATGAAAGAGACAGCCATTTGTCTGGCAGTTTGTTCACTGACAGGACCCGCAGAGAGCAACTGCACACATCCAAATACAGCAATAATCAAAAAGATAATAGATACTTTTTTCATAAGTTATTAGTTTTTTTCCATTGGGATATTTATATCTGACTTTTTTACATTATTCGACTTGTCAAGAAACTTTTATTTACCATTAGTTATCTCTTCTGCAATCATTTCCGCTTGTTTCAATACAGTTTCCGTTGCCAACTGTTGCATATCTGGCGGGTAACCGTATCTGCGCAAGAGTCGTTTCACCGCCACTTTCATCTTTGCACGCACATTCTCTTTGATGGTCCAGTCAATGGAGGCATTTTTACGGATGGTTTCGGTTAAAACGACGGCTAACTCGCGGAGTTTGTTCTTTCCCATCAGTTCCTTGGCACTTTCATTGTCTGCAACTGCGGAATAGAAAGCGAATTCGTAGGTGGTCAAGCCCATACCTTCCGCTTCCTGATCCTTCTCAACGATAGTCTTGCTGAGTTTGATTAATTCGTCGATAACTTCAGCGGCAGTGATAATCTTGTTATGGTAACGGGTGATGGAATTATCGAGCATCTCCATCAATGTACGGCCTTCCACTACTTTGAACTTGGAACGCGACTTGATTTCTCCCTCCAACAACTTCCGCAGCACTTCCAGAGCGATATTTTTGTGTTCCATATCTTTCAATTCCATCAAGAATTCCTCTGAAAGAATGGAAATATCCGGTTTTTTGATGCCTGCCGCATCGAACAAATCGATGACCTTTTCCGAAACCAAAGCATTGTCAATAACCTGGCGTATGGTGGTCTCAACTTCTTCATTTGTCTGTCCGAAACTGGACTGATCGAACTTGCAAAGTCGGGCTTTCACAGCTTGGAAGAATGCGACCTCTTCCTTCACGTCCATGGCGGCATCTTGCGGTATGGCCAATGCAAAAGCTTTGCCTAAAGCCGTCACCTCGTTAACGAAACGCTTTTTTCCGTCGTCCAGACCCAAGATGAAGTCCTCAGCCTTCAGAATCCAAGAAAGTTTGCCAGATGTGTCAGCTGTGAAGTATTGTTTGTAATCGAAACCGTAGAACATTTGCTCCACCACTTCCAGTTTCTCCTGCATAAGTGCCACGGCCTGCTCCTGCTGTTGGGTCGGGTCTCCCTTGCCGCCGGAATCGGAATAAAACGACAAAGCCTTTTTCAAATCGGACGCAATGCCAAGATAATCGACAACCAATCCGCCCGGTTTGTCTTTATAGACGCGGTTCACGCGGGCGATGGCCTGCATCAGGTTATGGCCCTGCATGGGCTTGTCGATGTAAAGTGTGTGCAGACATGGCACATCGAAACCTGTGAGCCACATATCGCGCACAATGACGAGTTTCAGCTCATCATCGGGGTCTTTCATTCGCTCCGCCAATGCCCTGCGCTGCTCTTTGGTGGTATGGTGTTTGGCAATCTTTGCGCCATCGGATGCCGAAGAGGTCATCACGACTTTGACAGCGCCTTTCGCCAAATCATCGGAATGCCAATCGGGACGCAACTTTATGATTTCATCGTACAATTCAGCAGCGATGCGGCGACTCATCGCCACAATCATCGCTTTTCCCTCAAACACCTTTTGGCGTTCCTCAAAATGCGTAACAATATCTTTGGCAATGCTTCTCAACCGATTGGGACTGCCAATCAGCGCTTCCAACTGCGTCCATTTTGCCTTGGCCTTCTGGACATCGTTCATATTGTCAGTTTCCAGTTCCTTGTCCAGATCCTTCACCAACTGACGGCCTTCATCGCTCAATTCCACCTTGGCGAGCCGGCTTTCATAGTAAATGCGCACCGTAGCGCCATCTTCTACCGCTTGAGCGATATCGTAAACGTCAATATAGTTGCCGAAAACAGCCGGTGTATTCTTGTCCTCTTTCTCAATGGGCGTTCCTGTAAAACCGAGATAGGTGGCGTTGGGCAAAGCATCGCGCAGGTACTTGGCAAAACCGTATTTAATTTCCGATCCAATCACCTCGTCAGCCTCATTCTTCACATCCACCGTTTTTGCCTTGAAGCCGTATTGCGTACGGTGCGCCTCATCAGCTATCACAATGACATTGCTGCGGTCAGTAAGCGTATCGTAAACATTGCCCGAATCAGGTTGGAACTTTTGGATGGTGGTAAAGATGACACCTCCCGACCTCACAGCCAACAATCTCTTCAAATGCTCGCGGCTTTCGGCCTGAATAGGTGTCTGCCGCAACAATTGTTTTGCGCCCGTAAATGTATCGAATAGTTGGTCGTCCAAGTCGTTGCGGTCGGTGATGACGACGATAGTCGGGTTGTTGAGTTGCTGCACTATTTTGCCCGTGTAGAACACCATGGTCAGCGACTTACCACTACCCTGCGTGTGCCACACCACACCGGCACGATGGTCGCCAGGCTGCTGATCCTGCACCGTCTTGAGTCCATAGTGGGCAGGAGACTCCTCCACGCGCGGCATCTGGTTAATGCCCGTAGCCCGCAAGGTTGATTCCACCGCCTTGTTGACGGCATAGTATTGATGATAGGCGGCTATCTTCTTGACTGTCTTAATGGTGGTCAGACCAGTCTTCAGGTCCTCTTGCTTCTGCTTCTCGAACACCGTGAACGACTGCACCAAATCCAGTAATGTGTCCTTGTTCAGCATACCGTTGACCAAAACCTCCAACTCGCTCACCAAATGTGAAGCGATGCTCTCTCCGTCCTCGCTCTTCCAAGCCGTGTAGCGGCTAAAACCCGCCGAAAGCGAACCCGCCCGTGCTTCCAAGCCGTCGGAAATAACGACCAATCCATTGTATGTAAACAACGAAGGAATTTGCTGTTTGTAGGTTTCAATCTGACGATAGGCACTTTGTATGGTGGCATTCTCATCGGCTGCATTTTTTAGTTCAAAGATGACCAGTGGCAGGCCATTCACAAACAAAACCACATCCGGACGGCGATTATGGCCATTCTCGATGATAGTAAACTGGTTGACTACCGTAAACTCGTTGTTCCACGGGTCGTTGAAGTCGATGAGCCACACTCTTGCGCCACGTTCAACGCCGTCTTTATGCACCGACACCGGCACGCCTTCCGTCAGCAGACGATGAAACTCCTCGTTGTTGGCCAGCACATCGGGCGAACTGATACGCAACACCGTTTTGATGGCCTCATCCTGCACCGAATAGGGTAACGATGGATTGAGTCGTTTCACGGCCGCCTCCAACTTCTCTCGCAATACCACTTCCTCGAAACTGGCACGCACAGGCATTTCGCCATCGGGCGCAATATCAGGACCATAAAGATACTTGTATCCTTTGGCTTTCAACAGGTCGATAAGCAGTTGCTCGATATCAGATTCGTGAAGTTTGGTCATAATCGAATCATTTTGCAAAAACAAACATCTCTCAATTTCAAATTTTGCACGCACACGTGCAAAATCTCCATCATATCATTCTTTCTATCCCTTATATCTATGTCTTTCGCCATATTCAAATCATTTTGCAAAGACAACCATTTCTCAATTACAGATTGTGAACACGCGTGTTCACAATTTTGCTCCCCCCCCTATCAGCCACAACAAAGACCTATCATCACATATAACACCTGGTTTACTTTGAAGGCTTACTTGGTTTCGTTGGTTGAGGTTTGGGTTGAGGAGATTTCCCCTCTTCTACAATTCTTTTTCCCACAGTCGGTTTGGGTTGTGGTGACTTACTGCCCTGTTGGCTTTTTTCGTGACTTATCACTCCTTTATAGTTTTCTTTCATTACATCAAATTTTTAATAAGATAAGTTGTAAACAAAACGATACCTGCAAAAATAAGAAAAATTGAAATTATTGACCACCAATCCAGAAAACAGTTCGATCTTTCTATGTGTTTTCTGATTTTGGAATCCCCTGTTTCTGGATTGGAGATGAAATCTTCAATCAACTTAAATTGTTCTTTGTGTTTTCTCTTTGCGATAATATGGTATATTATACAAAAAATCATAGATAACGAAAACAATCCTGTAAACATCCCCTTTTTGTAGCCCTCCCCAAAAAACGGACAGGTTAAAAGTGGACAAAAAGTATTATTTTTGTAACACCAAAAACCGAAAGAGATGAAGAAGTCAAAACATTCA
>CADCNH010000006.1 GCA_902802755.1 uncultured Bacteroidota bacterium | reverse complement strand
AATGACCGCTTTTCAACAGCCCATCACCATCAACGGCAACGTTTTCTTCGCCTCCGATTTCCATCTGGGGGCGCCGAATCGTGAGGAAAGCGACCACCGCGAACGGAAAATCATTGACTGGCTCAACCAAATCCAAGACCATTGCACCCACCTGTTTCTTTTGGGTGACATCTTTGACTACTGGTTTGAGTACAAGGATGTGGTACCCCGCGGCTACTACCTGCTCTTCGCCAAACTGCACGAAATGCACAAAAAAGGCGTGGTCATTTACTACTTCACCGGCAACCACGACATGTGGGTGCAAGATTATTTCAGCACCGAATTTGGTGCCATTGTTTTCAAACAGCAGCAGGCCTTTGTCATCAACGGAAAGAGATGCCTGGTAGGACACGGTGACGGTCTGGGTCCCAAGGACCATGGTTACAAATTTATTAAGGCAATCTTCGCTTTCCGTCCCAACCGTACGTTATACAGCTGCCTTCATCCACGCCAAAGTTTTGCTATCGCCCGCTTTTTCTCCCGCAAAAGCCGTGCCATGACTTCTGCCGAGGAAGAACATTACATGGGAGATGATAAAGAATATATCGTTCTATATTGTCAGGAAATGATTAAAAATGAAGATATTGACTACTTCATTTATGGTCATCGGCACCTGATGATAGAGAAAAATATCAACGACAAGGCTGTCTATTTCAACATCGGTGATTGGATTAGACATTACAGTTATCTGGAATTCCCTCAGGAAGGAAAACCCCTGCTGAAAACCTATTCTACTAACCCCGATTAACAGCTTGAAAAGCATGGAAAACACTACACATAGAGCGGGATTTGTCAACCTTATCGGCAATCCAAATGTAGGAAAAAGCACCCTGATGAACAGACTGGTGGGCGAAAGCCTGTCCATTATTACCGCCAAGGCACAGACTACCCGTCATCGCATCAAGGGCATTGTCAATGGCGACGATTTCCAGATTGTCTATTCCGACCTGCCCGGCATTCTTACCCCCGCATACAAAATGCAGGAGATGATGATGCGCTTCGTCACTGAGTCGCTCAAGGACGCGGACGTGATTTTGTACCTTGTGGAATGTGGTGAGACCCACTATAATCAAGAGATTATTGACAAACTCAATGTGATGGAACTGCCCATCATATTGGTCATCAACAAAATAGACAAGGCTACAGCTGAACAAATTGAAGCGACGAAACTGCATTGGCAGCAACTATTGCCCAAAGCTGATGTCGTGGAAATTTCGGCAAGAGATGACAAAAACATCTCTGAGTTAGTGGAGAAAATCAAGAACAACCTACCTGTTTCTCCCGCCTATTTTCCCAAAGATGAGCTCACAGATCGCCCCACCCGCTTCTTCGTGTCTGAAATCATTCGTGAAAAGTTATTATTGCTCTACAAAAAGGAAATTCCTTACAGTGTGGAAGTGGTCATTGAAAGCTTCAAAGAAGAGGAAGACCTCATCCGCATCGGAGCCATGCTGTACGTGGAGCGAGAAACTCAAAAAGCCATCATTATCGGTAGCAAAGGCACGGCCATCAAACGATTGGGTATGGAAGCCCGCACCGCCATCGAGGAGTTTTTAGGCAAGCATATATACTTGGATATTTCAGTAAAAGTGTTGAAAGACTGGCGCAACAGCGACCTACTGATGAAACGGTTTGGATATTACGAGGGAGATTAATCCACAAGGGGAATCTTACGCTTTGCGTTCGAGGGGAGTTTCGGGCTATACCCTCAAGGGGAGTCTCACACTTCGTGTTCGAGGGGAGCTATCCTTCGCATAAAGGAAGTTTGTCCGGCTACAAAATATTCCTTCTAACCAATCATAAAATACGTCTCGGGATAGGTATGTCTCGACTCCTTATTGCGTTGTCCCAATGCGTAAGCAATGGTCAATGTGCCGATTCGGCCAATGTACATATCAACAATCAGCACTAACTTGCCCATATCTGAAAATGCGGCCTGCACATTAGTGGACAAACCACAGGTGGTGAAGGCCGAAATAGATTCGAACATGATATTAATGAAATTGGTCTCGGGTTCCACCAAGGTCAACACAAAAACAGAGGCAAAAATAATACCAACCGACAGTACTACAATAGAATAGGCCTTATCTACCAAGCTAAACGGTATGGTTTTCCTGTCAAACTCGATATGCTGCTTTCCCTTGATTGTAGCCATCACCGACTTCATCAGCACAAAGAAAGTAGTGGTTTTGATACCACCGCCTGTAGAACCCGGTGAAGCACCTATAAAGATGATAATCATCACCAACAGCATACCTGGAATGGAGATGGCATTGACATCTATGATATTGAAACCTGCCGTACGCCCGGATATAATCTGGAACATACAAGCGAAAATCTTATCAATCAATGTATTCTTCGCTGCCAAAGAATTATTGTATTCCAAGGCAAAAAACAGCAGCGAACCCACAATGATAATGCCAAAGGTTGTCAACAAAACAATCTTAGTGCCTGGCGAAAGCTTTTTCCATCTGTATTTTTTTCTTTCACGGATTACCGCCGGATTGAAAAACTCACTGATTGTGACAAAGCCGATACCACCCAAGAACACCAAAATCATAATGATGGTTTGCGGGAAGAAGCTGTTGCATATCTGGGCATCATTAAAGCTGGCATCCCAAAGTGCGAACCCGGCATTGTTGAATGCCGAAACGGCATGGAACAGCGAATAGAAGAATGTGGTGCCCGTGCCATCAAAGAAACCTGTGGTGCGCCAATACATGTAAAACATCAGCACTCCCGAAGCCTCAATAACAAACGTAAAGAGGATAATCTGCCGCAAGAGAGAAAATGAATCAGACAATTTGTTGGCAGAAACCATATCTCTCACCATATATTGGTAGCGCAAACCCACGAAAGAACGGGACAAGAAAGTGGTGAAGAAGGTTGCGAAAGAAAGAATGCTCATACCACCTAACTGCACCAGTATCATAATCACCACCTGACCTTGTATGGTAAAATCATGGGCTGTACTCAGTACTGTCAAGCCTGTGACACAACTGGCACTGGTAGCGGTGAACAATGCATCGGTAAACGATATCGGATGAGTGGTCATACGTGGCAACACCAGCAGGATGGTTCCCATCACTATCAGGATGAAAAACGACGACATCAGCAGCACGGGCGGACTGAGGTTCATTTTTCCGAGAAAAGTACTCACCTTCGACAGTTCTATCAACATGATGATGAAGAAATACAGCTGAATACACAGAATATAGGCATTTTCGTACCGGTGGAAATTGAACAAATCCCAGCCAAAAAACCAATACATTATAAAGTGCAACAGCAATATCGCTATGATAATACATTCAAACCATGACTTCTTAACATATTCTATTTTATGCAGCGAATAAAACATCAACACAAAATACTTCACAATATAAAAAGCCAAGCTTAAATAGACCAGACCTCTGATAAAGCTGATGACAGGGGCGCTCAGGTAACAACCATGATAAATGATGATAGCCGCAATGGTAATCACGGAGACAATAAAACTCAAAATCTGCATCGTTCTAAGCACCGACTGTTTCCAATTGGCAATATGCAGATAGATTTTTGTCTTTGTCCGTTGCAACAGCGACTCAGCCATCTTTCTTATTGATTAATCTTGATAAAGTTCTCGATGTCACGAGATTTTCCAAAGAGGACAAACACATCTTTTTCCTTGATAGGAGTAGTATTTTCCGGCACGCCGAGGATATGCTCCGCCTCACCGATTTTGTCTTCCACCACTTCCTCAAAAGCACGACGGATGGTAATCAAACTCAAGTGATGATTGTCACGGAAATTGATATCTCCTACGGTCAGTCCCACCAAACGCTGGGGGGTCAAAATCTCCGCAATCTTGTATTCATCGGGCAATTGCAGGTACGACAGCATATTGGGATTCATTAGTCTTTCGGCAAAAAGCTTACCGATTTCATCCTCTGGCGACAAAAATTCCGTAATACCCATCTTGCCGAGGATAATACGCTGGCTTTCGCCCATGGAGCGGCAAATGATACGCTTCACATTGAGGTCGAGCAGGTTGGCCGCACACAGCAAACGCTTCACAAAATCGTTGCCAATGGTGACAATCACCGCATCAAATTCCTGAATATTTTCACCAATCAAGGCTCGTTTGTTGGTTGCATCGATGCATACTGAATAGGCCACATCCTCGGAGATGTCCTGCACTACATTGATATCAGAATCGATGACTAACACCTCAGCACCTTTTTCCGACAAGGCAGTAGCGATAGCGGACCCAAAATGGCCAGCACCGATGATTGCGAATTTTTCATTTGACATAATGACTCCTTTTTTTGCAAATCGGCGGCAAAGATAACAAATTTTTTTATTTGGTTGAAGATAAAGAAAAATGAAGTAACTTTGCAACCGCAAAAAAGGCCCTGTAGTTCAATGGATAGAACGGAGGTTTCCTAAACCTGAGATTTGGGTTCGATTCCCAGCGGGGCTACAATCAAACTGACAGTTGAAAACTGAAAGTTGAAGATTGAGGATTAAGAATTAAAATTGTGGGTTTCGCATACGTGTTTATGCTACTACCCCGGCCTACGGCCATCCGTTGAAGTCTTACGACTTCGTTTCCTCCTCGCTCGGAAGAGTCCAAGTAAACTTTGCCTCTGCACTCACTCATTCGTCAACCCTAAAAGAAGGGGGATTTACAACTCCTAATCCTCAATCCTTTTTGTAGCCTTGCATCCTGTTGTTAGAACGGCAGATCGTCGGTTTCAGGTGGAAAATTTTCTTCCACTGGGGGCTGTGGTGGAACCGGTGCGGGGGCTGATGCCGCCATATTGGGCACCTTCTGCTCTGTCTCATCCGACTTGCTGCTCAGCATGGTAAAAGTAGAAGCCTCAATTTCGGTAATGTAACGCTTCGAGCCGTTATCGTCCCAACTACGGGTACGAAGCTTGCCCTCCACATAAATCATTTTGCCTTTGACCAAATACTTCTCGGCATTTTCCGCCAGATTACGCCAACATACAACGTTGTGCCATTCTGTCAGCTCCACCCTGTTGCCATCCTTGTCCTTACGGTACTCGGATGTGGCCAAGGTGAAGTTGGCCTTCTTGACACCACCTTCGAACGTGCGGACTTCGGGATCCTTGCCCAAACGTCCCACTAAAATAACTTTGTTTATTCCAGACATATCTATTAGTTTTAAAATTCAATGCAAAAATACAATAAATTCATATCATTTTTTAAATTGTTGATAATTTTTATTTCTAAATTATAGAATTAATTAAATTATCTATTGCGTGGTTTGTATCCAGACTTATTTAGAATTGCTTGCGAATCCGTATTTTGCATCAGCTCCAGAAGGCTCACCTCCGGATTGTTTTCCATGAAATTTTGTATAATTTTCCATCCGATAAACACCCCCATTCTGCCTGGCGAGTTGTTAGTAAAGGGCTTTGTAAAGGGTGTGTCATCCACAAATTGTCGGATTACATCGTTTTGTTTAGAAAACAACAAATCCTTTTCAATGATATAAGACCATACCTTCCCCTGATTTTCCATGGCCCAAGCGTATTTTTCCGGTGTATATTCCATCACATCCATTTCCTCTTTGTCTGGAAACATCATCTCCGTAAAATACATTTTCTTTCCTTCATAAATAATATTATCCAGTAAAGAAACTGGGGATTTCTGTGGCAAATATTTGTATACCAGCGCCTTATTCACACAATCAAGTGCCAAATATTTTTTTTCACATCGCTGGCTCACAAAATTAGGCATACCTATTTGAGAATAATACTTGTAATTCTTGCCCAGATACATGTCCAAATGGATGAAAATATCATCGCCATAGCCATAGACCGTTGGCATTTCTGTGTTTAATCCGGGCACCAAAGAGTAAAACACTGGCAATGAATCATCAGGAAAATAATTCAGATAATAGCTCATCGCCGTATTCAACTCTGACTCAACGTATTTCAAGTCGGGATAAATCCTCATCACATCATGATAGATTTCCAGAATAATTGGATCTGTGATATATGCTTTCAGCTGATACAACATCTGGGGATCCTTCCATGCATTTTTATCTATCAATATTTCAGGATATTCCAAAGAAATACGCTTCAGTTCCTCCGACAAACGGGCAGTATCTAACGAAAACAAATCTTTTTCATACCTTTTGATATGAATGTCGATTTGACGTTCCACCTTACGCACCTCAGCAGGTTTTACCTCATGTTTACGACTATTATCCGAAGAATTTGCACTGCGGAAATGCCACAACAAAATACCTCCTGCCAGCAAGAGCAAAACGGCGATAATCACGCCAAAAATAACTTTTTTCTTCATGTTTTATTCGATACCTGCCATGTGTTTCATGAACTGGATTCTGAAATAAGAGTCAGGATTCTCCACCTTCTTGTAACTCATCAGTCCACGGAACTCATCCACGGAATTGTAGCCATGTTTCTCCATCCAGTCTTTCATTTCCATCAGCATGGTCGAACCATAACTAATGCCTTTCTGATAGAAAACAGAAGCGGCCTGCACACTGTTGGCACCTGCTAACAGCAATTTGATCAAGCCTTTACTGTCGTGTACGCCTGTTGTAGCCGATAAATCGCAACGCAGATGTCCACTCAGCAAACCCGTCCAACGCAAAGTGTTACTCAACTCATACTCATTACCCAAGCTATTGGTGGAAGCAAATTCCATCTTGTCGATATTGATATCCGGTGCGTGGAAACGGTTGAAAATCACCAGCGAGCTGATACCCGTATAGGACAATTTCTGCAAGAAACGTGCCATGTCGGTAAAATAGGTAGAAACCTTAAGTGCAAAGGGGATGGTAATCGTTTTTTTCAGATTCTCCACCAATTCAATGTATGATTTATAATAAAAATCCACATCGTGCTCAAAACTTGCTGGGAGTATAAAATAATTGATTTCCAACGCTTTGGCTCCAGCATCCTGAATCATCTTGGCGTACTTGGTCCAGCCCGAAGGAGTAGCGCAGTTCACGCTAGCAATCACCGGAATAGACAGCTTTTCGGTGGCATTTTTAATCAAATCAAGATATTTGGAAGAGGATGCCATCTCCTGATATTGCACCATATAGTCGTATGCCTGACGATACATCAACGCACTATCATCATCCACCACAGCATTCACCTCGTGACGAATTTCCTCTTCGAAGATGGATTTCAGCACCACAGCACCGAAGCCGGCTTCCTCAGCCTGTTTGAGTTTTTCAACATCTTTGGTCAGTGCGCAACTGCCCAAAATCAGCGGGCTGCGTAATTTGAAGCCCATATATTTTACTGAAAGATCGACCATAGCTTTATGTTTTATTATTGTTATCTTGGTTTTTTTTTTAAAGGTGTCAGGTTACAGATAATTTAATATTCTGACCCCTAACCCCTGAAACCTGATCACTTATTTTAGATTCAAGGCAAAGTCAAAAGTGCTGCCGGGTTTGATTTCGCGAGGTTTCTTGCCGAATTTCAGCACACGCATCGGGCGTTCGCCTTTCAGCGTGATGCGGTCGTTTTCCACCCACATTGCTGTGGCTTCACGCAAACCAGCAACTGTAATTTCCTGATTCACAGCCAGAAATTCCTCAATTCTCACCTGACGGGTTTCACCACCGTGACGGATCGCATCGTTGATTTTTTCGGGATATGGATCAACGTAGTGAGGATTTATTTGGAAAGGAACAAAATCGAAGCACTGGAAACTTTCGGGCATCACCACGGGCATATCGTTGGTCGTGCGAAGGGTCGGGCAAGCCACATTGGAACCCGCACTCCAACCTAAGAAAGGCGTTCCTTCCAGCACTTTGCGTCTCACGGGCTCTATCAATTTATATTTATGAATCTCTGAAACCAAATGGAAGGTATTGCCGCCACCTACCATGATGACATCAGCCTTGTTGACAGCTTCCACGGGACATTTGGCTTTATGGATGGAAGTCACCTTGAAACCAAAATCTTTGAAAACCTTTTGAACACGTTCAGTATAAGCGTCATAGCTTTCGGGATATGCTTTACCACCGATATTGATGCCTGCGTATGGGAAGAAAAGGATGTTTTTCTTCTCGTTTTTCAAAAATTCAGCAATCAAGGGCATGCACCAGCCCAAATACTGTTCCTTATAATTCGTGGAATTACTAATCAGCAAGAGTTTCATGACAATATTATTTTTAGGGTTAAGGGTGCAAAGATACAAATTTTTTTAATGTGCCAATGAGTTAATGTGCTAATGTGCTAATTAATTAGCATATTAGTTAATGTGCAAATTGTTTTTTTACGTATCTTTGTCTCCTGATTTTTACCTTTAAAAGTCAAACAATATGAAAAGAATCTTTTACTTTTTGGCAGTAGCCTTGCTGCTGATAGCATGTGATAACAAAGAACAGCAGACGAAAATGATTGAAACGGAGGTGCCGGAGCGACCTGCCGGGCAGACCGACGTGCTGCAACTGACAGCCCCGCCAATGGATACGGTACGTGTGGGTTTCATCGGTCTGGGTATGCGCGGTCCCGATGCCGTGGAGCGCTTCGCACAGATTGAAGGTACCGACATAAAAGGCCTCTGCGATGTAGAAGCCGACCGAGTGGAAAAATGCCAAGAAATACTGGAAAAACTTGGTCGTCCACGTGCCACGGGCTATAGCGGCAGTACCGAGGCTTATAAGGAGATGTGCGAGCACGACGATATCGACCTCATCTATATCGCCACCGACTGGATACACCATGCTCCCCTTGCTATCTATGCCATGGAACACGGCAAACATGTAGCCATAGAAGTGCCTGCTGCTATTTCTCTGGAAGAAATTTGGCAACTCATCAACACCAGCGAACGAACGCGCAAACACTGCATGATGCTGGAAAACTGTGTTTATGACTTCTTCGAGATAGCCACACTGAACATGGCCCAACAGGGACTCTTTGGCGAGGTGTTGCACGTGGAAGGCTCCTACCTGCACAATCTCGACGATTTCTGGCCAGAATACTGGAACAACTGGCGTCTGGACTTCAATATGAAGAACCGCGGCGACATCTACCCCACCCATGGTATAGGTCCCGACTGCCAAGTACTGAACATCCACCGTGGCGACCGCATGGAATACTTGGTAGCCATGGACACAAAGTCTTGTAATGGTCCCAAAGTGGTGAAAAAACAGACTGGTAAAGATTGCGCTGATTTTAAGAATGGTGACCAAACCTCTACGCTTATACGCACAGTTAATGGCAAAACCATGCTCATCCAGCATGATGTGCTGACCCCGCGCCCTTACAGCCGCATGTACCAAGTGGTAGGCTCCGATGGTTATGCCAGCAAATATCCCGTTAATCAGCTGCTGTTCCGTTCAGGTCAACTTGACGAAAGTGAGACTGCCGACTACCAGAACCTGAATGCCCATTCGGCCTTGCCTGCCGAGCTTTGTCAGGCCATGTTGCAGAAATACCTGCCTTCGTTTGTGCAAGAATTGGAAGAAACGGCACGCCGCATAGGTGGACACGGCGGCATGGATTTCATCATGGACTATCGCTTAATCTATTGCCTGCAAAACGGACTACCGCTCGATATGGACGTTTACGATATGGCGGAGTGGTGCTGTCTCGGCCCGCTGACACGCATCTCTTTAGAGAACGGCTCTGCCCCCGTTGCCATCCCCGACTTCACCCGTGGAGCATGGAACAAGGTGAAGGGGTTTAGCTATGCGTTCGCCAAAAAATAGGGGAGTTTCGCACTACGTGCTTAAGGGGAATCTCGCTGCACTCGAGGGGAGTTTTAATGTGCTAATTGAATTAGCAAAATAGTTAATTCGTTAATTAGCAAATGATTTTAGGGAATAGGAATTAGTGGATAGGGGTTAGTTTTGAATTTTGAATTTTAATATCACTACCCCGGCCTTCAGCCACCCGTTGGAGGCTACGCCTCCTTCTCCTCCTCGCTCGGCATAGCCAAAGCAAGCTTTGCCTCTGCTCTCGCTCCTTCGTCGATTCTAATAGAAGGGGAATTTAAATTTGAACTTTGAATTCTGAATTCTTAAACTTTAACAATGACTACTGAAGAGCTGATAGAGATTGTGCGGCAGTTCCGTATCGAAGGAAGTGTGACGGCGGTGGAGCCTTTGGGCAAGGGGCTCATCAATGACACCTTTTTGGTCAAAACTCTTGTGGAGGACGCTTCGACAGACTCAAAGCCCACTAACAAGCCCGACTATGTGCTGCAACGTATTAATCATCAAATTTTTACCAATGTGGAAATGTTGCAACACAATATCGAAGTTGTGACTAATCATCTACGCCGCAAACTGCAAGCTGAAGGTATTTCAGATGTGGACCGTCGGGTATTGCGCTTTATTCCAACCAACACTGGCAAAACCTATTATATTTGCCCTCCCGATAGTGAAGAAGCATTAGCAAATCCTTTCTCAGAAAAATCAGAAAAAAATAGACATGATTGCAGTTACTGGCGCATGAGTATTTATATTGCTGATACTCTTACGCTTGAAGAAATAACTCCCCAGAGCAGCTATGACTGCGGACTGGCCTTTGGCCATTTCCAACAGCAACTTATCGATCTCAACGAGCCATTGGGCGAAACCATTCCCGACTTTCACAACATGGAGTTGCGCCTCCAACAATTGCACCAAGCTGTTGCCAATAATATGGCTGGACGCGTGAAAGAAGTGAGCAAAGAATTGGAACTCATTGAGGCTCATGCCGATGAAATGTGTCTGGCTGAAAGATTATACCGTCAAGGATTGTTACCCAAAAGAGTCTGCCACTGCGACACAAAGGTCAATAACATGCTCTTCGACCGCAATGGTAACGTACTCTGTATCATTGACCTTGACACCGTGATGCCAGCCTATATTTTCTCCGACTATGGCGACTTTCTGCGCACCGCTGCCAACAGTCAGCCCGAAGACTCACCCGAACTGGATTCCATCAAGTTCCGTTGGGATATTTTCGAGGCCTTTACTCAAGGCTATTTGGAATCAACGGCCTCCTTCCTCACACCCATAGAGCGCGAGCATTTGCCTTTCGCAGTATGCTTGTTCCCCATGATGCAGGCCGTGCGTTTCCTGACTGACTATCTTAATGGCGATACCTATTACAAAATCAAGTATCCTGAACACAATCTCGTGCGTACACGTAATCAACTGCGTTTTTTTCAGGAGGTGGAAGCCAATCGTGAGAAAATGGCGAAATTCATAGCATTGATTTCATAATTTGTAGAGATGCACGGCCGTGCATCTCTACAGAAGCAAAATGGTTACGAACCATACATAAAAAGGGCATGACCAAATTTCATGCCCCTTTCAACAACTTAAATTACACAAATCTCCACATAAATGGTAGAGACGCGCCATGGCACGTCTCTACAGCAATGTGTTATTTCTTGATGATTTTCGTCATCTGGGTGCCCACTTGCAACATGTACATGCCAGCGGGATAGGACTGCATGTCTAGCTGGAAATAAGTATCCTGCGTCATGCCATTCCAAATCTGCTGACCCATAGCATTGAACAAGGAAACGGGTTCATTCACTGTAACATTGTTTACGTTCAGCACATTCTGACAGGGATTAGGATAAGCCATGAAGCTGATTTCCTGCTGATAGTTGTTGACTGCAGTAGGAGTCCAGCCGTTCATCACGGCCACGCCACTCAAGTCGAAACCACTGGTATTCCAGGGTGTCGGATAAGGATCGTTAATCAGATGACCATTTTTATCAGTAGTTCCATACAAGGGATTAATGCTACCCACCACATCCACAATACGCACATGGGTTACATTGTTGATGTCCAGATTGCTGTAGCCATCCAGTTCTTCCAAATCGAAAGGAGTACCCCAGCCAACGATATATTTGCCAGCCAAGTTATTAATCTTAGTGGCATCTAACGCACCACCATTACTGATTTGCTGCTCGGTCTGGGTATTGGACACAGAGGGGAAGCGATAGTAATGTTCACCATCAGAACTTACTTCCACGAAAGCCAATTCGAGGAAAGTATGATTCAAAGAATTTTCAAACACAGCGAAGTCATAACCTTCACCATTGCTGATCGGCATACCGAAAGTCAACACAGCAGAACCAGCATCACCCAAACTCACCACGCCTTCGCCAGTGGATTCACTTGAAGCTCCCACACCATCATTATCAGTACCATAATCAGCCAAAGCACCAGCCTGCTCAATATTCTGATAACCACGTGTTACTACACAAGAGGTGGCCCATCCCAAGATAGCGGGGTTGTCGAACTTGATAGCCTGACAACCTTCTGAACCCACAATGCCATCGAATACCTCTGTTGAGGCAGCGGGCAACTCAACGGGCTGAATGGGGGTAGTCCAAGCATAATTCCAGTTTCCGTCATCGATACCGCAACCGCTGTCACCGAACTTGATGATGTCGCCGTTCTGTACAGGCTGCTCATCGATACCTAACATGGCACCTACTCCATTGACATTATACATCCAGTAACTGGAAGGAGTGTATGTGTCATGGGTTCCATCAGCAAAAGTAATATTGGTAATATAACCAGTACCCTCAAAATGAATACGTGCGTCATACAATTCAATAGTATGCATGATATCAGCAACTATAGCGCTATTGCCTGAAAAACGCACACCCCAAGCCAAAGCTTCCTCTTCGGGAGTACACCAATTCACAGCAAAAACGACCTCATTGTCACCACTACCTACCCAATAAATGATATTGTCAGCGGAAATAGTAGCGTCAACAGGCTCATCACTTTGAGGAGCGGGAACAGGAACAACAGGAGTTACCCAAGCCATACCCATCGGGTAAAGCACACCACCCCAATCCATGAAGTCATAACCAATACCTACAGCGATATCGCCCCACTTGCTGAAGTCACCATCATGCAATTGGGCATTGATACCTGCTGACTGATTGCCATTAACATTGTTGCTCCAATAGCTGCCTGCCGTCAGACGAAGGGTATCATTGCTATCAGTAATAAAGAACAATTCATCCAGCATTCCTATACCAGAATAGCTGAAACGAGGATCGGCAGCTGCCATAGAGTCCAAAGCCTGAGCGTTGGTAATATAAGCACCATCGAATCTCACACCCCATGCCAAACAAGTGTCTGGAGCTGCCCAGTTGATGGCCATAATGATTTCGTTGTTACCAGAACCTACCCAATACAGGATGTCAGCGGCGTCAATTGTAGCATCTTCAGGATGTTCTTCACCGTTAGGGTCACTAACCGGAACAATCGGTGTAGTCCAAATATAATTCCAGTAGTCATCAGCAATGCCGCACATTTCATCACCGAACTTGATATAATCGCCATCATGTACATACTGTGATTCTATACCCATAGCACTTCCACCGTTCACATTATACATGAAATAAGATCCTTGCAAGGACAAGTCATACACATCATCTTCATACATGACATCATTCACAAAGCCACCAGTCGCATCAAAATCAAAACGGTCATCATATTCCCAAAGGGTATCCAGAATATCTGCCACAGTAATGCTGTCACCATTGAAATGCACACCCCAAGCCATGGCAATAGCGGTGTCGCACCAATTGACTATAAAAACAACATCGTTGTTACCTTCACCTACCCAATACAGGATATCATCGGCATCGATAGTAGCATCAACAGCGGTAGGGGCATTAGGATCCACAGGATAATAGATGTTAGTGGTAGGAAGCGTGCAATCACCCCATTCACACAATTCAAAATAATCTCCATTAGCGAGAGGATCAGAAAGACCACTTGCACCATTACCATTAACACTGTACATTAGATAACCATTGGGAATAGAACAAACAAGTGTACCATTATTATAGCCACAAGTATTAATCCAACCACTATTTTGTGAAAAAGTAAAATTCGGATCAGCGGTTTGAATGGCATTAAACATGTCCAAAATTGTAGCCGTTCCATTAAAACGATAGCCGTAAGCAATTCCCACAGCGGGATTGTTGCAGAAGAAGAAGGCAGCCACCACCTCATTGCTGCCACTGCCCACCCAGAACTGGATGTTTGAGGCTGGCACATCGGTCACATTTCTTGAGGGCTGCATCGTGCGCATCATTTCCCTCATCTGCTCATTCTGTGCAGATAGCGTAAAACTTGCTAACACAAGCAAAAAAAGTAAGATTTTTTTCATAAGCATAGTATTTTTAAGTTATACAATAAAAAAATCGTGCCTATGCTTGGGGAAAGGATACAAAGAGATTCTTTGATAATAAATCTTTATGTGTAAGCCTACCTCCCGAAGCTGTTCACTTTTTGTGGTTCCTCGGCAGGTTTTCTGACTTGTTTCACCTGGAACTTCGCCTTCCCATTGACCATGTCAACAGTGGCTTGCGGAGTGTTCCCGGTTCGCTGAAACTTACAGCAGCGGGTACTGTACAGGATTCTCACCTGTTTCCCTCTCGCGATTTTCGTAACGAAAACCGCTCACCGAAAAATCAGCGGCAAAAATACAAAAATTTTCAATTAGCAAATTGGTTAATTAGCAAATATGCAAATTAATTCAATGTATTAATGTACCAAAAAAAAGACACGGCTATCAACCGCGTCTTTTCTTGTAAATTGTATGTGGTTATAAACGCTTAATCGTCAATGCCGATAAGCATGTACTGGCTGTTGAAATACAAATCCAAACCATTGCTTAGTTCCGCATTCCAGTTAGTACGTTTCTTGCACCATTCTGTCACAAAGGCTCCCGGATAATTGTTGCTAATATAGGTTATTACCTGTGCGGGAACAATTCCGTCAGGAACTTTGCTATGATTGCAGTCCACTTTTTTCAGTGCTCCAGTTTTGTCAAATTCCACCTTGTTTCCATTGTTGAAATACACTTCATACTCAAAGCCGTATGATTCCTCATCAATTTTCACATAAGACACATTTGCTTTTGAAAAATATGTCGTGATAAAAGTCTGCGAAGTCTGGGGAAGCTGATCAAACGTAATCATACGATCCTGGGCCACTGCACTCAAAGCAGAAAGCAAAATTATACTTGCTACAAAAAAAATTTTTTTCATGATAAAAAATTTTAAGGTATTTAATTTGTGATTTTAAATAAGGTTTTTCTAATTAGTCAGCATAAATGAAGTTCCCGCTTTTATCAAATTTCAGTTCCAAGTCATTGCTCAGTTCCACCTCATATTCCCGGCGTTCTTGTTTGATCTTCACAACAAAACAAGCTGGAAAATTAGTGGTGACATAGGTCTGGATAGGCATCGGAACAATACCTTCCGGAACAGGCATCATCTGACAATCCACATCATGCCAGTCACCGGAATGGTGGAACTCAATACTGGTTCCATCCATAAGATAAACATCATATTTTAAGCCGTCTCGTTCTACAGAAAGAACATTCGTGCCTGGAAAATACTGGGTTAGGAAAGTCTGTGCTTGCTGTGGCAATTTGCTGGCAGGGATATGACGATTGCAAGATACAAATGTGGCAAGGGTAAATAAACCCACTAAGAAAAGAAGCGTTTTTTTCATTTTTTCTGATTTTTTTGTTCTCGTTTATCATTTTAAAAGAGAAATCTCATCTCTTAATCATTATTGAATTGCAAAAATACAATTATTTTTGATGTGCCAGTTATTTTTTTTCGTTTAGACGTGAAGGGGTTTAGGCGTGGAGAAAAATAGTTAAACATTTTCGTCTTAACGTCTCCACGTCTTAACGTATAACCGTTATAACAAAGTGCACACCTTCTCCAACCAAAGCCGGTCTATATCATCAAAGGTGGCCAGTTTCTCGCTGTCGATGTCCAAAACTGCTACAATTTCATTGTTTTTCCATAGAGGAACCACAATCTCACTTTTTGAGGCGCTACTACAGGCGATATGTCCTTTGAACTGCTCCACATCAGGTACCACAATGCTGCGTTGCTCCTGCCATGCCGTACCACAAACCCCACGTCCGTACGCAATATGCATACAAGCTACCGGTCCCTGAAACGGTCCCAACACCAACTCTTGTCCTATTACACGGTAGAAGCCCGTCCACCAAAAATGGAAAGTCTCGTGAATCAAAGCAGCCACATTCGCCATTACGGCAATTTCGTCCTGCTCACCTTCAATCAATGCCTGAAGCTGTTTATACAGCAGCTCGTATGTTTTTTCTTTCTCCGTTGTCATTTCTTTGCTATCAATTTTTCATTAAAAAAACAGGGCAAAAATACACATAAATAAATATCCTGAAACAAAAAAACATTATCTTTGCGATACTTTTTTTCAATACTATTGAAATTAAAATAAAAAACTAACATTCAATATGATACATTTCACCCCCGTCGAATTATCTTTTGAGAAGGAGAACGAACGTCTTTTTCAAACCAACATTCCCTATCTTTGTGTGAATAACGGTCCTTCCTTGGGACTTTTAACAGCATTAAGATTTTTGGAATGGGTAGGACAACATCCTGAAGGAGTCATCAGTTTACCAACGGGAAAGGCCTCCGAGCATTTCATTTTCTGGGTGAAGAAAATATTGGAAGAATGGAATACCTCTGAAGGACAGCAACTGCGGGTGAGGCACCAACTCAATTTATCTGAAAAACCAGTTCTTTCCGGTCTGCATTTTGTCCAGGCTGATGAATTTTATCCTATTAATCCCGACCAACATAACAGTTTTTACAATTATGTCCAAAAGTATTATGTGAAAGGTTTCGGACTGGATGCTTCTAAAGGATTGTTCATCAACTGTAATGAGATTCCTCTGGTGGGTAAGAAAAGCTACACTGAGATTTTTCCCGGGCATTGTGTGGATTTGTCATTGCGTTATCGCGAGGCAAAAAACAACACGGAGAAACTGCAGCAAAATTCCATTATTATGATTGACGAATGGTGCAGCGAGTATGAGCGTAAAATCAGGGATTTAGGCGGTATCGGTTTTTATTTGGGCAGTATCGGTCCCGACGGCCACATTGCCTTTAATGTGCGTGGCAGTGACTTCTTTTCCACCACCCGGCTCACCAGCACTAATTTCGAGACCCAAGCCGTTGCCGCAAGCGACCTGGGAGGTATTGAGGTCTCCCGCTTCCGCCCTGTTATCACTATTGGATTGAGTACTATCTGCTATAACCACGACGCCACGGTCATTATCAGCGCCGCGGGAGAAGCCAAGGCGGAAGTAGTTCGACAGGCACTGGAAGAACCTGCTTCCATCCAATATCCTGCCTCAATCTTATCGGGAATGCCAAATGCCCGTTTTTATTTAACTACTGGTGCGGCTTCTATGCTAAAAGATTCAGTATATCAATATTATATGAAATCTCCTTGGACTCAGGAGAAAAGCGACCGCGCCATTATTGACCTGTGCAAACGGATAGACAAATTCAGTGATAAGTTGAATCCGCAAGATTTGTCAAATGATACCTATTGTCGGCATATCCCGCAACTTGGCATGCAATCTGTGCAGGACAGCATCAATTCCATCGTGAAAAAAATTGAAAAGGGCATGGCACCCGTACATGGTAAAGTGATTTATAATACGGCTCCGCATCATGACGACATTCTGCTGGGAATGCTACCCTATTTGAGCCACATCGCAAACGATAGTAGCAACCAACTATACTTTTCCATAATGACTTCCGGATTCAATGCCGTTACCAACCCCTTTTTGATACAGCATCTTTCAAACACGTTGAAATTGTTGAGACAGGGCGATATTCAGATGGTTTTTTATCCAAACTTTTTTACCGAAGGATACCAATTGAAACGGGTAAAGGATGTATATCATTCACTGATCAAGATTGCCTCGCATCAATATGAAGAATTCCTACGGGGTTTTGCTCATCGAATGGTTCGTAACATAGTGATTATCTGGAAAATAAAATCTGTTCAAGAATTGGATGACAAGATTGTGGAGTTGATTGACTTTACCCAATCCTGCTACGACGGCCAGAAAATGCCTGCGGATATTCAGAGACTAAAGGGCATGATTCGTGAATTTGAAGAAGAATTAGTGTGGGGACATTTCGGCATGATGGAAGACCATGTACATCACCTGCATTTAGGTTTTTACAAAGGGGATATGTTCACAGAAAAACCTGATATTCAACGAGATGTTACTCCTATTTTGGAAGAGTTGCGCAAACTGAAACCCAACATCATCACACTGGCTTTCGACCCTGAAGGCAACGGTCCTGACACTCACTACAAGGTTTTACAAACCATTGCGGAAGCGATAAGGCTATGGAGTCAGGAATACAACATCTCCCAACTGAAAATATGGGGCTATCGTAATGTGTGGTATCAGTATCACCCCGCTGAAGTATCGCATATTGTACCCGTCTCACTCAATGACATCAGCGCTTTTAACGAAGCTTTTGCCAACTGCTACCTCAGCCAAGTGGATGCTTCCTTCCCAAGCTATAAACTGGACGGCAAGTTCAGTACGCTGGCACAAAATATTTGGGTAGAGCAACTGCGAACCATACAGTTGCTATTAGGAAAACCTTTCTTTTTCGAAAACCCGAATCCTCAATTGCGAGCCACTCACGGACTGCTGTTCCTGAAAGAAATGAACGGCGATGAATTTCTGGCTGAGGCATATAAACTGACAAAATCTGTGCAGGGAATATAGATATCAATTATTTTGCTAATTTTGCAGAAAAATCTATTCATCATGTCAAGAAATGAAAAAGAGTTGCAAGGCGTGACGCTTTTGGGCAACCAGCAAACGAAATATCAATACGAATATACACCAGAAGTTTTGGAGACCTTTGAGAATAAACATCCTGAGAATGAATACCTTGTCACATTAGACTGTCCCGAATTCACCTCATTGTGTCCTAAAACGGGACAGCCCGACTTCGGCCATATCATCATCAATTACATTCCACGGATTCAAATGGTGGAGAGCAAGAGCCTGAAACTGTATCTTTTCAGTTTTCGCAATCACGGCGACTTCCATGAGGACTGTGTCAACATCATCTTGAAAGACCTTGTCAAATTGATGGATCCCAAGTACATTGAGGTCATCGGACTCTTTAATCCCCGCGGAGGCATCTCTATCAAGCCTTTCGCCAACTATGGCGATGCAGAACATCAGGACATGGTACGTCAACGACTTTTAGCCAGTTTCCCCAATCACTAATATCATTCAACTGATATACAAAAGGGCAAAGCAAAAACAGCTTACACTTAATTATTGATGAACCTCATCAGATTCTCTTTGTCGCTGGGAAAAGTCAACACATCCGCACATTCGTAATAGTTCTGCTGATCAATGCAATAGGTGTAAGCATACTTCAAAAAAGTCAACTTATTGCTGTCGAAAGAGAAACTTTCGGCAAGACGTTTGATCTGATGCGCGGCCATTCTGTTGTTGGAAACCATCGTTTTGGCCAGACTTAAACGAGTATCGTCAAAAGACTCTTTTTTTAATGCATTGTACATCCTTTCCACCTCTTCGAAAGTACAAATATGAGGTGGTTGCACTTGTGGATTCACCTGCTGCGGCTGCATAGACTTCAATTCCAACCTGCCAGTCATCATATTATACGACACAAAAATATTCTCAACCAACATATTAGGCTGATACCTAATCATGGCAATCTTATCTACAGGACGTTTCAACACTACATAAATGTCATGAGGCTGCGGGGTGAGATTCTGAACCAGCACAGAAGAAGCCGCTTTTTTATTCACGATATCGCCATCCACATACACCACAAACAACTCTCCCAGTTCGGCCGTAATGGAAACGGTATGAATCGTTTGTCCGGGATTCTGTGGATTAGGAGTATTCGGATGATGCGAATAAGGGGCATTTGGATGCTGAGGGTGCTGTTGGGGATTATGATGGTTTCCACCTGACTGTGCCATCAGAAAGGGAGTTAACAGCATAGCTATTGCAATGACGATAAGTTTTTTCATAGTACTTGAATATGTTTTATTATGCAAAAGTAACAAAAGTATAAATATAAAACGGAATTATCCCTTCAAAGTTTAAAGAGATAATTCCGATAATTTCAGATCCTAAAGATTAATCCCCTTCTTCCAACATAAAAAGTTCTTCTACCGTCTTGCCAAAATACTGTGCCATTTTCAACGCAAGCAGTGTACTGGGGACATATTTTCCTAATTCTATGGAGTTCACAGCTTGACGAGTTACCCCAATTTTTTCCGCCAATTCGCCTTGAGTGATATCCATCTCGGCACGTGCTACTTTAATCCTGTTTTTCATGACGCAACGAACGATTATTAAGATACAAACGAAGGTAAAAACAAAAAATGAATACATACAGGATGGAGAATATGTTAATCGTCATCACCCACAAGAAAGGAAGTCCCCATACAAAAATCAAACAAAGCAGCACAACCCCACTGTTGATGTACAGCGACAGAATCAGCGACTCATATCGGAGTTGCTCAATAAATTCGTCGTCCTCCTTGTTTCGGGAGAACCCGATAAAAATGCCGGCTACAATAAGTAAAACACCTATAAATGTCAGCAGAAGATCGTCGTTTGGACCAAAGGAGGAAGAAAGGAAGCTAATTTCATGGCCGTTTAGGCGTTCCATTCCAAATAGTTGACGGATGTCATTAATGCTGTAATTGCATTTGCTCTCAAAAGCAAAATAAACAACAATCAATGCAAGGGTAATGCCGAATATCCACCACCCTGCCTTTTTGAACTTGCTTGGCAATAAAAATTTTGTGTTTTTCATGACTAAAAAATTTAAAGATTAAACTTAAGTTTTTGTCGATGCAAAAATACAACAAAACTTTACAAAAAGCAAGTATAAATTACAAAAAGTAATGTTTTTAATACAATTTTTATTTATCTTGCTCTATATCAGTATTTTAAAATTTAATTATTGATATAGCGCAGAAGATCTTCCTTGTCGCTTGAAAAACTCAGCACATCAACACATTCGTAGTAATTCTGTCGGTCTATGCAATGATTATAAGCATACTTTAAAAAGGTCAACTTATTACTGTCGAAAGAGAAACTCTCCGCCAGACGCTTGATTTGGTGAGCAGCCATTCTGTTGTTGGAGACCATTGTTTTGGCCAGGCTTAAACGAGTATCATCAAAAGACTCTTTTTTCAACGTATTGTACATTCTTTCCACCTCTTCGAAGGTGCAAATATGAGGAGGTTGCACTTGCGGATTCACAAATTGCGTCTGCATGGACTTCAATTCCAATCTTCCTGTCATCATATTATACGACACAAAAATATTCTCAACCAACATGTTAGGCTGATATCTAATCATGGCAATCTTATCTACAGGGCGTTTCAGCACTACATAAATGTCATGAGGCTGAGGGGTAAGATTCTGAACCAACACAGAAGATGCCGACTTTTTATTCACGATGTCACCATCCACATACACCACAAACAACTCTCCATATTCAGCAGTAAGGGAAAGGGTATGAATCATTTGTCCAGGATGCTGTGGGTTTGGAGTATTAGGGTGATGCGAATAAGGGGCATTTGGATGCTGTTGGTGATTATGATGATTTCCGCCTGGCTGTGCCATGGCAAGGGGCGTGATAAGAGCCACTAAAATGATGAAAAGAAGTTTTTTCATAGTAAGGTTGATTTTTCAATTTGAATTGACAAAAATACAATTTCTTTATAAGACTATCAAAAATCCCGTATGTTTACGATATATGGCATAAAGTATCTGTTTTTTCAAATCAAAGAGGCCATATAAATAGGCAGATAGACTATACCATCTTCCTCTTTGTAGTCCTGATAGTGTATGACGTAAGGCGTAGCTGTTTGTTCCGCAAATTTTTTCCGGAATTTTCTTAAAGAGGAAAGCGTATAATTCTTTCCCGATTTCACCTCAACCGGACAAATATTATGGGCATTGGTTAAAGTGGGTTTCTCAATCAAGAAATCAATCTCCATGCGGTTATTCGCATCCTCCCTTGTATTCTTGCTATAAAAATACAGTTTGTGTCCAGATGCTACAAACATCTGCGCCACAATATTTTCCACCAACATACCAGCATTGATTTCCAATTTGTTGAGCAAAAGTTTTTGGTACAGTTCCTCCCCTTGGATGACTTTTTCATCGAAAGCATGGGATATAAGCAAACCGGTATCCGACATATAGCATTTGAAAGTCAGTTCGTCACGTTTCAACCTCATTCCCACCTGTGGTTCTGTAACCCCGTAACACATATTTGTAATCATCGCATCCTGCAACCAAAGAAACGAACTTTCGTATGAACGAAAGCGGGCATCCGCAGACAAATCCGCCAAACGGAACCTTTTCTCATGCTTTTGCAATTCGCCTGGCAACTGGTCAAACACTGCCTTCACCTTTTCCTTATAACCTTTGGCATACTTGTCTATGCTCCGACGATAAAGAGCAAGTATGTCCCGTTTCACTTTATCGACTTGCTGGAAATTCTGCGTTGCCAAAAACTCCAACACCGCCTGAGGCATTCCACCTACAATCAGATACTGACGGAAAAGAGTCAGTATTTTGTGGTGCATGGGACCCACAATCTGCCTATCTGCCAGCCGATGCCGCAAAAACGGCATAGTCATCTCGTCACCCATCGCCCATAGGAATTCCTCAAAATCCATCGGATACATCAAAAGAGAACGCTCTTCTGAAGGCAACAATATGTCTTTCGTGTTTTCGTGGATACTTACCAATGAGCCCGTCTCTATGTAGTCATACCTTCCGTCAGCAACCAAATGCTTAATGGCTTGCCGAGCCATTGGGTATTTTTGCACCTCATCAAAAACAATGAGCGACTCGCGAGGATATAACTTTATCCCTGCCACATTTTGCAAGAACATCAAAAATGTCTCCGTCTCATTCAAATAGTTGTCGAAGACAGCTTTCATGTTGTTGCTGAGGTGTGAAAAATCAACCAAAATATAGGAACGATATTCCTTTTTGGCAAACTCCTCCACGATATAGCTCTTTCCCACACGCCGTGCACCCTCAATCAATAGGGAAACTTTCCCGTTTTCTTGTCGTTTCCATTCAAGTAACTGACTGTAAATCTTGCGCTTCATCTTCTTAAATCAAAAGTTTTGACGCTGCAAATATACAAAAAATGCACGAAATGCAGATTTTTTTAGAGTGGATTTTGCACGAAATGCAGATTTTTTAGAGTGGATTTTGCACGAAATGCAGATTTTTTAAAACTCCCCAGCTCCCAGAACGCCACCGCGGCGGCAGCGGCTACGTTGAGAGAGTCCACCCCGTGGCGCATCGGAATACGCACCACATAGTCACAAGCGGCAATGGTCTCTTCTGTCAGACCATCCCCCTCTGTTCCCATAATGATAGCCAGTTTTTCTTCGGATTTCAAAGCGGGATCATCCAAACTGACAGCATTCTCGCTTAATGCCATAGCTGCCGTCTTGAACCCCATGGCATGCAACTTCGCTATACCAATACCTGGCCACTCGGCAGAGTTGCTACCAATAAAAGCCCATGGAACCTGAAATACAGTACCCATACTTACTCGTACTGTGCGCCGGTTGAGCGGATGGCAGCATTCAGGCGTCAGCAACACCGCATCCATACCCAAAGCCGCTGCCGAACGGAAAATGGCCCCCTCATTGGTCACGTTGGTTAAGCCTTCCATCACCACAATTCGTCGAGCATCCTCACACACTTCTTCCATGTACTGGTCGGCAGGCCGCTTCATGGCACACATCATGCCTTTGGTCAAATGATAACCCGTAATTTCCGTAAGCAACTTGCTATCAGCTGTATATACAGGTGTATCAGGACAATGTTCCAAAACCGTTTTTCCTTGTCTTTCTATAACCTTCTTTTCTGAAAGAATGGCTAACGGCTTACAACCTGCCTCCAAGGCAATCTCTATCACCTTGGGGCTTTCAGCCAAGAAAATGCCATTCAAGCTCTCCTTGCTGCGACGCATCTGCGCCTCAGTGAGCATGGAGAAAACTTCCAGTTCGGGAAGAGAAAGATCGGTGACGGTAGTAATTGTTGCCATGTTTTTAATGTGCTAATTATCAATGTGCTAATGTGCCAATTGAAATAGAATTCAAAGTTCATAAAAGTTGAATTCCTAATTTTCAGTTTTCAGTTTTCAACTTTCAGTTCTTCATCAGTTGGTAGGTCTTATAGCCGCCGGAGAGGTTATAAACTTGGTTGAAGCCGGATTGCGTCAGGATACGGCTGGCAATATAGCCTCTCATGCCTACGGCGCAATACACGATGATTTTCTTGTCTTGCGGGATGTCATCCACAAATTCACGCAGCTCGTCAACAGGATAATTCACCGCACCTTCAATCATGCCGTTTTTCACCTCCATAGCTGAACGCACATCCAAGAGGAAGTACTCATTCTGCCAATCGTTTTGTGTTAAAATTGCCTGCAACTCATGCCATTGCATAGGCACAACACGCTTTGTCAGAATATTTTCCGCCACATAACCCGCGTATGCCACGGGGTCTTTTGCCGAAGAATACGGAGGGGCGTAAGCATGTTCAATATCGACAAGGTCACTGACATTACCCCCTCTGCTCACCACTGAAGCTATCAAGTCGAGGCGTTTATCAACGCCCTCTTCTCCCACAATCTGGGCTCCCAGCACACGTCCGTTTTCAGGAGAAAAATTCAACTTGATGCTCATTTGCTTGGCCCCCGGGTAATAAGTGGCATGAGAAAAAGGATGGGTGATGGAAGTCAGGTATGGAATGTGATTCTTTTGCAAATAATGTTCCGACAAGCCAGTAGAGCCCACCGTCAAATCGAAAACCTTGGCGATGGCCGTGGTGATGGAACCTCCATATTTTTCAGTATTGCCTAATGCAAGATTATCCGCACAAATACGTGCCTGACGATTAGCTGGACCTGCCAGATAACAGCAGTACGGCAAACCACTCAAAGGATGCGGAAACTCAATAGCATCACCAAGTGCGTAAATATCTGGATTAGAAGTCTGTAGATATTCATTCACCCAGATTCCGCCAGCTTGACCGATTTTCAGACCCGCATCAGCAGCCAAACTTGTATTGGGACGCACGCCTATGCTAAGAATCACAAAGTCGGCGTCCAGTTGTTTTCCATCTGACAAAGTAAGCTGGATGCAATCTTCCTTCGTGTCAAAGGCAGTGACTTCGGTTTGAAGAAACACATTGATGTTTTTGTCCCTCAATTGTTTATGAACCATTGCCGCTATAGGAGCATCCACCACTGTCATCACTTGGGGAGCCTTCTCCACAATCGTCACGCGGTATCCAATTTGATGCAGATTCTCCACCATTTCCAGTCCGATAAAACCGGCACCCACCACCACTACTTCTTTCAAGTTGGAATAGGTTGCCGTGACAAACTGCTTGATCCGCTCGGTATCGAGCACATTGCGTAGTGTAAAAATACGCTTGGAGTCAATTCCCGGTATAGGAGGCACAACAGGCAGCGCACCCGGAGAGAGGACCAGCTTGTCGTAACTCTCTTCATATTCCTTGTTGTTCAGCAGATTGCGAACGCTTACCGTTTTCTGCTCTGGATGAATGGCAATGACCTCTGAGCGAACTCTCACATCCACATCGTAGCGGTTGCCGAAACTGACAGGAGTTTGCAGCAACAGGGCTTTCTTTTCGGTGATTTTATCCCCGATATAATACGGCAGACCGCAATTGGCGTAGGAGATATGTTCACCCTTTTCAAACATTACAATTTCGCAATGCTCATCCAACCGGCGCAATCTGGCTGCTGCTGTGGCGCCTCCGGCGACACCGCCTATAATGACGTATTTCATAATCTTCTGTATTTATTTGTTTACCTTTGCGAGGGCTGCGGTTTCACCGCAATTATAGTTTGTTTACCATTGGGTATTACTCAATGGTAAACTGATTTTTGAAAACAAAAGGCCACCTGACAAACAAGCAGAGTGGCCTTTCCAGATAATTATTAAAAACCTTATGATTATCCGATAAATGCCTGATAAGCAGCTGCATCCATAAGAGCATCAGCTTCAGCAGGATTAGTAACTTTGATTTTTACAATCCATCCTTCGTTATAAGGATCGGTATTGATGATACCGGGGTTGTCGTTCAGTGATTCGTTGAATTCCAATACTTCACCACCAACGGGCAGCATCAGGTCAGAAACCGTCTTAACAGCTTCCACAGTGCCGAATACTTCGTTAGCTTCGAGGGTTTCACCAACAGTAGTGATATCCAGGAAAACGATGTCACCCAATTCATTAGCGGCAAAAGCGGTGATACCAACGTAAGCTACATCACCGTCCATTTTCAACCATTCATGGTCGTTTGAATACTTCAAATTTTCAGGTAAATTCATAATTGTAATGTTTAAAGGTTTTATACTATACTGTCATGATTTCTTTTTCCTTGGCTTCCACCATCTTATCGACTTTGCCAACAAATTCATCCGTAACCTTCTGGATATCGGTTTCCAGTTTCTTTACAGCATCTTCAGGAATACCATTGTCTTTCAGTTTTTTGGCGGCATCGTTGGCAGAACGACGGATATTACGAATGCTCACTTTCAGCTGTTCGGCATCCTGTTTGGCCTTTTTCACCAGTTCTTTGCGGCGTTCCTCTGTCGGGGTGGGCACCACAATACGGATAAACTCGCCCGTATTCTGCGGAGTAAAGCCCAAATTAGCGGCCAAAATAGCCTTTTCGATGGGTTGCAGCATGTTGCGTTCCCAAGGCTGCACGATAATCTGGCGTGCATCGGGAGTGCTGATATTACCCACTTGTTCAATTGGGGTGGGATTGCCATAATAATCCACTTTCAGTCCTTCCAGCATCTGGGGACTGGATTTGCCAGCACGTACTTTCTGCAGTTCTTTTTCAAAGAAAGCTACAGCTGAGCTCATATTTTCCTTGGCTTGTGCCAATAATTTCGCAATTTCTTCCATATCTATACAGTTAACAGTTTACAATTAACAATTAATAATTTATAGTTTTCGACAATATCGTCTAACCCCTAATCACTATTCCCTAACCCCTGATTTTCGGTTGTTTCCTGTTGTTTTCTCAGCAATTCGGCTTTTTTCTGTTCTGCGATAGTTTTCAGTCTCTGCAATTCTTTCTCGTTTTCTTCTATCTGTTTTTTTATCTTCTTTAATTCTTTCTCCACGATAGTAGAATTAAACACTCTGACAAAAACATTATGGCCAATGAGAATAATCAGCCATGCGATAGTGACAAACAGTACAGCTTTGAAGAAAACATCATTGGCCTCAGTACCTTTGAAAACAAAAAAATAAATCACCCAGAACAGGGCATTCACCAGAATAAAAATCAATAGATGTATTCTGAAAGCGGCTCTATTACGAGCTTTGTTATACAGTTTTTTTTCGTTCTCCTGCTCAGCGGCAATTTCCGCTTCGGTTTTGACGGGAGTAGTGATATTTTCCTCTGCCATAATGTTTTATATTTTAATGAACCAAAGTACCTTCCTTCTCGCCATCCAAGATTCGGCCGAGTTTACCAGGAACATTAGCATTATACACGCAAATGGGCATATTATTTTCCTTGCAAACGGTGAATGCCGTAAGATCCATGATATTCAGTTTCTTCTCATAGCATTCATCGAAAGTGATGGTATCGTATTTGGTAGCGGTGGGGTCCTTTTCGGGATCAGCTGTATATACGCCGTCCACGCGGGTTCCTTTCAGCAGCAAGTCGGCACCGATTTCAACAGCACGCAAAGCCGCGCCGGAATCGGTAGTGAAGAATGGATTTCCTGTACCAGCGGAGAAAATCACCACCTGGCCAGCCTCTAAATAGGCGATAGCGTTTTTGAAGAAAATCTTCTCGCAAATACCTTCGATTTTGAGGGCTGACATCACCTTGGCGTTCACTCCCAGCTCTTCCAAAACTGTTTGCAGGGCCATGGAGTTGATGACGGTGGCCAACATGCCCATATAATCGCCCTGACGGCGGTCGAAGCCACGACCAGCACCCTTCACTCCGCGGAAAATATTTCCGCCACCGATGACAATACCCACTTGTACTTTACGGTCCACAGCGGATTTTACTTCTGTGGCGAAATGATGAATTTTCTGATAGTCAATACTATAGCCATCGTCACCCATGAACGATTCGCCACTTAATTTCAATAATATGCGTTTGTAGCTCATTTTTCAAATTTGTGGCAAAGATACAAATTTTTTCAATGTGCTAATTAGTTAATGTGCTAATGTGCTAATGAAATTAGCAAATTCGTTAATTAGCAAATGTGCAAATGAAATGAAGGGGGAGTTTCGCACTACGTGCTCAAGGGGAGTGATGCTACGCATCAGGGGAGTCTCGCTACGCTCGAGGGGAGAACATCAATTTGCTAATGAGACAATGTATGTTTTGATTTTTTCACATAAAGCTTCAATATCAATACTCTCCCCTTTGACGGTGAGGTGGGCTTGATTGTAGAAGGTTTCGCGGAGGGGCAGGTTGGTGTCGATGAAGGTACGGAGCTCTTCTGGGGTTTTGTTCTGAACCAAAGGGCGGGGACGTTTGGCGTGACTTAGACGGTCGAACAAAGAGGCGGGAGCCATTTTGATATACACCACAATTCCATTGTCCTTCATCCTTTGCATATTGTCTGAAAAACAAGGGGTTCCGCCACCTGAAGAAATCACAACATTTTCAAGTTGCAGCTTATCTAACAAAACCTTCCGCTCGCAGGAACGGAAGGCTGGTTCACTGTATTTCGCAAAGAAATCGGGAATAGAAACATGGTAAGCCTCCTCGAAGGCATCGTCCAAGTCCACAAAATCGCAGCCCATTTTGGCCGCTAATTTCTTGCCCACAGACGACTTTCCACTACCCGGGAAACCTACGAGGATAACGCGCATTAGATATTTTCGAGAATGGTTTCTATCAGATTTTCAGCACAATCGGCAATGTCGGCGATGGTAGCCGGCAGCATGTAACATGGTGTCGTGAAAACCATGTTTTCCTTGTCGGCAATCACTTCTGTTTGTTGGGTATTAATATGCTGTGCACCAAAGGTTTCCACATCATGAATGGTCTTCTCGTCGGTACCCACCGTAATGGTGATATTTCCAAGCACTTTAGCCATTAAAACCGGAGATATGCACAGCGCACCTATCGGTTTGTGCTGGGCATGGAAATCTTTGATTACTCTTTCCACCTCAGCATCCACTACAGCCTTGGTGCCTTTTATAGCATAATTAAACAGATTCTTGGCGGCACCATAGCCTCCGGGGAATACCACAGCGTCGAAATCTGCGGCTTTCAATTCCGTCAGCGGATGAATGTCACCACGGGCAATACGAGCCGCCTCCACCAGCATGTTGCGCTTTTCTGACATCACCTCTTTGGTGTAGTGATTCACCACATGATATTGATCCGCATCAGGTGCGAAAATTGTATATTGACATTCATTTCTGTCAATGGCGAGCAGCGTCATGACGGATTCATGAATTTCAGAACCATCCATAGGACCGCAGCCGCATAAAACAACGGCAAACTTTTTCATATTGTATTAATTGTTGATTTGTTGATTCACTATTCTGTTGATTTGTTGATTTGTTTTATTAACAGATAAACACATAAACAAATCAACAATTCAACAGGTATTCTTAAAACATTCTTTCTTTGATCTTCGTAATGATTTCCTTGGTATATAAAGGGAAATCGGCATTCATCATCCAAGCATAATAAGAAGGTTCTTTGCGGAACACATTCTCTACGGTTTCGCCTTTGTGCTTGCCAAAGTTGAAGACCTCCTCATCGCGTTCGTTGAAAACAATATGGCCGGCAAAGTCCACCATACGGGTTTCTGACGAAAACGAACTCAATGCCTTTACATCATTCTGAATCGGAATAGATTTCACACCAGTTCTGCGATCTTCATACTCCTGATTCTGGTACTTGTCCAATTGTGCTTTCAGCACTTCGTAAGTAGCTTTGGTATCAGCCTCCGCCTGGTGGGCATCATTCAGATCTTTGTCACAATACAGTTTATAGGCGGCCACCAGGTTACGGGGTTCCATCTTATGGAAAATGTTCTGCACATCGATACAACGGCGGTTGCGGAAATCCAAACGTCTGCCGCAACGCAGAAATTCCTCTACCAGCAAGGGAATATCGAACTTGTTGGAATTGAAACCTGCCAAATCCGCATCTCCGATAAAACCCAAAATATCATCCGCCAGCTCTTCAAATTTAGGCTTGTCAGCCACATCCTTATCGTAAATACCATGCACTTCGGAACACTCGATAGGAATATGACAACCCGGATTAATCAGCATAGTATGAGTAATTTCCTCTCCATCGGGCATTACTTTCAGCAAGGAGATTTCCACAATTTTATCTTTTCCCACATTCAGGCCTGTGGTTTCCAAGTCAAAAAACACTAAAGGTCTTTCAAGATTCAGTTTCATAAGCTTTATCTTTTAATGATTTTCTTGATAGCGGTCTGACTCTCCGTCTTTATCTGCAACAAATACATTCCGCTATTCAAATCACTGATATTAAGAGTATTATAATTATCATTCAAGCTAAACTCAGCCACCTTGCGACCGGTCATATCATACATGACGGCCAACGCATTTTGACCAGTTTTATTATCCAGCACCACGGTAATCTGCTGGTCGGCAGGATTAGGATACACACTAAACTGTAACTGGTCGATATCACGAACAGGAGTGCAATCGAAATGCTTGCCCAGCACAGGTCTGATCATAGGAGCACCATACAGGAACGGTTCATGCCACACTCCAGAAGTGTTGTATACCCAATGGGCACGGGCATCATTATTCTGGTCGAAACCAATATTTAGCGGCACATTTTGTGTTTGATATGTGCCCACATAAAACGTACCTGATATCAACAATGGCTCTTCGAGTTCATAATACACAAATTCTGAAGGATCATCGGCATGGTCAGGGTATTGATTTGACATAGAGAGCAAAACATCGCCTGGCATACCGCCATCATCATCCCAAATCATCAATGTAAAAGGTTCTATATTGGCATCATCCAATACCGAATTAAACCACATCCGCACACCACGCAGAGTATCATCCTCTGCCAGTGTGAATCTGATTGCTAAATAATTTTCAGGATAGGTCAAGGTTGAAACCAGCGAATAACCACCCTCCGCAGTACCATCATCGTATGCGTAATAATTATAGAATTTCTGCAGGAATACACAGGTATCATTGGCTATACAATCATCGCCAGCACCACCCGTCACATTGAACAGATGAGTAATTTTGAAAACAGCGCTGTCAGCCCCGTCATACGGATAACTGAAATTAATAGCCGCATCGGTATGATAAGGATTCGCATACAGTCCTGAATTATAATACGGTTGAGCGTTTTCGGAAGATGTTTGCTGCTCTGCAATCATGGCTCCTTGTTCAGAAGTAACCTTATAGCTGTATGACACATTGATAACACTGTGGGACAGATTAGACATGTCATTGTGGAAACTCTCTTTCATGTCGGAAGAACGATACTGGTTCCACGGCATTGATTGATATTCCTCTAACGCCGAAGTTGTTGGCATGACAAAAGCCACGTCATGTGGATATAAATCCATATAAGAACCGCCCTGTTCCAAGGAAACATAATCGATATGCCATTGGTCAACATTCGACTCCCATGCGGGATAACCATTAGGCTCAAGACTTGCATAGTTTCTAAAGCGGAAATGGAAATCGCTTCTGAGGTATTGCGGATCTGTAATCGGTATCAACACTTTTTTGAAATACTGAAGATGATACTCATCATCATTCAACCATTGGTCAACAGTGCAACCTGCGGTGGACCAGATATGATTCCATCGGAATACAGGAGCATACAACGAATCTGAAGGCAGTTCGATGGACGCACCCACATTGGCATAAAAATCAAAAACAAAATACACTGTATCTGGCAACAGGAACGGGTTCAGTAAAGAATCCCCAGGAGTATACATGGTACTATCACCCGCATGCCCATGATAATTATACGGCAATTCATAATCACTATAAGCATAACCGATAAACATACTATCACCAGTAGGATAGCCGAATTCCACCACCAATGAATCATCTGTTTCCGGCTTATCGCCTATACGCTCCCATTCCACTGGTGGATACGACCTTGATGCACCGCCCGGTTGGTAATAAAAACTGAAATAAATCGAGTCGGAAATTTGCATCGGTCTATGGTATACGTTATTGTAATCCAGTCTGATAGGGTTAGAAGTCAATGTATCTGCCCCAAAAGGCTGTGTTTCACCATGTGCGTATATCAATCCGTTGGCGTCCAAAGCATCCAAAGTAGCCACACCCAAAGTTGGAGGGTACATGGGAAACGAATTATTCACAAATACCTGTCTATCGGCCCATAAATCGGATTTCGGATAGCCTGTGTAGTTAGAAAAATCGTCGAAAAAGGGCAAATTGACGACCGTTCTGTTTTTAGTCGTTTTTTGTTTCTGATTCATCAAGGTTGGATTATGCGACAGACCTGTCAGCACCTCCTGTGCTTGCATGACATTCAGACAGAGGAAAGCCAGTAAAAAGACTATGTGTTTTTTATATCGGGAATTCATGTTCTTAAAATTAAGAGTTAAGAGTTAAGAATGTTGAACTGTTGAATTGTTTAATTGTTGAATTGTTTTTAGTTTTTAGTTCTTAATTCTTAGTTTTTAGTTTTCAGTTTGAGTGGAGTCTGCACCCACCGGCAGTTCACTAATGTCACGTCCCACCACCAATGTGATCTTGTCACCCATTTTTATCTTAGTTCCAGCGGCAATTGTTCTTCCATTATGAAGTTGTTCGAGTACTGCATTTTCGTACGGACTGGGCTTCAGGATAACTCCTTCCAGTTCAAGTCCCAGGGCTCCAAGCATGATTTCAGCTTGACGCTGAGAAACATCACGCAATTCAGGCATAATGACTGTTGGGGGTTCTGAAGTTGCCACAGTCAGATAAACCTTGCGGCCTTTCTTCACTTTCTCACCCGCTTCAGGGTTTTGTTTGATAATCGTGCCTGGTTCCATGGACTTGTCATACACCTCATCGGTAATGACAATGATATAATCTGAAGGCAGCAAAGTGTCTATCAGTGCTGTGCTGTTTTGTCCCACGAAATTAGGCATATCCACTTCGCGGCCGTGTCGGGTATAAGATTTCAGCAAAATCATACAAACAATAGCCAGCACAATAGTTATGATAATGGCCAACACAAAATGGAAGCCCATACGCTGCGGTGTGAAGAAGTCTCTAAATTTGCCCATGTTTTTTTTAGGTTTTAGGTTTTAGGTTTTAGGTATCAGGATTTCGGAACTATACTTTATGCTGCTTTACTTCTGACACCTGTTCCCTATTACCTGATCACTATTTCCTGACCCCTGTTCACTATAATCAATTAAACGACAAAAATACAAAAAAATTATGACATTAGCCTAATTTTGCCTTATAATCTTCGTAAGTTCCTGGCTGAGCCAGCAAAACGAACTCACCGTCTTTCTGAATCATGCCAATGGAAGGATGTCTCACCCCATTGAAAAACGTGGTTTTCACCATGGTATAGTGAATCATATCGTCGAACACGATGCGGTCACCGACTTCCAACGGTTCAGGAAAAGCGAAATCACCCATCCCGATAAAGTCACCGGCCAGACAGGAGCATCCTCCCAAGCGATAGACATACTTGCTGTTCTCGTCGGGGTCTTTTGCACCCAGCACCAGCGGTTTGTACGGCATCTCCAGACAGTCGGGCAGATGGCAGGAAAAGGAGATGTTAAGCATGGCGATTTTGATGCCTTTGTTCTCCACAATATCTTCCACCGTAGAGGTCAACACACCCGTCTGCCAACCCACAGCCTCTCCGGGTTCCAGAATCACCTCTTCCAGATTCGGATAGCGGCTCTTGAAATCCTTCAGCAGCTGAATCAGATGCGGAATATTGTAATCCTCGCGGGTAATATGGTGCCCGCCACCGAAATTCACCCACTTGCACTCCTTGATGTAACGGCTGAAACGCTTTTCGAAATGCTCCAGACAATGCTCCAGCGCATAGCTGTCGTTCTCGCAGAGCACGTGAAAATGCAAGCCTTCTATGCCTTCTGGCAGATGTTCGGGCATATCCTCTGCCAGCACTCCCAGCCGCGAGCCTGGTAAGGCAGGATTGTATAAATCGGTCTCGATTTCTGAATATTCCGGATTGACACGTAGTCCGAAGCTCACCTTTTTGGGAAAATTTTCCGCCTTGTCTTTGAACCTTGCCCACTGGCTCAAAGAATTGAAGGTCAAATGACTGCTGTACATCAGAAGAGTTTCGAACTCATCCTCCTGATACACTGGGGCGAAGGTATGTGCCTCGCAGCCCATCTCCTCCGCAATCAGCCGCGCCTCGTTCAGCGAGCTGGCGGTAGCCCCCGCCAAGTACTGTTTCACTAAAGGAAAAGAGCGCCAGAAAGCGAAACCCTTCAGGGCACAGATAATAGAGACTCCAGCTTCCTGCTGCACCAGGTCGAGGAGCTGCAGATTGGCCTCCAAAGCCTCTTCATACATAATGTAACACGGGGACGGGTATTGTTCGAATTGCGGAATCATAACGGCTGTTTTTTGCTATTAAAAATGAAACGGCAAAAATACAAAAATAGATGTTACGCAATAACTATTCCTCCGTTTCATTCTCCTCTTTAGGGACAAACCTTATTGGAAGGTTAAAAACGCAACGAACTGGTTTTCCCTCTAATTTGCCAGGCTCCCATGCAGGCATTTGTACAATTACCCTTGCCACCTCCCTGTCGCAACTAGGATATAGTGATTTCAAAATCCTGATGTTACGGTTGATACTTCCGTCTTTTTCCACCACAAATTCTGCCAGCACCGCTCCTGAAACACCTTTGTCTTTAGCATCTTGCGGAAATTCGAGTGTTCTGGCAAGATAGGCGTATAAAGAATCCATTCCACCAGGAAATTCTGGCATTTCATCTGCAAAACGTCCAAGCATAAAATCATCCTCAAAAAAATCAGAATCATCAATAATATCATCCCTATCCTCTTCCGAAGTCGCCATTGAATCGACATATTCTATAGTAAAACTGACACTGTCTTCGGATTGCATACTGCTTTCGCTTTCCACAAATGACAAATTGCCTCCCGGTGACTGGGCAAATATCAGTATTGGTAACAAAAGAAACAACAAAGAAATTATCTGTTTCATTATCAATGGTTATTAATTTTGCAAAGGTAATAATTTTTTGCTTCATGTTGCTTTGCGGTCGAAATTTTCGACCGCAACATGGTCAATTTGCTGAAAATCAATACTATAATAATTTACACATTTCATTCAGAAAGTGGACAAATTTGTGTAAAAATATGCAGAAAAGGCAGGATGCATATTTTTAAATCCCGTCTAGAATTAAAAATCAACCACTGAAATTTTGGAAATTTTTCTCTAAGGGAAAGCCACAACTAAAGGAGGTGAACACTCCTTGTCTGTAAGGCAAGCGACAAAAAAATCGTGAGCTTCATTATTTGATTCTGAGGCTCTCGACTAACCTACACTACAAAATAACGAATGCCCACGATTACTCGTAAGCATTTTCGTTTCTTTTTGTAGTGAACTAAAATTGTCGAGATTTCAGAATCCAAAGAAAAGCGAAAACGCAATAATATGTGTTTTATCTTCTAATAATTTTTCTACATTTTGTTTGACAATTCACTTTTACACGGCAAAAATACACAAATTTCTTGTCAAAACAACAACCAAAAGCGAAAAAAATGTATTTTTGTACTCTCAATGATTTGTCCACCCAACTGCACCGCTATGCGAAAAACAATCATTCTCACCCTGTTATTTCTTGGCTTCGTCACCGCAGGATTGGCACAAACCGTCTATCAAAAGGACAGATGGGGTGCGAAACTCCTGTTCTTTCAGGATAACACCATACGTATCAAAGACCGATGGGGTGACCCCATATTATGGTATGACGAAAACGCCAATACGCTACGCCAAAAGGACCGCTGGGGGCAGGCTTTGGTTTATATGGACGGACAAACCGTGAGACTGAAAGACCGCTGGGGCGCTCCCCTGCTCTTTTTCGACGGCAACACCATCCGCCAGAAAGACCGTTGGGGCACACCACTCTATTATCTTGACGGGAACACGCTCAAAATAAAAGACAAATGGGGGGCCGCTGTCTATTACTTCGACTTCACTCCCACCCTCTGGCAGCTCGCCGCCGTGATTTTGATGTAGTGCACTTTTACCTTAATTTATTTTTCAGGAAACTCTGTCGCACATAAAGATAGAAAAACAGCACCCCTGCAAGGTTCACCCCCCAGGAAGTCCAGAAAGCTTGGTGGTAACCAATATGCTCTGAAACAATACCTCCGACCATGATTCCCAAGCCTACACCGATATCCCAACAGATCAGGATGCTGGAATTGGCAGTACCCCGCTGGGTGTGAGGCGCCAGGTTGATGAACATGGTCTGAAGAGCCGGCCACATGTGCCCATTGCCCAAGCCTATCACCAAAGCCGCTCCATAATAGCCAATGGGGTTATGCAAGGCGGCAAACATCAGATAACCGAACAGCGACACCACCACTCCCGCGGAAGCGTTCTGCACGATTTTTCCCTCGCGCAAACTGCGACTGCCAATCAGTCGGGAGAGAATCAGTCCGGCGGAAAGCAGCATGAAAAACACTCCCGTACCGCCCGTGATGCCCAGTTCCTCCTTGCCGTAAATAGCCACGTAGGTGGACAAGACTCCATAGGAAAACGCATAGCATACCATCGCCAATCCTTCGCTCCAGCCTTTCAGCAGGAAGAAACGGTCGAGGGAGATTTTGGGCTTGTCAGGAATCAGTTCCCTGCTGTTCAACTGCAAAGTGGAATTGACAGCAAAGCCTATGCCCGATGTGAGCAAAGCCAACCAAAAGAGCAATTCGTAGCTGTTGCTGACTTGCAAGATGTAAATGGCCAAAGCGGGCGCAATAGCCGAGGCGATATTGTTGCTTAGTCCGTAATAGCCAATACCTTCCGCCCTGCGCGAGGGGTGCAGCACATCGATGGCTACGGTACTGTTGGAAACAGTGGCCGCCCCGAACGGAGCCCCGTGAAGTGTCCGGACAATGGCAAAGAGCAACAGCGAACCTGCCATCAGGTAACCCCCGAAGAAAATGCAGAACAAGCCATAAAAAAGCAGCAGGGTTTTCTTGCGGGGAAAACTATCAACAAAAAAACCGCTGAAAGGGCGGATAAGCAATGCCATCAAAGTATAGCCCGACAACACCAGTCCGATAGTTTGCTTGTTAGCATCAAAAGTGTCCTTCAGATAAAGCGGAAGTAGCGGTGTCAGCAGCATGAAAGAGAAGAAAATCATGAAATTGGCAATCCATACCTTGGTATAGTTGCTGTTCCACAGTTTCTCTTGGGGCTGATTATCAGTATCTTTCATTTTTTTCAAAAACTTGACAAAGGTACGATTTTTTTTCGTATTTTTGCAACCTCAAAAACGGGACGTTAGCCCAGTTGGTTTAGAGCGCTGCCTCCACACGGCAGAGGTCATAGGTTCAAATCCTATACGTCCCACCAACGACAGAGCCGCCACATGTGACGGCTCTATTTTTTTCTCCACATCCCACCAACAAAAAAAAGGACTGTCACCCTCTGACAATGACTCTAATTATGCGTATTATGACCTACAACTCAAAAGTCAAAAAGCAAACAAATCATCCAAGGTCACCACTTTTTGGATTCTTCCGCTATAGATGCCCTTTTTCAAGCCGTAGGTAGTGACAAGAGTCATTTGCGGGTTCTTTCGACTGCCTGTATGTTCTGTAACGGCAACGATTTTATTACGGAGTTTTTCATCATAGTCCTTGTCAATGGAGAATTCCCCCTGCACAAATTTCATTTCGCATACATTGACAACCCTGTCAGCCCTGTCAATGAGCATATCGATCTGCGCCCCTGGAGTTTCGCCTTCGGAAATGAACCGCCAAGGGTATATCTCCGTGTGAACTCCCTGTATGCCCAGCGCCCGTTTGATTTGTTCCTGATGCGAAAAACAGACATCCTCGAATGCCTGTCCGCGCCAAGCATTGAGTTTGGGCAGATTTTGGTTGTCCTGCCAGAATGTTTTATTGTTGGTGGGATGCTTCACGACAAATTTCAGGTAAAACAGGCAAAAAGGATCGGTAAGTTTATAGTACTTGTTTCTTTTGGACTCCCCGAAATTGAAAAATGAGGTGATGATGTCGCTCTCTTCCAAGGAAAGAAGAATCTCCGAGATATTTCCCCCGTCCGTGATGCCAAGCTCTTTGCATATTTGGGTCCGCAAGACACCATAGCGATATTTGCTGATACATTCTACAAACTTCTTGAATTTGTCGTTGTCGGCAAACATGGACTGGAACAGACGATCGTATTCCTTTTGCAGCTTGTTGCCACGCTCGAAAAAAACAGCGTCGATATTTTGGGCAAGAGATTTCCCTTTTTCGAACAAAGAAAGGTAATAAGGAACACCACCTACAATCATGTACGACTGTGCTATGTCATACCGATCCATTAAGATATTTCGTTTTTGGAAATAAGTTTCTGTTTCAGAAAGCGAAAATGGATGTACATGAATGTCACGTGATGTCCTGTCGTAGAGACCTCCATTGTTGTTTACCAAATTGTCCAACATCCATGCCGTTGCGCTTCCTGCGGCGATAAGCAGCAGTTTGTGGCGTCCGGAAGCATATCGGTTCCAGAAATGTTCCAAAGCACTCATAAAACCCGCGCGAGGAGTGTCCAACCAAGGCATCTCGTCAATAAACAGGACAAGCCTTTCTTCGGCAGAATGTTGTTGTATAAGCCGCCACAAACGGTCAAAAGCATCGAACCAGTCTTTGATTTGGGAATCGTCTTGATAGCCATACAATTTCAAAGTCTTTCCAAATTCGTCCAGCTGGATTCTGTAAAGCAATTCTGGTTGCCGATCTTTCAGTTCACGAGGAGATATGGCTGTGTGAAAGAAAGCAAATTCATCGTTAAAATACTCTCTGACCAAAAAGGTTTTACCCACACGCCGTCTGCCATACACGGCGACAAACTGGGGGAGTTCTTCCTCCATCAAGGTATCCAGCTGGTGGATTTCAGTCTCTCTTGCAACAATAGACGTTCTCATACGCTAAAAATTATTTGGCAGCAAAGATACTAAAATTATGTTTCGCCGCCAAATAATTTTTCACCTCCTCACCACAAACTTCCTTTCGGTGCTGCCTGCTCGGGTGTTGATGTGCGCGAGGTAGGTGCCAAGGGCGAGGTTGGGGTGTGAACGGAAATTGTACGTTCACGGGGAAAATCTTCCAAAATTCCAGGTGCTCAATCCGAGTCGGCGCCAAGTACTGTTTTGTGCATTTTTTGCACTTTGCAACTTTCTTTCCGAAAACAACCTCTTTTCAAACGAAAAATGTCACTTTTATCATTTTGATATTTAGCGAGTTAAATATAATTGACACTTGATTTGTTTGCTCTTATTTTGTAAATTTGCAGGCAACAATTTAAAAATTTAGAGATGAAAAAGAATGAGGCTGAACTTGTAAAAATCGAATCTATCGACACGCTTTATCAAGACACCTGTCAGATAATAGAAAATGCTCGCAGTAATGCCGTGCGTAGCGTTGATTTCTGTCGCGTACAGATGTATTGGAACATAGGGAAGCGTATCTTTGAAGAAGAGCAGCAAGGGAAAGATCGCGCAGACTATGGCAAGTACTTCATCAGGAACCTTTCGAAGCTTTTGACACCTGAATATGGGAGTGGGTTCAGTGTGCGCCAATTAGAACAAAGCCGTCAGTTTTACAGGACTTACCCAATTGCGAACACAATGCGTTCGCAATTGAATTGGAGTCAATATCGTAGGCTGATTCAGATTGAGGATCCCGACAAGCGGGAGTATTATGAGTTGGAATCGGTCAACAATGCATGGACGGCACGAGAGACGGAGCGGCAAATCAATTCTATGCTTTATGAGCGTCTGCTTATGAGTAATGACAAGGAGAGTGTATTGGCTGTTGCCCGCAAACAGAGAATCCCAGAAAATCCCGCAGAGGTGATAAAGGAACCCATGATGCTGGAATTCTTAGGTCTGCATCCAAAATCGAGCTACTACGAGAAAGATTTGGAGGACGCCATCCGGTTTCATCTCACAGAATTTATGCTCGAACTGGGTAAAGGGTTCACTTTTGTAGATCGCCAGAAACGGATAATGCTTGAAGATGATGAATTCTTCGTTGACCTCGTATTTTACAATCGTCTATTGAAATGTTTTGTCATAATTGAGACGAAAACGGGTAAACTGACCCATCAGGACTTGGGACAATTGCAGATGTATGTCAATTACTATGACCGCATTGAGAAACTGCCCGATGAGAATCCCACCATAGGCATTTTGCTCTGCACCCAAAAGAATGACACGCTGGTAAGAATGACGTTGCCTGAAGATAACAAAACCATACTCGCCAGTGAGTACAAATTGTATCTTCCTACTACGGAACAGCTTGTCAAAGAGGTTGACACCGTGAAAAAGTTGGCTAAACAAAAGAGGTAAGGGTAGAATAAGCAACAGACGGTGGCCTCCGACCTGCCATCGCCCCAACTACCAACTGCTACCTCCTCACCACAAACTTCCTTTCGGTGTTGCCCGCTCGGGTGTTGATGTGCGCGATGTAGGTGCCGGGGGCGAGGTTGCGGACGTTGATATCGGCATGCGTGGCATCAACAATACGGACGCCTAAAAACTGGCCCGCAAGGTTGGTAATGGCCACCCCGTCGATGGGCAGGTTTTCGGGACTTTCGATGGTGATACGGTCAACGGCGGGGTTCGGATAGAGACGGATGCAGTCTAAGCGCTCGTCATACTGCGCCACCTCCAAAGGTCCTTCCGGATACGGCTCCAAAATGGACGGGTCGTATTTGAGGGCAATAATTGCGTGACTACGGGTATCTCCCAATAAATCTAAGGTGAAATCATTCCCAAATGTAAGGTTCTGACTACATATCATGTCGCACAAGATATAGCCGTCATTATCAACAATTATTTTACCAATCTGTTGCTTATTGTCATACATGTGTACAATTGTGTCCGCTTTCTCAAATTCCCCATTTGTGTTAAAATAGCAAAGAAGCATAGGAAAATCTGTAGAATAACTTATTGCTAATGTAATTAAATGGTTGTTAATTACCGCAGGGCGGACACTTCCTCTAAGACCTATTGATGTTCTATCTCCAGGAACAATGCCCCAATTTTCAAAATCACCTGTTTGAGCATTGAATCTAACGAAATATTCTGTTATTTGTGTTACCGGCATATTGTTTGACTCCTCGTCAAAATAGAATAAAGATGGTACATCATCAGAAATAAGAGCATCTCCTACCAAATAAACACTATTATCATAAATAGCATTGCCTTTCCAAATGGTTTTATTCTGTGCTGTATTAGACGAAGGGTGACTGACATATATTTGGTTAGACCAGAGAACATTTCCGTCAGAATCATATTTGATAATATAAGGTGTATAATACGCCATTCCACAATCAAGTACAGTAGCATAGTGCACACTATCCCAATAAATATACATTGGATACTGGTTGTATTCATCCATCATCATCATGTCTGTTAAATAACCAGAAAGATACACTTCGTCATTATCATCAATACTTAATTCAAATGTACAAGGAGTAAAATAAGGATTGATGGTGTCCCATGAAAGAGCTGGAGACAACCCGTTAGTATGATCAACGACACGACGCACCCATTCCAATTCCCATTCTGGAGAAAGTTTACAAAATAAAGTGTTGTTTACAGCATTCCAAGTGCCCTCCTCGTATTCGTAACAGTTTTCAGGAAAAAAAACATCATAAGTTCTCCTCGCAGTATCTTTTTCAACAACAACAGTATAAGGCATAGTATCTGCCCCACTGTATGCTTCATCAACTGCAACATATGTGTTTCTATGACTATCAACACATATAAACCCTTTATATCCTAAATAAAGATTTGCTCGTTGTCCATTCGTAATGTCTCTTGATAATGTATGTATAAAAACGCTCTCTAATCTATTCCCATCCAAGTCAAAAGTCACAAAATAGGTATAGTTTCCGACTGCAAATGGAGGATGTTGTTCTTCCAAGGGAATACCCGCAACATGTTGATAATTGATAAGCGTGTCAAAAAACCAAAGCTGATCCGTGGCTTGAAAGCTATAATCACCTGCAATTACAATTTTGTCACCGTCAAAAAACATATCATAGGGATTAAAGTCTGTTCCAAATCCTGAACTTTTGATAAGTCTGTGCCACAACAAATTCCCATTTCTGTCAAACTTTGCCAACACGTTTCCTTGTGTATTGGCTGTTAAAACCGAGGCATTATTCAACATGTGTATGGCCTGTGATTGATCTTGTATTTGGGCAGTTCCTCCACAGGATCCAAAAGCATAAATATTCCCCTCGTCATCAAATGCCGTTTTGACCACAAAATTATATGCATGGGTACTACTTAGCGGGTCATCGTTGCCCGTCCAGAAATTGGCCCATTGCCACTCGCTTTGGGCGTATGTGCCAAAGAAAACAGTTTGCAAAAGGATTAAGCAAACGGCAAATGGAAAAAAACGACGCAGTTTCGGAGCGGATTTACAGAAATAATGGCGTTGCGTGTCTTTCATAACTATCTATGTATTAAAAAAAATAAAAATCCAAGGAGATAAACATGCATTATACCCCTATATAAGCATGACGCATGAAAGTGCCGAAACGTTACACTTCAATGTGTTTTTTTCGGAATAATATCTTTGTATTAATGAAATTCGGATTTATGGCGAGTAATTTAAAATGACTACTTTTATTTCGGGAAATTCATGTACCTTTGCAACCTAATTTGTTGTAGATGATATATCCTGCTTCTTTCGAAGAAAAAATTGGTTTCAACACCATCCGTGAGCTGGTCAAGAATCACTGTATCAGTGATATGGGTTGTGAAATGGTGGATCAGCTCCAGTATTCAGACTCCTTCGAGCTGATTGATAAGCAACTGCAGGAAACGCAGGAATTCAAGCAGGTTTTGCTGCTGGAAGACCCCTTCCCCGCCCAGGATTATTTCGACTTGAGGCCGGTACTCTCGCGCCTTCACATCGACGGCACCTATATCGAACTGGATGAGCTGGCGGCTTTGCGAGCCTTCATCAATATGATTATCCAGGTGTTCGTTTATTTCAAAATCAGGCACGAGGACAACAAATTTCCCCGATTGTGGGCCATCTGTCAGGATATTATGCCCGAAAAAGACCTGCTGGAGGCCATCAACAAGATACTGGACCCCAAAGGGCAGCTGCGCGACAACGCTTCGGATGAACTGCGACGCATCAAAAGCGAAATCAACCGCATCTCGGGCGAGGCCGACCGCCGCATCCGCAAACTGCTAAATGCCGCCAAACAAGACGGCATCACCAAGGATGATGCCGAGATGACCGTCAGAAACGGACGTCTCTGTATTCCCGTCTCCGCCCAGTTCAAACGCCGCCTGAAAGGCTTTATCCACGACGAGTCAGCTACAGGACAGACCGTTTTCATCGAGCCTGCCGAGGTGTTTGACGCCAACAACGAAATCAAGGACCTGCTGAACGCCCAGCACCGCGAAATCATCCGCATTCTGACCGAAATCACCCAGCGCATACGGCCTTCCATCGACAACCTGCGCTACGGTCACGAATTTCTCGGCACCATCGACTTTATCCGGGCGAAAGCCTTGTTGGCCATTGATATCAACGGTTTTCTGCCCCATGTTTTCGACCAATGCATGCTGAACTGGCACAATGCCATCCATCCTCTGCTCTACCTGAATTTCAAAGGCACAAGCAAAAAAGTCCAGCCCTTGGACATCCGTCTGGTCAACGACGAGCGCATCCTGATTATCTCCGGTCCCAATGCCGGTGGAAAGTCCGTGTGCCTGAAAAGCATCGGGCTGCTGCAATACATGCTGCAATGCGGCTTACTGGTCTCCTTGTCAGATACTTCCGACATGGGCATCTTCCATCATTTCTTTATCGACATGGGCGATGAGCAATCCATCGAGAACGACCTGAGCACCTACAGCTCGCACCTCACCAATGCCAAAATGATGATTGAGCATCTGGACGAGAAGTCGCTGTTTCTGATTGACGAGTTCGGTTCCGGCACCGACCCGCTACCAGGCGGGGCGATGGCCGAAGCCTTGCTGGAAGCCATGTACGACAAAGGCTCTTTCGGGGTGATTACCACGCATTACGGCAATCTCAAACTCTTTCCCGATACCCACAAGCAGGCGGTCAACGGGGCCATGCTCTTCGACATGACCGCCATGAGGCCGCTGTTCAAACTGAAAATGGGCAAGCCCGGCAGTTCTTTCACCTACGAAATTGCAAGGGAAATTGGTCTGCCCCAACATATTATCGACAATGCCGTCAGTAAAACCGGCACCGCCCAAATTGACTACGAGAAGAAACTGGAGCAGATTGAGAACGAGAAGATGGAGATTGACAAAATGCTCCGCCTCGTCAATTCCGCAGATGACCAATTGGCGCTGATGATCAACGAATACAGCGAGAAATTCGCCGAGCTGGAAAAGCACCGGAAGGACATCATCCAAAAAGCAAAAAACCAGGCGAACAGCATTATCGAGAGCGCCAACAAGGTAATCGAAAAGACCATACGCGAAATCAAAGAGCACAAGGCCGACTCCGTCAAGACCAAGCAGGCACGGCAGGACATTGTCAAGCTGAAAGAGGAATTCGCCAAGGAGGTGGAATCCATAGAGAAAGAACCTGCGCTGAAGCCCATTGTACCCATCCACAAACCCAAGACACAGGCAAAAAAACAGGAGAAGCCCGAAGACACCACCCTGCACGTGGGTGATTCAGTCTTTATGATAGAGACCCAAGTGGTAGGCGAAATCACCCAGCTCAACGGGGACGATATCACCATCTCGTTCAACTCCGTTTCCCTTCGCACTACCAAGGACAAAGTGACCAAAATCAGCAAGCGGGAAGCCCGAACCGTAAAACGCACGGGTGTGAGACTGGATGGTGGTTCCTTGGCCGACGCCATGAATCAGAAGATTTCCCACTTCAACACCACCCTGGACATGCGGGGCATGAGAGCCGACGAGGCGCTGCAAATGCTGGAGAGCTACATAGACGAAGCCGTATTGCTAAGCATTCACCAGGTGAAGCTGCTGCACGGAAAGGGCAATGGCATCCTGCGCCATGTGATACGGCAATACCTAGCCAAGCGCAAGGAAGTCAACAGCTTCTGCGATGAAGCGCTGGAGCTGGGCGGCACGGGGATTACGGTGGTGAGCCTTTAGAGTTAACAGTTAACAATTAATAATTAACAGTTAATGAGGAGAATAGATGATACTGGAATGGGGAGTTGGGCTTCGCCCAAGGGGAGTTTCGCTGCACTCAAGGGGAGTCTCGCACTTCGTGCTCGAGGGGAGTTTAAATGTGCTAATGATAAATTCCCCTTCTTGTAGAAGGGGTGGCCGAAGGCCGGGGTAGTGATTTTGAATTTTGAACTTTGAATTTTGAATTATAATAACGAACATCATGAAACACAACATAATCCTAGCTCTGCTTCTCACTCTGCTGCTGTCAGGGGCGTGCGGCCATAAGAACGAACAGATTGCGCCCAAGCCGAAAGGCTATTTCCGTATTGACCTGCCCAAGGCTGAATATACCCTGTTGGACACCACCCTGCCCTTCACCATGGAGGTGTCGAAACATGCCCAAGCTGTCATCACTCCCAAAGATTCCGGCAAGATTTGGATTGACCTCCAGTATCCCCAATTTGCCGCAGAGCTGAAGATGACCTATTTCCCCATGCATGGAAACCTGAGGGACAGGATGGTACAGGAGCGCGAGATGGTGCAATTCCATTATGTGAAAGCCGATGATGTGGAATATTCCATTATCAGCGATCCCGAAAGCCGTATGTTCGGACAGATCTATGATATTGAAGGCTCTGATGTGGCCACTCCTTTCCAATTCTGGGTCAGCGACAGCAGCTATCATTTCCTGCGAGGCTCGCTGTATTTCAATTTCCCACCCAACAACGACTCCATCCAGCCCGTTATCGACTACCTCCGCAACGACCTTTTGCAGCTGGTGAATACCCTGCAGTGGAGATAATTGTAATTTTATTTCACTATATTACAATACTTTAGAATTATTTTCGTTATTAAACTAATTTTTTAGTTGATTAACGAAAAATAATTTGTATCTTTGCAGCGTTGTTTTAAAGTGAATGTTGGGGAGCCTCGAAGAGGCGAAATCTCAATAACCCCAGACGGAAGTCTGGGGGATATAAAAATATCAAAATACCTTAGTATGAAAGAACTGACCAAAGCGGAAGAGCAAGTGATGCAAGTGATCTGGAAAATCGGACAGGGTTTTGCCAACGAGATTATGGCAGCCTATCCTGAACCGAAACCTGCCTATAACACCGTACTGACCACCATCAAAATACTGGAAGCCAAGGGGTTTGTGAAACACGAAACCTTCTGCCGTTTCCACCGCTACCAAGCCATTATCAGCAAAGAGGAATACTCCAAGCACTTTTTAGGCAGCGTGGTGGAGCGATACTTCAACAACTCCTACCTTGACCTGGTATCAGCCTTCGCCAAAAAAGAGAACTTTAAGCTCGAGGAACTCGAAGCCCTGAAGAGCCTTATCGATGAAGCCATTCATAACGAAAAAAACAAAAGAGCATGAACGCACAAGTCTTTATTTTAGTTTACCTCTTGCCATGCTCCATCGCCCTGATGGTACTATGGCTGTGCTATCGACTGTTGTTTGCCAATAGCAAGAGTTTCCAGTTCAACCGTTTTTTCCTGCTGACGGCCATGCTGTTCGGCCTTGCGCTACCCCTTTTTGGCACCCTGTTCAGCCACAGCTCCGCCCTTGCCGCAAGAACCCAAGAGCAATGGTTTTCCAACATCTTCATGCTGAACGAAATCACCATCACTCCCAACGGCATAACCCCTGAGGGGCAAGCGGCAGCAAGTAATATCACCGGTCCTGCCAACTCAAATTCCAGTCTTTGGCAAATAATTGGCTTTTTGTATCTTGCGGGAGTTATCGTAAGTTTCCTTAAATTCTTAACCAAAATATTGAAGATAAGCATTTTAACCCTTCGCTCCCCCAAAGAAAAGAGGGACGGTTATACCCTGGTTTACACACATAGCGACAACGATGCCTTTTCTTTCCTGCATTATGCCTATTTCCCCGATAAAAACATATCCCCTGATATTCTCCGGCATGAGTTGAGCCATATCAACCAGCATCATTCCGTCGATATCCTTTTTACTGAATTGATGATGATACTGCAATGGTTCAATCCCTTTATCTATCTGTATAAAAAAGACTTACAACTGATTCATGAATATGCCGCCGACCATGAAGTACTTCACGGAGGCGCTGACAAAGGAAAATACATGTATCTGATTTTACAGCAGTGCACGGCCGTCAATTTCAGCGACATGAGCAATAACTTCAATTTATTATTCACCAAAAAAAGAATCAAGATGATTACAAGTAACGAAAAGACCAGACGTCTCTGGTGGAGGCTACTGGTCATCATGCCTGTATTAGCGGCGTTGTTGGTCGCCAGCCCCAAAGTGACGGCACAGGGACAAACAGCCGCTGAAAATTCTTCCACAAAGGGAACGGACCCTGTCCAACTCTTTGATGACTACGGTGTTCCGCAATTCGAAAATACTATAATTAATAACGAAGACGGTTCTTACCTTAAATTCGAGACTACAGAGGTTATCGACCCTGTCACAAACGAGTCGCATAAACAAATCACCATTACCAACTACAATGCGGATGGCACTGCCAACAAACACATCCAGATGAATGAAGAGAAAAATAGTGATGACGGCATTACCTACAACGTTGAGCCTTTCTCCATTTCTACGGGGAAAAACAATGAGACAAAAGTCAGTTCCAACGACCTCAAAATCAAGATAACTTTTCCCGCTGAAGAAAAGGACAGCGTTTACAACAAACCCGAGGTCATGCCTGAATACCCTGGCGGAATGGAAGCCATGATGAAATATCTTTCCGAAAACCTCCAATATCCGGATCAAGCCAAGGATAAAAAAATCCAAGGCAGAGTGTTGGTCTCATTTATTGTGGAAAAGAGCGGAAGTATCTCCGATGTTAAAGTCGTGAAAGGCATTGGTGGCGGCTGCGACGAAGAAGCTTTGAGAGTAATCAAAGCCATGCCCAAATGGAAACCCGGCATGCAAAACGGCAAAAAAGTACGAGTTAGTTTCGCCATCCCAATCAGTTTCAAACTGCAATAGGAAATTTTATCAAATTTCTTCTTCAAGAAAAAAAATTCAAGAATTCAAATCTCAGGGGTATGAATATATTCTTGAGGTTTGAATTTTATATAAACGATTAAATATTAGCATTTTACAAAATAGCGGGGTGAAAAAATGAAAAGTTTTTCGTATTTTTGCAAATCTTATTAATACAACAAGCCTTCATATTTAGCAGACTTGTTTTTTTATAGAAATAGTATCGACAAAATTAATAAAACCAAAAATACTAAAACTATGAAAGAAAAACTCCTCACACTTATTTTGACTATTCTTTCCAGTCTAACCATCTCCGCACAAACCACTTATTTCGTCTCCAACAGTGGAGATGACAGCAACAACGGACTTTCATGGGCTACGGCCAAAGCCACCATCAACGGAGCTATGGCTCTAATTACCTCACCGAACAATGACTCTGTATTTGTGGCGGTGGGCACCTATCCTGCCTGCACCATCAAGAGCAGCACGCATGTGTATGGTGGTTTTGCCGGAACAGAGAGCCACCTTTATGAGCGGCAGGCCCTCACTTACGGCATTGCTTCCGACAGCTCGAGCTCTGTTATCGACGCACAGCACAGCAACAATTATGCGGTTTCCATCAATGGCTACATGTACTACAACAACTCCTACAATTGCAGGCCTGTCGATTTTGACGGTTTTTATGTGAAAGGTGGCAATCAATATGGTGTTTACAGCGAAGCCAACAACACCTATACTATTTCCAATTGTACTATGACCGACAATGCATGCGGTTTGTATCTGGGGATGTCTTATAGCAATTCATACTATCAAGCCACATTCAAAGTATCTGATTGCAAGATTTCAGGAAACACCACCAATGGCGGTGTAAGCATGTATAGCGGTGGACAAACCTACGGTGCCACTTACGAATTCACAAATTGTGTAATCACAGAGAACACTGGCTCTGTGTTCGGTGGTATGAGATTCAACGCAGCTTATATAGTACCCTACAGCACCATCATCGTCAACAACTGCGATATCACAAAGAACACCGCTTCCGGGCTGAACGCCAAGGCAGGAGGCATCCTTACACAGAGCAACAATTTCTCATACAACCAAACGAGGAATGAATGGAGAATCATCAATTCGCGTATCATCGACAACATCGTTTACTCCACAGCCTCCACAGCCAGCAGTGAAGACTATCGACCTTACATTGCCGGCGGTATCAGCATTTACACCCATAGCACCCACATCATTGGCAGTGTGATTGCCAACAACAGTGCAATTTCCACTGAAGGAATTGATGTGACAGGCGGAGTGGTAACGTATGCCAACGGATCGACGTCAAGTTCCTACGCTGGCTATCCTGTAGGACGATTAAATATGACCAACTGCGTGGTGACCAACAATTTGGCACAGACCACTAACACCAGCGGAACCGGTGGTATCCGTACCACCAAAGCGGCGACCGTCAAGAATACGGTGGCAGCGAACAACAAACGCGGCGGTGAAAACTCCAATTTATCATGGTCCAACAATTATACTCTCCCCTACACTTATTGCGCATGTCCAACGAACCCAGACAATATTTTCGCCGCTGACAGCACCAACATTGTGTTGGACTCATTGACACAACCAATGTTCGTTGCACCATCGTCTATGGTAGGTGCCAACACCATTTCCACAGATTACTCGAATCTCAATGCCGACTGGCACGTGCAGCCTAATTCTCCCTTAGTGGATGCCGGCGACCCCAATACCGCCTTCATCACCTACCTGCCCGACACCGACATGGATGGCAACCCCCGTATTTTCAATAATATTGCTGACATAGGAGCCTACGAGTGTACGCAAACCACCATGAGCCAGGCAATTATCTGGAACCAAACGTTATCCGCCACTTTAGGAGATGCCCCCATCAAACTGACCGCCACCGCTACATCTGGTTTGCCTGTGAGTTATAGCAGTAGCGATGAAACCATTGCCTATCTCAGTAATGACACGCTGTTTGTCGTTGGTGTGGGTGCAGCCCTAATCACGGCCTCACAAGCTGGCAGCACCTTGTATCAACCCGCCGCGGATGTGAGCCTCATCCTGAATGTGTCCGCCCCTGTCCTTGACCAAAGCATCAGCTGGAACCAAACCCTGACCGCCAATATCAATGATGGCACGTTGGAATTGACGGCTACTGCTTCGTCAAGTTTGCCTGTAAGCTATACCTGCAGTGATGAGAATATCGCTATCGTCAACGGCAATGTCCTCACCTTGTTAGGAGTTGGGCAGGCCGTCATCACCGCCTCACAGGCTGGCAATGCCTATTATCATCCTGCTCCTTCAGTGGTTAAAATACTGACCGTGAATGAAGCTGGCGGTGAAGAACCTCAACCGCAAACAATTTCTTGGGAGCAAAATCTTTCCGTGAACTTATCAGATGGAATGCTAACCCTATCAGCCACCGCTTCGTCGGGCTTGCCAGTTAGCTACAGCTGTAGTGATGAAAATGTGGCCATAATTAATGGCAATATCCTTGTTCTCACAGGTGTGGGCCAAGCTATTATCACGGCAAGCCAAGCTGGCAACGACAACTATCTGCCAGCACAAAATGTGATGAAAGTGCTGAATGTTACTGAAAATACCCCTATCATGCAAGAGCAATCCATTTCATGGAATCAGGAGTTAAATGTCATTTTGAGCGACGCTTACCTTGTGCTTACTGCCACCGCCACATCGGGACTACCAGTAAGTTACACTTGCAGCGACGAGAATGTAGCCACCGTCAATGGCAGCGTACTATTGCTCATGAATGCGGGACAAGCCATCATCACGGCCAGCCAGTCAGGCAACGACAATTACTATCCAGCTCAGAATGTCATGAAAATTTTGAATGTTTCCCAAAACAGCATAGGCGAAACCCAGTTAATTGACGCTACCATAGGACCAAATCCCACATCAGGGGTGATCAATGTGCAATTAACAATGAATAATGAACAATTGACAGGAACGAAAATCCAAGTATTTGATATCTATGGCAAAGTATTGATAGAAAACAAAATAGAAGACTCGAACTTTACTATTGATCTGACGGAATATCCCAATGGCATGTATTTTATCCGCTTGTATTTAGACAATGGGCAAAGCTCTACATTAAAAGTGATAAAGTCTGCGTGATTTTTTCGGCGGCGTGGCCGTCGCCATATAAAGAGGACGGGAAAATCATCTGCTGTGACAAACTTTGCTGGACACAATGGATGATTTTCTCTTTTGTTGTGCCGGCCAGGACATTCACCTCCTGCTGTACCAGCTCCACCCATTCGGTTTCGTTGCGCAAAGTAACACACTGCTTGCCAAAGAAATACGCCTCTTTCTGCAAGCCTCCACTATCGGTCAGCACTAAACGGCAATGCTGCAAAAGATACAGCATTTCGAAATAACCCACCGGTGCAATAAATGTGATATTGGAATGGTCAAAATCATAACTCAATTCTGCCAACTTCGCCCGGGTGCGAGGATGCAAAGGCAATACCAGCTGCCTATCTTGGGCCAAGGTTTCCAGCGCCGCAAAAATAGAAAGCAACGCTTCCGGATGATTGGTATTTTCGGCCCGATGCACACTGGCCAACAGGAATTCCCTGGCTAAATCAAGCTGTGGTTTCCGTGCTGATGCCGCATAAAACAAGGCCGCATCATACATCACATCACCCGACAGAACTATCTTATTTTTTTTATTATCAATATTTTCCTTCTGAAGATTTTCCACTGCTGTTTGGGTCGGACAGAAAAGCACATCACTCAAACGGTCAGTCTCCATGCGGTTGTGTTCCTCAGGCATTTCCATATTGTAGGAACGCAGTCCCGACTCAACATGTGCCAATTTTATGCTCAAGTTCTTCGCTGTTCTGGCCCCTGCCAAAGTGGAATTGGTATCCCCGAAAACCACCACAAAATCAGGCTTTTCTTGAAGTAACACAGGCTCCAGCCGTTCCATCATCAGGGACGTCATATCGGCATTCTCCAAATTGTTGACTCCCAGGTTGTATTTGGGTTGCGGAATGGACATTTCCCGGAAGAACAGCTCCGACATATTATCGTCGAAATGCTGTCCAGTATGTACCAGCACCTCTTGCACATCGGACATCGAGGCCCACTGTCTGCTTACCACCGCCGCCTTCACAAACTGGGGACGCGCCCCCACAATCGACACTATCTTTTTCATGTTCAACTATTTTAAATTTGTGAGGACAACCACAGCAAATCGTCCTGATAGGTGATTTTTCTATTTTTAGACTCTCCTTCCACTATCACAACTGGCTCTTCCGGTAAATAACGAAGCACCACTCCGCTGTCATCAGTGGGATTGAAACACGCATCCTGAAGACCCAATTCGAAAGCCCGCTGAATGGTTTTCACCCTGAAGGCCTGCGGGGTTTGGGCATAATACATTTCCTTACGTGGAGGTATGTCAGCGATATGCTTATTATCATAAGAATGAAGTACTGTATCGCTGGCTGGCACTGCCACCACCGCCGCATTGGCATATTGCATGTTTTCCAGCACTTTGGTAATCACAGCTGTGGAAACCAAAGGCCGGGCCGCATCATGAATCAGCAGGATATCATCCGGATTATCCCCGTATGCCTGAATAGCGGCCAATGAGGACTGGTAGCGTTCCGCTCCTCCCTGCAACACTTTTTTCCACTTGGAGTACAAGCCGCTGTCTCTCAAATCGTTCATCAGCGGCAAATACGCCTCAGAGGTCACCACGGCGATTTCATCTATATCGGGATGAGCCTGAAAAGTGGCCAAAGAATACTCAATGACCAATTTTCCATTGACCTCCACAAACTGCTTCGGGGTTTCCATGCCCATCCGCTTGCCGCTTCCCGCTGCCAAAATCACCGCAATGTTCATACTATCAATATTTTATATTCAGAAAAAACTGAATAATTATATTTTGCAAAAATACGGAAATATTTGCTGTGCAAATTAGATATTTAAAAAATGGTGTTCCAATCTAAAATTCACGAAATAAATGTACCGAAGGCACAATATCCTCTTAACCCCGTACAAGCACGATAGTGCGCAGTGTGGGGTGATGAAGATGAGTATGGTAGCGTACCGAATAAATGGTAGAACTTGCAAAGTTACATTAAATTCTCAAATTATAAACAAAGCGCTGAAGATTTTTCAACCTTACAGGTCGGAGTTTTTGCACAGCCTATCTGTTCAAAAATCAAATATAGATATATTTTTATCAATTTTTTTCAACAATTTAGTTTTATAATAAAAATTTTATTATCTTTGCAGCGTAGAAAATTCAGCATCAGAAGGTAAATACATTGTCTTCGATGACATAATACTAAATCAATAAAATTATGAACGATAACACATTACAACAACTCAACCCCTCGTGGTCTGAACTGCATGCCATGATTCTTGCCACCTCAAAACAGATGAAAGAAACTGACCGCAGGATAAAAGAAATACATGAAGAAACAGGGAGATATCTGAAAGAGACATACGAAAAAACTGAAAAGCAGATACAGGAAATCAACAAGAATTACGGAGGTTTCACAAATGAATTCGGCAAGATGATAGAGGACCTGTGCAAGCCTGCGGCATTGGAAATATTCAAGAAAGAAGGAATAGGCATAGATCACATTTATGAAGGGCCCCGTCACGGAAGAAAAGAAGAGGAAGAAATTGAGGTAGATGTGCTATTGTGCAACAAAACAGTGGCTATGGCCGTGGAGGTGAAAACCACCTGCTTCAAAAAGGACGTGGATTACTTTCTCAAACAGATGAAGCGTTTCAAGGAAATATTCCACGAGTTCGAAGGAAAGACAATTTATCTGGCTATTGCCGCTATGCGTTTTGCCAACGGCTCCGACAAATATGCGTTACGCAATGGCCTATACGTGCTCTCGCCCCTCAGCGACGGGATATTCACCCTGGGAAAGCCCAATAATAGGAAGGAGTACTGAAGCCAACTTCCCTCGTGCGTAGCATGACTCTCCCATATTACCTCATTGGCACATTAGCACATTGTTAATTAGCTCATTAACTAATTTGCTCATTTACAAATTATTTTTCGTACCTTTGCAGGCATGAAAAAGCTATTTATTGAAACCTACGGATGCCAGATGAATGTTGCTGACAGTGAAGTTGTTGCAGCAATACTGTCTTCCGAGTATCAGATTAGCGACGACATCAAAGACGCCGACCTGATTCTGATCAACACCTGCTCGGTACGCGACCATGCCGAACAGCGCATCCGCAAACGCCTTAACGAGTTAGGCTTTCTGAAAAAGAAAAAGCCCGGTCTTCAAATCGGACTCTTGGGCTGCATGGCCGAACGTGTCAAAGAAAAACTGCTGCACGAAGAAAGTGCATTGGACTTCATCGCCGGGCCTGACGCCTACCGCAGTCTGCCTACCCTAATACAGGAGGCTACCTTCGGCAAGACCGCTTTTAACGTGATGCTTTCCACCGAGGAAACCTACGACGACATTGATCCTATCCGTTACGACACCAACGGCATTTCGGCATTTATCTCCATCATGCGAGGCTGCAACAATTTCTGCACCTACTGCGTGGTGCCCTATACCCGTGGACGTGAACGTAGCCGCAGCTCCCAGACCATCATTCACGAAGCACAGCAACTTATCGACCTAGGATATAAGGAAATAACCCTTTTGGGACAGAATGTCAATTCCTACCGTTCGGAAGAGAATGGCGAGGTGGTCAATTTCGCCAAATTGTTAGAAAAAGTGGCCCTACTCTCCCCGCAGGTGAGGGTTCGTTTCGCCACCTCACATCCCAAGGATATCTCAGACGAGCTGATTGAAACCATTGCCAAATACAACAACTGCTGCAAATACATCCATCTGCCCGTGCAGGCTGGCAGCAACACCATGCTCAAACGCATGAACCGTGTCTATACCCGCGAATATTACCTCGAACGCATCGCCACCATCAAGCGTATCATGCCCGAATGCTCTATCGCCACCGACATTATCGCCGGCTTCTGCGGTGAAACAGAAGAGGACCACCAGGCCACCCTGTCGCTAATGCGTGAGGTGGGCTACAGTTCCGCTTACATGTTCAAGTACTCGGAACGAGAGGGCACCATGGCCGCCAAACGCTTCGCTGATGATATTCCTGATGAGGTCAAAGGCCGCCGTCTGGAGGAAATTATTGCCTTGCAACAGGAGTTGTCGCTGGAAAGCAACCAAAAAGACATCGGCAAAACCTTTGAAGTACTAGTAGAAGGTGCCTCCAAACGCTCTGACAATGAATATTTTGGACGCAACAGCCAGAACAAGGTCCTCATCTTCCCGAAAGAGGATTGCCATATCGGTGACTATGTAAATGTGCTAGTTCAGTCCTGCTCTCCCGCTACGCTGAAAGGCATTATCGTCAAATAATAACCTTTTGCTAAAATAACTATTCAAAATTCCACGAATCATCGAAAAATGATATTCTTCAAATCTTAAGACCATGTTGCTGATTTTGAGTCCACAAACATCACCCCGGCTTGACTATGTTTGTCATGTCATTTTCGAGTGTGTGTTGGGACTAAAATATAGCATTATCAATGATGAGGAAAAATACAAGGCACATACTGATTTCAAGTTGCGCTACCTACCCAAAAGCAACATCTTGTTTGAAAATGACATTCGCAGACAAGACGAGGAATTACTGTTGCAAGATAAACCAGCACTTGCTTTTTATATGCTCACCAACTATGAAGAATACCTGCCCGACTGTCCAAAAGACCAGCATGGACGTATCGTTCACAAGCAATCGTTTGTGGTAAAACACCAGTTTCACAAGCAAGCCACCGTGCAACGTATCGCACTGGAATACAAAAATTTACTATCTAAACAAAAGCCTGATTTTCAGTGGAAAGGAATTAACTACCGCTTTGTCCCCACCTTTGATGTTGACATAGCATACGCCTTCAAAGGCAAGACCTTTTTCCATTTCTGTGGGGCTTTGGGCAAAGCTGTTCTCACATTACAATGGAGCAGGGCCAAACAAATCATCAAAGCCCGTCATCAGCAGGATTTTCAGGATCCATACGATGTGTATAACATTGAAAGACAGCTTTGTAAACAGCATCAGCTCCAAGCCATTTACTTCTTTCTCACTTCAGACAGAACGCAATACGACCGCAATATTTCCCCTTGTTCACCCTATTTTTCCGAACTGGCCCAAAAACTGAAAACCTACGCCACCATCGGTCTTCATCCATCCTATCATTCTAAAAATCAGAATGATATCATTAAAGAAAAAAATACTTTGGAAGAAAAAGGGCAGGTAAAAATACAATACTCGCGGCATCATTTCCTGAAGGTGAAATTTCCCGACACCTTCCGTCAACTTATAGAAGCCGGCATTACCGACGACTATTCCTTAGGCTTTTACGACCGCATCGGTTTCCGCAACGGCATGGCAACACCTTTCCCTTTCTTTGATGTAAAAGAAAACAAAGCCACAAATTTAATGCTTCATCCCTTGCTGCTGATGGATTCAGCGGCAGTGCAAGAATTAGGCATGGAAGAAAAATATCAAAAGGGGATTACTGAACTCATCCAAGAAGTCAAAACTGTTGGCGGGGAAATGATCGCACTATGGCACAGCAACTTCATGCCCCTCGGTTCAAGGCAACTGGAGCTGTTCAAAGAAACCTTTAAGCGAATGTGCTAACAGCTTGTTCTACGCAACAGTAACAGCAGTACCGGAGGCGATAACCATTAACATGCCGTTGTTTTGTCCCAGCACTTCATAATCGAGGTCAATGCCGACCACAGCATTGGCACCCTTGTCGGCAGCACGTTGTGCCAGCTCCCGCATGGCAGTGTCACGGGCCTTCATCATCTCATCTTCGTAAGATTCAGACCGTCCACCCACAAAATTGCGGACCCCGGCAAAAAAATCCTTTACAAAATTAATACCCATAATGACCTCGCCGAACACGACGCCATGATAATTCACTATCTGTTTTCCCTCTACAGTAGGAGTTGTGGTTAAAATCATAATGTTATTTATTGATAATCAATATATTAAATTTACTTTGAATAAAACAGGATAGCTTCTTGCAAAGCCTTCAGGCAAACTGGGCAGAAGCGGTTGTACATGATTTTATGCATGGTACAATCTATAGCAGGACGATAAACTCCTTCAGCCACATAGCCGCCACCTTCGAAGACACCCACCTTGTTTTCGTAATTTTTCGTGGTTGGGGTCGGAATTGGAGTGCCTTCTTCCAACATATCCTTCCATTTGGAATCAAAATTCACCAACGTGGTCAAATTCGGTTCCACAGGCTCCACTCCCTCTGGATAGAAATCACGGACACTCACTTCCGAAGTGTAGTACTCGTCGGCCAGACCGCCAATCAAGTGGCCCATTTCATGTACAATCACATAGTCGGAAGACTGTCCCACATTGTTCACCGTACAATAGAAATTATATATGCCACCGCCACCATATTTACCACTGTTACAAATTATTACGATATAATCGTACGGAGCGTCATCGGCAATTTCATTCATCTTCCAAACTCCCAAACACATCAGGTAACGATCCACATCAATCACATTATAGCTACAATTCAACAGGGTTTTCTTGTATATATTCCGATTGGGGTTGGTAATACCAGACTCTTCCGAATAAGCTTCTATTGCTCTGATATTCACATGTTTACTCATTTCCTTATACGGAGAGCAATTCATGATATAGGAAGTAAACTTCTTGAAATCCCCTTGCATTTTCTTCTTGTCGGTCTTGGCATAGCCATCAGGAATAAAGAGAATATCAACAGCGTCATCGGTCTTTCCGCCAATATGCAGTTTTTTCACCTTATATCCTTTGGTCATTTTGTCGTAAGCCGTGCTTTGTGGATCAAACACGCCCTGATACAATTCAGTAGGCTCATTATAACGGTTATAGCTGGTGAATTTATACTTCACCATCATTTTGGGCATGGGCATGCGCACACATTCCTCAAAAATGCCGATCTCCTTTTCCCCCTTCTCAGTAGTACGGTATTCGTTGAACAGGCAATCATAGCTGCGGCTGTATATCAGTTGGCCGGAAAGGGCATCGAAGACCTCAAAAACAACGCCTCCCAACCTCTTGGGTTCCACCAAATGGCTCACGGTTCCATCCCATTGTCCACCAACATGGCAGTTCACCACCTCGATTTTTTCCGTGCGGCTGTCGCCAATGTGTTTATAGTCGATACGGACCGTTTTATTTTCAAAATATTGTTCGAAATTTTGGGCGGAAATGGTGAATGTCAAACAGAGGAGCAATGTTAAAAACAAATATTTTTTCATGATGTTATTGATATTGAATCCCTTACGGGATAGAAATGTGGGACAAATGATTGATTATTTCTGGATTAAATAAAGGATATTTCCGTCTTTGTAATACAAATCGTTTCTATAATGTATGTAGCCGTTATCACCGACAAAGCAGGTATAATATTCAAAATAAACCGGCATCTTTTTTTCCAAACTGACACGAGTGGGGCGGGTTTTCCGGTAGAACTTTTTCAGCTCATCCGAAAGCTTATCATAATATTCTTCTTCCTTCTCTGTCCTTTTCTCCAGAAATTCCTCCCCATCTTCTGTGGTCGGCGGATTTCCCACGATAATACTCAGTTCCTCCTGTTTTTTTTCATCAAAACCATTCAAATCGTAAATAACCTTGGCCAACTCAAACGGATTTTGCACACGCACACAACCATGGCTCAAGGCCCTTACCCTCCGTTTGAAAGCCCCTTTGTTGTTGGTATCATGCAGATAAACAGATTCAGGATTCGGAAAATCGAACTTGACCAGTCCCAGGGCATTGTGTCTTCCGGAAGACTGGAACAGTCGGTATGGAAGATTACCACGGCGCAACTTGCTCCAATCTATAGTATCGGGTTGCACATATTTCCCATTTTTGCGGTTGACGATATACAAATCTTCCTTTTTTATCACTTTCATATTATCCTTCACTAATTTCGGATAATACTCATCCCTTGTGATCGTATGAGGGATATTCCACTCCGGATTCAGCACCACAGTATTGATTTCACTGTACAACAAGGGTGTTTCCGCCTTGAACGGCAACACTATGCCGTTCTTATGCCGACTGTCAACTCCAGCAGGATTCTGAGTACGTCCACAGCAAACATTGGTTTTATAAACTCTTTCTCCTTGATAATAAGCGCATAGGGTAAAATCTGGCAAATTCACCGCCACATAATTCTCCCCTTTGGCAGGCAACACTTTCCAGCGCATACGTTCCATATTGGAAATCAATCTATCCGTGTAATAACTGATAGGGCGGTTCAGTTTTTCCATGGTTTCCACATCCGTTTTGTCACTCTCCGGAATAGCGTTATTCACCCGGAAGAGATTGATAGCCGCCAACACCTCATCGGTCAAAGTATCTGTTTCCTGCACACTCTTGGGCAATTCTCCCGTCAAATGCAATCGCTGGCATAGCAAACGCACCGCCGGATTACGCTGACCCAAGGATATTTCTTTTTCGGGAATTTTCGGCAATACTGTATCTTTCAACGGGTACAGGCGAACCAGTTCCTGCTGTAGAAGTTGATAAGACGGATCTTTCGGTACAAAAGAATTCAAGGCAGAACTTAAATTATCAACCTGTTGCAAAGATTCTATAACAAACAGTGAGTCAACTTTTTGTGTTTCATTCAGCCATTTTACTCCATTCACACGCTTAGGGTCTGTTGCTCCGAAATTCATTGTGGTGGCATATCGAAGATAGGCCTCCGTAAGATTCATCTCCAAATTGAAGAGGGCTGTATAAAGGGCTTCCGGTTCGTTTTCTATCTCCTTGTCTTTAAGCATTTTGATACAAGAATCAGCCTCTGCAAAACGGAACAGGGATGATGGCAGCCCATGTTTATAAGAATCTGAAATACAAGCAGATAAGGTATCCACTTTATGCTCTTGCAAACCATTTACGGTCCACAGGGGCTCATAATTTCTTTCCGCATAAAACTGTTTCACCCAGTCGCCGTAAGGCACAAAATCGGGAGACATGTTGATCATCTCCCGATTAAAATATTCTTGATAATCCTTCATTTCAAATGAAGAATACGCATCGAACCAGTGTGGCACAGGTTCCGCTTTTTCAGTATTCGCATGGCATGCTGCCAAAAGCAGGAAGGAAAGTATAAAAAGCAACTTTCCCACAAATTTGTTTGAGGTCATTATTGATGATTAGCTTTGAATGCTTTTAATCTCTCCTCGAGAGCCGGGAACTGATTTCTGTTCACCAAAGAAACGCAAGCACGCAGACCTTCGGTTCTCTCACTTCCCGTAATCGCCAAAGAAATAGCACTAACACCGTAATACAGGAACTCTTTCAGCAATTCCTCACCACTCATGCCAGGATAAGCCAGAGTAAAGTAGAAGCCGTCTGCCAGCAACTTGTCACCATCTTTATCATAAACAATGACGAAACCGTTGTCGGTGAACAATTTCTTCATGATAGCGGCCTTTTCAGCATATTCTCTCACATCGTCCAAATAGTTGTAGGTGCCGTCGTTGCATGCTTTCAGGATAGCGGCCAAGGCATACTGGGCGGAATGTGAAGTGCCTGAGCTGATAGCATAAACCGTACCGTAAATGATAGCTCTGCCCAACTTAGGAGTTCCAAAATAGGGTACCAAATCAGCAAATTCGCTGTTGTACAATTTCTTTGACAACACCATTAAACCGATACGCTCGCCAGCATAGCTGAATGCCTTGGAACCGGAGATCAGCAGCGCATAGTTCTCGGTATATTTACCCACAGAAGGTTGGAAAACACCCGGTTTGGAAATGTCGCGACGGAAATCCATGCCGAAATAAGCCAGATCCTCGAAGACAAAAACGTCGTACTTGTTGGCCAGGTCGCCGATAATCTGCAGTTCCTCTTCCGTGAAGCAAATCCATGATGGATTGTTGGGATTGGAGTACATGATAGTATGCACATGACCTTTAGACAGATAGCTTTCGAGTTTGTCTCTCAGTTTGGCGCCACGATAGTTGTACACATCAAAAGTCTCATATTTGAGGCCCATCACACGATGTTGCTGTTTCTGCACGGGGAAACCCGGGTCGATGAACAGCGTGGTGTCACGTTCTTTACGGGCACGCACGAAAGTCATGAAACCAGCCATGCCACCCATCATGGAGCCGACTGTTGGAATACAGCCCGCAGGATCAACGTCCAAGTCGATGAAAGTCTTGACAAAGCGGGCAGCTTCCGCCTTGAGTTCAGGAGTGCCGTCAATGTCGGGATAAATGGCGGCCACACCGTCCTGCAAAGCTTTGATTTGCGCATCTACACCGATTTTGCAAGCTGGCAGTCCGGGAATACCCATTTCCATTCTTACGAATTTCTCGCCACTGGCTTTTTCAATGTCGTTGATTAAACGTTTGACTTCACGAATAGAAGCTTTGCCGACTTCCTTGATACCACTTTGAGCAATGATTTTGTCAACAATTTCTGCAGGGATTGGAGTTTTTTTCATCATCTATATATCTAATTTATTGTTTATTAAATTAATTCAAGCAGCTAAAAAGTGAAGCAAAGTTACGCAAAATAATTGAATTAAACAAAGATTGTGTCTTTTTTATTATTCATGTCCGTTAAGTTTACAATACAATACGTATTTGATGACATATTCACTTTGAACGTGATACAAACAGATTGTTAATAACTTTTCTAATTTATAATAATAAAATATGAAATAAATTTTATATCTTTGCCGCGTGTAATGGATTGGTAACCGGCATCCCACCTACAGCACATTACACCCATCCCTCCATACAACATATTTGGCAATTACTCACACTTTTTCCGGTTACCATTTTAAATGAAAGGACACAAAAATGGACAAAGAAACTTTTTACAGATTAGCGTTAATACACTTTCCGAATTACGGAAACTACAACAGTAAGAAACTGATACGTTTATGCGGCAGTGCCACAATGCTGTTTGAAGAGCCACAGGTAGTGGCAAGTAAACTTTACCGTTACAGAGCCAACCTGCAGCTGCCGAAAATGGACAAATCGATTAAGCAATTTGTCACCAACGAGCTGAAACAGGCCCAGCATCACGGCATAAAAATATGTTTTTTTGATGATGAAGATTACCCCGAGCGACTGCAAAGATGCAATGACGCGCCCTATTTTTTTTATTACAAAGGAAACAGCTGTTTCAATGAGCATAAAAGTGTTGCTATTGTAGGCACGCGAAATGCTTCCAACTATGGCAAGGATGTGGTCAAAAAAATCGTGGAAGACCTTGCTCCCCACAACATCTGCATTATCAGTGGTTTAGCAAGAGGCATCGACACTTGTGCCCACGAAGAGGCTTTGAACAAAAATCTCAAAACCATAGCGGTATTGGGTTGTGGACTGAGCATGGTATATCCCAGTGAGAACATCAAATTGGCTCACCAGATTCTCGAGCAAGGTGGAGCGTTAGTATCCGAATTTTCTTTCGATGCCATGCCCGACCGCATGAACTTTCCCAAGCGGAACCGTGTGATCGCAGGACTTTCGGATGCCGTGGTGGTAGCCGAATCGCAGGAAAAAGGAGGTAGCATCATTACTGCCGAAATCGCCCATTCTTACAATCGCGATGTATTTGCCGTGCCCGGTTCGATCTTCCAGAAAACACAAAGTGGATGCCATGAGCTCATCCGTAACAATGTTGCCGCCCTGATCAGTTCGGGCAAGGACATCATTGAGATGATGAACTGGAACCAGCAGGAAACGTCCAACAGGCAGACAAAACTTTTTCCTGAATTAAGTGGCGAAGAAGAGGCCATTTTGGACATTATCCGAACAGAGCAAGGTGCCAATATCGACAAAATTTCCAGTAAACTTCCCGACCTCAAAGCCACTCGCATAGCCTCTTTACTACTCACCATGGAGCTTAAGGGCATCATCGAATGCAAGCCTGGCAAGGTGTACACAACGATATACTGATATCATCAAAACATTAGTGTCCACTAAAAATTTGGACGATTAAAAATTGAGTGTTTAACTATAAAATAATAACAGTTCACTATTATCAATTCGTTCTTTGACATCGTGGT
>CADCNH010000005.1 GCA_902802755.1 uncultured Bacteroidota bacterium | reverse complement strand
GGATGTGCGGTGCGAGGACTCCGCCGGCACCATCTTCCTCGTGGAGATGCAACTCAACTGGGACACCGACTTCATGCAGCGGGTGGTCTTCAACACCTCCAAGGCCTACGTCAAGCAACTCGACAAAGGCAAGCCCTTCCACCTGCTCCAACCGGTCTATTCCCTCAACTTCGTCCAGGGCGACCTCCACAAAGGGCTCAGCGAATGGTACCATCCCTACCAGCTGGTGCACATCTACCACTCCGACAGGGTTTTCGACGGACTCAAAATCGTCTTCGCCGAAATGAACAAATATGAGAAGTTGGCAGAAAAAGGATGCTCTAAAAGAGACCTCTGGATGCGATTTTTCACAGAGATGACCGAGAAAACACGAAGACCAGCTCCCGAACTACTTGCCGACCCGGACATTGCCAAAGCCATAGAGCTGCTTGAAATCATCAACTACGATGACATCGAACAGGAGCTCTACGACCGCTACTGGGATGCGGTCAGCGTGGAGGCCACCTGGAAGTGCATCGGGGAACGGGATGGAGAGAAAAAAGGGATTGAAATAGGAATGCAGCAAGGGCTTAAAAAGGGAATTGAAGCAGGACGCATAGAAGGACACAGAAAAGGTCTCGAGGAAGGAGAATCCAACGCCAAACACCAGCTCATCCATAACATGCTTGCAGAAGGCTTTGAACCTGCCATAATCGCAAAAATCACTGATTTGACAATAGAAGAAATTCAAAACATAATGCAGGATTAAATTTGCAAAATTGTCTGTAAAACAAAAAATCAGTAACTTTCCTCTATATTTTTTGGACGCGATTCAACGCATCCCTACAATAAAATTTGGTAACTATATACCTGTTGACAGTGAAAAACAAGTTTTCCTTTGAAACTGTAGTGATGGAATGCGGTATAGGTGTCTGTATTTGGCAGGTAAACAATGAAATAATGCCATCTATACTTCAGAAAAATTTGCGGGAACCAGAAATTTTCCGTATATTTGCACAAAAAGGTAATAAACGCAATATTTATAGACATGAAGACAAACAACAGTAACAGAAGAAACATGACAGAAGTCAACAATAACAACACCCTTGAAAAAAATAAGGGGGCTAAGAGTGGATTGAATGAAGAGATTCAGAACGAACGATGGATGGATATAGAAACCGCAAGGCAACGATTGTATTCTTTTGTTGATAAACTTGAAAACACATACGGGAATGCCAATTCAAATTAGTGATACCGCAATACTTGCCATTGAAACCTTTTATGAAAATGTCGCCAAAAAGTATAGGCATACTTATGACTATTCGTTAATGCGAAAGAACATAGACGAAATATTAGGGCGTATGCCTAAAATTGAAAATGGTTTATCCCGGCTAACACCAAGTATTAAAAGATGGGAAGGTAGAGGGTTTATGGCTAGAACGAATGGTTCTAAACAATGGTTCTTTCTATATACTATAGACGGTGACACGGTATATGTACTGGACGCTTGCCATGCGCAGAACATGAAAGACCCTGTCGATGAGGCTGTTTCCAAGGTATTGCGAGCACACCTTTTCAGTCACAGAATGTGCATAACCGAGGGAAAAAGGAGGAAAATGGTCTCCAGATTCACGGAGTCAGACCTCCGCGGAATGGTCATGGAGGCTATATCAAACATTATCAACGAGGAATACAAGCCGATAGGGAGCGGCATAAAGTTCAAGTCCGAATCTGGAACAGAGCACACAAGCATCGTCACGCTGGAGGATGATGACAGCGGTCAAAGATGCCATATTATCAATGATGACCATTGTTATGTACTATATAATGATAGTGATGACAAGGTCGGTACAAACTGCAAGCCTGTGCATTACATTTTCCCGGAAGCCGTCAAGGCTCTTCAATCACTTCCTCTTCCTTAGTTGACCAGTCGTTTAATAATTCGTTAAAACGAAAATTGTGGGTCGACAAGAGAAGTTCCTCAATGGCTGTTATTTCTTCTTCTTTTTCGCAAGTATGAATGCAAAGTGAATTTGCGACACCTTTTAATTTCTCCTCTTTATGGTGTCCTTCAAAACGTTGGTTTATTTCAGATGTTTTTCCACAATAAAGCAGTTCGTGAAAAGTGGCGAATATCCACTCGTTTTTGCCATTTTTCATAACAATTTCTCTTTTCTCGCTTATGCGTTTTGTGAAGATATACACCCCAATATTTGATTCTTCATCAGGCAATGTTATGTTTTCATTAAAATCATAACCTGTTATATCATAAACCTTGAAAGTAATGTTGTTAATTTCTTCCAAACGGATAAATCTGTTTGAAATTTGTTCTAGATTCACCATGTTTTATACTGTGTAAAATTTCTGCAAAAATACAAATAGTTTTATTCCATGTTATGATGTTTTGAGAAAAATGCAATTATTGCCTATTATTTAAGACTTATTAACTCCAGTCCTCTTGTGAGAACCGGAAACTTTCCGTATCTTTGTATCGTAATCAGGAACGCAAGGACATGGTAGACCTCTCAAGATTCGACTCACTCATCAGCCTCGCCAGCTTTTTCAGCACCGACGCGAAATGCAAGGCTGTGCTGCGAGAGAGCCGCTGGGGTAACGAGGTCGCCTGCCCTGTATGCGGCAGCACCCATGTGTACGAGCGAAAGGACGGAAGATTCTCCTGCGCTGACTGCAATCACACGTTCTCGGTTACTTCCGGCACCATCTTCGAGAATACGAAGATAAACCTCCGCAAGTGGTTCATGGCCATGTACCTGATTTCATCACACAAGAAGGGCATATCATCGTTGCAGTTGTCAAGGGATATCAAGGTCACGCAGAAGACCGCTTGGTTCATGTTACAAAAAATCAGAAGTCTATATAATCAGTCTGTTCCCGAGTTGTCAGGTGACGTCGAATGCGATGAGACCTACATCGGCGGCAAGGAGACCAACAAGCACGAGTGGAAGAAAACCGCAGGCACACAAGGTCGTTCCACCAAGACCAAGACCGGCGTTTTCGGCCTTGTGGAACGCTCAACAGGCTCGGTGGTAGCCAAGACCATCAGGGATTCCAAGAGTTCTACACTGATACACCTTATCAAGGATTATGTGAAAGAAGGCAGCCGTATCTATACAGACGAATACATCGGTTACCACTCGCTGAAAGACAGCGAGGATTACAGCCATTTCTCGGTCAACCACAAGATGAAGGAGTTCGTATCAGGCGAGAAGAACCACACCAACACCATTGAGGGATTCTGGGGACAATTAAAGCGCATGATTATGGGCGTTTACCACTTCGTTTCAGCCAAATACCTGCAAAGGTATGTTGACGAGGCGGTGTTCAGATACAACACCAGGGCACTGGAAGAGGGCGAGCGTTTCCAGTTGATGTTCTCCCGCAGTATCGGTGTTTTTAGCTACCATGATGTGAGGTTCGCCGCATAAGAGCGAACAATTCCAAAGCTCTTGTTTCGGTAACTTGACGCGATTTTCAAGAAAAAATTGCGCTTAAGTATTGTCGTTTTGAAAATATTTGTATTTTTGCCCTGTTGTTGCGGGGAGAAATCCGTGGCAACAGGAAAGCGCATTTTCGCTTTATTCCGTTGCTGGTAAACTTGGACACTTTACTGAAGACAATGCGGGAATTGGAGAAAATGAATGCTTGCTTGATGTGTATTCGTGTTCACATACGATATCGCACAAGTGGGGTTATTCAAATTCCGTGTCTGCATTGTTCAAAGGGAGTCCAAGCCCACCAGCAAGGATGGGGAAAAATGGATGGCTCCGCTTTCTTTGTGTTTATTTGTACACCGTAGGGCCGGAGGTGTGAGAACTTAAAAATTCACAACTATGAGAAAGTTTTTCATTCTTTCAGTCTGCATGTTTTTATGCGGCACACTTGCATTGAACGCACAGGTCCCGTACAATCACGGCGTTGGCGCTGTGGTCGGCACTATGAACGGGTTTTCCTACAAAACCTTTGTGACGGACAATTTCGCTTTTTCTTTGGATTTGGATGTGAAAATCTGCCCCACACGCTTTAATGATGAACTGTTCGGAGAAAAAATAGCCTTCACAATGGATATCTTTGACTTTGAGGCGAACCCGAATTTCATGTATGAAAAGAATATCACCAAAGGTCTGTATTGGTTCGCGGGTGGTGGTGTGAGTTTGGGTTATAATTTTGCCTTGGGTGAAAGTCTTCTCGGTTTGATTGAAACAGAATATTGCAAACAAGGCAAATTTGGCATTAATGCGATAGGAGGTTTGGAATACAAGTTTAACATTCCTCTTACCCTTCAGTTTGATTTTCGTCCCGGTTATGGCATGTTGTTCTATCAGTACGGAAAAAAGAAGAAATGGGGAACAGACCATTATTTCGACTGGGGCTTGGGTGTCAGTGTTCGTTACACTTTCTAATAACTGGTCGGACAATCTCTAAAAAAGGTGTAAACGACTATGAAAAAAGTTATATTATTGTATATGATGGCAGTCTTATCAATGATGTTTATCTCATGTGATAAAGACGAGGCCAACAATGTTCATAATAACAGCAATTATGATAACTTTGATGGCGGTTCAGGTTCCGGAGAAGATTATACAGGCACTGGCTCTGCTAATCAGGACTATCCTGCTACAGCTATTGTAATACACAATGCTGTGACGGATATAGATGGGAACCGTTATGATGCGGTACGTATAGGTGACCAGGTTTGGATGGCCGAAAACCTGCGTACTACCCATTATGCGAATGGTGAAGCTATACCTTTAGTTAACACATGTAGTTATCTTTACCCTTGTCGTTATACTCCGTATGACAACATCTCCAATGTCGCCACTTGCGGCTATCTGTATAATTGGGCAGCGGTTATGAATGGGGCAAATAGCAGTTCAGACAATCCCAGTGGGGTACAGGGTATTTGTCCTGCTGGATGGCATGTGCCAAGTGATGCGGAATGGACACAGCTTTCCGATTACTGTTTGACTCGAGAAGAGTATATATGTGATAGTTATGGGAATAATAATAATGCTAAAGCATTGGCATCGAAACATGGTTGGTCGTACTATCAAGGTGAATGCTCTATAGGGTACGACACTAATACTAATAATGCAACTGGTTTTTCTGTTATTCCAACAGGGCAAATGGGATTTTTCGGCGAGTTTACCTTCTTCTGGAGTACAACAAATGACGATGAATTTGATTTGGAAACACACTGTCGTTGTCTGTCTCCTGAACGTGTTAATTTAATCCGTATTTCTGTATTGAAGAATGAAGGAATATCTGTTCGTTGTGTTCGCGATTAAAATAAAAAACATATTAAAAATTTAGGTAAGAATGGAGTTGAAAAAATGTTTAATGAAAAGAGTTTTAAACGTTATTGTGACCTTGTCTATCTTGTTCACAGCATGTAATAAAGACAATGAAGATGATTGTGCTTGTTCTTCAAATCAGGAATATCCATCTTCCGCTCATGTTTTTCATTGCGCTGTAACAGATATTGACGGAAACACTTATGATGCTGTTCAGATAGGCAGCCAAGTATGGATGGCGGAGAACCTTCATGTGTCAAAATATGCTGACGGAACGCCAATACCCAAAGGCAGGCTTAATGTTTCCGAATATTGTTCTTCTGATGAACCATATTTCTATGTCACATATAATACAGAAGGTTTCGGCTATAATTATCAACCGCTTTACGGTTATCTGTATAATTGGCCTGCGGTAATGAATGGTGCCAACAATAGCAATACCAATCCAAGTGGTGTTCAGGGCGTTTGTCCAAATGGATGGCATGTGCCAAGTGATGCGGAATGGAAACAACTGGAAGAATATGTTAAAAATAACAGTCAATACCATTGCGACAATTGCGAGGAATGTATAGCCAAAGCTTTGGCAAGCACGGAAAGATGGCATCATTCATCGAACAATTGTGCCGTTGGGAACGACCCGGGTTCAAACAACGCAACAGGTTTTTCAGCATTCCCAACGGGATATTACCACCCATTATTCTATGGTAATGATGGTGATTATGCTGTCCTTTGGAGTACAACAAAAGTATTTGAATTTGATTGGGGTCCGTTAGTTTTTGGGATTTCACACGATTCCACATCGGTTTATAGAGGTGAATATTATCAAGCCCATGAGTCTATGGGGATACCCGTCCGCTGTGTCCGTGATTAAAACAGATGTGTTCTTACACAATAATATTGGAAATGCTCTTCATTTTATTCCGTTAAGGTCGCAAACAAGCGACCTTTTTTATGAGAAATGTTTGAGTTTTTTGTATTTTTGCATCAATGTATCATTTAACAACAATTACAATGGAAAGAAAATTCAAAAGCGGAGACAAAGTGCTCTTAAACTCCGACACGGATGAGAACACACCAATGACTGTACGGGATTATTCAATTGATGAATTTAATCGCAATCCAGCTAATGAAGGTCTTGGGGAATTTTTTTCGGAACAAATGAAAGGTTTGGTTGTATGCGAGTGGAGGGACAACAAAAACTGTTTTTATCGGGAAGAATTCCATGAAGAAGAACTAAGACTTGCTGATTCCTAGTTCCGAAGCTCTGGCCAAGTGAAACGGGAGAACACCTTGATGCCGAAAATCTTTATCACTTTGGAACCATACCAATTGATTATTTGTATAAGCGGTTTTCTCATTTTTTGAGTGTTGTGGGATTATTTTGCCAGACGGCTGTCGGTTGGCACAAAGTTTCAGTCTGCCAAAACCAATTGTGTTTTAGATAAATATCTTATTAATATCTTTGAATTCCAAGGTTTGTTCTGTCAACACGTATATAGTTGCCTAAAATTTATGCGTCTGTTTATAATTCGGGAATTTTATGTAAATTTGCCATTTGTTAAACAGCGCAAATTAATTCCCCGATGAACTACTACATCAAAAACACCACAATAATCAACGAAGGAGAGAACCTTGAAGCCAACGTGTATGTTGCCGAGGGCAAAATCGCTAAAATTGTACGCAAAGGGGAAGTTTTTGATGCGGGGAATGCCATTGTCATTGACGCCACAGGCAAATATTTGATTCCCGGCATCATCGACGAGCACGTGCATTTTCGGGAACCGGGACTGACACAAAAAGCCGACATCTACACCGAAAGCCGCGCAGCCGTGGCTGGAGGCGTGACTTCCTTTATGGATATGCCCAACACGGTGCCGCAAACCGTGAACCAAGAGCTGTTACAACAGAAGTTCGACCTTGCTGCTGAGAAGTCGTTAGCCAACTATTCCTTTTATATTGGCGCCACCAACGACAACCTCGCTGAAATCACCAAAATTAATTCCAAAGAGGTTTGTGGTGTCAAATTATTTATGGGCTCCAGCACCGGCAATATGCTGGTGGATAAGGCTGACACCTTGGAAGCTCTCTTCCAAGAAGCACCATGTCTTATTGCAGCCCATTGCGAAGACGAGGCGATTATCAAACAAAACACACAGCATTATAAAGAACTGGCAGAAAAAAGAGAAATCGCTCCCGATGCCTGCATTCATCCCTTGGTGCGCTCGGCGGAGGCCTGCTACAAATCATCGGCCAAAGCAGTGGAACTGGCGGAAAAAACCGGTGCGAGACTGCATATTATGCACATTTCCACAGCTAAAGAATTACAACTTTTCAGAAAAGATATTCCTTTGGAAGAGAAGAGAATCACCGCCGAAACCTGTCCTCATTACCTTTTCTTCAACGAAGAGGACTACAAGCGGAAAGGCTTTGCCATCAAATGCAATCCCGCCATCAAGGCGAAAGAGGACCAACAAGCCTTGCTACAGGCCCTGACGACTGGACAGATAGACACCATCGGCACCGACCATGCCCCGCATCTATGGGAAGAGAAATCTACCGGCAAATACTTCACCTCCAAGTCTGGTTTCCCCTCCATACAGCACTCTTCGGCCATTATGATGGAACTTTGCCGCCAAGGACACCTTTCCCTGCCACAACTCGTGAAGTTGATGTGCCACAATCCCGCCCTGCTATACCAAATTGACCGCCGAGGCTTTATCCGCGAAGGCTATCATGCCGACTTAGTGCTCATTGATCCCAATGCCAGCCACCCCATCCGCAACGAGGAGGTCCACTACAAATGCGGCTGGACCCCCTACGACGGCACCGAAGTGAACTCACAAGTCACTCACACATTTGTCAACGGAAATTTGGTGTTTGAAGATGGCTTGTTCCACGAAGAAAACAAGGGTAAAAAACTGGAATTTAAGAGAATATGAAAAAACATTATACCTTTTCTACCGGCGATACCATTGAGGCAGACCTGAAAGATTTACAAAAACTTCTGGCTGAAAACCAACTCTATCTCGACAATTACACCGATGTCTTCAGCTCGCTTGAAGACGATGAGTATGTGGCGCGAGGCAACGGTTTCTGCGACCGCAAATACAGCGATGATTTCCTCGAAGGACAAATGGAGAAATACACCCACCGTATCAAAGAGATTCAGAAGTGGATTGCAGAGTGGAAATAAACAAATTGTTACCCCGCATAAGATAAAACATAGATTTCATACCCCTATATTAAAAGAAGCCGTCGGAAAATGTTTGTAGCGGCTTTTTTGTATCCAAATTCAGCTACAACTTCAAAAAACGCAGTCAAAATGTTAAAAAAAGTTAATAATAAATACCTTGCGATACAAGGTACTAAAATTTTATCTACTTTTGCCACGGATTTAAAATAAAAAAACTATGGCAATCAACGCTGAAAATGTGAAATCACAGATGCGGAAGGGTTATTTGGAATACTGCATCCTGCTCATCATCTCCAAAAAGCCTATGTATGTTTCCGACATCATCTCCGAACTGAAAGAGGCACACCTCATCGTAGTGGAAGGCACCCTCTACCCCCTTCTGTCGCGATTGAAAAGCAGCGGCATACTCGCATACCAATGGCAGGAATCTCTGCAAGGTCCTCCACGGAAATACTACGAACTGACCACTACTGGTCAAATTTTCCTGGCCGAACTGGAAGAAGGCTGGGAGGAAATCAAAAATGTAGTTGAATTAATCAAAAATAAAAACATATAATCATGAAAAGAACAAGCACAATCAGTTTAGGAGGAATGAATTTCACTATTGATGATGACGCATACGATGTCTTAAATCAATACTTCCTCGCATTATCAAAACGTTTCCCTGAAGACGAGAAAGAGGAAATTCTCCGTGACATTGAAAGCCGTATGGCGGAATTGTTCACTTTCAAATTACAAACCCGCAATGTAATAGACATCAATGATGTCAATGAAGTCATTGAAGTCATCGGACATCCTGAACAGTTCGACGATGAAAGCGATAACTCTCCAAAGGAAGATTCTTCAGAAAACTATAATTCAGAAGAAAAAAACTCGGAAGAGAAAAGAAACTTCACCAATCGCTCAAGAAAAGAATACCGAAAACTTTACCGTAATAGTACCGACAAAATTATTGGCGGTGTGGCATCAGGCTTAGCTGCTTATTTCGACCTCGATCCTGTAGTGATGCGTATTCTCTTTGTGGTGCTGGCCTTTGCCAGTCTCGGCTGGGGCATACTCATCTATCTGATTTTCCTCATTGCCATGCCTGAGGCAAACACCAAAGCCCAATTGCTTGAAATGCAAGGCATAGAACCGAATTTGGAGAACATTGACAACTTTAGCCAGACACCAGTAAACCCTAAAAGAAGCAGCACTTTTTGGAATATCATCAAAGCCATCCTGATATTCATCGGTATCGCCATCGCCATAACTTTGGCTGTTTGTGTAGTTGGCATTGCCATCGCCATTTTTGTAGGCCTGCTCACCCATACACCTGGAGAATTCGGCAGTTTCATCGATATTGCCCTTTTAGTCAGTTGCGGGGTGTTCTGTCTTTGCCCTCTCATAGGTATTATCGTTCTCTGCGTTCGCGCCTTCAGAAACGGCGAGCGCAAACACAAATGGGTAGGCTGGACTTTGCTTGCCATTTGGATTCTCAGCTTGTTTGGCATCATCGGTTTCGGTATTGAAGAAGGCAAACAAGGTGATTTGGGAGATCGTCTTGAAAAGACCGCCAGGAATTTTGATGGCAAATGGGGTACAAATACTTATTCCTACGAATATTACTCCAATTATCCCGAAGAATACAATTCAGAACAGATTGACAGCATTGTTCAACCAATACTTGATGATTTGGACGATGATAAAGACTACGATGTTTTCATCCAATCGGATCCTGCCTCCGGCACAACTATACGTGTTAGCAGTAAAAGCCAACCCCAAAAACATACCAAACAAAATACTAAAAATACTACCCATACGGATACAATAAGCGTCCAGCAATAACGTTATAAATATCAGAATTGTACAATTATGTTGATTGAATTAAAGGGCATTCACAAAACCTACGACAACGGGCAGCCGCTGCATGTGCTGAAAGGCATTGACCTCGGCATCGACAAAGGCGAGTTTGTCTCCATTATGGGCGCTTCCGGCTCAGGAAAATCAACGTTACTGAATATCCTCGGTATTCTGGACAATTACGACGAGGGAGAATACCATATTGACGGCAAGCTGATCAAGAACCTGAGCGAGAAAGAGGCAGCACATTACCGCAACCAGATGATAGGCTTTGTGTTCCAATCGTTCAACCTCATCAATTTCAAAACCGCCATTGAGAATGTGGAGCTTCCGCTGTTCTACCAAGGAGTAAACCGCAAAGAACGTCACGACCTGGCCATGCACTATCTTGAGCGTTTTGGACTGGCCGACTGGGCATTGCACTATCCTAACGAGATGTCTGGCGGACAGAAACAGCGTGTAGCCATTGCCCGTGCCCTGATCACGCAACCACGAATCCTGCTTGCCGACGAGCCCACCGGCGCCCTCGACTCCAAAACCTCCGTGGAAGTGATGGATCTGTTAACCCAACTCAATCGAGAAGAAAAAGTCACCATAATCGTAGTGACTCACGAAAGCGGCGTAGCCAACTGCACCGACAAAATCATCCATATCAAGGATGGTATTATAGGCGAAACAACCTTGAATACTGAACACCATGCCTCTGTTTTCGGCAGCAACACTATCATGAAATAAAAACACCTTGGCACAATAAGATACACTACGCATGAAGGACCTGTTTATCGAAATATGGGAGTCCCTGAAACGCAATAAACTGCGTACTAGCTTGACTGGCTTCGCGGTGGCATGGGGAATTTTCATGCTGATAGTACTTTTGGGCGCGGGCAACGGCCTGATGAACGCTTTCATGAACAACGGCCGCGATTTCGCTTCCAATACCATGATGATTTTCGGCGGCTACACCACCATGCCTTACGACGGACTGGAACAAGGACGGAATATCGATTTGAATGACAAAGATATTGAACTGACTGAAAGTCACTTGTTCTCCGACCATATTGATGACGTCACAGCCAACATTGAACAAGGCCCCTTTTACATGGTATGGAAGAACAAAAAAGTCAGCGTATCTCTTTCTGGCTGTTATCCAAAGATTGCCGAAATGGATAAAATCAACCTTATTGAAGGTCGCTTTATCGACAATATCGACATGGAACAGCGGCGAAAAACAGCGGTAATCGCCAGCTCTCACGCCAAGCAATTGCTGAATGGCGGCACAGATTACTCCTACTTCATCGGCAAACATCTCAAAATCAACAATACTTTATATCAGATAGTTGGCATCTATAAATCGCAGGACAACATGCGTAACAACGATGTCTATGTGCCGTTCACCACGATGCAGATGCTCACCAACCAACTCAACTATGAGGACCATATCCTTTTCACTTTCCATGGACTGAACACCGAGCAGGAAAACAACGAGTTCGAGAAGCAATATAAGGCGGTGCTCAACAAGTCACATCGGGCCGATCCCGATGATGAAGGGGCCATTTGGATATGGAACCGTTTCAAACAGAACATGCAAATGGACAAAGGCACGAGCATTCTGCACAAAGCCTTGTGGATTATCGGCATTTTGACATTACTAGGCGGTATTGTCGGGGTGTCTAACATCATGCTGATAACAGTGAAAGAAAGAACACACGAGTTCGGCATCCGCAAAGCCATCGGAGCAACACCCGCTTCCATCATGAAACTCATTGTGGCCGAAAGCGTGACCATCACAGCCCTGTTCGGCTACATTGGCATGATTCTCGGCTTGGTAGCCTGTGAAATCATGGATGCCACGGTTGGGAAATCCTCCTTGGAGATGTTCGGAGAGAAATTCAGTGTGTTTGTTGACCCCACGGTAGGCTTGGATGTGGCTTTCGGAGTGACACTTGTACTGATTATCGCCGGCACCATCGCCGGACTCTCCCCTGCCCTGAAAGCAGCACGCATACGACCAATAGAAGCACTACGAAATGAATGAACGAGAAGACATGCACTCGTGCATTCGGGGAGACGTACACTAACGTGTACTCGGTAAGACGAAAAGAAAGAAGCAACTAAAACAACACGAAGTCACTAACATGAAATAACCAACACGAAGTCATCAACACAACGTAACCAACCACAATGAAATTCGACCTGGACAGCTACAAAGAAATATCAGACTCGCTGATGCGGAACAAGCGAAGGAGTTTCCTCACTGGTTTCGGCATCTTCTGGGGTTTGTTCATGTTGTTGTTTCTGATAGGTGGCGGAAACGGGTTGAAAGAATTGCTTTCCAAGAATTTCTCTGGTTTCGCCACCAACACCATTATCATGGGCTCCAGCGAAACCGGTAAACCATACAAAGGTTTCAAGGAAGGCCGATATTGGAATCTGGAATACACAGATGTGGAACGGTTGAAACACCTATTCCCGGAATTAGCCATTGTAACACCGCAGATTGCCCAATGGGGAGTGGTCGCCGTCAACGAGGGTTTTTCCGTCAACTGCCACGTGAGCGGCCTCAATGCCGATTATCAGTATGTGGAAATCCCTGCCATCAAATACGGACGCTACCTCAACCAGGTCGATTTGCAGCAGAAACGAAAAGTATGCGTCATTGGCAAAAAAATATATCAGGCACTGTTTCCGCAAGGGGGTGACCCATGTGGCCAATATATCTGCGTTGGCTCCGTTTATTACCAGGTGATTGGCGTCAACTATGGCACTTCCAATATCAACATCAATGGCAATAGCGAAGAAGACATTACCGTACCCATAACGGTTTTGAAGGACATACTCAACTATGGGGACGTGGTGGGCATGATTTGTGTGGTAGGCAAAAACGGAGTGAAGATGAGCGAGATGGCACCACGCATCCGCCAGGCCATCTATCGTGCACACACCATAGCACCCGATGATGAAGAAGCCATGTTCCTACTCAACATGGAACCCATCTTCAAGATTGTGGACAACCTTTTCAAGGGGGTGAATTTCCTGATTTGGTTAGTTGGCATCGGCACATTGTTGGCTGGAGCCATCGGGGTGAGCAACATCATGATGGTGGTGGTGAAAGAGCGCACCATCGAAATCGGCATCCGCAGGGCCATTGGTGCCACTCCTTTCGATATTCTGTTCCAGATTGTCATGGAAGGCATCGTGCTCACTTTGGTAGCGGGACTATCGGCCATCGTGTTCTCGGTGTTCATGCTGAATGGGCTTGAAGTGATCGCACATCATGAAACCGCCTTCCAGATCAATTTTGGCACGGCAATGGCGGCCTTTTTCCTGCTCACGCTACTTGGCATATTAGCAGGTATCGCCCCAGCCTACCGGGCCATGCACATAAAACCCGTTGACGCGATGAGAGATGAATAAGCGGGGAGTCTCGCACTGCGTGCTCGAGGGGAATTTCGGGCTTTGCCCTCAAGGGGAGACATGCACTGCGTGCATTCGGGAAGACGGGAAGACGGGAAGAAAAAATTCCCCTTCTATTAGAAGGGGTGCCCAAAAGGCGGGGTAGTGACATAAACATAATACACTATGATGAATAAACAATAAAACAACATATCATGAAAAAGGGACTCAAAATTATCATTTTCACGCTGATAGGCTTGATTTTTATCGGCACTTTCGTATTTCTGTTTCAGAAATCAAAGAAAAAAGAAATCAAGTACAACGAATATGAGGTAGTTCAGATGGATATCAAGCGGCAGGCACTGATTACCGGCAAAATCAACCCCAGAAACGAGGTGGCCATCAAGCCGCAAATCAACGGTATCATTGCCGAGTTATACAAAGAAGCCGGACAGGAAGTAAAAGAAAACGAGGTAATTGCCAAACTGAAGGTGATTCCCGACATGAACTCGCTGAGTGCTGCCCAAAGCCGGGTTCGCCTTGCCGAAATCAATTACGAGCAGGCTTATAGCAACTACAAAAGAGAAAAAAACTTGTACGACCAGAAACTCATCAGCCAGGAGTCTTTTGAGCAAATCACACAACTGCTGAACCAGGCCCGCGAGGAAAAATCGGCGGCAAAAGACGCTTTGGAAATTATCCGTGACGGCGTTTCCTCTTCTAACGCCACATCCAGTTCAACGCTGGTGCGCTCCACTATCTCGGGACTGATTCTGGATGTTCCCGTCAAGGTGGGTAACTCCGTCATCCAGGCCAACACACTCAACGATGGCACCACCGTGGCCACTATCGCCAACATGAACGACCTGATTTTTGTAGGCAATGTTGATGAAACGGAAGTCGGCACCCTACAGGAAGGTATGCCGCTTACCATCACCATAGGTGCCCTGCAAAACTTGAGTTTTGACGCCACTTTGGAATATATAGCTCCGAAGGCCGTAGAGAGCAACGGCACCAACAAGTTTGAAATCAAAGCCGCTGTACTGCCCCAAAAAGACCAGAAAATACGCTCAGGCTATAGCGCCAACGCGGAAATTACCCTTGAACAGGCCTCCAACGTATTGGCAGTTCCCGAAAGTGCCCTCGAATTCTCAGGCGACTCCACCTTTGTCTATGTCAAAAGAAACGGCAATTTCATCCGCCAAGCAGTAAATACAGGTCTAAGTGATGGCATTAACATTCAGATTACCAGTGGACTAAAAGAAGGAGAAATTGTAAGAGGTTCACAAATCATTGAAAAAGAATAAACCATGAAAAAAATATTGCTTAGTTTCATTGTAAGCTTATCGTTGTTCTCTGTTTCCGGACAAGAAAACAACCCTCATCATGGACCATGGACCATGGATGAGTGCATCAACTATGCCATTGAACACAACAACGGGGTCAAGCAAAGCCAGTACTCAGTACAACAAAGCTCTATTGAGCTGAATACCGCCAAAAACAGCGTTTGGCCGTCTTTGATGGCCAGCGGGTCACAAGGTTTTAACTTCGGACGAGGCTTGACAGAAGATAACACCTATACAAAAAACAACACCGCCAACACCTCGTTCAGCATCGGCGGAAACCTGGACCTGTTCACCGGTTTGAGGGTCAAGAACAACATTACGATGGGCAAACTCAACCTGCAGGCCGCCACCGCCGACTACGAGAAGGCAAAAGACGATATCCGCATTGCCGTGATGCAAGCCTATATGCAGATTCTGTATAGTATGGAAATCAGCAAGGTGGCCGCCGAACAAATCCGTATTGACTCCATACAAGTGGAGCGGCTCACAGCATTGGAGAAAGCTGGTAAAATTGGACCTGCGGAGGTGGCCACCCAAAAATCATCCTTAGCCCAAAGCCAACTCACCTATACCCAAGCCATCAACCAACTGAAAATGGCCGTTCTCGATATGACACAACTGCTGGAGCTCCCCTTCCCTGAAGGTTTTTCCGTAGTGCCCTTTGACGTCTCCACTTTTACCCTTCGCCAGCTGCCCAATCCAGAGCAGATATACACCCAAGCATTGGATGTGCGACCAGCTATCAGGGCAGAAGAAATCCGCTATGATTATGCCAAAACCAACATTGCTTTGGCCAAAAGCGGTTACATTCCCACTCTCTCCATGAATGGCGGCATCGGAACCAATTACTATGCCCTTTTAGGCTATCAAAACAAAAAATTCGGACAACAGCTGAAAGACAACTTCAGTCCTTATCTTGGTTTCAACCTGAACATTCCCATCTTTGACAAATTAGTCACCCGCAACAATGTACGCAGCGCTAAATTACAACTGAGCCGACAAGAACTGCAAATAGAGAATGTCAAGAAAACGCTATATAAAGAAATCCAGCAGGCCTATTACGGGGCGGTTGCCGCACGTGACAAGTACAACAGCAGCAAAGCCGCGGCGGAAAGTGCCCAAGAGGCCTTCACATTAGAAAGTGCCCGTTACGAGAACGGCAAATCCACTTTCACCGAATTCAACGAAGCCAAAAACAACTACCTAAAGGCCACCTCTGACTTGGCACAAGCACAATACGACTATATTTACAAAGTGCAGTTGTTGGAGTTCTACCGCAGCGGGGAAACGGAGAAACGATAATACGAAAAGACGGGAAATCACTCACTGCGTTCGCTCGGAAAAAATGCTCCTCTTTCGCGGCGGGCACATTTACCGCTTCGGCGCATACGACACCCGCACCGCGAACATAATGTATGACAATTCCCATTTCTACATATATGGAATCCCGTCCGGGATTCTGTGACATATATATCCGTCATTTCCCCAGAGCGAATGTTGTGCGCCGTCATTTCCCCAGGGCATTGCCCTGAGCTAGCTGATTGCAGGCTTTCAGCCAGCAGATAGGTAGCCACACATGAAACAAAGGCCGGTGTTGAGCAAAGGAGATGCGTGCGGGGGCAATGCCGACGGTTGGGGGGAGCAGGCCTGTGCGGCTGCACTTACCGTCGGCTTGATTTTTTGGATACTTTTTTATCAAGAAAAAAGTATCGAAAGAAAAACTTGATCTTTTGGTGACTTTTCCATCAAGGGAAAAATCACGGAAAAAATAAAAAATTTCATGAAGAAACCGTGCTTTCTTTTGTGGCCGCAAAAGAAAGTTGAGAAAAATTTCGTATTTTTGCCTTTTCATTCTTCAAAAAAATAATATTCCACACCATGTCCATCGCAGTTCATCATGTTTCAAAGGTTTTCGGCACCCAGTACGCTTTAGACGATGTCAGTTTTGAAATCAAAAAAGGAGAGATTGTGGGCTTCTTAGGTCCCAACGGAGCCGGCAAATCCACCATGATGAAAATCATCACTTCATTCATCCCGCCCACCAAAGGCGATGTGGAAGTCTGTGGTCTGGACATCTGGAACGACTCACTGGAACTGCGCAAAAAGGTAGGCTATCTGTCCGAGGCCAACCCCTTGTATTACGATATGTATGTGCGTGAATTTCTGGAATTTATCGCAGGAATCCACCAGCTGAAAGACAAAAAGGCAAAAGTGGAGCACATCATCCAGCTGACAGGTCTTGCTCCTGAAATGCACAAGAAAATCGGAGCTTTGTCACGTGGTTACAAACAGCGTGTAGGCATTGCCCAAGCCCTTATCCACGACCCAGAAGTGTTGATTTTGGATGAGCCCACCACCGGCCTCGACCCCAACCAATTGTTGGAGATCCGTGAACTCATCAAAAAATGCGGCAAAACCAAAACCGTCCTGCTGTCCACCCACATCATGCAGGAAGTGGAAGCCGTTTGCGACCGCATCATCATCATCAACAAAGGTAAAATCGTTGCCGACGCCAAGATTGACGACATCAGGAAGATGACGGAGAAAATGGGATTCAAACGTCAGGAAGAACGCACCACTAATTTGGAGATGGAGGAATTATTCCGCCAACTCACCCGATAGTCCACTAGCCACCTACGCAAGCCGCAAAACCATTCAATCAACAACCAATCAAGCTATTAGCTATTCATTGAAACCAAGAATTCCTCGTTACTGCGAGTGTATTGCATTTTGTCTTTCAAGAAAGTCATGGCTTCCAAAGCAGTCATATCCGCCAACTGATTTCTCAAAATCCATACCTTCTGCAACACTTCCTTGGGTTGCAACAAATCGTCACGACGCGTACTTGAAGCCACAATATCCACGGCTGGATAAATACGTTTGTTCGACAATTTTCTATCCAGCTGCAACTCCATATTACCCGTACCCTTGAATTCCTCGAAGATAACCTCATCCATACGGGAACCTGTTTCAATCAAGGCAGTGGAGATGATGGTCAATGAGCCGCCATTTTCGATTTTACGGGCTGCACCGAAGAAACGTTTGGGTTTCTGTAAAGCATTAGCTTCCACACCACCAGAAAGCACCTTTCCTGATGCAGGAGCCATGGTATTAAAAGCTCTGGCCAGACGGGTGATAGAGTCGAGCAAAATACACACATCATGTCCGCATTCCACCATACGCTTAGCTTTTTCGAGCACCATATTGGCGATACGCACATGACGCTCCGCTGGCTCATCGAAAGTAGAAGAAATCACCTCAGCGTTTACACTACGTTGCATGTCGGTCACCTCTTCAGGACGTTCGTCAATCAGAAGAATAATCAGATATATTTCAGGATGATTGGCGGCAATAGCATTGGCAACCTCTTTCAGCAACACGGTTTTACCCGTTTTAGGCTGCGCCACAATCAAACCACGCTGACCTTTACCGATGGGGGCGAACAAATCGATGACACGAGTACTCAGTGTTTCTCCGGGATGGCCCGTCAACCTGATTTTTTGATCGGGAAACATCGGTGTCAGATAATCAAAAGGCACACGGTCACGGATTTCTTCCGGATTGCGGCCATTGATTTTTTCAATTTTTGTTAAAGGGAAAAACTTCTCTCCATCTTTTGGTGGACGAATAGACCCTTTGATGGTATCCCCATTTTTCAGACCGAACAGTTTTATCTGAGAAGGAGACACATAAATATCATCTGGAGAAGACAAATAATTATAATCTGATGAACGCAAGAAGCCACAGGAGTTGTCATTATTGATTTCTAACACACCCTCAGCGGTTACCGAACCATCGTAATTGGCATCCGCCACCATCCCCCACTGCTCGTCATACACCGATGGTTTATCCTTAGAAGTTGACGTTCTTTCCTCTTCCACAGAAGATGATTCTCCATCCAGCGGGTGATTTTCATCATTTTTCCGGGCTGCAAAAGTGTCATCCTCCAATGATTGCTCGTTCTGGGTTGTGCTTTCCGCTTTTTTCCCTTGCTTTTTGGACTGTTTTTTTCTTTTTGCGGCGGATTTCTTAGGTTGAACCTCTTCCTCTTCTTCTTCGACTGGCTTTTGGAGAGCTGTAATATCCACACTGTCGTCAATTAAATCCATATCCAGCTGTTGAGCACTTGCTTTTTTCGTTTTTTTGGATTTAGTCGTTTTTTTCTCCGCTTTCTCCACCACCGGAATCGTTTCAACTTCGGACGTCATCACAGGGATCTGCTCCACATTGACCGGATCCACTTGCATTTCAAGCTGATTATCAATATTTTCCGCTAAAACAGTCGGATTCACATCCTTGTTTTTCACATCATTAGGAGCTACAATGCCTGAAGAAATTTTCTTCATATTTGAAGTGGCAACAGGTGTCTTACCAGGAACAGTGATACGCTTTCTTTTCGATTGCTTTTCCAAAGAATTGTCCATAAAAAGTAATATAAGTGCTTAATTTAGTTAACTTTACAAAAAACTTCCTGAATATCATCCGCATGCTGACAGCTGGTGAAAAGATATTAAATTGCCGTCTGCGAATAACACGGCAAAAATACAAAAAAAATTAATATTATGGCATGACCTCCAAAAAATCAAAAAAAAGTTATAAATTTGCAACTTCAAAATTGTGGATAATTATTCTATGATAATATAAGAAAAAAACAAGCCTATGAAAAAAGTTATCTCACTCGTTTTGCTGACCTTGTTAATGACTCTATGTCAGACAATTTTCGCACAAGTAAACAGTGGTGTAATGCCCAAGAGTGCAGTTGCACAACTTTCTGAATCTGTTGTTCCACAGTATGATGTGGCTACTCCGGATTTAAACAAATTGCAAGCCAAGGCTGAGACCTCTATTAAAGATGGCACTCCCTTGAAGGTCGCCGTTGTAATGCCTTTGCAACTTACTACTGACAACGCAGGTATTTGGGAAAGAACAACCGATGGATATAACATTTGGCGTCTTAGATTACACAACGCCAATGCTTTGGGTTGCTGTGCTTTATTTGATCATTTCGATTTACCCGAAGGAGCACAGTTTTTTGCATACAACAATGACAAATCCTTAATTTATGGTCCTTATACCAGAGAAGACAATCCTTCTGGAGAAGGATACAGCTCCGGTTTGTTCCCTGAAGGTGATATCATTTTAGAATATGTCTCTCCAAGACATCAGTTTAACCAAACCGAAACACCTAACATTACAATTAACGGATACACTTATTTTTACCGTTCTGAAGGCTTACCCGATTTGAGAGTCAGTGAAGCCAAAGATGGTGATACCGGTTATGGTGCTTCTGGAAGTTGTATGATTAACGTAAACTGTTCGGAAGGTGATAACTGGAGAATTCAACAAAAAGGAGTAGGCAGAATGCTCGGATATGTCGTAGAAGATGGACAATTAGGTGCAGGCTGGTGTTCTGGCACATTGATTAACAACACCATGGGTGATGGAACCGCTTATTTTCTGTCTGCCAACCACTGTTCAGATGGTGCTGCCACAAACTATTACAATTATTTTGAATTCTATTTCCATTACGAATGCCCATACTGCACTTGTACCTCTGAACCCGCTATGATTACTTATACTGGCTGTGAGAAAATCGCCAGCAGCCCTATTAGCGGAGGTTCTGACTTTTTGTTGTTGAAGTTGAAAAACGCCAACTGGAATAAATTGAAAAACGATGGTTTAGTATTGAATGGTTGGAGCAAATCTGCAAATGCAAGTCCCTCAGGTGTTTCTATTCACCACCCTGCTGGCGACGTTAAGAAAATCTCCACTTATCAGCAAAGCTTAACCTCTAGCACATTTAATAATGGAGCGACCAATGCCTATTGGCTGGTTCCATGGGCACATACCACCCACGGTACCAGTGTTACTGAAGGAGGCTCTTCCGGTTCACCTTTATTTAACAACAATGGTCTAGTGATTGGAACACTTACTGGTGGGTCATCACAATGTTATTATACTGCAGGCCGTGAGTATTATGGTAAAATGTCTTACCACTGGCAGTCCAATGGTTCTACTAACAATAAAAGACTGCAACCCTGGTTGGATCCTGTTCCACTTTCACAAACCACATGTAATTACTTGGATCTCACGAGTTCTTTCTATATCATACCAGCTGCCCATGTTTTCTCTGCTGGTAACAGTTCATACAATTACATAGTGTTCAGCAACCAATCATGGACATTAAGCTTTCAAAATGATCATAGTTGGTTTACCGTTAATAAAGAATCTGGATATGGAGATGATGCTATCTTAGTAACCTGTCAACCTAATACTACAACAGCAACCCGTCGTTGCAATATGACCGTTACCAAAGCAGATGGCACCACTTTCCAATTGGTGGTAAAACAAGAAGCTGGCACAGGTGTTACAGTCATTCCTGAAGAGCAATTCTCGGTATATCCCAACCCTGCCCACGACCAAATCAACATTGAATCTGTGGAACATTTCCTCAGCAAAGTTGAAATCATCGATATGTTGGGCAAGGTGGTCTATAGCACCAACATCAATGGCGACAACTCACTGATTATCCCTGTTGCACAGTTAGATAACGCCATGTATCTCCTGCGTATGACCACAATCAACAACGAGGTGGTATACAAGAAATTTTCGAAGAACTAAAAAATGAAAGTTGAAAGTTGAAAACTGAAAGTTAATATTCAGTTTTCTGTATACTTACAACTGAGACCAACAATTATAACAGCATAGTTTTTGCCCTATAGACGGCCTCGTAGAGGTCGTCTATTTCTTTTTTGTCATTGTACAAGGCAAACGAAGCGCGTACGGTACCAGGTATTCCAAAATGATCCATAATGGGTTGCGTGCAGTGGTGACCTGTGCGGACAGCCACACCCAATTTGTCGATAATCGCTCCTATATCAGAAGGGTGTATCTTGTCGATATTGAAGGAGACAATGGCCGCCTTTTGAGTAGCATTACCATAAATACGAAGTCCTTCGATGGCGGATAAACGCTCTTCCGCATAATCCAATAATTCCTTTTCGTATGCAGCAATATTCTCAATACCAATATTTTCCATATACTCTATAGCCACTTTCAAGCCCATGGCATCACCCACACTCGGAGTGCCCGCCTCGAATTTAAACGGCAAATCATTATAAGTGGTTTTTGGGAATGTCACCTGCTTAATCATCTCCCCTCCTCCTTGGTATGGTTTCATCTTGTTCAACCACTCCTCCTTGCCATACATCACTCCGATTCCCATAGGTGCATACATTTTATGCCCCGAGAAACAGTAAAATTCGCAATCTAAGGCCTGAACATCCACTTTGCAGTGGGAGACTGCCTGTGCCCCGTCAAGTAGCACAGGAACACCCCTTTTATGGGCAATTTCGATAATTTCCTTCACAGGATTAATAGTTCCCAATGAATTAGACACATGCGAGACGGCCAAAATCTTGGTTCTAGGAGAAATCAAATTGTCTAACTGTTCTATACATAATTCTCCTTTTTCATTGAAAGGCAGCACTTTCAGCACACAACCACGGTCTTCACACAGAAATTGCCAAGGCACAATATTGGCATGATGCTCCATCTCGCTGACAATAATTTCATCGCCTTCCTGCAAAAAAGTGCGCCCAAAAGAAGCCGCCACCAAATTGATGGAATCCGTGGCTCCACGGGTGAAAATAATCTCATAGGCATGATGCGCATTGATAAAACGACGCACTGCCTCACGCGACTGTTCAAACTCATCGGTAGCCAGCTGACTCAAGTAATGCACCCCTCGATGAATATTACTGTTGATGGTCTCATAATACCTGGTCAAAGCGTCAATCACCACTTGCGGTTTCTGCGTGGTAGCGGCATTGTCCAAATATACCAATGGCCTTCCGTATATCTTCTGATCTAATATTTTAAAATCATTTCTATTCATCATCATCGTCGTCTTGTTCTTCTGTAATATCTTCGTAGTCAGTGTATTGAATTTCATTCTCTTTATTTCTCAGTGCTTCACGCATTAATAGCCAATAACATGAAATCATCACTATGGTCATAAATATCGAAAGCATGTTCATAGAAAAAATCCCTCTTATCACCAAATTGCACATCACAAAAAGCCATATTTGGGCAATAATATATAAATGCAGACCTATTTTGTTGATTTTCAACATTAAAGCCGCACCGATCACCGCCAAAGCATAACCTAAAGATAACAAGAGAAACTGCCAAGAAGGTACCTCAACAAAATTACGCATTGTGTCAATCATTTCCTTAGGCATCCCCATATTCTCATACATTTCTATGGCAGAAGGAATAGCTCCAGATGCCAAAGACGTTAGAAAATAGCCCAGAAAGGACATACCTGAAAAAATAAATGTCAACACTGCCAACACCACAAGCCAAGGTGAGCGTGCGGGTTTGTTTTCATTAAAAGGATCCATGATACGTTATTTTATAATATTTTTTTGTTTGATGATCTACCTTAAATCTGTCATCACCGCGGAAACCCACCAGCCACACAATTTTATCGCCAGAACACAAAACCGGAACACACTTCTTTTCCAACAAATTAATTTTCTGATCTATAAAAAAATCACTCAATTTCTTGCTGCCTTTCATGCCAAAAGGATGAAAACGGTCACCCTCCCGCCAATGCCGCAAGATCAATGGGAAAATAAGCTTTTGAGCGTCAACATACAAAATAGCAGGATTAGGTTCATAATCAGGCGTTTCCTCCATGGTATACTCCTCCACGATAAAACCCAGTCGCTCCAATTCCTTTATATTTTCAATTGATTTTTCTTTTGCACATACAGATTCTATAGGATTAACAATCAGATGTTTCCGATCTTTTAGCGCTTGATATTGGGATGAATAGAAAAGTTTTCCTGAAGATTTCATCAAAGAGTCCAGTATCTGCTCCACCGATGAGGCGTTAAAGCCGTAGTCTTTCAGGATTTCAAACAAAACCAATGCGGGGTCTTCGCATTCTTTCAATTTTTCAATTGAAATACGCATAGTGTCACTTTCTTTTTCAACGATTGAAGATAGGACATTTCCCATCTGCTGCTGATAAAAATCATACTGACGTTTCAACAGATCAATATTGCGGGAGAAGGTGGATATCAGCTCCTGATTCAGTTCTTCCAGTTTAGGCAGCACAGAAAGCCTGATTTTATTGCGCTGGAACGTCTCTGAGAAATTGGAGACATCATTCCTGTACTCAACCCCTTTTTCGTCCGCAAAACGGCGAATTTGGGCCGAACCAAAGGGCAATAGAGGTCGCAACAGCTTTCCATTTTGTTCGGGGATACCTGTCAAGCCCTTCAAACCGGTTCCCCTGCACATATTCAGCAGAAAAGTCTCGGCATTATCGTTGGCGTTATGGGCGGTTACCAAATAATCGAAATCCTTGTCTATTTGGGCGAACCAATCATAACGGAGCTGCCGTGCGGCCATTTCAAGCGACAAGCCTTCCTGTTTCTGATAAGCGAAAGTATCAAATTCCCTTTCAAAATATGGCACACCGTATTGTTCAGCTTTTTTCCGCACCAATTCCATATCCTTATCGGAATCTTCCCCTCTCAAATGAAAGTTGCAATGGGCAATAGCAAAGGATAAACCACATTGATGGAAAAGATAGGCAAGCACTGAAGAATCAGCGCCTCCACTTACCGCCAGCAGGAATCTTTTTTCTTGAGCCTGCGGTACCAATTGGGCAATATGTTGTTTGAATTTCTCCTCCATAATTCAGGCTACAAAATTACGAAATATTCCATGAATTACATAAAAAAAGAGAGGGCATGGCCCTCTCCACATATTAACCCTAATAAATTAACATTTGTTACGAGCCGCACTTGGAGTAACCACAGTTGGAGCAACACAAGCAACCTTCCTTGTACTCCATGGTATTTTCTTGACCACATTTCGGGCAAACCGCACCCTTGGCTTTGGTACCATCACGGAGGAATTTCTTCAATGCGCGAATCACACCATTCTTCCATGAATTGATAGATTCTTCCCTGAAATTCAACCCGGAAATGATATTGATGACACTTTCCATCGGAATTTCATGTCTCAGCAATGCGGAAATCATCTTGGCATAATTCCAGAATTCAGGGTTGAAAGTACGGGACAAGCCACTCATCAGCACTTCGTAACCATCCTTATCATAGTATTGGAAATCGTATGTCTTAGTACCATCTTCGTGACGGTTTTTGATAATGAAACCAGATTCCACCCATTTCGGGATAACGAAGCGGTCGCTTTCGGTTTTACCGGTAAAGATTTCATACGGGCGACCATCACGCAGACCCACAAAAGCAATCCAATCCTCGCAATTGTTTTTGAATCTCACAACTTCAGCGGGTAAAGAAGTGGGACGTTTGTAATTCTTATGGTCTTCAGCAGGCTTTTCCTCTTTTTTCTCGGTGATAGTATTGAGCACACCATCACGGGAACCTTCACGATAAACCGTCATACCCTTACATCCAACTTCCCATGCTTTGATGTACAAATTGGCAACTGTTTCCTCGCTGACATCTGAGGGCAAGTTAACGGTAACTGAGATTGAGTGATCCACCCATTTCTGCACCATACCCTGAAGTTCCACTTTCTTGATATAGTCGGTGTCTGCTGCCATTGATTTGTAGTAAGGCGATTTTTCCACCAAAGCCATGATAGCATCCTTGTCCATCTCTTCCAGCTGTTGTTTGCTGATACCATGAACAGCGGCCCAGTCGATAAACTTCGGGTGGAAGACCATATACTCTTCAAAGAGATCACCCACGGAATCGCGTACGGTTTTACGGCGGTTCATGTCGTTGGGGTTCACCTTTCTTCTTCTCATATACACCACATTGAAAACTGGTTCAATACCGGAAGTGGTTTGTGTACAGATACTTACACTGCCTGTAGGAGCGATAGTCAGCAGGGCGATATTTCTACGGCCATAGCGGATCATATCGTCATACAACTTCTCGTCAGCCTCTTTCAGTCTGAGCACAAAAGGATTGCGGCTTTCCTTAATGCAACTGTAAACCGGGAAAGCGCCTCTTTCGCGTGCCATATTCACGGATGAGCGGTAAGCAGCCAAAGCCAGCTGTTTATGTACTTCCGTCGAGAAAGAATTGCCATGGTCGGAGCCATACTGGATATTCAAAGCGGCCAGCATGTCACCTTCTGCGGTAATACCCAAACCTGTACGACGGCCTTTCAGAGACTGTTTCTTGATTTTGTTCCACAGTTCCAATTCCACACGTTTGATATCTTCTGTTTCCGGATCGCTTTTGATTTTTGCGATAATCTTTTCGATTTTTTCCAGTTCCAGATCGATGATATCATCCATCAGACGCTGAGCGTATTGCACATGCTGTCTGAACAGCGGCATATTGAAGCTGGCCTGCTCAGTAAATGGGTTGTCCACATAACTATACAGGTTCATAGCAATCAAACGGCAGCTATCGTAGGGGCACAATGGAATTTCACCACAGGGATTTGTAGATACGGTCAGAAATCCCTCATCGGCATAGCAATCCGGAATAGCTTCCCTATGGATGGTATCCCAGAACAGCACACCTGGTTCAGCGGATTTCCACGCGTTGTGGGTGATTTTCTGCCACAATTGAGCGGCATCAATTTCCTGTCTGAATTTTGGATTGGGAGAGTCAATGGGATATTGCTGAACGTAGGGTTTGCCAGTTTTGACGCATTCCATGAACTCGTCGTCAATTTTCACAGACACATTGGCACCTGTGATTTTGCCTTCTGTCATTTTCGCATCGATGAAGCGGTCTGCATCGGGGTGCTTGATAGAGATGGAAAGCATCAAGGCGCCACGGCGGCCATCCTGTGCCACCTCACGGGTGGAGTTGGAATATCTTTCCATGAAAGGCACCACACCTGTGGATGAGATCGCACAATTCTGCACTTTGCTGCCGGCAGGACGGATATGAGACAGATCATGTCCTACTCCACCACGACGTTTCATCAGTTGCACCTGTTCCTCGTCCATCTTCATGATACCGCCATACGAGTCGGAGCGGGCGTCATTACCGATGACAAAGCAGTTGGACAAAGATGAAATCTGGTAGTCATTGCCGATACCGGCCATCGGGCTACCTTGCGGGATAACATACTTGAAATGTTCGAACAAGGAATAAATCAACTCCTCGCTCATCGGGTTGGCGTATTTTTTCTCAATACGGGCGAACTCACGGGCCAGTCTACGGTGCATTTCATCTGGATTGCGTTCCATCAACTGTCCCTCATCATTTTTCAGGGCATATTTGTCAATCCAGACACCGGCTGCCAGCTCGTCCCCATTGAAATAATCCACCACTTCCTGGAAGATTTCCTCTTTCTGATAGGTTTTCAGTGGTTTCTTTTCCACCTCCTCCACGGTTTTTTCCTCTTCTTGAACACTACCCATAACCAGTTCTTCCAAATCATCGAACTGCATTTTGTCCAATACTTTTTCCCTGCTCTCAAGTAAGGATTGTTGAGCCTCATTTGTCTGAATTTCCCCTTTCTCTAAGGTTTCCGAAAAATTTAGTTCCCCAAATAGTGATAAATCTTTATCCATAGAATTTTTTTAATTGTTCAATTTACAATACACCCAACCCCCTTTTTCATAAAAGCGCGCACCGACTGTCAAATAGGATTTCGACAACTTACTGATAGAACGATAATTAGCTTTTATAAGTACCAACAAATACTCAATTGCTAAAATATAAAGTTTACTGCGAATAGATTGTTAAAATTCACATTTATTATGAACAAAATGACGTTAATATTTTTTTTCTTTGATAATTAGAGAATTAAGAAAAAAAGAAAAATATACCCGAAAAAAAGTTGCAAAAAAGGAAAAAATTACAGAAAAAAATCAGTTGGAGGATGCGAACTTTTCGACAATCTGTTCCGAATAGGTTTTTGATACTGGGATCGGTGCCACCTCATCGCTGTCGAAGATGATAAAGAGACCTTCTTTTTCTCTGCTTATCATCTTGATTTTCTGCATATTGACCATGTATGAGCGATGGTTGCGGCAGAAGCCCTTGCTTTGCAGTTTTTCTTCCAATTCTTTCAGATTATTGCGAAGCATATAATGGACCAGATGACTATTATCAATATAATATATATTAACATAATTATCTGCTGCCGCAATATAATAGACATTGGCCAACAGCATTGAGAGTTTCAGTTTCCCTTTCTCATCGCAGAAATTAAAGACCTCATCCACATGTGTATAGGGCTTATTATCCCAAATCTCCTGTTTGTCGAGCAGGGTGTTCAGTTTCCTGTTCTTCTCTTTCAGGGAGTAATACATATAAGAAACGAGATACGGTATAAACAATATGGAGGGAACGAATATCAATGCTCTCTCAAAAATCTCTCCAAAAGCACGTTCATCATCCAGCACAAATTTCGAGAAAACCGCATACACGAACACAATTGTAACAATTTCGGCGGCGATCCATATAATATATTGTAGCATGGATATACGCTCCCGTTTGCACACTGCCCATAATATCAGCCTGCTAATCACCAATATAGATACACAACCCACCACAGTGATGACAATATAAACAGCCTTCATCAGATCGTCAAGTGACTGATACAGAGCATTTAAATCAAAAGGGGTATAGACTGATGCGAACACTATCGAAAATACCAACACAAAAATCAGCATTTGTATATTGACGCTGAATTTTGCCAAATATTCAGGTATTTTCTGGTTCATTATATTTATATTTTAAAGGGGTGCAAAGATACGAAAAATATTTTTAACCCCGCATTTTTTATTTTCGCCACATGGTATAAAAATTTCACCCCGCTATTTTGAATTTCGCCCCTCTATTCTGAATTTCGCCACATTGCCTTCTAAACCATACCTATTTTTTTCTTTCTGCGATATTTTTCGCTTCTTTTGCATTTTTATTTGGCGATAAATTTTAAATCATAAAACAAACATGAAAGAAATCAGCAGACTTTTTGATATTTTGAACCGATATGGTGAGAAATATCCGAATCAAGACGTGGCTTTAGCATGTAAAAGAGAAAAAAAATGGGTTACCTTCTCACCTGCCCAATACAAGGAGATGACCGACAACATTAGTTATGGACTGATGAAGTTGGGTGTTATGCCAGGCGACAAGGTCGGCATCATTGCCAACAACCGTCCCGAATGGAACATGTTGGACATGGGTATCATGCAGATTGGTGCCATCACCGTTCCTGTATATCCGACCATCAGCGAGGGCGACTATAAATACATCGTAGGTCATTCCGACATGAAAGTGGTGTTTGTGGAAGGTGCCGAGGTAATGAACAAGATCGGCAACATCATGGGCGACACTCCAAAATTGGAACATGTTTATACTTTCATCAACAGAGACCGTTTCCCTTATTTGGACCAGCTCATAGAGTTAGGCCGCGAGAATGCCAATCCGGAGGAATTGCAACGACGCAGCGATGCCGTGAAAGAGGAGGACTGCTCCACCATCATGTACACCTCTGGTACCACTGGCCATCCGAAAGGAGTTATGCTGTCGCACCACAACATTGTCCACCAGTTGCTCAACCTGAGACAAACTCCCGCCAAATGGTCTAACAAAGCTTTCAGTTTCTTACCCATTTGTCATGCCTACGAGCGTATGCTGGTATTTTTGTACCAATATCTGGGCATGTCTGTCTATTATGCGCAAAATTTGGGCACCATTGCAGAGAACATCAAGGAAGTGAATCCCACCATGATGTCGGCGGTTCCCCGCGTGCTGGAGAAATTCTACGACAAGATTTGGAACTCCAAATTCAACATGAAACCTGTGGCTCAGAAACTTTTCGTATGGGCTGTTGAACTGGCCAAAGAATATAAAATCCAAGATCACGACCGTACCGCGTGGTACAATTTCAAACACAGCATTGCCGACAAGCTGGTTTACAGCAAGATACGTGAAAAAATCGGAGGTAATTTTGACATTGTGGTATCAGGAGCTGCCAGCATCCAACCCCACCTGGCTTCTTTCTTCTCCGCCATCGGCATGCCAGTTTTCGAAGGATACGGCAGCACCGAGACCTCTCCTGTTATCGCAGTGAGTTGCAGAGACCGTGATGGTCGCGAGGTGGGCACCGTCGGCTTCCCCCTGCCCGGTGTGGAAATCAAGTTCGATGAGAACAACGAACTGCTCTGCCGCGGTCACAATGTGATGATGGGTTACTACAAGAACCCCGAACTCACTGCCGAAGTCATCGACAAGGATGGTTGGTATCACACGGGTGACATGGGCCGCCGTAACGAGAAAGGACAGATTTTCATTACCGGACGAATCAAGAGCTTATTCAAAACCTCTTTCGGAAAATATATCAATCCTGAGGCATTAGAAGAAAAATTCTGCGAATCTCCATTTATCGCCAACATGATGGTAGTCGGTGAAAACCAGAAATTTGCCGCTGCGGTCATTGCCCCCGACTTTGAATTTCTGAAGGGCTGGTGCGAGCGTCACGAGATGAAATATACCACCCCCGACGATATGGTTCACAACCAAGAAATCATCAAACGATATAGCCGCGAAGTACAAAACTACAATAAAGGATTCGGCGATTACGAGCAAATCAAGAAATTCATCCTTGTACCTGACGAATGGACCATCAAGAATGAGATTCTCACCCCAACCCTGAAGGTAAAAAGACGTTTCGTACAGGAACGCTACGCCAACAGGATTGACGAGATGTTTAAATAATTAGCAAATTGGTTAATTAGCAAATGTGCAAATTGCAATGTAGGGGCGAAATAATTTCGCCCCTATTATTTTACAGCGACCCTTGAAAATGCGCTAAGGTACGTCTCTACAATTTTTTTGGGGGAATGTGTATTATTCGGGAAAAATGTGTAACTTTGCAGATTCAAACTAAATAGTTAAAAACACTGATTATGCGTCCTGATTTCAGTAAAATAAACTTTAAACAAAAGAAGCAAAACGAGCAGAGTTTTGCCGAGTGGGCTAAAGAAAATAACATTGACACCAGTTGGATGACTGTGGAGCAGATTCCCGTCAAGCCGGTATATGGGAAAGAGGATTTGGCGGGCATGGAACACCTCAACTATGCCGCTGGTATCGCCCCTTACCTTCGTGGTCCCTACTCCACCATGTATGTAATGCGCCCCTGGACCATCCGCCAATATGCCGGATTCTCCACCGCTGAAGAGAGTAATGCCTTCTACCGCCGTAACATCGCGGCTGGTCAGAAAGGTCTGTCTGTGGCCTTCGACTTGGCCACTCACCGTGGATACGACGCCGACCACGAGCGTGTCATGGGTGATGTGGGCAAGGCTGGTGTGAGCATCTGCTCCGTCGAAGACATGAAAGTGCTGTTCGACCAGATTCCACTCAACAAAATGTCTGTTTCCATGACCATGAACGGCGCTGTTTTGCCAGTTTTGGCCTTCTACATCGTCGCCGCCCTGGAGCAAGGAGCCAAATACGAAGAATTGCAAGGTACCATCCAGAATGACATCCTGAAGGAGTTCATGGTACGTAACACCTATATTTATCCGCCTGAACATTCGATGCGCATTATTGCCGATATTTTCGAGTTTACCTCACAAAATATGCCGAAATTCAACAGCATCTCCATCTCAGGCTATCACATGCAGGAAGCAGGTGCTACTTCCGACATCGAAATGGCATACACCTTGGCCGACGGCTGGGATTATCTGCGCACCGGTGTCAAAGCAGGCTTGGATGTTGACGCTTTCGCACCACGTCTGTCGTTCTTCTGGTGCTCGGGCATGAACCACTTCATGGAAATCGCCAAAATGCGTGCTGCCCGTATGTTGTGGGCCAAGATTGTTAAAACTTTCAATCCGAAAAATGCCAAGTCTTTGGCTTTACGTACACACACACAAACTTCCGGATGGAGCCTCACCGAGCAGGATCCGTTCAACAATGTAGCCCGTACTTGCATTGAAGCCATGGGCGCCGCATTAGGACACACCCAGTCACTGCATACCAACGCCTTGGATGAAGCTATCGCATTGCCTACCGACTTCTCCGCTCGTATCGCCCGTAACACGCAGATTTACATCCAGGAAGAAACCAACGTTTGCCGAGTGGTTGACCCGTGGGCAGGATCCTATTACGTGGAAACTCTGACCCATGCCCTAGCACACCGCGCATGGGAACATATCCAAGAAGTTGAATCTTTGGGTGGTATGGCCAAAGCTATCGAGACCGGCATTCCGAAAATGAGAATCGAGGAAGCTGCCGCCAGAAGACAGGCCAAAATCGACTCAGGTATTGATTCCATCGTGGGTGTCAACAAATATCGTTTGGATAAGGAAGATCCTATTGAAACCTTGGAAGTTGACAACACAGCCGTTCGCGAAGCTCAGATCAAGCGTTTGACCAAGCTGAGAGCAGAACGCAACAACGAAGAAGTTCAGGCGTGCTTGGAGGCCATCACCCGCTGCGCCGAGACTGGCGAGGGCAATCTGCTCGAATTATCCGTGGATGCCGCCAGAAAACGCGCTTCCTTGGGCGAGATTTCATACGCCATGGAAAAAGTTTTCGGAAGATATAAAGCAAAAATCAATTTGATTACAGGCGTGTACAGTTCAGAACAAAAAGAAAACGCAAGCTTCAAGAAAGCCTGCGAGATGGCAGACGAATTTGCCAAAAAAGAAGGACGTCGTCCGCGTATCATGATCGCCAAGATGGGACAGGATGGTCACGACCGTGGCGCAAAAGTGGTTTCCACCGGTTATGCCGACATCGGTTTCGACGTGGATATGGGTCCTCTCTTCCAAACTCCGGAAGAAGCCGCCAAACAAGCTGTTGAAAACGACGTTCACGTATTGGGCGTTTCCTCCTTGGCTGCTGGTCATAAAACCTTAGTACCCCAAGTGATTGAAGAACTCAAAAAATTGGGCCGTGAGGACATTATCGTAATCGTGGGTGGTGTCATTCCTCCGCAAGATTATGATTTCTTGTACAAGGCCGGCGCAGCTGCCATTTTCGGACCCGGTTCTGTCATTAGCGATTGTGCCATCAAAATACTGGAAATTCTGATGAATTAAACTGATGATACGCTTTTTAGAGCATTCGGAAATCGACAAAGACAGGTGGAACAAAGCTGTCTCTGAGGCACCCAATTCCACTATCTTTGTCGATTTTGATTTTTTATGCATCGGGAATCCAAACTGGTGCGCACTGGTGGAAGATGACTACCAAAGAGTTATGCCACTGCCTGTCAGGTCGAAGCTTTCCATTCACTATGTATTTTCCCCCTTCTTTTACAATCGTTTGGGCATATACTCCAAAGACGACATCTCGGCTGAAAAAGTCAAAGAATTCATCGATGCTATCCCTAAAAAATACCGGCAAATAGATTTGGTGCTTAACGAGCGCAACCCAGCCGTCCTCATCGACCAGAAAATAATCAGCATGATATACCATGAGGTCGATTTGAGTCCCTCTTACGAAAACATCTACCTGCAATACTCTAAAAATAACATCAAGAACATCAAAGTTGCCCGTAAAAAAAACCTCCAGTATGTAGAAAACGTCTCCTTCAAAGAGATTATTCAACTATTCCGTCAAAACAGGGGCAAAGACAGATCCGTAAAATTCAAAAACAGAGACTATTACAACCTAATACGTATGGCACACATCGCCAATAACCTTGGGTTGGTTGACTCTGTAGGGGTTTATTTCGAACAAAAGTTGATTGCCGGTGCACTTTTCCTGAGAGAAAAAAAACGCACATGGTTCTGGTTTTCGGGCAGGGACAAAAGACAAACCGACAAAAAGCCCATGTTCTACCTTATTGACGAATACATCCAACGTCATGCGGAGCAACCCACAATTCTTGAATTCACCGGCTCATTAAACCAGAACTTGGCGATGCTATACAGAGGTTTTGGTGGAGTACCTTACAATTACACCATGTTACATTTTACCCGCAACTTTTATCTGGGAGGGCTTATAAAACTGTATAAAGCTATTAAGCACTAAAACAGGTTAATTCAAATTCTAAATTTCATAATTCAATTAGCACATTAAAATAACTCTTCTAATCAAAAACATTATGAAACCAATCAACAATTTAGGACAAGGAAATTCCATTTTCAATCATTTTATTGCCGAATTAAGAAGTGAAAACGCACAAAAAGACAGTATGCGTTTTAGAAGAAACCTGGAACGTCTGGGTGAGGTTTTTGCATACGAAATCAGCAAAAACATGGAATATGAAAACAGGGAGGTCGTCACTCCGCTTGGTATTGCCAACATGAAACTTTTGAAAGAGAAACCCGTTTTGGCCACCATTTTGAGAGCCGGATTACCTTTGCACCAAGGCTTGCTCAACTATTTCGACGACTCTGAAAATGCTTTTATTTCCGCTTTCAGAAAGCACTATCGCGATGGTTCTTTCGAGATTCAAGTGGACTATATGTCGGCACCAAATATTGAAGGGCGAACACTGATTATCGCCGATCCTATGCTTGCGACAGGCAAATCCATGATATTGGCTTACGAAGAACTGCTCAACAATGGCAAACCCAAACATACACACATTGTATGTGCCATCGCTTCCGCCCAAGGAATAGAATATTTGCAAAAAAATCTCTCACCTCGTAATTGCACCATTTGGGTAGGCGCCGTAGATGACGAGTTGACCGCAAACTCCTATATCGTACCCGGTTTAGGTGATGCTGGCGACCTTGCATACGGTAATAAACTGAACGACTAGTTTCCATCTGAAATGAGGATTAATCAGAGGGTGTAATAAACCTTGTTTACGACAATAATTCGAACAATTAATTCCCTTTTTAAGCTGATTCTATATCAGAACAAAAGAAAAACGGGTTTATTTTATACCTGCATATAAAATCAAACGTGCTAAATATCAATCGTTTATATTAATTCTAAAAAAAATTTCCAAAAAATACTTCATAGATTGATTTTTTTTGTATTTTTGCAACTCTAAAAAACAACTGGTGCTGTAGCTCAGTTGGTAGAGCAACGGACTGAAAATCCGTGTGTCACTGGTTCAATTCCCGTCAGCACCACCTTTTTAACGTGTCAGATTTCTGGCACGTTTTTTTTGCATATAGGACTACCATAAAACATGCTTTTGGAGAGCCTTATTTTGTCATTTGGCAACCATAAGATGACAGCCTTACATTTTATTTTTGCATAACTGATTGTTATTCGGGAAATTTGTGTAAATTTGCAGCTTTGAAAAAAAAAATTCATTTTGCTGTAACGTTTTTATAATTTAAAGCGTCATGCAAATGAACGGAAATACTAAAGAACTATTACAAACAAAGATAACATATTAAAAATCAAAAGGATATGAAAAAAATCACTTTTTTAGTCATGGCATTATTTCTTCTATTTGGGGCATACGCGCAGCAAACGAAGAAAGAAATCAAAGTTGATCCACGGCTTATAGAAGTCTTAGGAACTGAAAAATTCAATGAATTAAAAGCCAATAACCCAAGACAATTATTGATAGAAAATGTCAATTTCGTTTATTATTGTGCATTAGCTTTAAAAAAGACCGGTCCAGAAGGCACATACATCATGAAAGATGATTTGAAAAATCATATTAAGGCAGGCAAAAGCTGCAATTATCAAGAAATCATCAACACAGGTGCCATCAACAGATATGATTACGACCTGGAGCAGGACAAACTATTGCCCGTATTATATCCATTGGGAAACACAGGCGCATATATTGTGGTCAATCCCAAACAATGGGTTGTTGATCGCGAAAGAGCTCTGTTGCTAGAATACGGATTTGGTTTATAATCAGTTAAATAGAATTCATTATCAAAAAGAATAAAACAATGAAAAGAATATTTATCCTTCTATCCCTGCTGCTTTGCGGAGTCATAAGCACAATTTCCGCCCAGACGGTTGTCACCATGGGAGGCAGCACAACAAGTGTCACAGGATGTAATTTCGTCATCTACGACCATGGTGGACAAAACGGGGACTATGGTCCATACCGCAACGATATTCTAACCATCCATTCGAACAACCCCACCATGTCGAATGTACAATTGGCATTACAAGTCAACAATACTGACATTTCCTTCACTGATACTTTGTTTATCTATGATGGTGATTCTGATGTTGACTCTCTGCTCCTTGCGGCCGTCAACAGTGCAACACTTGTAGGCATTGGAAACGAGGTACTATTCACAGCCACAATACAGAACCCGACAGGTGCCTTAACGCTGAAATTCGTCAGCGACAGCATTGAGAACGGTAGTGGCTTTGTCATCAACTCCACATGTGTGCAAGCATGCCAGCGTGTGGGTATTGAGATTGACTCTGTGTTGTCGTCCCATGTCCCGCATCTTGACGATGACGGTTTTTATTATGTGGACCTTTGTGGACATGATACCCTTCACATGGTATTACACGGATTATATCTTGACAATGACTACAATTACCACCAGGATGATGCCAACACCACTTTTACATGGGATTTGGGAGTTGAGTCCTTTGAGGGAGTGGGCATGACCACAATTGATTACTATTTTGAACACGGCAGAGGCTATGACATAGCCCTCTCTAATGTGGATAGTGCAGGCTGTGAGAACATGAATCCCACTATCTTCAGAGTCAGAACCTCTGACAACCCAATCAGAAAAATACAACCACTGCCTCCAATGTGTACTGGTGACGAGGTTACAATCACAGCCAGTTATTCTAATCTATCTGTGCTGCAATACGACTCAATATACAGTGAACAGCTCACCACATTGGCTGTACTGGACACCGTATTTATTCCTGATGGTGTGATGTGCAACGGTATTTGTGCATTCGAATCACCTGTAACCTTTACGGCTTTTGCCCCTTCAGCTACCATTCAAAGCGCAAACGACATTTGGTATGTCCGCGCCAAATTGGAGCACACCTACATTGGAGATATCTATGTAGCACTTACCTGCCCTCCTGACCCTGTAACAGGTGTGCGTAGAAGCGCTAAAATTATGAAGAAGTACGGTAATAGTACGACAACACAATGCTCAGGCCTTGTTCCATCAAACGGATGGGGATGGAATGTAACCTCTGGCGTTGGCTCCAGTACTGACTTTGGAGCAGCATTACATACCGATAACGGTGACGATTGTAACCCAGCCACAAATCCGATGGGAACCGCTTGGAATTACTGCTGGTCAAACAACACCAACAATGGTTACCAATATGCTAATGGACAAGGATATGTATATGAATCCGTTAACCAAGGTCATCATCTTAGTGGCAGTGTTGACTCATCCAATATGGTCACTATGACCAATATATACCATCCTGACGAATCTTTCGCATCCCTTATCGGCTGTCCTATGAACGGTACATGGAGTATCACCGTTATTGACGCATGGTATGGTGACAATGGCTATATCACTGAATGGGAAATGGCATTAGACCCATCCTTGGTTCCACAAGACTGGTCTTACACCGTTTTTGTTGATACTGTTTATTTAACTGGTCCCGGTGCTGATGGCACTTCCGTTATCCCGATGGAAAGCGGTACCATCCCATACGTCGCTCATGTTATTGACGACTTGGGTTGCGAGTACGACACTATACTCCCCTTGGAAGTAGTGGAGAAACCTCGTCCCGACTTGGGTCCCGACAGAAACATTTGCCATGGCCAACTCTATCAGTTGAACTGCGGCTATGACCAACCCTATACCTCACTTATCTGGAATACCGGTGAACGCACACCTAACATTTACCTCTCTTCAAGCGGTGAATATTCCGTACAGCTGACTGTGGCAAATGAAGACGGACTGGAATGTACTGGATCAGATACTGTGAATATCATCACCTTGCCCAAACCTTTCCCGGACTTTTACGCCTCCGACACGTCTGGATGCGCTCCGCTCAATATACACCTTACCAATACCACTATTTCCACCGACACTGCCAATATCTCATATCAATGGATCTGCTTTGACGAATATGGGAATACCATCTTCTCTTCCGACAAACCCTCACCTGACTTCGTCGTTGAATCCGATGGTGTGTATTCCATCTACATGCACGCAATAACAGACGATGGCTGTCAAGACTCTATCATCAAATGGAACTACCTGACTGTCAATTATCAACCCGCAGCTGAATTTGTAGCTCTGCCAGACGTGGCACTATGGTCTGAAACTGATGGAACCATCATGTTCGTAGTTCAGGGTGATACCACAGCCTTTGGTAACAGTATGAGTTTCAACTGGGATTTTGGTGACGGTGCTACCGACTCCTCAAGTTATGCCATCGAACACACTTACTCCACTTGGGGCGATTATGATGTCACTTTGAATATGTTCACCCCCGAAGGCTGTAACAGCAGTATCACCCATACAGTTGCCTTGGAGGCAGATCTCGTCTTCCCGAATGTTATCACGCCTAACGGTGACGGTGTGAACGACGTATTCGCCATCGGAAACCTCAACACTTCCATGAACGACTTAGATCCTGACAGATACAGAAACAATGAATTGACCATCTATGACCGTTGGGGCAAACAAGTGTATCACGCAGAAAATTACGACACTTTCATGGATATGACTGGTGAGCGTGGAAATGGCATCATCATCGGTGACCAGGTTTTTGATGGTTCTAAAGTTACCGACGGATCTTATTTCTTCACCTTCTATTACAAAGGGAAATTCAAAACCGTCAACTATCACGGCACCCTGCACATTATTAGAGACAGGTAACTCTTGACAATTCAGCTAACAATCAAAAAAAAAGAGTTAAGAGGTTTTCTTCTTAACTCTTTTTTTTACAATAAAATCTTGCTAATATACATTGGTTTCAATTTTTTGTGTAACTTTGTGGACCGATTTTAACAGAAAGCCATACGGAGATAAATGAATATCAAAAACAACAAATTATGCTTATGAGAAAGTTTTTCTTTTTGTTTGTACTATTCATCTCCTGCTTACCCATAATTGTCGCCCAAAGCACAATAAATTTAGGAACAAGCAGTAGCATTTCCAACTGCAACCTGCTGATTTATGACGATGGTGGCAACACTAACGACTATTCATCAAATATCGACCAAACACTAACTATTACATCCAACGACCCCAACAACGGATGTGTTATGGTAGAGGTGCAAACCTTGGATATTGATGAAAGCGACACCTTGTATTTCTATGATGGTACCGATACAAATGGTACTTTATTGTTTAAAATCAACAACGGCAATTACAATCCCACCGTCACCTATCGTTTTGCCGCCACCATCCAGAATGCGACAGGAGCCGTCACCGTAAGACTTAAGACAGACTCCACGTCCGTCGGAGAAGGTTTTGTACTCAAAACCAGTTGTATAGCTCCCTGCCAAAGAGTTATTATCACCTTGGATTCACTGCAATCCACACATATTCCACAACTGGATGATGATGATTACTATTATCTTGATGTTTGTCCCTACGATACCGTTCATCTTGTGGTCCACTGCTCCTATCCCGACAACGACTTCAGCTATCATCAGGATGACGCCACAACCCTTTTCAATTGGGATTTTGATTTGGAAGAATTTGAACTTCCAGGGAGCAATGTCATGGACTATTATTTCACCCCTGGCCGCGGCTACGATGTGGCCATCAGTGCCAAAGATATTAATCAATGCCCAACATTGGTGCCTATTACTTTCCGTGTTCGTACTTCTAAAAATCCAATCCGGAACATCATGCCACAAGCTCCTTTGTGTACAGGTGACGAATTCAACTTGTCTGTCGGCTATAGTAATATGACCGCATTGCAATTAAGTCCTGTAGGAAGCGAGCAAATAACCTCATTAGCGGTCGTTGACACCGTGTTTTTACCTGACGGCATCAGTTGTCCCCCATACGGTTATTACTACCGTTCATACGTCAATTTTACGGCTTTTGCGCCCAATGCAACCATTACAAGTGCCAACGACATTTTATATGTGCGTCTAAAAATAGAGCACTCGGCCATAGAGGACATACGTATTTCCTTAGTCTGCCCTAACGGTAGCCGGTGTAAGATTGTCCCTGACTACCAATACGACGGTTGGGGTGGAGTCACACACTATTTCAGAACCAACCTGGGCGTGGCAAACCGATTGCAAGAAGTGGTAAGTTGCAATGCCTCACAAAATCCAATGGGTATCGCCTGGAATTATGTATGGTCTAACAACACAACGCTGGGATATCAGTATGCCAATACCACCAATAGTTATTGTTACGAACCTGGCAATGTGCACTCATCTGCCAACCCCTATTGGGATGATGGTAGCACCTCTTATAAGATAGACTCCACGGATGTGGCCAATATGACCCAAGTGTACCATCCCCTTCAGAGTTTTGCCGGTATGGTAGGCTGTCCATTGAATGGCAGCTGGTACATCGAAATTGAAGATGTATGGACCAACGACAATGGTTATCTGCACGAATGGGAAATGGCTTTGGACCCGTCTTTACTGCCCCAAAACTGGTCTTACGCTGTTGATGTTGACACAATCTTTATCACGGGTCCCGGTGCATCAGGCATAAATATTGTTCCCAATCAAAGCGGACACATTCCCTATACCGTCAATGTCATCGACGAGTTTGGCTGTCTATACGACACGCTTATGCAAATTGACATTACCCAAAGTCCACAACCCGATTTGGGTGAAGACCGCTATATCTGTAATGGTGAACTCTATCTGCTTCACTCAAACTGGGCTGATAACAACTCCACTTTTCTTTGGAACACCGGTGAACACACTTCCGACATCTATTTAACCTCCTCCGGAGTATATTCCCTAATGGTATTCAACACCTCGGAAAATGGCTTGGTATGCAGTGGCTCCGACACCGTGCAAATCATGGTGTCACCTAAACCCATTGCCAACTTTACGGTCAGCGACACCAATGGTTGTGCCCCGTTGACAGTAAACTTCACCAATCTGAGTATCGGTGATGAAAACGACATGCAATATTACTGGTTCTGTTATGATGACCAAGGACAAACGGTCTTCACCTCCGACCAGAAAAATCCGTCTGTCACCCTTGATTATGGTGGCATTTACAGTGTTATGCTTACTGTAAGCAACGTCCATGGTTGCCAAGATTCCATCATCAAGTACAATTACATTACTGTCAGTTACCAGCCTGATGCCGAATTTGACGCCATTCCGGATATTTCCCTATGGTCTGAAACTGATGGTACAATTTATTTCAAAGTACAAGGTGATACCACTTCATTTGAAAATGGCATGAATATTAGCTGGGACTTTGGCGACGGCAATACCGATTCTTCCAGCTATGCCCTCGAACACAGCTATGCCAGCTGGGGCGATTACGATGTTACCCTATCCTTGTTCACTTCAGATGGTTGTTACAGCAGTATCACACACACGGTCTCTTTGGAAGCAGATCTCATATTCCCGAATGTCATCACCCCTAATGGTGACGGGGTGAATGATGTGTTCGCCATTGGCAACCTCAACACATCTATAAATAATTTAGATCCAGATAGATACAGAAACAACGAACTAACTATTTACGACCGTTGGGGCAAGCAAGTGTATCATGCGGAGAACTATGACACTTTCATGGATATGACGGGTGAACGTGGCACTGGCATCATCATTGGTGACCAGGTTTTTGACGGCTCAAAAGTGACCGACGGCGCTTATTTCTTCACATTCTACTACAAAGGAAAATTCAAGACCGTGAATTATCATGGCTCTTTGCAGATTATCAGAGACAGATGACAATTAATAATTTACAATTGATAATTAATATTTGAAAGTTAGAAATATGAAAAAGATTTTATTATTTGCTTTTGTAATGGGCATTTTCTGCTGCGCTTGTACAAAAAATTGCACTTGTTCAGTTGGTAATAATAATACAAGTTCCCAAAATATCCAGGAACTGGAAGTCGCATATAATGAAAATTGTGCTGATTATTCCAACAGCAATATGGAGTGTCGATAAAGCAGTCTTCTATTTCAGGTGTTCCTTGAGGATAGTCTCATCCAATCCACGGTAATCAATACCCTTGATGACCTGACCGTCTTGTGTGAGAATAAACGTCGGGAATTTTCCATAAACCGCATCAATGGCAGCGTACGGGTTGATTACATGCCACGGAAATCTCTCGCAATTTGTTTCCTCTCTAAACTGCTGGATATGGGTTGAATCACCCCAAATCAAAATTTGGAATTTTGTGGAGTCAATCTCGTTTTGTTCCATCATGAGCGACATCCTTTTGGCACTCATTTTGCAATACTTGCAACCAGAAGCATATACAGCCACCACATAATTTCCCTCGCTGATATCAAAATCAGTCATGGTACTATCGGCTTGAATTTCTTCAAAAGCAGTGTTATTCACCTCATCTATCGGTGAAACAAATTTATTGTAAACCACATCCATCGGAAATACACAGAAAGGAACAATAAACGAAACCGCAAAAGCAGCAACCAAAGCCCATTTTTTCCATTTAAACTGATAATCTTCTTCCTTTCTGATAAAGAGCATCAATATCATGGTAATTACATTCTTAATAATGGAATGAGCAGGATTCAATTGCACAATATCACCAAAACAATGACAATTGGTGTCATTTCTGAAAAGAGCAACATAAATCAGAAAGAAGGTAAAACCAATCAACATCAGCATGGTCAGCCACCAGGCATATTTATACAACATTTTGGACATCAAACAGATACCCAGCAACATCTCTGCCATAATCACCAAACGGGCCACCACCGTTGATAGCAAAAAGCTAAAAAGATTGAAACTATAAATATAGGCTTCAAACTCGTCGATAGTCACCAATTTCATGATGGCGGTGGTGATAAACAGACCTCCTATCAACAGACGTAATATCAATAAAACAATGTCTTTCGCTTTCATAATTTACATGTAATTTTTTTACGTTTATATCACTACCCCGCCCTTCGGACCCGTTGGAGGCTTCGCCTCCCTTCTCCTCCTCGCTCGGCATAATCAAAGCAAGCTTTGCTTCTGCTCTCGCTCATTCGTCGATCCTCAAGAAGGGGAATTCGTTTTCTCATTTATTCGTCAACCCTCCAAGAAGGGGAATTATTAATTGATTCCTTTGGGGATCGCTCCGATCAATTTTTTTGTATAATCTGTCTGTGGATGAAAATAAATTTCATCCGCATCATTCAATTCAACGATTCTGCCATTCTGCATGACGGCCATACGGTCTGACATAAATTTCACCACCGACAAGTCATGGGAAATGAAGATGTATGTCAAATGGTACTCCTGCTTCAGTTCATTGAGCAAGTTGAGCACCTGCGCCTGCACCGATACGTCCAAAGCGGACACCGACTCGTCGCAGATGATAAAACGCGGATTTACCGCCAAAGCACGCGCAATGCTGATACGTTGGCGTTGACCGCCCGAAAATTCATGCGGATAGCGGTAAAAATGCGACTCATTCAGACTCACTCTTTCCAACAACTCTATAGCTTTCTTTTTACGCTCCTTATCATTGGCGTACAAACGATGTACCTGCATGGGCTCCATGATGGCTGAACCAATAGTAATTCTTTGATTCAATGAAGAATACGGATCTTGCAAAATGATTTGCAAATCCTTTCTCCGTTTCATCATCTCACGCCCCGACAGGTTCAACAAATTCTCGCCCCTATAAGTCACACAGCCCGAAGTAGGTTCAATCAAACGAATCATGGAACGTCCAAGGGTGGTTTTGCCGCAACCAGACTCCCCTACCAAACCCAAAGTTTCACCCTCAAACACTTCTAGACTAATATCTTGCACTGCATGAACATACTCCTGCTTTTCAAAAAGCTTCCGTTTTCTGATAGGATAGGTTTTAAACAAATGCTCAATGCTAATCAAAGGTTGCTCCGCATACAAGCGTTGATGAAACGCCTGTCTTTCCGCTGGAGAAATATACTCTTTCGGTACCGCCTTGTGTGCTTCCTCGCAACGCATGTAATCATCCACAGTGGACAACTTCTTCAGCCGCACATCCAACGGGGGACGGCAAGCCAATAGACCTTGTGTATAAGGATGCTTCGGATTTCTGAAAATTTCTTGTATCGGACCAGCCTCCACTATTTTTCCCTTGTACAATACCACAACTTTTTCGGCGATTTCGGCCACCACGCCCAGATCGTGAGTGATAAAAATCACGCTCATGCCGTACTTTTGCTGCAAACCGCGTATCAGTTCCAGTATATTCTTCTGCACTGTAACATCCAAGGCCGTTGTAGGCTCATCGGCAATCAGAATATCCGGATTACAACTCATAGCCATGGCTATCATCACACGCTGTTTCTGACCGCCCGACAATTCATGGGGATAAGAATCGAAAATCTTTTCCGGACGGGGCAACATTACTTCCTTGAACAGTTCTATCACCTTGTCATGCGCTTCCTTTTTGCTGACTTTAGTATGCAAAAGTATCGCTTCCGTCACTTGCTCACCACACTTGATAACTGGATTCAAGGAGGTCATCGGCTCCTGAAAAATCATGGCGATTTTTGCTCCCCGTATAGATCTCATCTGTTGTTCAGACGCCTCTAAAATATTGATTTCTTTATCTTTATCACAAAAAACGATATTTCCCGAAGTATATTTTGCTATATTTCTATTCAGCAATTGCATCACCGACAAGGCTGTCACAGATTTTCCCGATCCCGACTCACCGACAATCCCAACAGTTTCTCCTTTTTTCAAGGAAAAAGACACATGGTGCAGAATTTGCTTCCACTCCTCATCGCGCCTCAATTCCAGCGAAAAATCGTTTACAGTTAGAATATCCATGATAATGATAATAGAAATGGCAAAAATACAAAATTTTTTGTAGCTTTGCACGCTTAAACTGACGCGATGAAAAAACTCGGGCAAATCCTCACCATGACCATACTGCTATTGGCAGTCATGCCTTTGTATGCCCAGTTTTACAACGGCTCTCAATTAAGCTTTGGCAAAAACAGAGTGCAACATCAGCATTTCAACTGGCAGTATTTCCGCACCACACAACTTGACGTTTACTACTACCCTACTGGAAAAAATCTGGCCGAATACACGCTGTACAAAGCACCCAAGATCATCGAGGAAATTGAAAAAATGCTCAATTTCACTTCCACCAAGAAAATCCAATTCATCGTTTACAACACACAAGCTGATTTCAGAGAGTCTAATTTTGCGTACGATGACGAAGATTTTTACAACCAGGGCGGTGTAACCAACATCTATGGCACCAAAGTCTATCTGTATTTTGACGGAAGCCATGAACATTTTGACAAGATGATACGTGCCGGCATCATGAACATATATGCCCGCTTACTGGTGGAGGGGACAACCACTGCTTCCAACATGAAATCGAGCTATGTCGGTAATATGCCCAACTGGTATTATAGCGGCCTTTCTTCCTATATCGGACGCAACTGGGACAGTGACATTGATGCCCATGTAAAAGATGGGATTCTCTCCCAACGCTATGCCGATTTCGATGAGCTATCGCCTGTTGAGGCAACCTACGCCGGCCATTCTTTCTGGAAATTCATTGTGGACCAATATGGAGAGAAAGCTATCGCCAATATCTTGCACGTAACCAGTGCTTCCAGAAGCTATGAAAGAGGCTTCTACCTTGTTACAGGAATAGAATACAGACAATTATTGGCCAATTGGTACCGCTACTATTACATTCTTTATGCGAAAGACAATAAACGGGAAATGCCTGATGGCAAAGGCTATTTAAAGCGGCCCAAAGCCCTGAGAGACTACAACCAATTATGTTTCTCTCCCGATGGTGAAAGCCTGGCCTACGCCACCAATGAGGCCGGACAGGTGAAAATATGGCTCAAAACACCACAATATAAAAAACCGAAAGTCATTTACAGAAAATACAAAAAAACGGAAGACAACCCCGACTTAAGCTATCCTTCCCTATGCTGGCATCCAAGTGGCGATATTCTATCTTTTACCATGGAAGACAAAGGAAGATGTTATTATTATCCCTATGATATTGAGAAGAAAAAAAGGGGGAAGCGCATTCTGGTCGATGTGGAAAAGATCACCGATTTCTCGTTCGACCCAGATGGGAAATATTTGTTGTTTTCCGGTTTCAAGAATGGGCAATCCGACATCTTCATATTCAGTTTTTTAGCCAAATCATACCAGAATATCACCAATGATTTTTATGATGATTATGCACCTATCTTTTTGAATAAGAAACAAATTGTCTTTTCCTCCAACCGTCCCGTTGACTCCATCAAAATCAAAGATCCTTTTTACCAAGCCAAACCCAAAGATGGCTATGACCTGTTTTTATATCATTACAATAAAAAAGACCAAAAACTGTTACAAATAACTAATACAGAGCATAGTAATGAGATACAAGCCCAAGCTTTAAGTTCGAATGAAATACTTTTTTTAAGTGACGAAAATGGCATTTACAACCGTAATTTAGCCCGTTTGGACAGCAGTATCAGCAAGATAGACACCATCATCCACTATGGCTACTATGCCCGTTTATCGCATCTGACAGACAAATACTACAGCATTATTGAACAAGCATACAATCCTGCTTCAGGACAATGCGGAGATGTACTTCTCTACGACAAGGTCAAAAGAATTTACCTAACTCCTTTTGAAAGTTCGGCGAGAAAAGATGCCCCAAGTGCCTCTGCCATTCAAGCACAAATACAAAAAGAGCAACAAATCAAAGACAGCATAAACCATAAAAAAGCGGAACAAAAACAAAACCCTGAAATCAAACATGGTTTTTATCAATTCAGGAAGAGTGATTTGGTAAAGAAGGGCAAGGCTGAAATAGACAGTTTGTCTGACAGCCAAGCAGCGTCACTCCAGCGAGGTATTCAAGCTGACGTGCTGACCAAAGGCTTTGAATATGTACAACCTGTTGGCAAGAGTTATTTCACACAATACACTGTGAATAAATTAGTTACACAAGCAGACTATGGTTTCTTGAACACTACTTACCAGCAATTCACGAGCAGTACTAATCCCATTTACCTCAACACAGGACTTAACGCCTTATTTATGGTAGGCATCCATGATTTGTTTGAAAACCATCGTATTACAGGAGGGTTCCGACTTGGATTGGACATGCAAAGTAATGAGTTTATGCTTAGCTATGAGAACCTCGAGCGCCGAGTGGACCATCAGATTGCCTTTTATCGCCAGTCCATTAACTCCACGTATGGTTATTATGTGTATAAGCAACGGACTAACAGTTTGTTTTACATCATAAAACTGCCTTTCGACAAATTCAACAGTCTGCGTTTCACGCTAACAGGTCGTTATGAAACCCTCATTTTAGGTGGTACCAGCGACGCCTCGCTTCAAACACAAGACGAACGGCATGTATGGGCAGGGGCCAAGGTGGAATATGTTTTCGATTCCTCCAAAGAGCTGTCCACCAATCTGTGGAAAGGCAGCAAAATAAAGATTTTTGCGGAATATCAGCAACGAGTGGAGAAAGAGACAAAAAATTTGTTCGTGCTTGGTTTTGACATCCGTAAATCGGTAAAAATATATAAAAACATGACTTGGGCCACCCGTTTGGCGGCCAGCACCAATTTCGGGCAAGCACGACTGGTATATTACATGGGCGGTGTGGATAATTGGATCGGTGCCAAATTCAACAGTGACATCTGGGTAGATTTAAGCAAGGATTATGCATACCAGACATTGGCCACCAACATGCACGGGTTTGAGCAGAACATCCGCAACGGTACTTCTTTTGTGGTACTGAACACCGAATTGCGCATTCCCTTCGTACAGCTCATCGCAGGGCATAAGGTAAGGCTCAACTTTTTCAACTCCATGCAGTTGCTTTTATTTGGGGATATTGGTACCGCATGGACTGGCATAACGCCTTATTCGGAAGACAACTGTCTCTACACCAGATATGTCATCAACGGTCCCATCATTGCCAAAATCACACGTCAAGTGGATCCTTTTATAGGAGGTTTTGGTTTAGGTCTTCGTGTCAGTGTCTTTGGCTATTTCCTGCGTTTCGACTACGCCTGGGGCGTAGAGGATTACAAGATATACAACCGCAAGGGAATGTTCAATTTCTCCATAGGATTGGATTTTTAAGAGAATTTTTGTGTTACACACAAAGGGTGTTTCACACAAAAAAACAAGGAGAGAACAATGTGGAAGCTTATTATTCTCGCAATCATGAAACAATAAATCTAAATAATATGAGCAACATCAAAACAAAAATCAAGGACTTGATCCAAAATATGAAACAGGTGTTTTTGCGCTTCCCGCTGGCCTGTTTCTTTGCCTTCATTTTAACCATACTACTCTCCTATCTATTTGTCCACGTTATAGTTAACACACAACTTCTCAATCATGAGGAATTGTTTTTCTCCACATGCTGGGCTTGTGGCATCGCCATTTTGCTGGCTTTTGCCGCCGACCTGTTTTGTCATTTCCGGAATGCCAGTCTCATGCAACGGATCTGGTGCAATATTGCCGTAGTACTTGCGGCAGCGGCCAGTGCATGGCTCATATACTCCCAGTATAACAACGGCTTTATCGAATACTATTTCTCCACAACGCTGTTCGTCACCCTCTTGCTGATGTTGATATGGCCTACATGGGGGCAACAAAACATTGAAATGACCTGGAATTACCATATCAGACTCATTTTTGCCATCGCCATGACCTATCTTTTGGAACATATCATTGTTTTTGGGATTATAGCGATACTTCTGTCTATTCAGTATTTGTTCAACATTGAAATGCTCAACATTATCGCTGTGTCCGTCGCTGTTGTCCTTGCCTTTTTCTGTCCATGTTGTGCCATGGCCTTAATGCCTATCAACAAAGACCATTATGACAAGCCATTGGAATATGGCAAATTCTTAAAAGTGTTGGTGTTGTATATCCTGCTCCCTTTGGTATGTATTGAAGCCATCGTTCTTTATATATATGCCATAACGATTTTGGTTTCCTGGCAGCTGCCGGAAGGAGGAGTGGCTTATTGGGTTTTCTCTTACGCTATCGCTGCCTCCATTGTCTGGTACCTGCTGATGCCAGTTTTCCGCTCTGAACAGCCTTCCAAGCTGAAATTTCTTGACCGGGGTTTCTTCTTCTCACTGATTCCATTGTTAGTGCTTTTGTTCGTGGGCTTGTTCCGCCGCATCCACGATTACGGCTTCACCACCAACCGCTACATTGTGCTGGCTATTGCCCTCTGGTTTTCAGTTATTTCCCTGATTATGATTTTCAGAAAATCGAGGAATGTTACTCCGTTGTTAGGCTCTTTAGTAATAATTTCCATGTTGGCATTAGTCGGTCCCTGGAGCATGTTCTCCATACCTAAAGAATTACAGTTCAAGCGTTTTGAGCAAATCGCCAATGAATATCATCTGCTGGAAAACGGGAAAATCAAAGCTTCCGCAGTACCTTTGAGCCGTGAACAGAATATCGCACTCAGTGAAACGATAGACTTTTTCATGGATACCAAAAAATATCAACAAGATTTTGCTGAACGATACTATGGAATCAGCCCTGCGGAAACCGACTCCATGATCAACCATGACGGTTTATCCGGCTTCAGAAATATGATGATGTACAAAATGAATGGTGATTATATTTCCTTTTACTATCGGACTCACACATCGGATGTTGAAAGCCAACATTTTTACTTTCATAATTTAAGAAAAAATCTTTATGACATTTCCCTATACGATTACGCATTCTATTTCGATAATCGACGTAATCCTGAACTCCCAAACATTTTTCAGTCAGGCAATGTTAAAATCAACATTAACGAAGATTCCAAGGAGAGGGATATTCTGCACATTCAAATCAATAATAAATCTTTTGACATCAACCCCATAGATTCACTCCATTTAGAATCCCAAGATAAATATACAGACTATGTTGAGCTATCACCAAGCATCATTATCCACGAAGATGCACACGTAAAGTTTTACATGGATGTACAGGAAATCAGTATAGAAAAAGAAAATACGGGCTCATTTTCCATCAATAACTGTAGTTTCATCGGCTACGTTAAATTGAAAAACTAAATTCCTAGTATGTAAAATTTTGATATGTAAAATTTTTATGCACAATAATTCTATATTTCAAAATTTTTTGTATTTTTGCAAGCGATATGAGAGTGGTATCACACAGGCGATTAGTTGAGTTCTACGAAGCAGAAGGACATGGGGACTCAAAAACGGCTTTGGAACGCTGGTATAATGTTGCGGAAAAAGCCGATTGGAGAAATCTGTCCGATATTAAAGTGGACTTCCCTTCTACGGATTATGTAGGAAATCAACACTATGTATTCAACATCAAAGGAAACAAATATCGCCTTGTAGTAGTGGTGAAATTCACAATCAGTCACCTATTTGTCCGCTTTGTCGGAACACACAGTGAGTATAATAAAATTGACGCTTCAACGATATAATTATGAGCAAAATAACAAAAGAACAGTATGAGTTTGCACTGGCAAGAATCGAAGAACTTCTTCCGCTGGTGAATGATGACACACCCGCCAATGACCGCAATGCCATTGAGTTGACCATGATGTCAGATGTTGTCATTGACTATGAAAAGGAGCATTTTCCCATCGGCAAACCCTCTGTGGCTGAATTGATTGAAATGTCACTTGAGGAAGAAGGGATGACCCAGAAGCAACTTGCTCAACAAATTGGTATCAGTCCTTCCCGAATCAACGATTATGTAACAGGACGGGCAGAACCCACTTTAAAGATTGCCCGCATGCTTTGTCGCATTCTAAAAATCACCCCTGCCGAAATGTTGAGTTGCTGAAATTTATGCACGAACTTTATAGTACGTTTGCAACATAAAACAGGTCTTTATGCGTAATTTCACCATTTTAATTCTCCTTTTGACTACCATTTTGTGTGGCAAGGCACAGGATTTGTTGGTGCCATGCTCTCAATTATACTACGGAGGAAAAACATACCACGAATTGATATACAAATATTTGATATATGACAATCCCAAGCAAGCGTATGCCGGTTATATCGGATTATGGGAGCCCTACTATCTGGTGATCACACAGTATAACACCTATCCCGAACTCCCCGAATATGCTTTTGTGGTAAAAGACAGTTCCATAATTTTAAAACGAGCATCGGTAAATATATATGAGGCCTTATTTGCCAAAGATAGAATAAAAAGACATCTACTGAAAGGTTATGACTCCTCACAACAGAAAGTCATGAAAAAAAAGGTGGCAGCATTGAAATCGCTTCATGTAGATAGGTGGGAAATGTCCGTCTCGCCTGATTTCTCACGACGACTTGCTGATTTGTTCGAATGTGTGAACCTAACTGCTACGTATATCCAATGTCCAGATGAGGACTCTAACCGTGACAATTCTAATATATTCAATACTCCCCAAGGAGCCCGCTATTTCAACCATCAATATCGTGTGGCGGAAGGTTGGCCTTCTTCTACTGATACCAGAAAGGGGCGATTAAATCAAATGGCAGACAGTATATGTTACGCTGTAGAGCACCATGACAAAGTAGTCTTGGATCGTCAGTACATTATATGCGAGAAGCTTGCGAAAGATTTCAAAACCGAAATACCCGTATGCTATTTCACGCCTTGGTGCAAAAAATCGCCCGGATTACGTCAACCCTACCAAGTTCAACTATTCAGCCGAAGACGAGCAGATTTCGAGTTAGACATTAACCTTAATGAACCAGCTGATGACAACACTGTGGAAAAATACAGATTGCTGTATGCCGACAGTGTAGCAACGTGGACTCGCGAAGCTTATATACAACATCCTTTCAGAAAACTACAAATCACGCTGGAGGATACAGATTCAGTGGTATGTCACATATACATTGAACCGCATGATAGGGTTTACCGAGAGATTTGTGAAATACATATCCCTGCTGATTTATGCCGCCGTGACATCATACTGGGTATACTGACACTCCCTTTCGGCCACTATCATTTAGATAGCAACCACCGATGGATGCCAATTGTACAGGATTAATTGAATTTATCCTGCGATAACACGGATACCCTGTACAAAACCACGTTAAACTGAAAAACTAAATTCATGGTCCATAAGTCAAATAAATTCGCTATTTTTGCAAGTTTAATAGATTTAGACTAAATGAAAAGAATTATTCGAATACTAACCCTACTGTTTTTGCTGGTTACCACATGGTTATCAGCATTTTCCACCGCGATTCTGGTACCCATGGATATGGATCAGAAGAACCATCTGAAAGCTTACGGCATCGCCTATTTCGCCATCAAGGAAGGCGTTGATGCCAGCTGGTTGCTCAACTACCGCGGCGGCAGCTTCATGTTCGCATACTCCAGCACTGTGGAAGATGAATGTATCATCAGAGGGGTAAGTTACCAGGTTATTGCCGACGTGCAAGCCAACACCATCCGTCAAGAGATTGCCGCTGTGGAGAACAACATGAATGAAATCAAGTTGACGAAAGTGCCCAAAATCGCCGTCTATTCCCCGAAAAACAAATTGCCATGGGATGATGCGGTGACGTTGGTGTTGACCTACGCGGAAATACCCTACGATGTGATCTACGACGAGGAAGTCATCAAGGGTGATTTGCCAAAATACGACTGGTTGCACCTGCATCACGAGGACTTTACCGGACAATACGGCAAATTCTGGGGCAGCTACCGCAATGCTGCCTGGTACATTCAGGATGTGAAAGAAAACGAGGAAAGAGCTCAGCTATTGGGTTTTTCCAAAGTGTCGGAAATGAAATTGGCCGTAGTGAAGCAAATCCGCAATTTTGTGGCCGGTGGTGGTTACCTCTTCGCCATGTGTTCCGGTCCCGACAGCTTCGACATCGCACTGGCCGCGGATGGCGTGGATATCTGCGATGTGATGTTTGACGGCGACCCGATGGACAAGGATGCCCAAGAGAAACTCAACTACGACAACACCTTTGCTTTCACCAACTTCAAAATTGAAAAGAACCCTTACAAATACGAGGTTTCCGATATAGATGTGGACCCGACCGTACATATCAACAACCGGAAAAACGATTATTTCACCTTGTTTGAGTTCTCCGCCAAATGGGATCCCGTTCCAACTATGCTGTGCCAAAATCACTTGACTGTGATTCCCGGTTTCATGGGACAAACAACCGCTTTCCGCAAAGCATTAATCAAACCCACCGTCACCATTATGGGAGAGAGCAAGATTTTCGACGAAGCACGATATATTCACGGTGAATATGGCAAAGGCACATGGACTTTTTATGCTGGCCACGACCCTGAAGATTACCAGCATTTGGTCAACGATCCACCAACTGACCTCAACCTGTTCCCCAACTCGGCAGGTTATCGTCTGATTTTGAACAACGTGCTGTTTCCCGCAGCCAAAAAGGAAAAACAAAAAACCTAATATACACTCTCACAAAACGTTTCTATATGGAACAGAAAACAGCCATCATCACTGGTGCCAATGGAGGTATGGGCGCCACCTTGGTTCGTGACGTTGCCAACGCGGGATATCACGTCGTTATGGCATGCAGAGACCTTGGCAAAGCCACACCTGTCTATGAGCAACTGAAACAACAACATCCAGACCAAATACAACTGAAAAAACTTGATCTGGCCTCTTTTGAGTCCATCAAGAAATTCACCAATGAAATTCAAGAGGAATTTCAACATATAGACCTGCTCTTGAACAATGCAGGCACACTCTGCCATAAGGCCGAAGAAACCGCCGAACACTATGAAAAAACAGTGGGCGTCAATTATTTAGGTCACTATGTGCTCTCTCATCTGTTGCTTCCTCTGATGGGGCAAGGCACACGAGTGGTGAATATGGTTTCCTTGACCGTTCGCTACGGACATTTGAAACCCACGCTGTTCAAACCTGTCAGTCAAAAAGACTTTGACCGCTTTGTCACCTATTCCGACTCCAAAAAAGCATTCTTCTATTTTACGATGGATGCAGCAGAACAATGGAAAGAACGTGGTATTACTGTGAATTGTGCAGACCCTGGCATCGTAAGCACTAATATTATCCGAATGGGAAACAAAGTGGTGGACAAGCTTTGCGACTTATTCTTCCGTCCCATCATCAAAACTCCGACAAACGGTGCCTCCACTATGCTGATGCTGGCTTTGGATCCCACATTAGAGGGCAAAACTGGCGGTTTATATGTCAACAAGAAATTGAAAAAAGTAAAAGACAAAGTGCTTCACAGTCCTGAACGCACTATGTTGCGCGAATTAACCCAAGAAATCACCCGTCAACACGGATTTAACTTTTAATTTATGCCATCACAAACCATACAAATACCTCCCTTTCTGCAAGCAGGCGACACCATTGGCATTGTGGCACCCGCACGCAAGGTCTCCGAAGAAGAAATGCAGCCCGCCATCCAATGGCTGACCAAAGAAGGATTTCAAGTGCTGCCAGGCGAGCACCTATACGCCGACAACAACCAATTTGCAGGATATGACTCAGAACGTGCCAAAGACTTTCAAGCCATGTTGGACAATCCTGAAGTCAAAGCTATCCTTTGTGCCAGAGGTGGATACGGATCAGTCCGAATTATCGACAGGCTTGACTTCAGCAAGTTCATACAACAGCCCAAGTGGATATGCGGTTTCAGCGACATCACCGTTTTTCATTCACATGTGCATCGTCACTGCCACACCGCCACACTGCATTCAACATTGGCTATCAACATACCTACTAACACACCAGCCGCCAACACCAGTTTTCTGGATGCCTTGCGGGGCAAGAAACTGACCTACAGTGGTCCTTCACACCCACTGGATCACCCTGGAGAAGCAACCGCTGAAATAATAGGAGGCAATCTTTCCATGCTTTATTCACTGCTCGGCTCCAATTCCGACATTGACACGGATGGGAAAATCCTGTTTATTGAAGATTTGGACGAATATCTTTATCATATTGACCGCATGATGATGAACCTGAAACGCAACGGCAAACTGGAGCACCTGGCTGGTTTGGTGATAGGTGCCTTGTCAGACATGCACGACAACACCATCCCCTTCGGCAAAACCGCCGAGGAGATTGTAGCAGAACATTGCGCTAACTATACCTACCCTGTCGGTTTCGGTTTCCCCGCCGGCCACATTAAAGACAACAAAGCTATTATTATGGGAGGAACGGCCAGACTTGAGGTTCATGACACCAATAGTGTACTGTCCTTCAACATTCAGTAAAAAATTACCGCTAACAATTCTATATTGCCATGAAAAAATTCTGTCATATACTGCTTAAACTGTTGGGTTATAAAATCGACACTGTCAACATTGCCCCGGAAGCCAAAAAATGCGTACTGGTCTTTGCTCCGCATACCAGCCTAAGCGACTTTATCATCGGCTGGATGGCTCTTAAGGACATGGGGGTAAAAACAGCTTTCGTGATGAAAAAAGAGGCATTTTTCTTTCCCATAAAATACATCTTCAAAGCCATGGGAGGTGTTCCGGTAGATAGACAACATGGTGCCCATTTCCCTGAATTTGCCGCTGAACTCATCAAAAACAGCGACGAAATCGCTTTTCTCATCTCCCCTGAAGGCACACGCAAACGCGTGGACAAGTGGAAAAAAGGATTTTACAAGATTGCCCAATTGGCCGAAGTACCCTTGTTGTTAGGTTATCTGGATTATCGTAGCAAACGTGGTGGTGTCGGACCTGTCATCTACCCTTCAGGAGATTACGAGAAAGACTTGGAAATAATCCAGCCCTATTATTACGGTATGCGTGGCTTGAAAAAAGGTAGATTCCATCTGGAAGACAAGCCCTATGCTCACGAGGATTGGTTAAAATAAACATTTGAAAATCAAATTATTATGTCAAATTTTGAGCCTACTATACTTCGACAGTTAGCGGAGAAGTATTATCAGAGCCCTTGTATCAAGATGGAGAAAATCCCGCAATCTGGCTCTGTCCGCATATACTGCCGTCTGCTTTTTGATGGCAAACCCAGTTTGATGGGGGTCTATAATGAAGATGTGGCTGAGAACCATGCGTTTTTCGCCTACACCCGTTTCTTCAAAAAACAAGGAGTTAATGTACCTCAACTTTTTGACATTCATGAAAATGAACAGTATTATCTGCTGAGTGATCTTGGAGATGAGACCTTGTACTCATTTTTACTGCAACATCGTGATGGACAATCCCTTGCACCCGAAGTCATCGAATATTACCAAAAGGTTATCCGTCAACTGCCAATGATTCAAATGACGGGCAAACAAGGCTTGGATTTTTCCGTGGCCTATCCCCGCCAAGCCTTCGACCGACAGTCGATGCAATGGGACCTCAACTACTTCAAGTATTACTTTGTGAAATTGTCGAAAATCACTTTCGATGAACAGAAACTGGAGAATGATTTCCAAACGCTGATGGACGAGCTGCTGCAATGCGACAGCGACTTCTTCTTGTACAGAGATTTTCAGTCGCGTAACATCATGATTCACGACGGTGAGGTTTATTTCATTGATTACCAAGGAGGAAGAAAAGGCTCTTTCTTTTATGACATCGCCTCCTTGCTTTTCGACGGCAAAGCCGACCTGCCTTTTGAGCTGAGAGAATCCTTATTGGATTTATATCTTTCTGAATTACAAAAACATATCACAGTTGATACCACTAGTTTCAGAAAAAACTTTTATGGTTTTGTCCTGATTCGCATCATGCAGGCTATGGGAGCTTACGGTTATCGTGGCTATTTCGAGAAGAAAAGCCACTTTTTGCAGAGTATTCCTTACGCCATGACCAACATCAATTACCTGTTGACGGGTGACAAACTGCCGGAAAATATCAGCTACCTGAAAAACATACTGCACCAACTGACAAGGGTTGACAGGACCTTTATAACTGGCGGAAAAGCACCTGCCAAAGATGACAAAAAGCTACATGTGCTGGTGCAAAGCTTTTCTTTCAAGAAAGGCGTGCCGCAAGACCCCAGCGAAAATGGCGGGGGCTTTGTCTTCGACTGCCGCTGTCTGCCCAACCCCGGTCGCGAGCCGCAATACCGCAGCTTCTCAGGAAAGGACGCCTGTGTAAAAGAATATCTGGAAAAATATGAGGAAGTGGACCGCTTCAAACAGCGGGTTCACAGTATCATAGACATGGCAGTAGATAACTATATTGAACGCGAGTTCAACCACCTGATGGTCAGTTTCGGCTGTACCGGAGGCCAGCACCGCTCTGCCTATTTCGCCGAATGCGCCGCCGCCCATCTCCGTGCCAAATACCCCGACATCCTCGTCGAGCTCCGCCACCGTGACTGCCCATGCTAATAAAAATTTTTACTATGCCATAGTTTTTCATAGTTATATATTATCTTTGCATTATCAAAGATAAACAACTATGGAGAATAATCAATACAGGTGTGATTTCCAAAACGGCACACATCCCGCTATCACAGAAAATCGTCTAAAAAAACTTTCGGAACAATACAAAGAAGAGATTAAAACTGGGAATATAGATTCCCTGCCCAACATCAATGTGCGATATGTGGTAAAAGACGGAAAATTCGGCTATGCTTTTTTGGGGGAATTCTTTTTCTATAACAATGAGATGTATGTCTTCGAGAAAGATGACCGATGGAAAGATGTGCACCAAGTTGAAGTGGTGATGAAAGTTTTCAACGATCCTTGCGAAAAACTTGGCTATGCCCATAAAGTTATGTTTGCAGGAGTCTTCACAAACTATCTTGACACTAACGGGGAAGAGATTTATACTGGAGATGTGATACAAGTAGAAATGAAAAGCAATAGAGTATACTATTGGGCATTGAGCATAAAAAGTCTTGATGATTACGAAGAGACAGGAAACTATGCGTTCATGTTGGACAATTGCTCTGTTCCACTTGACGAGCCTGAAAAGATGACTCGAATGGGTACCGTCTTTTACCAGCTCGATTGGGATTTCCCGAAAACTGTCAACCAACGATGCTTTACATTCCAGAACATCTATGGCACTGACAAACTAAGCCTAAAAGACCGACTCCTGATGGCGCGTTATACTCCTTGTTTCGAACAAGAGTTCTGGGCTTATAAAGTTTTGGAAACAATCGGTGCGGAGTACAATTGGAGAAACTAAACTTGGAATTTGGGTAATAGCATACTATTTCAAACCTGATTTTGAATTATCGAAAACATTAATTATCAAAATAAAAATATGAAAACAACAGATGAAGATCTAAAAAAAATGAATCCATGGAAAGATTATTCATTTGAACATCTTTACAATGATGAAAACACAGATTTGATTCATAAAGCTGACAAAGAGGTTATCGAAAAATACAATGAAAAAAAAGATGAAGACCATAAATTCATTAAATGGGTTCCTGCCATTCCTTTTCAAGGCAATCCCTATACCGCCAAAGTGATTTTTCTCAGCTTAAATCCAGGTTTTGTTGAAAAACTCAATAAAGATGCCGCAAAATTTCTAAGAAACAACTGTATAAAGATAAGCGAAGATTTAGCCAAACACTGGCATAAACACCTGACTCATGAGGTAAATTCGATGATGCCTTCAAAAGAAGAAAATGAGAACCTATACACAGCCTTCCAGCTCATTGGAGATTGGTACTGGGTGGAAAAACTTGAACAATTAAAAACTGATACTAAACTGAGTGATAAAGAATTTTATGAAAAGGTAGCGCTCATAGAACTAATGCCATACTCTTCCAGATATTGTAACGATATTACCACTGAACTTACAACTCAAGAATACACAAGAAATTTGATCAAGCATTTGCTGAAACGGTCCAAATCTGACAAACCCTTATTTGTTGTCATGCGTAGTGAGAAATATTGGGGAAAACTTCTTTTTGATAATGAAAATAATAATTTTGAAAACAACAAAGACTTTATTATCCGTAAACGAGATAGTAAAGGTCGACCACTAAGAGCACAAAGTATTAATGGAAACGCATTCTTAAACTTAAACGTTGATTATGATAGGATTAAAAGTAAAATTAGTCTAGAATAAATAATTGCCGTTAGCTTAAGTATAACTACTCCTCCTTCATTTTTTTGAAATCTTCTTCTGTGATATCTTTCAACATATTTTTGCGAAGATCTTCCTCGGAAGGTAACTGCAGTCCATACTTGCTAACGAATAGATTTTGCGAGAGTCCCTCTATAGCATACTGCACTGTAGTCTCACCATAGTCTGTACACAGCAATAAACCAATGGGTGGGTTGTCGTCCTCCTGCATCACCTCATGCTTGTAGTAGTTCATATAGAGGTTCAGCTGCGAGGCATACTCATGGCGAAAGCGGTCAATTTTCAAATCAATAATGACATGGCACTTCAGGATGCGATGGTAAAAAATTAGGTCGGCCTTATAGTAGTCTTGATCAATAAGGATGCGTTTCTGACGATACTCAAAACAGAAACCTCGACCCAGCTCCAAGAGAAATCTTTGCAAGTTATTCAAAAATGCGACCATAAGCCATAATATGGTGAAAAATTTGTATTTTTGTCGTCGAAATCCAGACCACAATATTAAAAATAAACAAAATATATGAGAAACCTTATACTAATAAAAACAATGGCTATACTTATGGTATGCATTTTAATGCTTGCCACCGGTGCAAAAGCCCAAGATGTTATTGTGCTGGTGGACGCTTCTGAAATCCAAGCCAAAGTCATCACTGTGGGGACCAACGAAATCACCTATAAACGATGGGAATCGCAAAATGGGCCAGACTACCAGATACTCAAAAAAGATGTCTTTTTCATCCGCTACAAGGATGGCAGCAAAGATGTCTTCAACAGCAGAATGCTCGGAAGTCAGGAAGAAAACACAGCCGTCTCATTGAAAGGCAAAAACATCCACAACATTCTGCTTAACGGATATCTTGAGCTTGGGGTTCCATTTACCGCAACGGCTGTCGGCCCGGGATTTTCAGGTACCATAGGTGTGAGATTCTACGACTACGCCTTTGTGGGATTCAACGCAGGCATTGACGCCTTGTTCACCTCATACATTTTAACAGGCGTACAAGGATGCGTGATCAGCGTTCCCCTCATGTTTAATTTCAGAGCCTATTATCCCATTAATAATGGACTTTACCCCTTCTTTGACTTTTCCGTCGGTCTTAACAACATATTCTCCTCTGCCTATTACCATACTCAAGAAGAAGAAAGCATAGTATCTCACAATAAAAGAATGAGTTATGATGGGCTTGCCACTCGTGTAAAAATCCTGTTTGGTGTTGAATACAAGCGATTAGAAGCAGGTTTCGGCTACGACTGCATTCCCCTTGGCGGCGGCAATGCCATGCATCTGGGCTACTTTAAAATCGGTATGCGTTTAGGAAAAATGAAATAATAAATACAATGAGAAAAATATCAGCCATAGCAATGACCTTGCTCCTGACAATTGTCGGCTTGTCCACAGCCTTTTGTCAGAATGAAAAGACCGCTTTGGACAAACGGCACAGTGTGAGAATCGGCTGGGGAGACATGCTCTTCGAGACGATGGCCTTCCGCCCGAAACTGAGTGGCACGTGGGCTAAGCCCGACGCACTGCCAGACAACTATTTGCACAATGAAACCTTCAAATATAGATATACTGGACATATCTTCGCTGAATACCAGTACCGGGTGACTAAGGTGGTAAGTCTTGGGGCACAAGCCGACATAGAAGGTATCTTCTGGAAAGAGGGCAAATTCGACAAATACCACAACCAGGTATCACCAACGACAAACGTCAGAAATTGGGATCTGACGCTGTTATTCACGCTACGCTTCACCTATCTGGATAGGGAGTGGGTAAGAATGTATTCGGGTTTGGGAATCGGCGGACTCATGGCCTTCGACAACCATGGCGGTTTCGGTGCGGCTCCGGCCCTCAACCTGAACTTTGTCGGTCTCGAGGTGGGCAAAGGTTCATGGGGCGGCTCCTTCGAATTAGGCGGCCTCAACGCCATTGCCAGCCCGCGTGCTATATATCAAGTTTTTTCACGCATTTTTTCAGTCAGTGTCTATTATAAATGGTAAAAAATGAAAAAGTGGATTTTTTTCAGCCTTGCAGCAATATTTTTGGCAGCCTGCCAAAAACCGAAAATTGACATAGTGGATTTCGACACTTTTCACGTGACGAGCGTGAAGAATAGTGAAGTGATCATTGACGGGGCACTGAACCCCGAAATTCGCACCATGGAGTTAGGCGAGGACGAAGCCAAAGTGGCCAGTACCTCTGTAGCTGACTTGGTGGAGAACCTGCTGGAAACAATGAAGAGCAACAAAATAATACAGGTTGCTGGTACTTATACCGGCCACGATATCGACGGATCACCCCTTACGTTGTCTGGCAAGGTACTGCTTCCTGCTAAAGGCAAAATTAAAAACATGGTGATAGTAAGCCACTGGACCATCGGGGCCAACCGCGAATGCCCGTCGGAGAGCTTCCAATTGGAAGGTATTCTGGCATCGAAAGGTTATGCCGTGGTGATGGCCGACTACATCGGCTACGGTGTCACAGCGAACCACATCCATCCCTACATGCACATGGAAAGCACTGCCCGGAGCGTGGTGGACATGGCCTTGGCGGTGAAACCTTACCTGAACGCCATAGACCGGAAACCCGAAAGCGATGAGGTGATTCTGGTCGGCTATTCGCAAGGAGGCTCAACAACCTTGGGAGTGATGAATCTCCTGCAAGATGAATACAGAAACGAGATGCCCATCAAGATGGTATATGCCGGTGGCGGTCCATACGATATGGCAGCCACTTTTGATGTGGCAATTCTGGAAGACAAGACCGGCATTCCATGTGCCATACCGATGATTGTTCAGGGTGTCAATGAAGGCGATGATTTGGACTTGAATCTTGGTGATTTCTTCAAACCGATACTGATGGAACATCTTGACGAGTGGGTCAACTCAAAGAGATACTCTGTGGGTGAAATCAACAGTTTGCTGAATGCCAAGAAAGTAAGTGACCTGATGACTGAAGTGGGACGTGACAAGAATAACCCGCAGACCGCACAACTCTATCGGGCATTGATGTTCAATTCCATACTTTTCTTTACGCCTCGCTCACCCGTCTATATCTTCCACAGCATGGACGATAACACAGTGCCTTTTGTCAACGCCACCAAAGCTGAGGAATATTTCAAGGGGAAAGATGTCACGTATGACTTCGACCACTACGGCAACCACCAAGCCGGAGCAGTAAAATTCATTCTCAAAGTATATAAAAAATTATAATCCCCAAAAATAAGGAGTTAATACTCATGAAACGACTGTATATATTTATTATCCTGAGCCTGGTACTGCTTGCCAGTTGTAACAAGGAGGAAATCCGTCCTACAGAGATAAAAGTACAGGTAGAATCGGTGACTGGCAGCCGCGCGCGTTTCACTGTAGCCACAGCAAGTTCACGCGCTTATTATTCCTACGTGATTTTGAAACAAGATGACCCAAACTTCAATTCCTCCGCAACCGTAATCTGCAACGATAAGATTCAGGAAATGGTGAATGAACTACCTCATTACGAAACCGGCTCTTTCACGGACATCTTTTGTTACCGTGGCAGCAGACAATTTAATGTGAGACTACTGGAAGACGACAAAGATTACAAGTTTATCGCATTCCAAATAAATCCTAAGAAATACGAACTTATCGGGGAACCAGTTGTATGTGATTTTCATACCAAACCAGTGCCGGATCGAGACCTGCACTTTGATGTTAATTTCGACGGTGACATACTACGTATCACACCTTCCGATGAAAATCTCACTTACGTATGGGATTACGAAGAATCTGAAATGATAAACGACATCTACGGTTCTGCCCCATATTACTTGTATAGAGTGGTGGAGATGTATCTGGAATACGGATTCTTGGATATGTTTTACAAACAAGACCAAAGCATCTGGTACTTCGACATGGAGGATAATATGGAAGACAATACCGAATATACTATTGCCATCAGTGGTTGCGAAGAGGGAGAATTTACCACTCCAGTCACCGTAGTGAGATTCCGATACCACCCAGGCAATATAGAAATGTTGGAAATGACAGAAGGAAGTAATGACAAGCCGTCTCACCCCAAATGTGCCGACAACAATGAGCCAAAACCAAGGATATTTATCAAGACAGGACAAAATCAGTCCTCAGGAAAAATTTAAGGTATAGCATAATCTTCGGGAAAATTGCGTATTTTTGCAAATTCATTTTGAGAAATGAAAGCGGGGCATTAGCTCATCTGGTAGAGCGTTTCGTTCGCATCGAAAAGGTAGGCGGTTCGAGTCCGCTATGCTCCACAAAACCAGCGCGGTTAAATCTACACGTAGCTGTTAGATTTCCACACATTCCAGAATGCCGTCCCGGCACATCATCAGCCTGAAACAGTGATATTCCATCATATCTCCCGCCACACATTGCAGGACGATATGCAAGTTGTACACACGGGGAACGCTCATGGTCTGCACCTCATTCCCATCCAGCATAGCCACATTTGTCTCAGGATCATCCATTTTGGCTGTGAAATGCTGCAAATGAATACGAGTAATATCATTGATTCCATCGTAACGGTATTCATACTGCTGACCTAACAAATCGTTGTCAATTTCCACCTGCTTGCGGTATAAAATAATCTGTTCCAACGGAATACGGTGTTCCAAATCGGAACGTTTACGCGACTGTCGAACCTCGTCAGGAGTCTTCGAATCATCGATAAAATCCATTCCTTCCTTGATATGCACCACTTCTTTCCCTCGAAAATAAACTTTGTTTTTCAAGTCAAAAAAACGTGATTTCAAGCGGTGGGCAAAATGGTTGCGCGCATATTCCTTGATACGGTCCTTGAACATATATGCCACCACCAAAATCACAAAAATAAGTATCGGATACTGTCCAAGGTATTTTTGGAAAGGCAACGCTATCAACATGGACACCAACATGGCCAGTCCCGCAGCAAAACTCAAAGTGATTTCCTTTGCCGCTGTGCCATCCGGCTGGGAATCCGATTTCAGATATAATGCACTTTCGATATATTTCTTCAACAAGTTCTGATGCAGAAACATATCACGATTTTCCGCCACACTGCTTAAGGAAAAATGAGCATATCCCTGATCGATTTTATACTGATGCTCTTCCACAATCAAAGACTTTATCTCCTTGCGGACATCCTCAATTCCCGTAGCGGAAATGGCAGTGGAAGAACGCATCAAGCGCACGGCATGCAGTTCGGTAAGGTGACTCAAATACTCATCGCCATATTGGAAAATCGATGCGATATCCGATGAATTTTCAGAATTGTTCCGCATGACTTCCCTATAGTGCCTCACCACTCTACGCATAGATGTCAAATGGGACTTCCAAGCTTCAGAATTGAAAGCTGACTCCTTCAAAGTCTGCAAAGCCCTGGTTTCATCACGCAACGCACTCTTATAAATGGCCACATACATCTTGATGTGAAATTCCAAATCTTGAAGACAAGCGGAGGTCGGAGTTTCCACATACTTTTGCACTGCGGCACTGAGATTCCGCACCGTCAATACTTCCGCATCAGCAAGTTGTTGCAAGGTAAACTGAGGCGTTTTCAGACGTACATTCGACTTCACATCCTGGTAAAACTGCTCCTTGGAATAAGTGGAAGCGTTGATATCAAGACTACTGGGCACAAACAACCATGAATTCATCTTGAACAGACGATGCTGTTGTTCCTTGCCTGAGAAGTTAATCTTGAACTCCACAGAAAAGCGGTCGTGTATGGATGTTTTCACCTGAATCATAACCGACTATCGGACAATTTTTCTAATAAGTTCGGCAATACTTTCGGCATCAAAGCCCAACTCCTTATACAGAGAAGGAATATCGCCATGAGGCACAAAATGGTCATCAATAGCGATATGATACAAGCGATTTTCCAACTGATGCTCACTCAGGTACTCCGAGACTGCAGAGAACAAGCCGCCTTTGGCCACACCGTCCTCAACTGTAATCAGCACTTTATGTCGGGCAGCGATATCGGCCAGCAAGTCCTCATCCAAAGGCTTTAGGAAGCGCATATCCACATGTGTTGGATGAATCTGCTCTGCTTTCAACAATTCTATCGCTTTTGTCACATTATTGCCCAAAGGACCCAAAGAAAGAACTGCCACCTCGTCTCCCTCACACAAAACACTCCCTTTGCCTATTTTCAGCTCTTCTGGCGTGTTTTTCCAGTCCACAAGCACTCCTCTTCCCCTTGGGTAGCGAACGGCAAACGGAAGCCCTTTTTCGGCGGCATTTCGCCATGCCGTGTACATCATATTGCGAAGCTCGTGTTCATTAAGTGGCGAAGCTATAATCATATTCGGGATGGAGCGCAGAAATGCCAGGTCAAAAATGCCCTGATGAGTGGCGCCATCCTCTCCTACCACACCGCCGCGGTCGATGCAGAAAATGACCGGCAATTTCTGCAAAGCCACATCATGCACTATTTGGTCGTAGGATCGTTGCAAGAAAGTAGAATAGACATTGCAGAACGGTATCATGCCACCGACGGCCAAACCTGCCGAAAAAGTCACGGCATGTTGCTCGGCAATACCCACATCGAACACCCTATCCGGAAATACCGCATCCATGATGGTCAGTGAGCAACCCGTTGCCATGGCTGGAGTAATACCCACAATTTTTTCATCTTGGCGGGCAAATTCTAATATTGTCTCCCCGAAAACATCCTGATATTTAGGTGGTTGCTGTCCATTATCGCTTTTCAGCAACTGTCCAGTCTCAGGGTCAAACTTGCCCGGAGCATGATAAGTAGTTTGATGTTCCTCCGCCAATTTCAGTCCCTTCCCTTTTACGGTGATAACATGCAGCAATTTAGGTCCTGGAATGGATTTCAAATCGCGTAAAGTTTTCACCAAGGCCTTCACATCGTGTCCATTAGCAGGTCCGAAATAGCGAAAACCCAAGCTCTGGAACAAGTTGCTTCCACTCAACAGAAAGCCTTTGATACCATTACCCACATTGCTGATCCACTGTGCGATACGATTGGTGAATTTTTTCTTCGATGTGAAAAAATTCCAGACTTTGGTCTTAAAATTATTATAGCTTGGCGACGAAGTGATATGCAGCAAATATTTGCTCATGGCACTACGGTTATCATCAATCGCCATCTTGTTATCATTCAGAATCACCAGCATATTCACATTTCGGATACCCGCCTCATTGATAGCCTCAAATGCCATACCGCCACCTATAGAGGCATCACCAATCACTGCAATATGATTTCTATCTGAATCACCCGACAGTTGGGCGGCTTGAGCCATACCCAGAATTGCAGAGATAGAGGTAGAAGCATGTCCCGTACCGAAAGCATCATATTCGCTCTCTTTCATCACAGGGAAGCCACTGATTCCATGATATTTACGATTGGTATGAAATTTTTCACGACGACCCGTGATAATCTTATGGGCGTATGCCTGATGACCCACATCCCATACCAGCTTATCATTCGGTGTATCAAATACATAATGGATTGCCACTGCCAACTCCACCACTCCCAAGCTGGAGCCCAGATGTCCCGGATTGGAAGCCGTTTCGGAAATGATATACTCACGAATTTCTTCGCACAAAGCAGGTAGTTCCGAAACACTCAATTTCTTAATATCGGCTGGAGAGTTGATGTCATTAAGATATTTCATGATAAAAATCTACCAATTCCTGGGTTACAACTTCAATATTATGATTCAAAGCCACATAATGGCGGGCATTTTCTCCGATTATAGTACAAATATCCGGGGTCTTGATACACTTTTCAATTACCGCAATGAATTCTTCTGCCGTGTCCGCGATAAAAATATGCTTACCATTCTCCACATTCAGTCCCTCTGCTCCAATACTGGTGGTAATAATGGTTTTACCCAATGCCATACCCTCGATGATCTTGATTCTGATACCACTGCCAGAGAGAAGGGGAACAATCATAATATCCTTAGAAAGCATAAATTCGTTGGCACTATCCACTTCGCCTGCGATGATCACATGGTCGGAGGCAAAACGTTGCAGCGATTCAGGAATACTACGGCCTGCCATCGTAAAAGTTAGCAAGGGAAACTTTTCAAGTATGGCGGGAAAAACATCTTCCAAGAACCATTCCAGACCTTCCACATTCGGCATCCAGTTCATGCTGCCCAAATGGAACAATTCCGGCTGATCCGATGGAATATATTCATCTTCAATTTCATAATTATCCAAATCCACCGCAAAAGGAATCACGGTACCTGGCGTATTCGGTGCCAAAGCATGGAAGAAATCATAATCCACATCGGAGATGGTCATAAAACCATCCACCTTATTCATCAACGAACATTCGTAACGTTTCAGCTGACGGTTCATCTGTTTGAGAACGAACTTCTTGATCCAGGAGACATGATTTCGGGCGATACGCTCCCATATAATATGTTCGACATTGTGTAAACGCAAAACAATTTTCGCCTTGGAATACTTGCGTATGATGTTAATATAGGGAGCCACGAAAATGGATTCCAGCTGAATGATATCGAAATCATTTTCTTGCAACACCTTCGTCAAGCGCTGAACCATTTCCTTCGTATAGAAACGATACACATGATATGACTGTCCCTTCAAGAAAGAAGCCAGCGCATCCCAAATACTGTCACCATTACAGTTTTTATTTACGGTAACAGTACCGTCGTTGATGGTGACCAGGCCCTTGCCGTTTTTACCGCCGCCGATGGCTGCGCTATCTGCAGAAACCGTTGTTACGGAGATATCGCCGCCGTTGATGGTGATCCGGCCGCTGTCCCTTGCAGAAACACCGCCGATAGCAGCATCAACCATTGATAACAAAGTGGTTGGGATATTGATGCATCGCAAGCCACGCTTGAAGCACGATGCCACATAGCCACCTAGGTCGCTCACACAGCCGCCACCAAGGTTGACAACCACACACCACCAAAAGCTGACATTTGACCCGTAGTAGCCATATTTTTCCCAAAAGCGGTGAGCATAAAATAGAAGGTAAAAAAGGCTACCGTGATGACCAAGGGGATGCCGATTCCACCTTTTCTAATGATAGAGCCCAATGGGGCGCCAATAAAGAAAAAGAGCAGACAGGCCAATGAAAAAGTGAATTTATTGTGGTATTCCACTTGATAAGAGCGGAGAGACAAATTTCTGTAATAAACATCCTGTGCGGCAAACTTGGTGGTATTCAATATTCCCTCAACGTTGTTTTTTGTATAATTGTACGCATCAACTTTTTGCTGGACCGTCAACACTGGCAACGAGTCTTTGGGTACCATCTGTACCAGTTCTTCTTTTGCCTGCACAAAATTCGAAAAATAATACATGTTTTTAAGAAAGCCCGTCGAAATATCCGCTTTGGAACGATCTACCTGTACTTTCATCGTATCAATTTTCTCTGCTAACATAGCCAAAGGCATTGCCTGTTGTGAAGAAGAGAAAAACTCCTCGTCGCTTTCTTTCAGTTCAAAGGATGACAAGTCAAAGCGTTTGTATTGTTCCTTAAAAGTGGCTCTGCTCAATGGTCTGGATGCTGTACGGCTTTCCGAATTCACACTCTCATCCCAAAAATAGCCATCATTCAACACAAACAGCAGATATTTGCCATCATCGGTCATTTTCATGGTACCAGACTTGGCGTATGTCATAGTCACATTACCTTGGTGACGGGAATGATCGTACAGCAGCACATCTTCTATGGTAACATTATCGGCATTTTTATGTCCCACACGTATAGTTACATCCTCAAAACCATTATAAAATACCCCACTTTCAATATTGAGGGCTGGTTTTTGCTCTTGCACGCTATATATAAGAGCACGCAGCTTCAGGTTAGCCACAGGAATCACCTTATCGGCATACCAGAAAGCGAAAACAGTCAGCAGAACTGAGATAATAGCCAGTGGTGCCATCATTTTGCTGATTGGAATTCCTGCGGACTTCATGGCCACCACTTCAAGCCTCTCGCCCATATTGCCAAAAGTCATTAGCGAGGCAAGCAATATAGCAAGAGGAAGTGCCATATTCATGAGTGAACCGGCAGCATAGAACATGAATTTCAAAAGAATATGGATTTCCAAACCCTTACCGACCAAGTCATCCACATATTTCCAGAGAAATTGCATCAATAGGATGAAAATGGCCACAAAAAATGTAAGAATTAGAGGGCCAATAAAGTTTCTGATAATATAGCGGTAGGCAATCTTCATGATTCAAACTAAGAATTAAGAGTTAAAAATTAAATACTATAGTTTTCACAATTCTTAGTTCTTAGTTTTTAGTTCTTAATTTTTAGAAATCTCCCAGGGTTTCTGGCAATTGTGATAGAGCAGCGGCGGCTTGTTCATCATTAGGAGGTGTACCATGCCACTTGTGGGTTCCCATCATGAAATCCACTCCCATACCCATTTCCGTTTTCATCACGACCACGACAGGCTTTTGCTGGAACAGGGCGTTTTTGGCCTTTTTCATCGTCTCTACGACATCATCCATCTTATTGCCATCCATTTGCACCACTTGCCAGTTAAATGCCTCAAATTTGGCCGTAATTTCCTTCAGGGAACAAACTTCATCTGTAGGACCATCTATTTGTTTGCCATTAAAGTCAACAGTGGCAATCAAGTTATCCACGTGTTTGGCACCAGCAAACATAACAGCTTCCCAGATTTGGCCTTCTTGCAACTCGCCATCACCCGTCAAAGCATACACCACATGTTTGTCGCCATTGGCTTTCTTGGCAAGCGCCGCACCGATAGCCACAGAGAGTCCTTGTCCGAGTGAACCTGATGCAATACGCACTCCGGGAATTTGTTCCACGGGAGTAGGATGTCCTTGCAAACGTGTTCCCAGCTGACGGAATGTGGCCAACTCTTTCACCGGGAAGAAACCACGACGGGCCATAACACTATACAAAACCGGGGTGATATGTCCATTAGACAAGAAAAACATATCCTGTCCCACACCATCTGTTCTGAAAGAATCCGGTTCGAGTTCCATCAGTTCGAAATACAGAGCGGTCAAGAAATCAGCACAGCCGAGGGAACCTCCCGGATGACCTGATTTTGCTCCATGAACCATTCTGATAATGTCACGACGCACTTGGGCGGCGGTAGCTTTTAATTCGTCAATTGTTGCCATAACTTTGATTGATTTTTATTTTAAACTAAGAATTATAAGTTGAAGGCTACGCCTGATTCATACATCACTACCCTGGCCTTCGCCCCCCTTTCTAATAGAAGGGAAATTCCTAGTTCTTAATTCTTAGTTTTATAATTCTGCGGCGATTGCGGCGGCGGTACTCTTGAATTCCTCTTCTGTCAATTTCACTCTTTCCTTTTTGAAATCAAGGTCACCAACATTATTAATTGGCACAAGATGGATATGGGTATGTGGAACATCCAGACCTATTACCGCCACACCAATTCTTTTGCAAGGGATAGCTTTTTCAATAGCCAGAGCGACTTTCTTGGCAAACACCACCATCTCAGCAAGGGTGGTATCATCTAAATCAAAAATATAATCATTTTGAATCTTAGGGACCACCAAGGTATGGCCTTTTGCCAACGGGCTAATATCCAAAAACGAGTAAAACTTGTCGTTTTCCGCCACTTTGTATGAGGGAATTTCACCCTTAATGATTCTTGTGAAAATAGTTTCCATATTCAATTATCTTGTAACGTCCATAATTTCCAGTTTGATGATACCAACAGGCACCTTTACCTCCACCACTTCACCTTTTTGTTTACCTATCAATGCTTTTGCGATAGGAGAGGTAACCGAAATTTTTCCTACCTTCAGGTCAGACTCGGATTCTGGCACCAGGGTGTATGACATCACCGCGTTATTTTGCAAGTTCTTTACCTGAACTTTTGAATAAATCAAAATTTTTGACACATCGATTTTTGATTCATCCAAAATACGGGCATTGGCCACCAGATTTTTCAGTTTAGCGATTTTCAGCTCCAGCATACCCTGTGCTTCCTTCGCCGCATCGTATTCGGCATTTTCCGACAGGTCACCTTTATCACGAGCTTCCGCGATGGCAGCGGAGATTTTAGGTCTTTCCACACTTTCCAGATGTTTGAGTTCCTCTTTCAGTTGTTCCAAACTTTCTTTAGAATAATATTTAATCGTATCCATAGTAAATTTATTGTGTTCGTTAATATAAATAAAAGAGGCTTAGCGAAAAGCCCCTTTTGTTTTTAGATAATATGTTCAGAAAAGATTATAAAGCCAGTTTCAAGCTTACATAATGATTTCCTTTCCATTTATTGGTGAATCTGTAAGCATAATCCAGAACAAGTTTCTGATTGCCTTTATCTTTCTTCACCAATGGAATACCCACAGAGCAACCCAGGGAAAGACCTGAGTAAATAGATTCCGGGTTAACGCCAGTGATGGCAGTGATTTTGTTTGGTTTTTCAGGATCATTTCTTTCAACTCCGAAACTTTCCAAACCATATCCTACACGAATCATAAAATATTGTTTGAAACCATATTCAAGACCGAGGGTAAAGATATCGCGTGAATAAGAGTTTGCTGTGAAAGAACCTGCCAGCGTCAAACGATGGTCTGCATCATCACGGGTAAGACCTTCATCTTTTCTTTCATCTTTATCCATATCTTTATAGATACCACCAAAGAAAAGGAAGTCGTAAGATACACCGAGAGTCAGCAATGCCGGCATTTCATACTCAGCACTACGAGTTTCAAGGGTCATTTCATGTTCTGAGCCAGTAATGACCGCTCTCTGCATGATACCGTCGCCCTTGTAGCTAATAGGCAGACCGATGTTTTTCAAGGCCACACCGATTTTGAAGTTTTCGTATGGACCAGCCAGGTACTGTACACCTGCATCGATAGCAACACCTGTTGCATTCAAGTCAGAAACACTCTCGTTGACAATCTTAACGCTCACACCACCATGGATGTACTGGTTAAAAGACTTAGCATAATGGATACCGATATTGAAATATCTGGGAGAGAAAAAACCCATATTGCCTTCAGGTTGATCAACGGTGGTAATAGGAATATCACCAAAATTCATCATGAATACAGAGATGCCGATGACACCAAAATCTTTGATAACACGACCAGTAGCTTTATCTCTTTTAGCCAAGGACTGACCGATAGCGACCGAATTAATGTTGATACCACAATTTGAGCCAGTCAGATACTGGGTTCTTGAGAAACCCAGTTCTGTCTTTTTCACGAAGGCCAGACCAGCCACATTGGAATATACAGACTCCATACCACGGATTTCCGCAACACCTGCATTACCCCAACCATTTGTTCTTGCCCATGGGTCGATGAGGAGGCTGGCTGCACCAGCCTGTCCTGAACGGTCTCTGTTTCCTGCGAAAGATTGTCCCGCATACGAAAGAAGACCCACAACTGCGCAAATGATAAATGTTTTATATATTTTATTCATAGCCATTATTTTTTAATATTCTCAAAATACGTTTTAGAAAGCATTTAAGTCGGTTGGACGCATAGCGCAGAAGAATTTCAGGGTTCTTTCACCAACATTAGGAGCCTTGACATGGATGATATAAATACCACCAGCCACAGGAATTCCAGCGTGGTTCTTCAAATCCCAATCAATGTAGGTTGTTGCCTCATCTGAAGCTTTCTTACTCAACGTACGGATCAGTACACCATTGGCTGAATAGATAGACACTTCACAAGGAGCAGGTAAGTTCACAATCTTCACGTATGTTTCAAGTGCAGTAGATTCATATTTGGAGAAGCCATAGTATGGATTCGGCACAATATTGATATCCTGCAACATTTCATCGTGATATTCTTTCGAATCATTGATAACAGGAGCCAAATCAACAGTAGAGAAGCTATACAACGGGAAACCTTCATTTTCGATAGGTCCATGAGTTGCTTCGTAAGCCATTCTCTGGTCATCGCTGAACCAACGTGATTTGTATCTCATGTATGGACGGGATACACGGATCTTTACAGTTGCATCATTACCAGACTTGAGCCATTGATCTTCGTATCCAGGCATAGGCATAGAAATGGTAGTCCACATTACATTGTTGAACAACTGCATTTTCACAGCTCTTCTCTGTGGACGGTTCAATGAGGTATCGCTTGTGAAGGATGAGAACTTGGCAGCTAACCATTCACCTTCATCATACGGACCGCATTCATAGTTGTCGTATCCCTGACCATCGGGACCCACAACGAGAGCATCGCCATTTACATAATTACGTATCTGACCACCGTGCTGATAAGAGGTATGAGCACCAGAGGAGTTCAGATTACCAGCACCTTGACGCAATTGGTCATCATCATTGTAATTACGTTTTGCAAATCTGTCCTCATATTGGATAGGAGCTGTTGAACCTGAGCTGCTGCAGATATACAGAAAATGTCTTCCACCGAATGCGGGTTCAGGCATTACGCAAAGTGCGTGTACATCATCCACTCCACCATGGTCTAACATAGCCCAGTTATTCCACATGGTCATATACTCGTTTTCTGTGAGTTCATGAATCTCGCCTGTTTCAGGATCGGTAAAATATGCATACATAGTGGTAGGATTGAAAATCATATCATTACCATTATTCACAGTATCCAATGAATTTTCAGCAAACATGACATTCAGTCTTTCACCTGTTTCAACATTGATAGCATAACCCGGGAACCAGCCGAAACCAGTTGTACCTGAATTGTCGGGGTTACCATTCTTGTCAACAGAAGGATTGTGTTTAGGTTCATGGCGTACATTATCACCATATTCAGTAGGTACAAAACCAGTTGCTGTTGAACCAGCTTCAAGTACGAGACAACGTGTCCACAAGCTCTTGTCGGAAGTATAGACAACATCCACTGAATACAAGTTAGTCATTGTCATGTTGTGACCCATAGACCACTGTGCATGGTTGACGGAAGCGTGCTGTGTAGCAGAACGACCATCGTCATAATGAGGCCACAAATCGTTATTGGTATATTCTTTCTGTTTCAACAACTCTGCGAAATCATAGTAACGCGGGGTGGGGAAACCAGCACCTGAAGCATAGAAAACTGTATCAGGAACTACAAAACCAGCTTTAGGACCTCCAGAATAAGGAGATGCAATCACGTAAGGAGCCCACGTACCATATACAATAGATTCATATTGTGAAATAGGATCTCTGAAAGCTCTCATACATTGAGTGTTGTATGGGGACTCATCACCATTGGGCGGATAAATCTCACAAGCATCTTCAACTCTCCATTTCATGTATTCATCTTCAGCACCATCTTGTGAAGACCACTGCTCCCAGTTACCTAGTCCCTGGTTACCTGAACGGATCCAGTTGCTCGGATATTCACCTTCGATATCTTGCTGACCGAACAACCATGGAGTAGATTTATCTTCGAAGTTCAAGGATGACTGAAGGAAGCTCACCTGTCCACCCATCAATAATGCACCCGAAGAAAGTGTTCCATTATTAGCCTGTTGCAACCAACGCAACTGGCTTTCGTCATGGATTTCAAATGGCTTATTGTTGATAGCCACTGACAGACCTAATTCCATAAACAGCTGTTCAGTATTGACATTGATGCTAAAATTAGAAGTATCAACAGGTTTTGTAATATTGAATGTATCTTTCAGGTAAGCAAACAAATCTTCTTCTGATGAGAAGTTTACACCGTCAACGCCTGTTACTTTCAATGTCCATTTAGTTTCATCATTCACTTCGTCACCGTTCTTGATGAATCTTACTTCGTAAGTCAAAGGCTTAACTTGCAGCGGGTCAATTACCCTTACATCAAGAGGACCATAGTTGCTCTTATATGTAACCTTTCCGGCTGAGAAATCTCCATTAACTCCACCTTTCAAAATATTTGCTCTTGACTCATCATCCATTTCAAGCACGAAACCACCATTTCCTTGACCTTCCAGTCTCGTAATCTGCGGCTGAGTACCGTATGCACACAACTGGTTAACATCAACTCCTGTAGCTTTAGGACTATGAGGAATACCAGAAACAATCTTAATATTTCTTCTACCAGCCAAATACGGGGTCTTTTGACCTTTCAAGCCATCGGTAACCTGTTCATCAATTGAGAACGGAGCATATTCGTTATATGCGTATGCAATGACCATGAAGTAATAGGTCTTATGATTCACCAGGGTGCTGTTTCCTGTAGCAAACTTATCTTCAGTGACTCTGAAGGTACGTTGAATACCGCTATTGGAACCATTAACTTTTTCGACAGCTACATTTGTATTTAATGATTGGTCGAACTCCCAGTTGATCAACTGACCGATTGCAGTACCATCTGGACGGAAGTTTACAACGTCGCATTGAGCGATTAAACGTACTCTGTCCAAGTTACCGATATCAGAAACGCTAACATCTTTTCCTGATACCTGATAAATCTGATAACCTTCGAACACATACTTGTTGCTTCCTTCCGGATATCTCTTATAAACAGAAGTTACAGCTGTTACAGAGTCAACAGTACCATCAGGATTAGTAAACACCTGAGTATAAGTTGAGTCGGTATTATAACCTTCATTAATCTGAGGATCTACTTCAGCGTATTGTTCATCCTTGTTATTAGAGTCATCTCTATCATTGGTCAAATAAATAATCAGCTCATTTTCGTATTCCTTAATAGTCACATCTGGAGCATCAGGGCCATCCAATACTTTGAAGCAGTTTTCGAACAAAGCCTGGCACTTATCATCGGCAATTTTCAGCAATTCAACTGATTGCCAAGGACCACCTGAATAAGAACGGGCCCATGGAATACCAACGGTAATGTAGTTAACGGCACCACGGCGCAGGGTGAAAGGACCAGCAGACTGCATGAAACGTCTGTCTGAAGGCTGGTCATTGGCCACAGTTTCCTCTACCCAACCACGGCTTCCACCATAGTCTTGGTAGTTGAATACATCACGTTGTACAGGGTCTTCAATACCCCAGTTACATGGGTCGCTTGTACCAGGGAACATGAAGTCGCATTCCGGACCTACAACTCCACCATAGTCGGGGTGAGCCAATGCACCGTAGGTCATACGCTGACCATCTTTCCAGATACCTTTCAACATCTGATAGTATTCAGTAGCTTTTCTTGGGTCACCACGGTTACTATCATCATTGTTGTGGAATACGAAACGTCTCATACCAAAACGTTCGTTATTGGCAATACTATCACCGAAGTTCACACCATTGATAGCGAACTGGTCACTTGGATAGTTGCTTTTCAGGAACTGGTCACAATATAATTTATTGGCAACTGTACCAATAACACCTGCCTGATTTATGTCAAAATGAGGATTATCACGGCCAACCGTTTCACCTGTTGAATCATCCACCATATAGTCGGGATCGATATAAGGACCTTGGAAGAAGTCAACACCGACAGCGGGAGGATTGGCACCATAGTGTTGAGCCAAACCTGCACCATCGATAGGCAGACCATTATAGCAATAACCCAAACCACGGGCAACATCGCAACCCACATAGTCATCATGTGAATAACCCAAATCGGGGTCAACCCACTGTGAGAAGAAAGTCTGGTTCAAGTTAGTCGTAGAACGGTTGATGATTTCGTATGAATAGAAAGTCATGTTGTTCAAGTCATCATTTGTTTGGAAGGCAAATGCCTGTGCACGGATTTCCAAACCGATGGAGGCACCACCTGTTTCGGTATGTGCATTACCCTTATCATTGAAAATCCAGAACAAGGTTTCATCACCTTTCAACACGTGGTCGGCATAAACCATACCATCAATACCGATGGAGTTAGCGTATGTCGGGAACTCTGAAACACGTTCCTGTTCGTAAGGAATCGGCAACAAACCATGAGCAGCTCTTGACTTGTTAGCTTCAGTCCAAGGGCAAAGTTCATTGTCAATATCATAATACGGATAGTCACCATTTTCAGGATCATATTCATAGTTACCATTCACATCCTTGAACGGGGCCAGATAGAATGACTGTTTTTTGTTATCATAATCACCATGTGCAGGCCAGTTTCTGATAGCCAGGGAAGGATTAGGCACAACATGATTATGCGTATTGTAAGCATTAATATGTTCGTCAACTTCTGCGCGGGTCATTTTGAACATTTTGTCCCATGCAGCACAATCCTCCTGGGCAATCTGGGCCAGACCATCCACAGAAAGAGGACCAGTCCAATAGTCATCACCAACCTGACGGAAACGGACAGCGGCCAATTTCAACTGGTTGTTATCATCCAGACCACCAATCCACAAAGCTGCAGCGAACATAGAGCTTTTACCAGAGCCCTTTGGAACCTCGTATTCTGCAAGCTCCTTATTCCACATCGTACCATTGGTTTCGATGTAAGCACGTACATTGTTAATAGTCAACTCATTGGAGTTTGTAGCCGACAAACATTTTGCGGAACCGGCCTTAGCCTGGGTTTGGGCCTTCTTTTTAGGATCTCCAATCCATCTTTCTGCCTGGACGGTTCCAATCGCAGACAGAAGCACGAGAGCTACTAAAAATAAACTTTTAATTGTATTCTTCATGATTATTTATTTTTATTATTATCAAACTGTTGGATTAAAGATTAGAATCCGAACTGAACACCCAAGCTCACACGTGTTGGTTGGCTATAGTTGTAAGGATCCTGCATAATCATATTATAATAGTTGATGAATGCGCTACGGTCAGTTTGAGACTGAACAATTGCTCTGTATTCTGTTGCTGACAAGAAACCATCATCATCCGGATTTCCGGTGTAGTCATATACATAGAGAATATTCTTGAAATTGAACAAGTTTTGGATATCCAGGTAAACAGTCAGAGAACCAGGTTTCACACCCTTAGGATTACCATCTTTATCCTTTGCGTTCTTGCCATACAAATTAAATATGAAAGTCTTGTCGATACGCAAGTCGCACTGGAAAATCCAAGGTCTATGTGAACCATGGATGGTACCTTGCAAACGTGAGGTTGTACCAGATACGAAAGTTGAGTTAGGAGTACTTGAACGGCTGTAGGGCATACCTGAAGCGGCAGAGAACAGAAGGGTAATACCAGCATCCTGGAACCATCTGATTTCCTTAACGGTATTGGTACCTTTTTTCTGCTTTCTGGTAACAGGTCCATTATATTCTGTACCGTGGTCGAAACGATAGTCAATAGTAGCACCCAATCTATGACGCTGGTCAAATGACAAATTCACCAAAGTTCTCAAGTTCGGCTGACCGGAAGCTATGATGGCAGCGTTTGAACTAGCAGATGAACCTGTACCTTTTGCAAACTGCAAGGTATAGTTGGCACGGAAAGAAATATTTTTGAGTCGTCTCAATTCATAGCTCAAAGTAAAGCCCTGAACAGTACCGAAGTCCATATTCTTATATGAATAATAAGTACTTGGATATGCACCCGTGAAACGGTATGACTGGATCATGTCACGTTTCTCTGAATAATAAGCCGCAATACTGATAGCTGACTTCTCACCGATTTTCTGACGGAAACCGATTTCATAATCAACACTTCTCTGGGGTTTCAATGCAGGGTTATTGATAATGCTGGTAGCATAATCTTCAATAAACATATAAGTGATAGGATTAATGCTCAAGTTAGTAGGACGTGAAGTCACGATATTATAATGAGCATAGAACAAAGAGTTGTCTGATACAGGGAAGGAGAAGGAGATACGAGGCATTACTGACCAGTTGGGAGCATAGTTGCCGAAAGCGTCAGCTTCAACCTTGGTTACATCTGTTTCATCCAATTTATTCTTCAAGATAGGACCAGCGGTATTCAATGACAAATCAGTTTCCGGGTTGGTAACCAAGTCACCATATTTGTCATACCAATTATCACCATCACGATAACCAATTACAGACACGTCGAAGTTCTCAGGACTCAGATTGGCGTTGTAATAACTTCTTTGGTTTACATATACATACCAATTGTCATTAGCACCTTCCAGAAGAGTTTCTCTGCCAAAGTTCAATGCTCTCAGTTCTTTCACAGTATATGCGTCGCGGAAGAGGTAAGGATCCTTCAACACATCCTGGTTAGCATCGAAATAGTCAACACGGACACCCACGCTAAAGAGCAAGCTGTTGATAGAGAATTTATCTTGCAGATAGAATGCCATATAAGTAGGCTGGTATGCACCGATTTCATAAGTTCTCTTACCATCCTTCTTGGTGAAGAAATCTCTGATGGAAGCACTGCCTCTGTATTTCTTTCCAAGACCATCGAAACCCATGTAAGAAACAATACCACCATGACCTGTACCAACGACCAATTCTTCGGTAGAGAACAGGGCCAGACCACCCATTTCATTGTATTGAGCAGGTGTAATGTCATCCACATCAACCCATTCTCTCAAATTCATACCCAGTTGGTTACGGATATTCTGGGCAAAACCACCATCGGCCACATCACCGAGAGCACGGTCAAACCAAATATAGATGTCACCATCATAACCATTGAAATCGATACTATGCTCATTAATGAAGTTCTGTCTTTGTTCATTATTATACCAAGAAGGCATCATAGCATCCAGATACACAGGATGAGTAATGTCGATTTCGTCGTTATGCTGATTGGCTTTGTTTCTCATCAAAGTCCAAATTCCGAAAGGAGAAACAGAGTAGCTACGTGAAATGATTTTTTCGAATTCGAAACCAAGTTTCAACTCATGGTTGGTTAAGTTCATAGAGATGCTTGCCTTAAGACCGAACACATCCTGTTGAGACTTGCCGTAACTAGAATAAGGAATATTCGGTGAACCATACAAACTATAGGGTGAATTGGGACCTTGACCATTCAACAATGCGCCGAACATTACATACAAGTCGTCATCATAGGGTTGATCAGCACCATAATTGGAAGCAATATAAGCTGGTGAGAACTGATCGTAGAAGTTTTGGGTATAGAAAATAAGACCTGGGTTCACATTGCCTGATTCAAAGGTAAGCAAAGTATCCAGACGGTTATTCATTCTATATATATTACCATAATATGTAATACCTGTTTGCGGATCTAAATAAGAACTTTCCACATCAGCATATTTCTCTGCGAAGTGAGATTTATATCGTCCGATATAGCCATAGTTGAACAAATTACCCTTGTGGAAAGCATCTTGTGAAGTAGAGTTATAACGGGTAAAGTTGAAGTTGATATCATACATCACGTTTTTCAGGATACCTGTTCCTGTTGTATCCGTGAAGACTCTATGATTCAAACGTGCGCTGACACGGGTTGTGTTAGAGATTGATTCCGGGTTATTCTGAGCATTAAACAGAGCTCTTGAAGTTCCCCAGCTTCTACCTTTGTTGTATTCATACGATCCGTTGAAAGAGAGACGGATGTTATTGGTTCTACCGAAGAGAAATTCGATTTTACCCTGTGCCAGATAGTTCCAATAACCGGCATGGTCACGAACTCTTTGTTTCACAAAAGCGTCGGGGCCGAGGTATTCAGCTTCCAATTTAGTCACACCGAAAACAGAATTACCATTAGCATCTGTCTGGGGGTAACGGATAGGAGCCTCTGTGATGCCAAGGATAGTCTCAGGGGTAGCACGCCAAGTACCGGGTTTTTTCCAACTACCCTTACCTGCGGGAAAACCGTCCTTGACATATTCAACCTCACCGCTGATTAAGAAACCGATACGGGCGGGGTCATCTCTTTTCTTACCCTTCAAGATAGGACCTGTCAAAGAGGCAGCAGCCAAGAAATTATTATAACCTTCCAAAGAACCACGCAACTCAACTGATCCATGGAAATCCTTTGAAGCGGGTTTCGTGGTAATCACGGTAAAGCTCGTACCGTCACCCAATTCAGCGGGGATACCACCCTGGATCAGCTGGGCTTCTTCCACAGTGCTCATAGCCACACTGGCGTTACCTCTCATTCTCACACCATCAACAATCATCTGCTGACCATCGGAACGGTTACCACGCACAGAGGTCATACTACCATCCACACTGGATACACCTTCCAAGTTGGACAATGCTGCTGTAATTGAACGACCAGGGGTTTTACGAACAGCGTCACCACTCAAACGTGTGGTGGAGGAGGTGTTATCGGCATCGAACACAGGTGGTTCCCATACAACTTCCACAACATCCAAGTCTGTGGCGCAGTTAATTTTGAAATCCACGAACTGAACCTGTCCAGTTTTTACCACCAGACCTGTCTTTTTCATGGTTTTCTTACACGTCATTTCAGCATTTGCCTCAATGTCGTATGTGCCTGGCTGGATACCAAACAACTGATACTCTCCTTTTTCGTTAGACATGTTATAGTTGACAACCTTGTCGTCCACCTTAAGATAGACGTGGGTGTACGCCAACGGCTCTCCTGTCTGATCCGTGATTACTCCCTTAATCGTTCCCGATTGGGAATAAGCAAAGCTGGAAAAAAGGATGATCACTCCAAGTGTAAAGAGTAATTTTTTCATCATAGCTATTATTTTATATTAAACATTATTTTGCAGTATATTTTTAGGCGGTAAAGTTACGAAAAATTTTCGTTCCTTACCATACTTCTATTTAAAAAAAATGTAATTTGCTAATTATAAGGGTTTTTTAATATTTCACCATAGATGATGGCCTTCTTTACTTCTTCAGGATCTTGCAAATTAATATTTAACGTTTCTGTTTCATTTTCAACTTCTTGTACATTGATTTTAGCGGAAGAAGAAGGTTCTGACTTCATTGATGGTGGAATCACCTCCTCGCTACTGGAAACATCCTCGTAAGTGAAATATGAAGTGGATTTAGAAGAATTTGAATCAAATTTTTCATTTTTCCACTTTTCTCTTTCCTTGAAATAATCCCTATCGGGAGACTCATAGTCTTCCTCCAAATCCACTTCATTATGTAGCTTTTGAGAGGCCGTTGACGCCACCTTCTTTTTTATCTTCAGCACCTCACTTCCAATAAAAATCGCAAAGATGACAAGGGTAATCAAAATATCGACAAAATCCATAATTTGTTGTTTTTTTGTAGAGTGCAAATGTACATAAAATTCCCGAATTATACATAGACGCATAAATTTTTGTAAAGACAGGGCATGCCCCGTCTCTCGGAGTTTATCCGAAAAAACAAAAAAAATTAGCAAATTAGTTAATTGGGGAATTGGAAAATTGGGGAATTATGGCCATGTTTCCAGCATAGGCAAAAAAAAAGAGCCTAACAATGTTAGGCTCTCCGTGTTCCAGCTGGGATTCGAACCCAGGACCCCATCCTTAAAAGGGATGTGCTCTACCTGCTGAGCTACTGAAACATCCGTTTTTTGGGACTGCAAAAATACAACTTTATTCAATGCCAACAAACACTTCCCTGCAATTTTTTATCAATTAAATTTTAACATACTGATTATCAGATTAATAAATTAAATTTTTTAAGTTTTTGAGGATTACCTGTTTTTTTGCTGATTTTTTGTATATTTGCAAAGATAACAATTTGATTATTAACAAATTAAATCAAGATATTTAAAATTTTCAAGAATGATATTTTCTACTCATTTTTGACATCATTTTTTGCGATTATGCCCTCATTTTGAAAAAAAAGAATATACAAAATACAACAACCATTAAAAAAATGAATGATGAAAAGATTGACATTAGTTCCGAAAACAGACACCATTACCATCTGCCTGCCATCTGAATGGGTTGGCAAAGTCATCAACTGCACTCTCCGCAATACAGATGAAGAGGAGATTGTGGCCTACCCTATGGCTGCCGAAAGAAGGCCCCCTTACTTTGTTAACAGGCCCAAGAGACTGAAGAAATAAAGAATCAGTGCAAATCCGCACCTATCAAATGCATAAATTCCTGACGGGTATTGGAGTTTTTCAGGAAAGCGCCTGTAAATTCCGAGGTAGTCGTCACAGAATTCTGCTTTTGTATGCCGCGCATCGACATGCAAAGGTGCTGTGCTTCAATTACAACAGCGACTCCAAGAGGATTTAAGACTTCCTGGATGCAGTCCTTGATTTGTGTTGTCAAACGTTCCTGCAACTGCAAACGACGGGCAAAAGCCTCCACCACGCGGGGTATTTTGCTCAGTCCCACAATTGTGCCATTGGGAATATAGCCCACATGTGCTTTGCCAAAGAAAGGCAACAGATGATGTTCACACATGGAATAGATTTCTATATCTTTGACCACCACAATCTGGCGGTAATCCTCTTTGAACAAGGCACTGGTGAGAATTTCCCTGGGATTTTGCTCGTAGCCATGGGTAAGGAAAAGCATGGATTTGGCGGCACGCACTGGGGTTTTAAGCAGTCCCTCACGATTCGGGTCCTCCCCTACCGCGGTAAGCACTTGCCGGAAACTCTCGGCCAACTTGTTGATATTGGATTCATTGTAAATGTCATGTCTGACGTAACCTTCAGGAATATATTTTTCCATGATTAGTTTTAGTTTTATAAAAAGCTGTTATAAGATTTTTCGTGTCCGATAGTTGTATTTATTGCATGTCCGCAAAATACTGTGGTCTCATCGGGGAGCACCCACAGTTTTTCCTTTATGCTTTGTACTAAAAGTGCTGCTGAGCCTGTTGGCAAATCAGTACGGCCAACACTGCCATAAAATAACACATCACCCACAAAAACGGCCTTGTTAGCGGCATCATATAGGCAAATACTGCCCTCCGCATGTCCAGGCGTATAAAGAACTCGCAGTTGCTGCTGTCCAAATGACAAGATATCACCATCTTTCAGCAGTTTGGAAGGTTCTGGACAGGATTCGACATCCATACCCATCACATAACCATAACCTGCAGCCTGATTGTAGATTTTCACAGCTTTCTCGTGCATATACACAGGACAGTGCAGGTGTTCCACGCACCATTTATTACCGCACACATGGTCCACATGTGGGTGGGTATTCACCACAAACTGAACCGACAATTGCTTCTGCTCGATATACTCCTTCAACTGTTCATCCTCCCAACTCTCATAATTGCCTGGATCGATGATTATGGCCTGTTTTGTCTCATCGTGCAAAACAAAGGTATTAACTTGTATCGGATTGAAATGAAATGTTTTAATCGTCATTTCGTTGATTTTATGGTGACGGCTTGTTACAAGTTCGCTCAAGCTGATTTTTTTCTTCATTGGTATTAGAAAGGCTTATTCATTTTGGGGTCCATCATATCATTCACCACCTTTACTTTTCTACCCTTGTTGAAGACCACTTTATAAACCACCTTCCCGTCAGGATCCCAGCAGATCCAAGCACCTTGTTTCATTCGGTTTTTGAAATTACCGGTAAAATGCTTTTTCCCATTGGGATAGAACTCTGTGAATTTGCCGTCAGGCGCGTCATCCACAAAATTCTGCTCACGGATTTTATTAGCATGTTCGTCGTAATAAGTCCATTTTCCTTCTTTCTTATCCTGACGATACTGTCCACTTTCCAAGAGTTTTCCATTATCCGCATACTCTTTCCAGACTCCATGTTTCAGGTTATGGGTATAGGAACCTTCTGTTTTTATCTTTCCATTCTCATTCCAATACTTATAAACCCCGTTTCTTTCATTTTGCTGATATGCGATATGATATTTTTTAACACCTGTTTCATAAAATCCTTCCCATACACCAGTCATAAGACCTTTGTCAAAAGAGCCCAAATCCTGTAGTTTTCCATTGGCATAAAACGATTTCCAAACCCCGTCTTCCTTATCATCCGCAAAATTGCCCTGTCGTTGTAACTGTCCACTCTCATACCATGCTTTTGACTCTCCCTGTCTTTTGTCATTTTTGTAATTAACTATTTTCCAAAGCATTCCATTTTCAAAATAGTACTTCCATTCACCCTCCTGCATACCTTTCACAAAAGAGCCAACACTTCCCAAAGAGCCATCCTGATGATAAAATTTCCATTCGCCTTCCTGCAAATCATTGACGGTATTGCCTTCCATATCTTTTTGACCGGCCGAAGTCCACCATTGGGTATAACCGTTCAATCTGCCATTATCATAATGTCCTTCAAACTTTTTCACCCCATTGTCATGGTATTCAGTCACATTACCTTGAACACTATCGTTCAAGTAGTTAGCCTTTTTAAACAAATTCCCGTTAGGGTAAAGGAATGTCCATTCACCCGTTCTCTGTCCATTTTCCATTTGGCCTTCCGATTCGATTTTGCCGGAGGGGTACCAGCTTTTATAAGGGCCTTTTACAGCCTCGAATTCGCGACTTCTCTTACCATCGTTGAACCATTCGGTCCAAGTACCCACTTTCTGGCCTTTTTCATACCGGCCTTCCATCCATTTCACCCCATTTTTATGATAATACACCCATAGGCCTGTTTCCAGTCCATTTTGTTGAAGACCGACCGACATCAGTCTTTTATTGGCCCAATATTTTTTCACAGTATCTTGAGCCGAAATTGCTGTCATGCAAAACAGCACTAAAAGTATCAAAGAAAAAAATCTTTTCATTTCAAATAATATTATTCTGCTGATTGGATTTTATAATCTTTCAATTGTAATAGGAAAAGTCCATGATTCTCATAGCCACCATTTTCTGTTTTCACAAAATTGAACTTCATGGCAATAGGTGAAAATTGCACTTGCGATGCGTCGAAATCATGCAACATCAGTTCCACGAAATACTTGGTAATATCATATCCCTGGAAAGAGAACCTTTTCAAATCGGGCGGAGTATTATATTTTTCAATAAAATCGCTGATAAACAGCAAGGTTCTGTCATCATCCATATTGACGAAATAATCTGAAAACAGATGGACATTCAATTTATTGAGATAATCCACTTCCAACGCATCAATTTCCAGCCATTCTTCAGGAACAACAAAGGTGGTGTTAGGAAATGAGTTTTCAATACCGAGGTTTCTCATTCGCGCAATAGCCATAGCTTCTGTGGGCAAGAAGGCCATAACCAACTGCCGTTTACCGTCTCCCAAGCGGCTTTTCAGACTATACTTATCTCCTTCCAACATAAACTGATACGGAATATCCATTTGAGAGAAATAGGTTTCACATCTTTGCAAGGCCGGAATATCCGCACCTCTTTCCGTCCAAAAAAAGATTTCCGTTTCATCTCCATGGTCAACCCAGCGGTTTTTCACCATCTCTGCCACAGTCTCTGTTGACGACTGAACTTTATATACATATTCATTTTCCTCAAGGATACCTCGCTTCGAAGTAAACGGATTCACGATAGGGATTTGGTATGTTTTGGCATAATTAGCCGCTATTTCGAACTGAGAAGCGAAAAAAGGACCGATAATCAGATCCACCCGGCTCATCAGTTCTTCGTCTTCCATAATCCGTATCAGTTTATCGTTGTCGTATGTCACATCTTTTACGATGACATTGATGCGGTGATAGCTTTTTTCGTATTCATCCAAGGCCATCTGGGCACCTTCCCAGAAGCTGACCAGACTGAAGATAGGCTCATTGTCAATGTCAACCGACGATTTGATATTGTATTCATTATACATGCCATATTCATCTCCGAAGAAAGGCAGAAAATACAATACTGTCTTAACATCAGCGGTCTGTGCAAACAAAGATGGCAGCGACAACAAAAGCGATAAGAAAAGCAAAATTCTCTTCATTGTATTTATCTCAATAAAAGTGCAAATGTACGTATTTTTCCCGAAAAATGAATAATTTTATGATTTTTTTGCAGAAACGTGCCATAATTAATTTGCAGAGACGCATTGTAATTTATCTTATAGAGACGCGCCACGGCATCTCTACAAGATAAAAAAAAACGGCCCTTGAAAAAGAGCCGTCTTTTTTCGTTTTTCAATCTCTTATTCCGGGTGAATTGCTTCACAGGGGCAAACGTCTGCACATGCACCACAGTCGATGCACATATCGGGGTTAATGGTGTAAGGAGTACCTTCAGAGATAGCTTCCTGAGGGCATTCTCCTGCACAAGTACCACAGCTTGCACAGAGATCCGGATCAATTTTATGAGCCATGATTAAATGTTTTTTTGGTTAATAATTATCGGCGGCAAAAGTACACATTTTTTTTGATATAGCAGCATTTTAAGAAATTTTAATTTTTCAGCCTCACAACCCAAATCAAAAAACAAATAATTCAACAAAAAGTTGTATCTTTGCAGATTAATGTTTTAAATTATTCAATAAAAGAAATATAAAACTCATGAATTACGATTTGATTGTCATTGGGAGTGGTCCCGGAGGTTACGTGGCTGCCATCAGAGCGAGCCAGTTGAAAATGAAAGTTGCTATTGTTGAACGCGCCGAAGTCGGTGGAATTTGTCTCAATTGGGGCTGTATTCCCACCAAAGCGCTGTTGAAATCAGCCCAAGTGCTCAATTACACCAAACATGCTGCCAACTATGGCATCAGCATTGAAGGTGAGGTGAAAGCCGACTTTGAGGCGGTGGTGAAACGCAGCCGTACCGTGGCAGAAATGATGAGCAAAGGTGTGCAATTTCTCCTGAAAAAGAACAATGTGGACGTGATCAACGGTTTTGGTAAGATTGTCAAAGACAAGAAAGTGGAAGTAACCAAAGCCGATGGAACCATAGAAATTATTGAAGCTCAACACATTATCCTTGCCACAGGTGCACGTTCACGTTCATTGCCCAATGTACAGCAGGATGGCAAAAAAATTATCGGTTATCGTGAAGCGTTGACTTTGCCCAAGCTACCCGTCAGCATGGTGGTGATGGGTTCCGGTGCTATCGGCAGTGAATTGGCATTCTTCTATGCTTCTATGGGCACCAAAGTTACCATTGTGGAATACCTGCCCAACTTGGTACCCGTTGAAGACGAGGAAATTTCGAAACAATTGGAGCGTTCTTTCCGCAAGGCCGGCATCAAGACCATGACCTCAGCCGCAGTGGAAAGTGTGGATACCACAGGCGAATTATGCAAGGTATCTGTTAAAGACGCCAAAGGCAACATGACCGAATTGGAATGCGAAATTGTTTTGTCTGCCGTAGGTGTCATCACCAATATTGAAGGTATTGGTCTGGAAGAATACGGGGTGGCTTTCGAAAGAGGCAAAATCACCGTGGACGACTATTACCGCACTAACCAAGAAGGCATTTACGCCATCGGCGACATTGTACACGGACCCGCATTAGCCCATGTGGCCTCACACGAAGCCTTGGTATGTGTAGAGAAAATTGCCGGCTTGGATCCAAAACCGGTAGATTACAGTAATATTCCAGGATGTACTTACACCACTCCGGAAATAGCTTCCGTAGGCTTGACCGAGCGCAAGTGCATCGAGCAAGGCCGTGAAATACTCATTGGCAAATTCCCCTTCACTGCATCCGGCAAGGCTACAGCTTCTGGCAGTCGCGACGGTATGGTGAAACTTATTTTTGACAAGAACACGGGTGAATGGCTCGGTTGCCATCTCATTGGTGACAATGTGACCGAGATGATTTCCGGTGCTGTATTAGCCCGCAGCATGAAGGTGACGGGACCCGACATCATCCATGCCGTACACCCACACCCCACTCTGTCAGAAGGCATTATGGAAGCCGCTGCCGCCGCTTACGGAGAATGTGTGCATTTGTAACAAATAGAGATTGAATACCCCCATTTTATGGGTGTATTCAATCCCCACAAAATTTGATGCAACAAATATTGAGATTTGCCGTCTATAAAAAATATGCCCTGAAAAAACAAGCAAACCAAGATTCATGAAAAATATTGTTATCGTTTTTCTGATGTTGATATTCTGCACAGCCACTTTTGCACAAAGCGGAAATGGGGCACGCTATTCCTCTACCAGCAAATCCCATTCCTCCCAGAATACCCAAGAAAAAAACGATGATGACAATATCAAGGACAAGGGTTTTGACATTATTTTCGCCGGAGGATGCTATTTTGGTTCCAAGTATAATGCACAATACTACAATGGGAACTACAACAATGAAAACGGGCTCGACTACTTGTTTGAAAACACGTACCGTTATCGTGACATCTATACTATGATCAAGGAGCATTACCCCTTCATCAGCGATTCCATTCATTATGGCGGACCCTTAGGTAATATGAAATATCGGGTAGCTGTAATGATTCAGTTGGGCATACGATACAAATTCACAAAAAATTGGAGTTTGCAATTGGTATATTCCTTTTCGCGGCTCAAAGCCAACGGGCAGTTCCGAATACTCTACGAGGCAGTACCAGGAAATTATCACACTGGCATGTTGGACAACCAGTATATTTTAGGCAAGGAAGACCGTTCTCTGATAGACCTTTCTGTTTGTTATCATTTTAGCACCAAATCCATTGTCAAGCCCTTTCTTGAAGCTGGAGTACAATTCAACTTTGTGCGTGTAAAGAGCATGGATGCGGTATTTTATGACGCCAACAAGAACAAACTGAAAAGTTACAGTTTCATCAACAATCTACAGAACTATGTGCCTGGCATACAATCCGACGGATCCATTGTCAAATATGGAGGACCAGGCTTTGGTTTTTCCGCTGCTGCCGGATTGAAACTGGCCTTCAACAAGTATGTTTCGCTGGACCCGTGTTTTTACTTTAACGCAGGCAAGTTTGGTTTGGAAGGTTATAAGGATTTCTCTTATAATTTTGGAGTACTTGTCAGAATTGTCATGAACGACAGTATGTTTTCGAAATAAAAAATCCTAATTTATCACCATGAGAAATTTATATAAAAGATTGCTTATCAGTTTTATCGCCTGCCTGTGCATCATAACGGGGTATAGCCAATCCATTACGACCACACCTGCTAATGGTTTGCTGCCCGATACCTTCCTCAACAGGTATTTTGCGGGAGAAGATGTAAAACTGTATAACTGCAAGTTCAATTGGAGTTCCAGTACCATCAACGGCTCACAAGTGGGCACCTTTGCCAATACTAATCCCCAATTCCCATTTAACTCGGGAGTTTTGCTTACCACTGGTAATATCAGTGTTGCCGAAGGACCTAATTCCTCTCCTAGTGAAAGTAGCACCACAGGTGTTAATCACGCCACTGTGGATCCTGATTTACAGCCACTTGTGGCTTCAGGACAGCCTCTCAACAATGCGTCTGTATTGGAGTTCAACTTTTACAGTGGAAGAAATGAATATACCAACGTTGTATCTTTCAACTATATTTTTGCTTCTGAAGAATATCCTGAGTTTGTATGTTCCTCCTTCAATGACGTATTCGGTTTCTTTCTCTATGGACCAGATCCCTTCGGAAGTCCAGGCAATGTCACTAAAAACATGGCGATTATACCCGGTAGTGGAGGTCTTCCTGTTTCTATCAACACTTTAAACAATGGAACATCTGCTGGATCTGCCACCCCTTGTGTATTAACTTATTCCCAATTTTACCGAAGCAACTCAGGAGGGGCTATCGAATATGATGGTTTCACAACCAATTTGGTTGCCGACGCCCCACTTTGTGCCTGTTCAGAATATAAAATGAAAATTTCCATTGCCAATGTTTCTGATGGAGCATACGATTCAGGAGTGTTCTTGGAGAAAGGCAGTTTCAAGTTGCCCAAAGAAATAAGCGTTACCGACAGTATTACAATGGGATTTGACACGTTGATTAAAAATTGCAAAGGTGCTGACATTGACATTCATTATGGAGAGCCATTGGAATCATCTATGAACATTGTCTTTTATTGCGATGGAGGTACTGCCAATGAAGAGGATTTTTACGTAATCCGTCTTCGCTCAAATAATCTGATTGACACCTTACATCATGGAGACACTATTTATTTTCCAGAAGGCGACACCCTTATTCGATTGAAAATGGATATCAAAGAAAGTGCACAGTTTGCCCCAAATCAGTCAAAAAGAGCCCAACTTGTATTCAAAAGCATCTTGTGTCCCAATTTCAGATATCTGGATGGTCATAGGGACGAAAGAGCACAATACGATACTATCAAATATATTTTAACTGACAATAAAAAATTCACAATCACCAGTGATACCATTTTTTATTGTGACCGATGCGAGCATGTAGCCATACAAATGGAAGGAGGCACCGACGGAGCTTTAAGATACCAGTGGACACCTTCCACTGGATTAGCTACTCCTAATGCCAGAGAAAGCAATTGCAATATTACTCAGAACACCACCTTCCAAGTTATTGTCAGTGACCGTTGGGGTTGTATGACGGACACATGCTACCATACCGCTCTCATTACCAGCACTCCTGAACTGGCAGGACATTATCATATCAGTCCCAACGAAATATGTGTGCCCGAGGAGGTTACATTCAAATCCACGGCTACTCCCGCCAGCACTCACGAATGGACAATTTCCTCCGCTAACACACCCGACACCACTATTTATGGCGACAATACAAGTTTTCTTTTTACAGAACCCGGGCGCTATTCTATAACTTATCATGCATACGAGGCGGAACCTTGTGACGCAACTGTCACGCTCAGCAATTATATTAATGCCGGACAACAACCTACCGCACAATTCATCTTTGATCCAGCGGAAGCCGAAGTTGGTCAGGAAGTCTTATTTACCAATCAATCAGAAGGCTTGAACGTTCATTATTCCTGGAGTTTTGGCGACGGAACCAACAGTAATGAGGAGAATCCCACTCATGTATACAACTCCGAAAACAGCGAAAATTACAATGTCATCCTTACTGTGACCGATGATGCCAATTGTCAGGATGTATATATGGCTCCTGTCCCTGTGGTGGATAACCATGTGCTCTTTGTGCCCAACACTTTCACACCCAACAAAGATGGACTTAACGACGTGTTCTTACCTGTTGTGGCCTGTGTGGCTAAATATTATATCATGATTTATGACAGAAATGGCGGATTAATATTCTATTCCGATAATCCCGAAATCGGATGGGATGGTACCTTAAACGGAAAAGAATGTCCTTCAGGTGTTTATACTTATTACATCAATTATATCCGTTATAATAATCTGAAACAGGAATTGATCAAAACCGGTTCTATCAACCTCATACGATAAACAGATTGAATGGATAGCCTATGCATAGTTTGTGGTTCCACCGCAAATCAAGTTCTAATTTCTAATTCGAAAGAATGCCACTACAATTTAAAAGACATATTTTAGCCAATGGATTGAGGCTTATTGTACATGAGGATCACAGCACACCATTGGCTTCTTGTAATGTGGTGTATAATGTCGGTTCAAGGGATGAAAATCCCGACATGACTGGCATGGCGCATCTATTCGAGCATTTCATGTTCACAGGTTCCAAGAATATTGCCGACTACGACGCGCAGCTGCAAAGCGTAGGAGCCATCAACAACGCCTACACCACACAAGACATCACGCATTACTACATCACACTGCCTGCCGTCAACATTGAACATGCCCTTTGGCTGGAGTCCGACCGTATGCTGGAACTCGCTTTTCAGCAGGAAAAATTAGACATACAGAAACATGTGGTCATAGAGGAATTCAAAGAGAACTTCCTGAACCGACCATACGGAGACCTATGGCTGCTGTACAACCAGTTTTATTTCCAGAAACATCCTTATCAATGGCTGCCTATCGGCAAGGAAATCAGCCATATTGAGAAAGTCAGCATGGATGACATGAAGAATTTCTTCTATCGTTTTTACCGACCCAATAATGCGGTGCTGACCATTGCGGGAGATGTGAGATTTGAGCAGATTGTGCCTTTAGTGGAGAAATGGTTTGGACCGATTCCAGCAGGACAAACCATAATAAAACAATATCCCCAAGAAGACCCGCAAAGAGAAAAGCGTTTTGTGGAATATAGACGGAATGTGCCTGCCGATATGCTTTTCAAAGGTTGGCCAGCCTGCGGACGATTGACACGGGATTTTTATGCTTACGACATGTTATCCGATTTATTCGGTAGCGGGCAATCTTCCTATCTTTACAAGAAATTCGTAATGGAGGATGCCATTTTCACTGACATAAGCGCATACATTACAGGAACATTGGATCCAGGCATCTTTATTGTAGGTGGACGTCCCGCAGAAGGAGTCAACATTGAGGAAGCCGACAAACGCCTTTCTGATTACCTATATCAACTGCCCCAGAACTGCATCAATACCCATGATTTGCAGAAAGTAAAGAACCGGGTGGAATCCATTATTCTTCAGAATGACATTAAGATAGAAGACCGCTCTTCTTCCTTAGCTGTGGCAGAATGTTTCAGCTGTGCGGAAGATTTCAACGATGAGACCAACCGCTATTTTGCTGTCAGCGAAGAACAGATTAACTCACTGTATAGCAATATGTTTCGTCAGGAGCAAGAGACGACGATGTACTACCGAGCAGTTAACAATTAATAATTAATAGTTGATAGTTGACAATTGATAGTTGACAGCGACAATTAATAATTATTCATTGTTCATTATTAATTATTAATTGGAAAGTATTTCTTTGATTATCAAGTCTATCGCATCTGGTTGGGCGAGTTTGAGAATGTTTTCGCCCATGGTTTGGCATCTGTTTTCATCCTGAATCAGACTGACTAACTGATCCATCAATTGATTTTCCGCCTGATTATCCGGAATCATGATGGCCGCATCCTTGTCCACCAAAGCCTGGGCATTCTTGGTCTGATGGTCTTCAGCTGCGAAGGGGAATGGCACCAAGATGGTAGGCACACCCACCACACACAGCTCGGCAATGGCCAACGCACCGGCACGCGAAACAATCACATCCGCCATACTATAGGCATCATTCATGTTTTTAATGAAAGGCACAATCTTGATGCTCTCATTCTGACGGGCCAGTAATTCGGGAGAAATGTTTTTGTAAAACAACTCACCCGTCTGCCAAAGCAGCTGCACATTCATCTCTTTCAATCTGTCGAGGCCCTTTTCCATGCACTGGTTGATGGTACGGGCACCCAAACTTCCGCCCACCACCAAAATGGTTTTCTTTTCCTTGGAAAAACCGAAGAACTCGTAGGCCTTATCATCCTTCCGCACCATATTCAGGATTTCAGCACGGATAGGATTACCCGTTTTAATGATTTTCTCAGCCGGAAAATATTTTTCCAGTCCATCGTAGGCTACGCAAATCTTTTTCGCTTTGGCAGCCAAAATCTTATTGGTAACACCAGGATATGAGTTCTGCTCCTGCAGAATGGTTGGTATGCCCAAACTGCTGGCGGCTTTCAAGGCGGGACCGCTGGCAAAGCCTCCTACTCCAATGGCCATATCAGGCTTGAAATCACGGATAATCTGCTTAGCCCGACGCATGGTTTTCATCAGCACAAACGGCAGTTTGACATTATTGGCCAAGGCCTTCAGTGAAAGGCTGCGGTTAATGCCATAAACATCCAGTCCCTCAATGGGATAACCTGCTTCGGGGACTCTTTTCATCTCCATTTTACCATTTGCCCCTATAAACAAAATCTCAGCATCAGGGATAGCCTTTTTCAAACCATTGGCAATAGCGAGAGCCGGAAAAATGTGACCACCGGTGCCGCCGCCAGAAATGATGAAGCGATTCATTTTTATTGTGTTTTTGTATTTTTCTATCGAATAAAACCCTTACAAATTTTGATTTACTGTCAGCGAATCCACTGCTATTGTTTCTGTTGTGCTTGCCTCACTGGATTTAGAATCCCATAAGATGTATGTTAAAACACCTACTGCTATAATCAGTAAAACAAATATGACATGGTAAACCAACGGTAATTTTTTCGTTTTTCTGCCACATTGAGGGCAAATTTTTTCTTTATCTGAGATTTGGGATCCACAATGGGGACACTGTATTAAAGCCATAATTCAATGATTAAAATATGATTTTATTTATTATTGCTCTTTAACACATTTATTCTATTCCCACTCGATAGTTGCGGGTGGTTTGGAGCTGATGTCATAGCATACTCTGTTCACACCCTTCACCTTGTTGATGATCTCGTTGGACACTTTCGCCATGAATTCGTAGGGCAGATGAGCCCAGTCGGCAGTCATGGCGTCGGTGCTGGTCACAGCACGGAGGGCCACAGCACGCTCGTAAGTACGCTCATCGCCCATCACGCCCACACTCTTGATAGGCAGCAGAATCACACCAGCCTGCCAAATCTGATCGTATAAAGAGACTTCTATTTCGCCATTGCTCATATTGGCGGGCACACCGGCGGCCAATACTTTGCGGGCATCCTCGCCACTCAGTTTTACCTTCCAATCGCGAAGCCCTTGGATGAAAATATCGTCGGCATCTTGCAGAATACGCACTTTTTCGGGGGTGATATCACCCAAGATACGCACGGCCAGTCCTGGACCAGGGAAGGGGTGGCGGGTAATCAGATGCTCGGGCATACCCAACTGGCGACCCACACGGCGCACCTCGTCCTTGAACAGCCATTTCAGCGGCTCGCACAGTTTCAGGTGCATCTTTTCGGGCAGTCCACCCACATTATGATGGCTCTTGATGACCATGCCCGTGATGCTGAGACTCTCAATCCGGTCGGGATAAATAGTACCCTGCGCCAACCACTTGGCATCGGTAATCTTCTGGGCTTCCTCGTTGAACACATCAATAAAGCCGGCACCAATAATCTTGCGCTTGCGCTCGGGATCGGAAACGCCTTCCAATTCCTTAAAGAACTTGGCGGAAGCATCCACGCCTATGACATTCAAGCCCAAGCCTTCATAATCACGCATCACATTCTGGAACTCATTCTTGCGCAGCAGGCCATGGTCCACAAAAATACAAGTCAAATTCTTGCCAATGGCACGGCTCAACAGCACGGCACAAATGGAGGAATCCACGCCACCGCTCAGACCGAGAATCACACGGTCGTTGCCAATCTGCTCTTTCAACTCCGCCACCGTAGTGTCCACGAAAGATGCCGGGCTCCATGTTTGGTGGCCGCCACAAATACCCACCACGAAATTCTTCAGCAGCTGGGTGCCTTGCACGGTATGGAACACTTCGGGATGGAACTGCACACCCCAGACATTTTCATTGTCGAACTGGTAAGCGGCAAATTCCACCTTGTCAGTAGAAGCAATCTTATGACAATTTCCCGGCAAACGGGTAATGGTATCGCCATGGCTCATCCATACTTGTGAATTGGCGTGGAAGCCTTTGAACAGCGGATTTTCCTGGTCGAAAGAAGCCAGATTCGCGCGACCATACTCGCGGCTGCCAGCGGGTTCCACCTTACCGCCGTTGGTATGGGCCATATACTGGGCACCGTAGCAGATACCCAGAATCGGATATTTCCCGCGAATTTCTGACAAATCGAGTTTGAAAGCCTTCTCGTCGTACACGCTGAAAGGCGAACCGCTGAGGATAACACCTATCACGTCAGGGTCATCTTTCGGGAACTTGTTATACGGCATAATCTCGCAGAACATATCCAGCTCGCGCACTCTTCTGCCTATCAGTTGGGTGGTTTGTGAACCGAAGTCCAGAATGATGATTTTTTCCATAATTCAAGCGAATTAATCAATTAGATTTTTGCGACCGAGACTGCTGTATTTTTTCAGTCACGGCCATATTTTCATGTAGCTTAAGCCAAAGGCTTTATTAGCCAATGCCTATGATTGTATTCAACTAAAGCTGTCGCTCTTATTTCGCCAGTGCGGCCACAGCGATAGAGTACAATTTAGTCTTGGTGGAGTCGCCACGGGAAGAAAGCACGCAAGGAACCTTGGCACCCATCACGAAAGCAGCGATTTCAGAGTGGTCGAACTTGGTGCAGCACTTATAGAATACATTGGCACTTTCGATGTTCGGGAAGAGCAAGCAATCGGCATCCCCGGCAACCTCACCTGCCATTTTCTTGATTTGTGCTGCTTCTTTGTCGATAGCCAAGTCAAGAGAAAGCGGGCCATCGATAACAGCACCTGAAATCTGACCTCTTTCGGCCATCTTGGCCAATAAGGCGGCGTCAACGCAAGCCTGCATACCTACTGACATTTGTTCGGTAGCAGCCAAAATAGCCACTTTCGGTTTGGCAATCTCCAAAGATTTTGCCGTGCTGATCAATGAGGAAAGAATTTTCTGTTTCTGTTTGAAATCGGGAGCGGGAATAATAGCACAGTCGCTCACGCATAACAACTTATGATACTGCGGATTCTCGATAACAGCCATGTGCAACAAAGTGGCATTGGGAGGACAAAGGCCACGTTCTTTATTCAAAATGGCGCGCATATATTTGTCGGTTGGCAGCAGACCCTTCATCAGGATGTCGCCCTCGCCGGCATTGATCAAGTCGCAACTCTTGGCAGCGGCTTTGGTATCCACACTTTCGTGCACGATCTTGAACATATTGATGTCAATGTTCAATTTTGCGCACACTTGTTTGATAGTATCTGTATCACCCACCAAAGTAGCGTCAACAATACCCAATTCCACCGCACGGTGAACGGCATCGATAGTATGTTCATCGTTTGCGTATGCAGCCACTAATCTTTTTTTCGGTTTTGACTTTACCAGTTCGATAACTTGGTCTAATTTTGTAATGTTCATAGTATCAATATTTTTAAGGTTTTCCATTTGAAAGTGCAAAGTTACGATTTTTTTCGTATTTTTGCACCGCAAAAGCAAGCCACTTTAGCTCAGTTGGTAGAGCAACGCATTCGTAATGCGTAGGTCGCGAGTTCAAGTCTCGCAAGTGGCTCAAGAAAGGCGGTTTTCACCGCCTTTTTTATTCATATCTTACCCATTTCCAAATTTCCTTCCAACTTACTTTCTTTCCATACATCAAGATACCCGTTCTGTAAACTTTGGCGGCAAACCACACCACAAAGATAAAAAACAGTACCATCAGCACCATCGACAGCAGCAGTTCCCACAAAGGCACACCGGAAGGCAATCGCGTGAGCATGGCCACCGGTGAGGTCAACGGAATCATAGACAACCAAAATGCCAACTTCCCATTGGGATTGTCCGCAATGGGCATTACCATGACAATCGTCAGCAACAATGGCATGGTGATAGGCATGGTCAGTTGGTTGGAGTCGGTTTCGTTATCTGCCGCCGATCCCACCGCCGCAAACAAAGCAGAATAGACCAGATAGCCCGTCAAGAAGAAGAAGAGGAAGCATAAAATCATTTCAGTGAAAGAAATGGGGAAATAATTGCTGATTTCAGCGAAAATATTTTCCTCACCCAAAGCTTCTGTCGCTAACTTACTGTTATTGACTGCCTCAACCATTTGACTATCCTTGACCGTTTCCATCACTTGTTCCGTATCCACTCCGCTCATCTCCATGAACTTGTCAGGCATAGCGAACTGCACACCTACTAAAATCACCAGTGTAAACACAATCCATATCAGGAACTGCGTCAAGCCCACCAAAGCGATACCGATGATTTTGCCCAAGAGCAATTCAATGGGTTTAACTGAAGAGATCAGCACTTCCACAATACGGTTGTTTTTTTCCTCAAGTACTCCTCGAAGCACCTGACCGGCAAAGAGGAAAATGAAGAAGTAAATGACAAAACCGCAAATCATACCAATGGTTTTGTTCATCTCGGCCATACTTTCCTTCTCACCGCCGTTTTCATCAATCTGAATCATGGTGATTTGCGAGCGGGCCAAATCTTTGATGGTCTTATATCTGTCCAAATCAATATTGAAAGTATCCTGCAACACATGGTCGAAAAACATATTGTTGATTTGGCTTTCCAGCTCAGAGCGCAAGTACATGGAAGGTTCCTCATTGTAATACATGTTGGCATTCACTTTCTGCGAACTACGCGGAAAATACAATACCACATCATAATCGCCAGCCAAGGCTTCCTTTTTGATTTGCTCAATATCTCCGGAACGATAAGAAAATGAAGTTTTATCGTTTTCAATGAAATTATTGATATAAATCTCATTTTCGTCCACCACCATCACATTCACATGCTCGCGGCCCTTGGTGGCCAGTAATACCGGCACCACCATCAAGGCGGCGAAAAGGATAGGCACTACCAAGGTGAGTATGATAAAGGACTTTTTCTTTACGCGAGTAAGGTATTCGCGCGATATGATTAGCAAGGTGTTATTCATTGTTGATTTGTTTAATCGTTGATATGTTTAATCGTCAAGTCGCTCACTTTGTTCGCCCATGAGGATTATATTCGTCTTCACATCTTTCTCCTTCACAAAAATAATTATCAATTATTAATTCCTAATTCTTCATTGTATTTCTCCACTTGTTGAATGAAAATATCGTTCATTGATGGCAATACCTCATTGAAAGACATAACATTGCCATACTCCATCACGAACTGCAACAGCTGGTTCGCACTGCCTCCGTCCAGCACTTTCACCACATAATGATGCTGATTGGCAGCAGAGGAAGTCTCCATCACACTGAACTTGTCCGGAAACGCTGGTATCGCACATTCACCATTCAACGTAAGGCTATAGACATTTTCTTTGAAACGCTGTTTGATTTCCGCCAGATTTCCTTCCAAAATCTTATGTGCCTTATTAATCAGACATATTTCATCACAAATCTCTTCTACGGAAGCCATATTATGGGTAGAAATAATGATGGTTGTACCTTGTTTTTTCAGTTCCAGCAACTCTTGCCGTATCAGATTGGTATTAATGGGGTCTAATCCGCTGAACGGTTCATCCAAAATCAAAAAATCGGGGCGATGGACCACCGTGGTGATAAACTGCAATTTCTGCTGCATACCCTTGGAAAGTTCTTCCACCTTCTTGTTCCACCAGCTTTGAATCTCAAACTTGATGAACCAATATTTCAGCCTTTCCATGGCTTCCTGTTTAGAAAGCCCTTTCAGCTGAGCAAGGTACATAGCCTCCTCCCCTACTTTCATTTTTTTATACAAACCACGCTCTTCCGGCAAATAGCCGATTTTCTCGATATCCCTGCGAGAGATAGGATTACCGTTGAAAAGCACTGTGCCACTGTCGGGAGCGGTAATCTGATTCAGGATACGAATCAACGTGGTTTTGCCGGCACCATTGGGACCGAGTAAACCAAAGACCACACCTTTCTGAATCGCCAAAGAAATATTGTCCAATGCGAGATGATTGGAGTATTTCTTTGTAACATTCTGAACTTCAATTATATTCATTTAGTTATTATTTGCTTGATTTTCTTTATTTTTTTTCTTTTTCTTTTTCTTCTTCTTGGCATTCAGTGGCTTATTCTGATTTGCTGTTGAAGTGTTTTTCAGAATATCCTTGGTTGAATCCAATGAGAAATCCTCCGGCAAATTAATACGTCCATTGGACATTTCATTCAGCTGGTCAACAATCAGCTTATCATCCACAGACTCACGGTTATACGTCAAGTACAACTTCTTCAGGTGATTGGCCAAGGTTTTACCCATCGTATCCCGCTGTCTCTCAGGATAATCCGATACCGCCTTGATAATATTTTCCATATTTCTGCCATACGTACGGTATTGGATTTTATGCTTATTATAGTCCGGTTTTTCGAAAACAAAATCCTCTTTTTTAGGTTCTGGTTTTGGGAAAGGGGATTCCACATCCAACTGATAATCAGACATTATAAACAAATGATCCCACAGTTTGTGCCAATAATCCAAAGATTCCTGCTGATTTTTGTTGTCCTTATCCTCAGGATTGATAAGGGCCATCATGCGGACAATAGCTTTTGCCTTCTCACTGCGCTTCGCATAGTCAGGTTCCTTCAGAGTGTCCTCAATCATCTTCTGGATATTTCTTCCGTACTCCCTGATTATCAATTGATTCCGATTTACATTATATTCAAACATGCGGTCAAAAATTAAAGGTCAAAAATACGAATAATTTTTGGAATAATAAATTCGAAAATTTTTCATACGATAAGCATGAAAAATAAAGATATTCGTTTTTTGTTTCCAAAATTAATTATTAAGTTTGCAAAAGGTAAAAAGAAATATTTTTTACATTCATAATACTGATAATCAATTAATTAAACATATCGCTTATGGAAAAACTTTTGGAACAACTGTCAAAAATCGGGATTAGCAATCCCCAGAAAATTTACCACAATTTGTCCTATGACGAATTATACCAGCACGAAACAGACCCGTCACTGACCGGATTCGACAAGGCTTACAAGACCAAAAGCGGCGCTTTGTCAGTAGATACTGGTGTATTTACAGGCCGTTCTCCCAAAGACAAATACATTGTGATGGATGATGAGACCCGCAACAACATCTGGTGGGCTGGCGAAGGCAAGAAAGGCTCCGACAACCACCCCATCAACCACGAGATTTGGGAACATCTTAAAAAACTGAGCCAGAAACAGTTGAGTGGCAAAGACATTTATGTAACTGACGGTTATTGCGGTGCCAACGAAAACTCCCGTCTGAAAATCAGATTTGTGACGGAAGTAGCATGGCAGGCCCATTTTGTCAAGAACATGTTCATCCGCCCCAATGAAGAAGAGTTAGTGGGTTTTGAACCTGATTTCGTGGTGCTGAACAGCTGCAAAACCACCAATCCCAATTGGAAAGAGCAAGGCTTGCACAGCGAAAACTATGTAGCTTTCAACCTGACCGAGCGTATGGCTTTGATTGGCGGTACCTGGTATGGTGGCGAGATGAAGAAAGGAATCTTCTCCGTGATGAACTACTTCCTGCCCTTGCGTGGCATGGCCGCTATGCACTGCTCCGCCAACCAAGGCAAGAAAGGTGATACCGCCATCTTCTTCGGCCTTTCTGGCACTGGAAAAACCACCTTGTCTACCGACCCGAACCGCGCCCTGATCGGTGACGATGAGCACGGCTGGGACGAGAATGGTGTGTTCAACTTTGAGGGTGGTTGCTATGCAAAATGTATTGATTTGAGCGAAGAGAAAGAGCCCGACATTTTCCACGCTATCAAGCGCGACGCATTGCTGGAAAACTTAGTGGTGGATGCCGAAGGCAACATCGATTTCACCTCAGCTGCCAAGACCGAAAACACCCGTGTTTCTTATCCGATTTACCACATTGACAATATTGTGAAACCTGTTTCACGCGGTACTCACCCCAAGAAAGTCATCTTCCTGTCTGCTGACGCTTTTGGTGTGCTGCCTCCTGTTTCTGTGCTGAACCGCGAACAAACCATGTACTACTTCCTGAGTGGTTACACTGCCAAGTTGGCTGGTACTGAAGTGGGTGTTGTTACACCTCAACCTACCTTCTCTTCATGCTTTGGAGCTGCTTTCTTGTTGCTGCACCCGACGAAATATGCTGAAGAGCTGGCCAAGAAGCTGACCGAGCACAACGCTACCGCTTACTTGGTAAATACCGGCTGGACTGGTGGCGGTTATGGTGTAGGTAGCAGAATCTCCTTGAAGGCCACCCGTGCCATCATTTCAGCTATCCTCAACGACGAGTTGATTGGCTGCGAGACTGAGATTGTGAAGCCCTTCAACCTTTCCATCCCGAAACATGTGAACGGTGTGGACGACAGCATCCTGAACCCGCAGAACAGCTGGACTGACAAAGCCGCTTATGCTGCCAGCGCCAAGCAATTGGCCGAGTCCTTCATCAAGAACTTCAACAACTTTACCGAAACCGAAGAAGGCAAGAAGTTGGTGCCGTTTGGCCCGGTAGTGGAGTAATACGTAATTTTTTCGGAATTATTATATGTAGAGACGGGGCGTGCTCCGTCTTTTTTTTTGAATATAGGCGATCCATTTCTACAATTAAGAAATTTTTTTCAAAATAGCGTTTTGTATTATTTTTTTCTATATCTTTGCAGCGAATCACCCTGAGTAGGCATATTACCGAAAAGGCCCAGCCCGCCCTCGCGTGGGCTTATTTTTTAAATTTTATACTAAATTATGGATACACAGAAGGTTATGGTCTATGTGGACGGCTTCAATTTTTATTATGGGTTGAAGAAAAACAAAAATTGGCGTAAATATTATTGGCTTGATATGGTGAATTTTTTTGAAATGTTTATGAAACCTTATCAGGATTTGGTCTCTGTTAAATACTTTTCAGCAAAGCCCGATAACCCGGATAAGGCACAACGGCAAAACACCTTCTTTCAAGCCAACAAAGAAAATGATAAATTTCAACTAATAATGGGTAAGTACTTATGCAAAAAAATAACCTGTTACAACTGTGGATATACCATTCAAACATACGAAGAAAAAGAATCTGATGTGAGAATCGCCACACAAATTGTTAATGATGCACATAATCTTAATTGCGATGTTGCCATAGTAGTGTCCGCTGATAGCGATATGATACCTGCCATTGAGTTGGCGCAGAAAGTTGGAACAAAAGTATATGTTTATTTTCCGCCCTTTCAGCATTCTAACAGCTTGGCAAGTATTACTCCTTCAAATGTGATAAAACTTGAGCGTTATGAATCAAGATTTAGGCAGTGCATTATGCCGGATTCTATACATTTAAATATATCTAACTACAATCTAACCATTCCAGCCAAATGGAAAGAGTACCAAAAGAAATAATAATTCTACCAAGTCCGGCACTGCTGAAGAGGAACAAAAATTACCTTAATATCTATGATAATGATTGCAGAAGTTATAATAGCTTTAGGACGAATTTCAAGCGGAAAGCATGCCAGATCAACCCTAATAAAATCAACTCAATCTAACTAATAAGACCTTCTAACAGGAGTATTTAGGTCATAACTACCACCCATTACATCATACAAATATAATAATAAAAGTATAGCAGCAATAATAATGATAATAGTTATACAACCCCCTAAAGTACTACCCTTTGTGTCTGTCGCCTCTTGAATTTTTGCCAAACCGATTATTAACAAATAAGCAATAGCAGCAACAGCTATAGTTATTAGTATGTATAGCATTTGTACATTTTTTACTTTCAAAAAATTCCCTCATCTGTCCCTTGTGCGGATAGGGGGACTCGAACCCCCACGGTTTTCACCACTAGATCCTAAGTCTAGCGCGGCTACCAATTACGCCATATCCGCTTTCATTATTTCACCGTGCTGCCCGGTTTCACCGGCTTGGCAGGCTGCACCAGCGACAATTCGCCGTCGGCATTCTCAGCCATCAGCACCATACCGTGAGAAGCAACACCTTTGATTTCTTTGGGTGCCAAGTTGATAAGCATCAGCACCTGCTTGCCCACCAAATTCTCTGGTTCGTAATATTCTGCAATACCTGAAACAATCTCACGCTGGTCCACCCCCGTATCCACCTTAAGTTTCAGCAATTTCTTGGTTTTTGCCACTTTCTCTGCTGCCAGCACAGTACAAATGCGCAAATCCATCTTCTGGAAGTCATCGTATGTGACATCTGGCTTGGCTTCTACTGCCGGAGCATTCTGCATTTGATTGGCTTTCTTGGTGTCTTCCAGTTTCTTCACCTGAGCGGCCACCACCTCATCTTCCACTTTCACAAACAGATACTCTGCCGGATTAATGCTGTCACCAGCTCTCAGCAGGTCGCAACGGCCGCCTTCATTCCAGTCGTGAACATCCATGTTCAGCATCTTCTGCAACTTCTGTGAGGTAAAAGGCAGGAAAGGCTCGCACAACACCGCCAAATTAGCACATAACTGCAGCGACAGATGCATCACGGTCTTCACCCTTTCAGGATCTTCCTTCTGCTTCTTCCAAGGCTCCATGTCGGTCAGGTACTTGTTGCCCAGACGAGCCAAATTCATCAGCTCGGCCTGAGCCTCGCGGAAGCGGTATTTCTCGATGGAATTGCCTATCAGAGCAGGAAATTCCTTCATTTTCTCAATCACTTCCTTCTCATAATCGGTCAGCTCGCCCATTTCGGGAATAACACCACCGTAATATTTGTGCGTCAACACAACAGTTCTGTTGACCAAGTTGCCGAAGATAGCTAACAACTCGTTATTATTTTTAGCCTGGAAATCAGCCCAAGTGAAATCGGCATCTTTTGTTTCGGGAGCGATGGAAGTCAGCGTATAACGCAGCACATCCTGCTTGCCTGGAAATTCTTCCAAATATTCGTGCAACCACACGGCCCAGTTACGGGAAGTGGAAATCTTGTCGCCTTCTAGATTCAGGAACTCGTTGGCCGGCACATTCACGGGCAAAATGTAGCTACCCTCTGCCTTCAACATGCAGGGGAAGATAATGCAGTGGAACACAATATTATCCTTGCCGATAAAATGCACCAGCTGGGTATCTTTGTCCTTCCACCATTTCTCCCAATCCTGGTTGTGGGCAGCGGCCCATTCTTTGGTAAAGGAAATATAGCCGATAGGAGCGTCAAACCAAACGTACAGCACCTTGCCGGCAGCCTCTTCCAAAGGAACCTTCACGCCCCAGTCGAGGTCGCGGGTGACGGCACGCGGCTGCAAACCCGCCTCAATCCACGATTTGCACTGTCCATAGACATTGCTCTTCCAGTCTTCCTTATGGCCTTTCAAAATCCATTCTTTAAGCCAGGGTTCGTATTCATTCAAAGGCAGATACCAGTGCTTGGTTTCCTTCATCACGGGAGCGTTGCCGCTCAACACAGACTTAGGATTAATGAGGTCGGTGGCGCTGAGGCTGGTACCGCAAGCTTCGCACTGGTCGCCGTATGCCCGCTCGTTGTTGCAATGAGGGCAGGTACCGGTAATATAACGATCGGCCAGGAACTGATGAGCCTCCTCATCGTAATACTGCATGCTGGTCTGCTCAATCAGCTTACCCTCGTTGTACAACTTGGTGAAGTATTCGGAAGCGGTTTTATGATGTTCTTGACCTGAAGTTCTGGAATAAATATCGAAAGAAATACCTAATTTCTCAAAAGAATCTTTGATGATATTATGATAGCGATCTACAATAGCCTGCGGAGTTGTATGTTCTTTTTTAGCCTTCAAGGTGATGGGCACACCATGCTCATCGGAACCGCCGATAAACAGCACCTCATTGCCTGTAGCTCGGAGATAACGGGCATAAATATCCGCGGGAACATACACGCCAGCCAGATGCCCAATATGCACGGGACCGTTGGCATACGGCAAAGCCGATGTAATCGTATATCTTTTTTTGTCTGTTTTCATCATGGATTTTTTGAGGGTGCAAAGATACGAAAAAATAATTAGCAGCTGCTAATTATTTTTTCGTATCAGGTATCAGGTTACAGGTATCAGTAGGGACGCACTGCGGGCGTCCTCAGGGGAGTTTCGCACGGCCTGCTCAAGGGGAGAATTTCAATGTGCTAATTAGTTAATGTGCTAATGTGCTAATTAAATTAGCAAATACGTTAATGGACACATGTACGAATGATTTTAATGTAGCGATAATGGCAATTACTGCAACCCTACTCCACACGCCGCACAACACGGACACTGACTTCGTAAAGCAGGTATAATGGGATAGTGACGAGAATGAGGGTCATGAGGTCGGGAGGGGTGATGGCTGCCGCTGCTATCATAATGATAATGAAGGCGTGTTTGCGGTATTTGGAAAGCATTTCAGAATTAATAACCCCCATCTTGCCTAAGAAAAAGGCAACGACCGGCAACTGAAACACCACTCCCATAATCAAGGTTAACGACACAAAAGTAGTGATATACGAGTCCAGCGTGATGTTGCTCACCACTTGTTCCGAAACGCTGTAAGTTCCCAAAAAACGGAATGAAATGGGAAACAGCACAAAATAACTCATCAATACTCCAAAAACAAACAGCAGGTAGATGATCAAGGCCACCTGCACCGAGTATTTCCGTTCGTTTTCGTATAGTGCCGGCGAAATAAAACGAAATAATTCAAACAGTATATAGGGTGAAGCCCCTAACAACCCCAAATAGCAGGCAGTAGTGATGTGCCTCATAAACTGGCTTGAGAGGTCGGTGGCAATCATATCCACATGAAATTCCTGAAAATGGAAATTATAACCCAAGAATTGAATGCATCGTTCAATCCATCGGTAAGTACAGAAATCATATTGACTGGGAGCAAGTAACAACTTCCAAGTGACATCTTTGAAGCAAAACACAACTATAGCAATCACCCCTGCCACTGCCAAAATACGGAAAAGCATCTTGCGTAGCACCTCTAAGTGACCACCGAAGGTTAACAGCTGCCCGTCGTTTGCCGTACTATTTGGTTCCGCTTGGTTCGACTCTGTCCGTGTCGCCTCCTCCCGGTTCTGTTCCTTCTTTTTCTCCGACATGCTCATTGTCTTCTTGCTCTTGTTTTTCAGGCATTGGTTCGTTCATCCCCTTCTTGAAGCTCTGCACACCCTGCCCCAGTCCCTTCATCATTTCCGGTAGTTTCTTACCACCAAACAACAATAGAGCCAGACCGCCTATAAGCAACAATTCAGTGGTGCCAATAAATAACAAAGGTATTGCCATGGTTACTCTGTTATTAAATAGATTTCACATGTTTCGAAGTTGATCTCCCAGTGGCCGTTTTCAGCGGAATCCCACTGGTATTTAGCGGACATGCGATCCCACCAGTTCTGGAACTTTGTGCCGGTCTCGCCCATATCCTTCACCAGTTTTTGGTAAAGGGCATCGTTGTCAGGCGTTAATATTTTAGCCAGTTCGTTCAGTCCGTTCCGTCTTTCGAACAGCTGTTGAATTTCGTTTTTTTCCTCTTCGGTCACTTGACCGACTGTTTTTTTTGTTACCATTCTTCTCTTTTATCAAAAGGGTCTAAATAATCAATTCCTTTTATATCAATTTCCAGCATAAACGTTCCGTGCTTGCGAATATTATCCGACAATTCTCGTGAAGCATTGCGTTCCAGATGCGCCACTACACATTGTTCATGCGACGGAGTATTCACTTCCAAAGTAGTTTTGCGGTTCAGCCAGATGCAACGTTTGCACTGGTATGCATCACAGTGACGGCAAATAGGCGCAAATTCCAATTTGTAAAGTTGCGGATTTTTGATATCCAATCCATGTTCCAAATCACCGATGCTATCCTCTTCATTTTCATAATAGAAGGCTGGACAGACATAGAATTTCCCATTCGGTGCCAACGTGATGTTGGATGCACCGGCATTACAATTGTTCATCTTATCCAACATCATGCGATCGGTAAGAATGTTGAATTGGGGAGCCTTGCCTGCCGCATATTCTTTCTCAATATGTTCTGAAAGGGTATGCAGAATCTGTTTGTACTTCTCAAAATCCTGCTCCGTGAATGTCTCCACATCGGTAATGACAATGTTCAGGCGCATAACTTTTGAAATGACATCCTTTAAGAACAGGTATCGGTCAAACAAATCGGCTTTAGCAGTGCGCAACACGTAACTCTTCTTCTCGTCCAATTGGGCTAATGATAGTTCTGTCCATTCATGGAAGATTATGACATCCGCTTCCGCTTTCAAGACTTCATTTTCACATAGTGAAGAAACTATCTTGCTGTGGTCTATAGTCTCAATAGCCTCAGCATAATCGTCTGGCAACTTATAGTCTGGATAGACGAATTGTATCATCAGGTTCTCCAACATGCCAAACTTAATACCAGCTTTTAGCATTTCCAAAGGTATCAGTCTGCGTTCTTTTTTCCCTATTTTGTAATGACAATACGAGGTGCTGGTATCATCCAGTTGTATAATCAAGTATTCTAACATGACTCTAACAGATTGTGGGATTTGACTCTTTTTTGTTTTTCTCAAACTCATCCCGTTTGCCTTCCAGTTCTAACTTGCGGAAGAGTTTGTTCCAGTAATAGTTGTTCGCACGTACTCGAGCTTTATGCATTTTGCATATAGCTGTAGCTCGCTGATAAATGGTATTGGTCTGTGCGGCATCGTAGTTTTCCCCTTGACACCATGCACACCCACTGGCCACTTCACAATCAAGGCATTCTTCGGGACTTTGCGTGCAACGGTCTAAGGTGAGGAATGGCCGGAGCAGGTTCTCGTTGATGCCTGTTTCGACGTTTCCGATAATCAACGCTTTTTTGTCTCGTAAAGAATATTGGGCAAAACGAGTGCATGGGTAGAAATTTCCAGCAGCATCCACGGATAGCATCTTGCCGGCACCGCACCAGTTGTTGTTGTCCCATTCCCGATCCATCGGCTTGCCAATATTTTCAGAAAAGAAAGAGCAAGCGTAATCCTTGTAGTAGCCTTGATTTATGATGATGTCTGCCAATTTGATGAGTTGCTGTTCGAATATTGTATTGTCACCATCCTGCCACACATCTTCAAAAACCACATTGATATTTACTTCGTGTATGCCTAATGAGTATAAGTGAAGTACACTTTCAACTATGTACGGCAAATCATGGCTACTTACAGTAACTTTTGTGCCCGCGTTAGGAAACTGTTCCAACCAAAGAGGAATGTTTTTTACGACATCTTTATAAGACCCTCTTTCTGTTAGTTTGTAAACACGATTCATGTCATGCTTCTTCTCGGTGCCGTCAATGGTGATGCCGATACTGACATGTGAGGCGTTTTTCTTGATGAAATCCTGCACCTTTTTCTCGTGGTAGTTGATGCCATTAGTTGAGAAAGAGAAGCGGTAAGAGTTGAACCAATGGTGATTCAAACGGTACATTTCCGTTTTCAGATAATCACAGATTTGGTCTATCAAATCAATTTCTAAAAACGGTTCCCCACCGATAAAATCAAAAATAACAGACTCTTCCCGAAACTTATCTTCATGGCCCAGAATGTAGTCGATTGCTTTTTTAGCGGTTTCAAAGCTCATCCTTTCGGATATGTTTTTCCCTACAAGATAGCAATATTTGCAAGCCAGTTGGCAGTCTTTGGTGACAATGAAAGTGATAGTCCTAGCAATACCTAATTGCCAGGACTTTGGGTTTCTATACAACATTGTTCTTATTTTGTATTAATAATTTACTCCCCCTCTACATTGAGTATAACACCCAGTATAGCATCCTCGCCAACAATCGTTTTGACATTCTGCCGAACACGAAGATGTACATGCTGTTTGACAATTAGTTGAACATTGTGTACCACACCCAGACTGACAATTTCCAGAACAATTACCTCCACAAGAACACGAAGAACTCCCCTTACATGACCCTGTACAATAAGTGCTACAGGAATTCGAACAATAGTTCGAACAATTTTGTTTACATGAATTGTTGCAACTATTATTATCTTCCTGAGAAGCATCCGAAGGATTATTTATTTCATCCTTTTGACAAGCCTGTAAATTTCCAGTTAAAATAAAAACACCTAGAATGGGAAGAACTGTTTTAATACCTTTTTTAAAAAAAGTTCTTCGGGAGATAATATCTTTTTTGTTTGATTCTTCCATGTTAATTCCATTTTATTTTTTTTAATTCTGACACAGCTTTAGTCGTCATGATGAGAGTTACACTATCATCATCATAACTCTTAAAACTATCAAAATAATCAAAGAAATCCGTGCCCATTTCTTTGATTAACGATATCATGTCTTTTTTTAGAATGCATCCTTGTGTCGTTACCTGCTGTTCAAAATGTTTATCAGCATAGTTAACAACAAAAGTTTTTTTCAGTATTTCCTTTACAATTTCTTTCATAATAAATTAATTTTAAGATTTTTACTTACATAAACATTTGATTATTTTCTGCAAAAATACTATAAGTAACTATTTTACAATTAATTATGTAGCATCAATTTCGTTTCGTATTTGAAACATTTTTGTTACATTTTACCATACATTGTTAGATTACGAGAATATTCCGCAAAGAAGTCTCTCCCTAACAAATCCGATATATGGAACAATATTTGCGTGTCAATGCTGTAGCTTTGAAATAGGCGATAGCAGGCCATACGGCTAGTATTCAAGTGCTGGGCTAACCACGCCACAGTTCTTCCCTGTTGTTTGAGTTCCTCCTGAATAATGTGTCCAATATGAATCGGTTCAGCCATGATGTCTACTATGTTAATGCGATTACTGCTTGTTGGCAACCGGGTTTTCTTCTGGACATAAAAAAAACGTGGACAGTCCTTATCCACGTTTCTGAGGTCCTAGGAAAACCCGTATTGAAAGACAAGTCGTGCCCACGTATTACGCAGACATTCACAACTTGTTCGTATCAATACATTTTTGAAATTTCCTAGGTTTCAGAAACGCTACCGAACAAATAGCAAACGCTATGATTTATAATATGTTAAATTATTTTCTTCTCTATGTGTTTTTTTATTTATAACTCTTTTTCTGTTTAATTTATCAATTTTTACTCGTGATTATGAGACAATTCCTGGAGTTTTTTTGCCAACAATTTTTTATCGGGTAGTTGCAGCTGATACTGAGCAACTAATGTTGGGGAAAGGCTGCGTGACAGTGCATATTCTACAACTTCGTCATCCTTGTCATGGCATAGTAAAATGCCAATGCTGGGATTTTCATGAGCTTTCTTGACATCACGGTCGAGAGCCTCCAGATAGAAGTCCAACTGGCCAAGGTATTCGGGTTTAAATTTTCCAACTTTTAATTCAAAAGCAACCAAAGCCCCAATGCCTCTGTGAAAAAATAGCAAATCAATGTAAAAGTCTTGAAATCCCACTTGCAATCTAAACTCTTCTGCTACAAAAATGAAATCATGGCCAAGCTCAAGAATAAACTGTTTCATATTCTTAACAAGTGTTCTTTGTAGCTCCGACTCCGAATGAGATTCAGGAAGGCCCAAAAATTCAAGAACGTATGTGTCTTTTATCTCAAGGGGAGACAATTCCCTCACCACTGGTGAGAGTTTTGCAGGTATCAGGCTTCGTTCATATTGAGCAGCATCTATTTGGCGTTCCAACTCCCTTTTATTGAGACTTTCCCTTTTGCACATGTCCAAATAAAAAAGCCTCTCCTCATCACTTTTACACCTTGACATGATAATCAAATTATGTGTCCATGGCAATTCTCTCACCAATGGTGAGAGTTTTTCATTTTCAGAATAAGACTCATAGAATTGCTTCATCCGCCACAAATTCTTATCACTAAACCCTCTAACATCAGGGATTTCCTGTGCAATATATTGGGCTAATTGCGATACCACACTTTTACCCCATCCGGCTGACTTAACCTGTTCACTTATAACCTGCCCCATCCGCCAATATAAATCAATCAAAGTGCGATTAGCCGACACAAATATCGTTTGCCGAGCAAGACGTATTTGTTGTGCTATGTTTTCAAACACTTCAGATTGAGCTGGTAAAATATGTGAATCGTTCTTGTCCATTACAAAATTTTGAAATGCCTTGATTATATATCAACCTATATCGTTTTATACTCTGCAAAAGTACACAATTTTCTGTAATGAAAAAACAGAAAAAATTTGCCCCTTGATGAAATATGATTTTGTATCGAAATATACTGCAATATCAAATATAATTCGAACACCCACTCAACTAATGTGACTTCTTCACCAGTTGTCCGCAGGCGGCGGCGATGTCTTTGCCACGGCTGCGGCGGAGGTTCACCACCATGTTGCGGCTTTCGAGGAACTGGATGAATTTTCGCACATTTTCCGGCTCGCTCTTTTGGAATGGCGAGTCCGTGGCGTTGAATTCTATCAGGTTGATTTTCACAGGAAAAGCTCTGCAATAAGCTGCCAAAACCTCAGCATCCCGCTGCGAGTCGTTGATGCCGTTTAGCAACAAGTATTCAAAAGTCACTCGCTCACCAGTCTTCTGATGATAGTATTTCAGTACTTCCTGAAGTTTATCCAGGGGGTTGCTTTTTGTGACCGGCATGATACGGAGTCGTGTCAATGGATCGGCACTGTGCAAGGAGACAGCAAGACCTGGTTTAAAGCCCAAATCCGCCAGTTTGCGAATACCTTCAATAATGCCTGCCGTAGATAAAGTAATGCGTTGAGGCGATAAGCCCTGCCCTTCTGGAGAAGTAAGTAAGTCAATGGATTTCAGCACATTCTGAATATTCAAAAGCGGCTCTCCCATTCCCATATAGACAATGTTGGAGATAGGATTTCCGTAGTATTCCACAGCTTTGGCATTCATCAATATAAACTGATCGAAAATTTCAGAAAAATGAAGATTTCTGATAAAGCCCATTTGCCCGGTAGCGCAAAAGGCACAGTGCATGGCGCAACCCACCTGGGTGGATACGCAAGCAGTCACCCGCTGTCCCGCAGGAATCAGCACTCCCTCAATCATCTTGTCATCATGCAAGCGAAAACCGAACTTCACTGTTTGGTCGCTACTTTTGGCTTCCACCTCGATGCTGGCCCGATGAAAACTAAAACTTTCCTTCAGTTTTTCTTGTAAGCCCTTGCCAATATTGTTCATTTCAGCAAACGAGCCTGCTCCTTTTTTCCATAGCCATTCATTGATTTGCTTGGCCCGGAAGGGTTTCTCGCCTGCCTGAACGACAAACTCTTGAAGTTCTTCTGAAGTGATGTCACGGATGTCTTTCATTAAACTGAAAACTGAAAATTGAAAAACGGAAAGTTATTAATTATAATCACCAAGATAGTATTCTATAGTGTTGACTATAAATTGTTTAATCAATCAGTAAAAATCGTTAATAGATAAAGGGGAAGACTCTTTTCAGTTTTCTGCCTTTCATTTCCTCTGCAAATTCTTCCTGATAACGTTTGTAGATTGTGCGGGTTCTGGGCACCAGATTGGCGAAAGTCCAGATAAAGAACACCAAACCCGACACCGACCAAGTAAGGATGGCAAAGCCAAGCCATTCCATCAGTTCTCCGAAATAATTGGCGGAAGTCACATAATTAAACAAACCGCCTTTTGGCAGGTAATGTCTGGTATCGTTATCATCTTTCCTCAAGTGACGGATAATATAATCGGAATGGAGGTTGATGACAAATCCTGCAATGAACAAAATAGTACCGATGATAAACTGCGGTGACCATAACCATTCAACATCCGTATATCCTATACCAAATACTTGATAACCAACATTATATGATTCAAAGAAAATCCAATAGCCCTGCATTACCGCATTCAGTATGTTGAAGCAGATACCCATGATCATAATTCCGATAGGCATTTTACTCTTACCCTTTATAATCCATGGAAATATAAGGGCTCTTTGGAAATAGTGTGTTTCAAAAATAAGCAGGAATACACAGGGCACAATATCAAAACGATGGGGAGAGCATGCCCAGATGATAATCATAACCAAAAAAACAGGCAGTTCCATAAAGAACCACGCCACTTTATTGTTGATAGCGGGTCCTAATCTCAGCGTATTGCTTCCTTTTTGCGTGTAAAGCAAGCCATAACCTGCGTTGAAAAACTGCAGTGCGACAAAGACAACCACTGCAAGGCACACCATCACCCACAGATAAATGTGGAAGGCGTTAGTTAAAAAAGTAGTATCCATTATTCAAACTGTATTTGCATCGGCATCAGAGCCTGAACGCCTTCGGCATTTTTCAACTGTTGCAATCCTTGGTAAATGTAATACTGGTCACCCAATTCCTGTCTGATAACAGCCTGGATATTGTTATCCCCGCTGGTTTTCTCCATCAAGGTAGTCCAGAAATCTTTCTTTTTAGGATAATAAGTCACTTTGTAATTATCCAAATTGGCCAATTCAGCAGCTTTGGCGATAGCATCATCCATATTGCCCAGGGCGTCCACCAGACCAATTTTCAACGCATCAGCGCCAGCCCATACACGACCTTGACCAATCTCATCAACTGCGGATTGCTCCATACCACGGCCATCAGCCACACGCTGGGTAAAAATACCATAAAATTCATCAATGAAATTCTGATACACCTCCAATTCTTCTGCATTCAGCGGACGTAAGGCACCGCCAGCATCCGAATGTTTGTTAGTAGTAACCCCATCAATAGTGACTCCTAATTTGTTTTTCAATGCTCTTTGGAAAGAAGGAACCATACCAAAAACACCGATAGAGCCCGTCAACGTATTGGGCTGAGCAATGATATAATTGGAATTGCAAGAAATATAATAACCACCGGAAGCGGCATAGTCTCCCATGGAAGTCACCACCACCTTGCCAGCTTTTTTAGCTTGCTCAATTTCGTTCCAGATGATGTCAGAAGCGGTACCGTCACCACCGGGAGAATTGACACGCAAGACGATAGCTTTCACATTTTCAGATGTATAAGCATCTTTGATAAGTTTAACCATAGTTTCCGATCCCATAACATCATTACCTGATTTTCCTCCTGTGATCTGTCCCACCGCATAAACCACAGCAATCTCGTCTTTTGTAGAAATCGTCTCTGCCTTTACGGCTTTTCTATATTCTGACAATCCAATGATACTCAAATCTTTATCCTCTGCTAAACCCACCAACTTTTTCAAATCTTGAGCCACCTCGTCTTTGTAACAGGTTTTATCAATCAATTTATTCTCAACAGCTTTGGTAGCAGTGCCAAAAAACATATTATCGGCAATCTGATTCAGTGTTTCCTTATCCAGTTTTCTTTCAGCAGCTATATCATCCACCACCGTATTCCATAAAGTATTAGCCAGCAATGTCATTTGTTCGCGGTTAGCTTCGCTCATCTTGTCCATCATATAAGGTTCGACAGCACTTTTAAATTTACCATGGCGGATAATCTGCATATCCACATCCAATTTATCGATAAGTCCCTTATAGAACATCACCTGTAAAGCCACACCTCTGAATTGTAACAAACCTGTAGTACTCATCGTGACATTGTCGGCCACAGATGCCAGATAATAAGCGCCCTGTGTGTAATTGTCGGCGTATGCATAAATGAATTTTCCTGATTTCTTGAATTCCACCAATGCGTCATGGATTTCCTTGAGGGTAGCAGGAGAAGCACTAACGGATTCAGTATTGATGTAAATACCTTTTATTTTTGAGTCTTTGGCAGCCGCTTTGATACAGGTCAGAATATCATCCAAACCTATACCGGATTGATAGTATTGGCTGAATTCATCGCCGAACATGTCGAAAGGATTTTCCATAGCCTGTTCTTGGATAGGCTTCTGCAAATCCAGTTTCAGAACACTGTTATCCCTGACCGTCACAGTATTAGTGCTGCCTACAGAAGCAATCATCGCAGCGAACATCAGCATGGACAAAATGGAAACAATAAGGCAGGAAAGAAAAAATCCCACCATAGTTCCGAACACTATACGCCAGAATTTCTTGGCGCCAGATTCTTTTTTCTTAGGTTTGAAAAGGTCTTCGTTGCTCATAATTTTATGTTTTTTTAATATTCAGATTTAGATAACATTTAAAAATGCAATATTACGAAAAAAACATGTAACTTTGCAAAAAATTTGAGATAACCCCATGAAAAAAGCTATCTATATCCTCCTTATTGCAATACTTTGTATATCCTGTAACGGACGATATGAGCATGAAACCATTCCCAATGTGAATGTGCGTTTCACCATCTATCCGAACAGTGTGAATTACATCAATCTGAACTTTTACGGGGGATATGAATATTTTACAGGTGGTGTGGCAGGAATTATTGTCTATCGCTTGGATGAATCCACTTTTTTCGCCTACGACAGGGCTTGTCCTTACGACTGGCAAGATCCGGACTCCTGGTTGTGGGTAGATGACAGCGGTTTATTGATTATTGACAGTTGCTGCGGAGCAAAATTCAACATCCTTGACGGCAGTCCCATAGCTGGGCCAACCTCCTTATCCTTAAAACATTACAAATGCAGGTATGATGGTGCTTCGCTCTTGGTTTATAACTGAGGCATCATCTCATAAACCACTTTGACCATACGGGGTCCTGCCGCATTAGCTTCTTTCAGCACTTCTTCGTGAGAAGCTTTCTCAACAACACCCACCACGCCTAAGTCGGTGATAACCGAAAAAGCGACCACCTCCATGCCGCCATGACGGGCTGCGATGGTTTCGGGAACAGTGGACATGCCCACAGCATCGCCTCCCAAGATGTGGAACATACGGTATTCCGCCGGGGTTTCAAAACACGGACCAGTAACTCCCACATACACACCTTCTTGCAGATGTATACCATGTTTTTTGGCCGTGGAATGAGCAATATTGCGAAGACGCTTGGAATAGGCCTCACTCATATCCGGGAAACGGGGCCCCAGCTCATCATAATTCGGTCCCATCAGGGGATTGTTACCAAATAGGTTAATGTGATCTCTGAACAGCATGATGTCGCCCACCTTGAAAGCGGGGTTCATGCCGCCTGCGGCATTGGACAAAATCAGCACCTCAATGCCCAACTCTTTATACACACGCACTGGGAAGGTCAAGGTTTTCATATCATAGCCTTCGTAATAATGGAAGCGCCCGCTTTGCACCACCACTTCCACATTGTTCAATGTTCCGAAGATAAGAGCACCTTTGTGTCCTTTCACTGTGGAAACAGGAAAATTGGGAATCTGTGAGTATGGAATTTCTTTTTCTATTTTCAAACTGTCCACCAGTCCCCCAAGACCTGAGCCCAATACTATGGCAACACGGGGATGCAGGGTGGTTTGTCCTTTCAAAAAAGCGGCGGTTTCCTTTATTTTAGCGATCATGATGTTTCTTTTTTTAATGTGCAAAATTACATAAAATCTATGAATTGTGTGCAAGCGGGTGAAAAATTACCACAGCAAATGTATGAAACGATATCAGTTTATTGATATCGATATTGATGTAAAAATCGTTCCTCGTCTTGAAACAGAAAGTACGGTTCGATGGGAAGGGAGAACAAGGGAGTGGTTTCCAAGTGTTTGGAGAGAGTGCCATAAATCAACCGCATGCTATCCTTTTCGGTAGTAACCAATATTCTGTTTTTATTTTTTTCTGAAAAATATGTTTTTTGGATTTCCGCTATTTCCTTCTCTGAAAAATAATGATGGTCGGGGAAACGATAATGATGGATAATTTTGAATTTTTCTGACAGGAACTCTGCCATTGGCTCTGGATGGGCAATAGCAGTAAGCAATACCACCTCGGTTTGCGGACTTATCTGTAGCTGTTTCCCGCACTCGTTAAGAGCTGTCAGCTCACCATAACTCATGGCAGTAAAAAACAGATGCTGATAATCTTGCAGTTTCAGCAACTCCGTCATTTCCGCACGTTGCTGTTCGGTCAAATTTTCGGGGCATTTACTTACTATAACAATATCAGCATAGCGGGCGGCACTGCGAAATTCACGCAAGCGGCCTGCCGGCAGAGGATAATCTTTTACGTACGGGTTTTGATATTCCGTAATCAGAATATTCAGATTGGGTTTAACCTGCAAATGCTGATAACAATCATCCAAAATAATATACTGCAAGTCGGGGAAACGCCGTAGCAGTTGTTGAATACCATCTTTCCTTTTTTCATCTACCGCCACCTTGATATGGGGAAACTTGGTGTGGAATTGCAAAGGCTCATCGCCAATAAATTCCGCTGATAGTTGTGTTTTGTCAATATCGTTAGCCAGCACAAAGCTTTTGGTTTTGCGTTTGTATCCGCGACTTAGGGTGGCAATTTTATATTGATTTGATAACAAACGAATTAAATACTCCACATGAGGCGTCTTTCCTGTTCCGCCCACCGACAGATTGCCCACACCGATGGTCAGAATCGGGGCCTGATAGGCTTTCCTCAATCCACGGCGGTACATCCAGCGGCGAAAGGCCGCTACGGCACCATATATCAATGCGAAAGGGTATAAAAGTTTTTGAAAATTCACCGCTTTTTTAATGTATTATTTATGTCATCACCCCACCTTACAAGCACTTGTCGAAGGCTACGTTTTCACAAGAGGTATGCCTTACGGCATTAACACTTGCGTAACTACCCCGCCCTTCGGGCACCCCTTCTAAAAGAAGGGGAATTTTTCCGCTTTGTGTATTAGTTATCAAGCTCTTGTTTTTCCTGTTTCTCCTGTTGTTTCGCTTCCTCCCATTGCTCAAAACGCTGGATGATTTTGGTCACCAGTTGGTGGCGTACCACATCGCCATTGTCCATGTATATAAAGTCAATGCCTTTAATGTCTTTCAGCACCTTGCCAACATGAATCAGGCCTGATTTCTGGTGCTTCGGAAGGTCAATCTGAGTAATATCGCCCGTGATGAAGAACTTGGCATTACGGCCCATACGGGTCAGGAACATTTTGATTTGGCTTTCGGTGGCATTTTGGGCTTCATCCAGAATCACGTAGGCGTTGTCGAGAGTACGGCCACGCATAAAAGCCAAGGGCGCAATTTCAATAGTCTTGTCGTCCAGATAAGAAATCAGTTTCTGCATAGGCATCATATCCCAAAGGGCGTCATAAAGTGGTTGCAAATAGGGATCCAGCTTATCGCGCAAGTCTCCAGGCAGGAAACCGAGATTCTCGCCAGCTTCCACCGCGGGACGAGTCAAGATAACACGACGTATCTGCTTGTTTTTGAGTGCTCTAACGGCAAGTGCCACTGCGGTATAAGTTTTTCCTGTACCGGCGGGTCCGATGGCGAAGACCATGTCGTTAGTCGCGGCACTTTCCACCATTTTACGCTGGTTGGGGGTAATGGCTTTGATAACACGTCCTTCACGGCCATGCAGGATGATATTATCCACAATACCGCTGCTATCCATGCGATAGAAGCTGTCATCCTCGGAAGCCGTTATATTCAGAATGTCATTCTCATTAATCTTGCCAAACTGTTCGAAATGCTTCAGCAACAATTCAAAACGTGAGGTAAACAGTTCCACTTCACTGTCCTCACCTATAACCTTTATCTCATTACCCCGAGCTGTTATTTTCAGTTTAGGATAAATGTTCCTCAACAAATCAATATTGGCGTTATGGTGTCCGTATATGCCAATCACATTGGCCGGATCAAGCGTTATAAGATTTTCCATATTGGAAATTATTTGATGACTATATAATCTAAAGGATTGACAGGAAAGCCATTATACCACAACTCAAAATGCAGGTGTGAGTCTATCATACGCCCTTGCCCGCTACTACCCATCTTGGCTATTGCCTCTCCCATATTCACCCTGGCACCTACCGACTTCAGCAACACCTCATTATGCTTATAAATTGAGATAATGTTGCCCGGATGCTGGATTACGATAGTATTTCCATTGGTCGGGTCAAAACCAGTATAAATAATGATTCCTTCCGCCACACTGGTAATGACAGTATTCTTTTTATTCTGAATATCAATGCCATAATGATTTCTGGCCAGGTCAAAACCTTGAATCAGAATACCTGTCGCCGGTGCAGAAAGCATAATGTTACTGATGTCGGCCCTATGGCTGACTGGCAATTTACTGTTTTCTTCTTCTGTACGCAAATAATTGGTTAACAGGTTATTAGCCTGCATATCAACTTCTCTCATTGCCTCCATCTCCTCATCATTTCTTTCTTTCAGTTCATGGCTTGCCATGCGTGATTTATCCATCACTACACTATTCTCGTCCTCAATATTTTTTTCATTGATAACATTATAGAAATTATCAAGATATTGCTGGTTTTGTTGTACTAAATGCGAAATAGAATCCACCTGGGCAGACACCTGCAGGTACATGCGATGTTCTTCCAAGCTGGTATATCCAGGAATGTAATACTTCAGCGGGGTAACACTGATAATAAACGCGGTAAAGGCTATCAAGAGTACAGCCGCTGTTGCTGTAACCACAATAATACGCTGAGGTGTCAATATAAAATTGAATTTCTCTTCATGGTTTTCCTCGGCATTGATTGAAAAACGATACCGGGTTTTCCAGTTGGAGAACAGCCTTTTCAGGAACTGCTTAATTTTTCCGAAAACTTGGACGATAGACATTTTCAGGTTTCAGGTTACAGGTTATAGGGGTCAGGGGATAGTGGTTAGTGATTCAAATTTCAACTTTCAGTTTTCAATTTTCAGTTTTCAGTTTTTTAAGATAGTGCTTGGTTGACGATTTTGGAGGATTCGAGGATAGCGTCATATTCCTCGGGGGTGATATCATCGAAGAAATAGTGTACAGGATTCACCTTAACACCGTTTTTGATAACTTCATAATGCAGATGGGTACCGAAAGACAAGCCAGTATTTCCCACATAGCCAATCAGTTGTCCTCTTTTTACTTTTTGTCCCGGTTTCACCACTTTTTTCGACAAGTGGGCATACAAAGTTTGATAAGAATACCCATGATTCAAGATAACCACAATTCCATAGCCGCTGCCACCTTTTTCTCTTGACACCACCCCATCAGCTGTGGCATATACTGGTGTTCCTTTCGGGGCGGAAAGATCCACTCCTGTGTGCATACGGATGGTTTTAAGAATAGGATGATAACGGCCGCCAAAACCGGAAGAGATGGTTTTTACACCTTTCAATGGACGAATAGCGGGAATAGAAGTCAGCATATCTGACTTTCGCTGTGCAATTTCAGCGATGGTGTCGAAGGAATGCGACTGTGCCGACAAACGCACAATCAGTTGGTTGGCCTTGTTAGACACATCCTGCAATAAAGCCAATGCGTCGGTACCGCCCACACCCGCCATATTCTGCTCATACAGTTTCGGATACCGTTCTTCCACCGGCATAGGATCGGCTTCGAAAATAACACGGTAAATATTGTCATCCCTGTTTTCTATATCCGCCATAGCCTCTGACATCAAATTCAACTGATTGTCCATCTCCTGCAATTGCTCTTTCAATTGTTCATTTTCCTGCTGGAGCATTTTTTCCTTTGGAGAATCAATCAGGTAGAAGGCAATCCATATAAAAATGACCGCAAACGTCAAGGCGCTGGCAAAAAGCCACAACACGCGCTTGACAATATCTTTAACGCTCAGCTTAACCTTCTCGAACGACAAGGTGTTGGTGTTAAAATGATAAAAGGTTTTGGCCATGAATTCAGGGATCAGGGGTTAGGGGATAGGAGTAGTGAATAGTTTTATTTGCAGTCGATGCAGATGAGAGAGCCAACGGTGAAACCTTCTGCCGGTTGCTGATTTTTCTTCGTCAATATTTTCAGCTGGATAGCATATTTTTGTGACAGATAGCGGAAAGAGTCTGCCATTTCCAATTTGTGATAACTCACATCCGATTTGGTGTTTTTCATCTGCAGATAGACCACCTCACCCTCTATGGGTTCATACTCATCGAAGGCATCATTATAATATCGCAAGTCGGACTCCATCAACTGTGTCTCGCGGGCAATTTTTGCGTAGGTTTCACCCTTTTGGGCAATCACAAATTTTATCTTATTGTTCTCATAAACATCTCTTTTGGTGTAAGGGAAATAGCTCACCTTGTACTCATTCGGTTTAGCCGTGAAAACATTCATGGTTATGATAGGCTTATTGCCAGCGGCAGCGGCAGAAGGTCTTTTACCCCGCTGAATATAAACCTCGATGCCATTAATTATGGTATCCGGTTCCACATCATTATTGTATGTGTTTCTGGTTTGCGGGACGACCTGCTGTTTTTGTTCTTCCTGCTTATTTGCTTTTTGTTTGTTTTTTTCATGTTTTGGAGTTGATGTCACCACAGCTGTTTCCGTCCGGGTTTCCACAGGTTTCTGTTCAACTGCCTTAGGTTCAGCCACTTCCTGTTTTACTGGCAACGGTTCTGCAACCTCGTTTTCTTGATTTTGTTGCAAGCCTTGTTTATCGAAACGGGTTAAAGTGTATTTTTCGATGATATTGATCAGACGCTGGGCATATTCTGGATTAATGGAATAGCCACAGGCCTGCAAACCATTGGCCCAAGCCCTGTAATCCGTAGGGGCTAATTGAAACAGTGACTCATAACGCGGACGGGTGGTCAGGAAAATATTGTGATCCTGAAATGACTCTGCCACAGTATTATAGGTTCTGTAACAATTGCCGCTTCTATCAGAAGTTTCATAATATTGCTCGCCTTGATACTCCGCATTACACAACAGACCGAAATGATTTCGGGCCTCTTTGGCTACCTTGCTCTGGCCAGCATTAGACGAATAAATGGCCTGTGCCAACTTCACACTGGCCGGAATCTTGTAGGTCCTCATCGACTGTACCGCCAGTTTCGAATAGTTATCGATATAATTCAATACATCTTCTTCCGCATATTGAGAATATGCACAAAGTGTTGATAAACAAATAAATAATAATAGTAATTTTTTCATAGCATTAATGTTTCAACAAAATTATATCATTAGGATGTATAACTGCATTTTCATCCAAATTATTGTATTTAAAAATAGAAATTAACTGCACCGCATATTTTTGGGCGATATAAAGTAACGTTTCACCGGCCTCCACGTCGTGTTTTTTCTCCTTTCCCATTTTGGCTTTCATGCCGATATATACAACTTCGCCCACTATTGCCTCTCGGTTTTTATCCAGAATATCATTATATCTTCTGATATTTTTCTCTGAATCCTGAACATCTTTCGCGATGGAGGCGTAGGTATCACCTTCTGCTGCAATGACAAAATAAACGCGGTTGTTCTCAAAAACTTCCCGTTCAGTGAAAGGATATTTCACTTTCGGATACTGATTTGCTTTCGCGGTAAACACCTTCGATGTTGAGAACTGTTGACCCACATTCGAAGAAATCTCTTCTCGTGAATCGATCCCAACCCTTGTACCTTGATCACTGTCACCTGTAACCTGTCCCCTATTTTCTGTCACCTGTAACCTGTCACCTGTAACCTGATAAGCTGCCACCTGAGCTTCTGCCCACGCGATATTTTCCTTGGTAAACCAGTTGCTTTCAGCCCGCTGCTGGCAAAGTGTATCCCACTGGGCAATATTGAATCGTTCTATCAGGTCAATCAGACGGTCGGCATACTTAGGATTCGTAGCATAGCCGGCGGCTTTCAAACCACGGGCCCAAGCCTTGTAGTCCATCACATTCAATTGGAACAAACCTGCATAGCGGGGACGTGAAGTCAGAAAAAGGGAGTGGTCGTTGTAGGAATCCTCCACCCTATCGTATTTTCTGAAACACTCCTGAAGTTCATCATCGTCAATTCTCACGGTATCACCAGTCCATTCCTTATGGCATTTTATGCCGAAATGGTTTTTCCCGTCACGGGCCAAACGACTGGTACCACAGGCACTTTCAAACACGCCCTGCGCCAAAGTGATGCTGGCCGGAATCTTGTATTGGTACATCTTCAAGATGGCCAGTTCCTTGTATTGGTCGATATAGCGGGCAATATCCTCATCGGTATATTGAGCGGACAATTGCAGACCGATTAGCAAGCATAGAAGAGCAACTATTATTTTTCTCATCATTTTTTCCATTTTAAGCTGAAGGCTTCGCCTCAATGCTTACGTCACTACCCCGGCCTTCGGCCACCCCTTCTAATAGAAGGGGAATTATCAGTTTTCAATTTTCAGTTTTCAGTTTTTATGGCGTCCATCACAACACTTGTGTAAAAATCCTTCAGGTCCATTTTGCAGGCCGTCAACTGTGCCGGAATGATACTCATCGCTGTCTGACCCGGAATGGTGTTGATTTCAATAAAATAGGGTATTCCGTCCGGCGTGATGATATAATCGACTCTCACAATTCCGCCGCAGTTTAAAAAATGGTAAATCTGTTCCGAGTATTTCAGCACCTGCTCATAGCTTTCTTTCGGGATGCGGGCGGGGGTGTACATGTCGTGCAGACCGTCGGTGTATTTGGCCTGATAGTCGTAGAATTCGTTTTTGGGACATATTTCGGTCACGGCCAACGCTTTGGGCTTGCCATCCACCAGGGCCACACCGCAGGCCAGTTCCTGTCCCGATATCATTTTTTCAATCATCAGTTGGTCATCATATTTGAAAGCCTCTTCCACTGCCGCTTTCACCTGACTTTCATCATGCACTTTGGTTACTCCCACGCTGGAGCCCGAGTTGCACGATTTGATGAAGCAGGGATAGCCGCAAACTTTCTCTATCTCGTCCATGTCGATTTCATCGTCGTGGTAGTAATGCAGCGACGGAGCAATCGGCACATTCAGCTCGCGCACAGCCAGATTGCAGAAATATTTGTTGAAGGTCAAAGCCGAACAGAAGCAGTCGCAGCCAGTATAGGGGATGTCGAGCATGTCGAAATAACCCTGGAATTTGCCGTTTTCGCCTGGGTTACCGTGGATGGCGATAAACACCACATCGAAAACGATTTTTTGCCCATTGATTGTCAGCGAGAAATCGTTTTTGTCAATCAGGTGTTTCTGATTTTTCTCATCCGTATAGCTCCATTCAGTGCCTTTCACATGGATGAAATAGGGATTGAACAAACTTCTGTCCATTTGGTCTAAGATATTGGCACCCGAGCGGAGCGAGACCTCATATTCGCCGGAATTTCCGCCTGCCAGAATTGCTACATTTTTCATTTTTTACATTATTATTGATTCTGGCAAAGATACAAAAATCAATCCCATCAATTTCTTGATGAGGGATTACTTTTGAACAGGGGGAAGTTAATTGCACAAGACCTTGTCAATATATTTTTTCACTATGCCATAATATTTCATATCTTTTTCGTAAATTTGCAGCATCAAAATCAAAGACTATGACAAAGGATCTGATCAGAAAGTACATTTGGTTGGTGGACACCGTCAATATGGCCGGTTCGAGAGGCATCAGTTATCAGGATATCTCCGACAAATGGGAGCAAAACACCGAGCTCTCTGGCGGCAATAAGTACAGCTGGCGCTGTAACCATGGAGATAATACCTATTATATCGCAGACCGCAACGAACTGAAAGAAGCATCCGGTTTCAAAGCCTGGATTCTCGATGCTTTGTCGCTGAGCAACCAGCTGAACGAGAGCATGGCACTTCAGCATAGGATTTTGTTGGAGGAAAATCCTTCCGGCAAGGAGTTGTTGCCTGACATTTTGGAGGCGATGCGAGAGAACAAGATGCTGACTTTCACCTATAAGCCATTCTGGGTGGAAAACGAGGAAGGATCGAATCTTTTTCATGTGGAGCCTTACGCAGTGAAAGTGTTCAAGCGCCGCTGGTACCTACTGGGCAAATATGGAGACAGTCCGTTGAAAATCTATGCGTTAGACCGCATTTCAAACCTGGATATTGAATTTGAGGATTTTGTCATGCCTGATGATTTTGACGCGGAAGCTTTTTTCAACACCTGTTTCGGCATTATCGTCGGGGACAAAGAGGCCCAGACGGTGAAACTGAAAGTGGGCAATTTCCAGGCGAAATACCTGCACACGCTTCCGCTGCACCACTCGCAGAAAG
>CADCNH010000004.1 GCA_902802755.1 uncultured Bacteroidota bacterium | reverse complement strand
GTGTACCGTCTTCATCCTTTCGATGAACTTGACAAGCGACATATCATCGTCCATGCCTCCAGCATTTTTCAGAGCCCAATATATATAGCTTGCCTCATCAACATTGTTGGCATATCCGCTCTTGATAAGGTCATAACAATCTATCTGCTCCCTAATACCTACAAGCTCGCTCTGGTGCGCTTGGTTAGCCCATAACGGCACTATAGGGAATGTCGGATAATTCTCGCCCTTATATAGCACTGTCCCAGATTGCATATCTAAACTATCGCCTATTCTGGTTGTCTTGTAAGGCTTCTTATCATACAATAGCTCACTTTTTCCGTTTACACTTACATATTCTGTGTACCCATCTATCTCATACAGAACTGCGTGCATAGGCTTTTTTGTATCTATCTGCCAGAACCTTATACCGGCTTTCATAGAGCCATCATCTTCATCATTAAGCGGTGCGAACTCTAATGCATCAAACACCACCATCCTATTAAAATCATAAAACCCATATGCCACTCCATCCGCCAACGCTAAATGCCCTACATCTTTTAATCTTGCATCAACGATAGGAGAAGATTCGTCAACATGTCTTCCTATAGGAGCAACTATTCTGTTGATAATGGTTTTTAATTTTTCAATCGAATTATGGGTATATACCTGAGTGGCTGCCAGACTGCTGTGCCCCAATATCTCCTTGATAGCATTAATGTCAGCTCCATGGTTCAGCAAATGGGTGGCAAAAGTATGACGCAACACATGCGGACTGCGTTTGTCAATCGTCGTGACGCAATCCAAATATTTCCTTACAATATTATATATAGCCTTCGGATACAATTTTCTGTTTTTTGACGTAACAAAGATACAACTATTTTTATTCATTTCGCCAAACTTTTCTCGATAAGCCGCAAAATATTTTTCAAGTGCTTCTATAGCAAGATGATTCATTGGAATGACTCGTTCCTTGTTGCGTTTACCCAATACCTTGACCGTTCTCTCGTAAAAGTCAATATCCACCAGTTTAATATTCAGCAGTTCCGACAAACGCATACCCGTGGAATAAAACAGTTCCATGATGGCCCTGTCGCGGATGCCCTCTAAATCAGCCCCAAACATGTCGGCGGTAAAAAGCCTCTCCATGTCGTGCTCCTCCACAAAATGCGGCAGACGCTTGGACATTTTGGGAGAAACCACCTGGCGCATGATATTGTCCTCCACCAAACCCATTTTCTGCTGGTAATTATAAAAAGACTTCAGACAACTGATTTTCCGGTTGATGCTACGGGTTGTAACCCCCTCCTCCATCAAGGTCAAAATCCACGTACGCACCACTTCGGCATCAGCCTTGACAAGGTCTTTCAACTGAAAGCGCTGATCCACATAATGCCCAAACTGCTCCAAATCCGTTTGATAGGCTATCAACGTGTTGGGAGACATACGTTTTTCGTAGCGAAGATAATCCAAATATGTGGTTACAGCCTCAGTATTCACAATATTATATTTATTCACATAACGCAAAATTACAACTTTATTATGCGGTTTTCACAGGTTAATGAGAGAATTTGTTCACATGCTGTTGTTGAGACGTGAAGACGGGGAGACGAGGAGACGGGGAGACGGAAATTCTCATCGTCTTAACGAATGAGCGCGGCGAATGACTTAACGTCTTGACGTATAAACGTGGCGGCCTGAAGGTGTGAGGGCAAATCCCGCCTTGACGAATGCACGAAATGCATGTCTTCACGCCTTGACGTATAAACGAATAACAATTTGCTCATTAACTAATTTATTTTCGTACTTTTGCATTTTCAAAAAATTGAAAAATGAGAAAACGTCTGCTCATACCTTTGCTGATTCTGATTGCGGGCATCGCCATCTTACTGGTGATGACAATCTTCCAGCTATATAAAGAAGCAGAAAAAGTGCAACGCAACATTTTTGTCAACGAAGTGCTGATTGCAGGCGAAAATGTGGTGAATAAAATAGATGCCACCCTGAAAAACGACACCATTGCACTGTCTGCCATCCGCCAGGTAAACCCAGATTCTATCCCCGTTTCTACTATTTATAAGAAATTCACCAACAAGTTTTTACTTGACTCGCTCTCCCAAAAACCTGTCGGTATAATCAAAACCACCTTTGACTTCGACAAGGATAACACCATCTATGCCCTTGTCGATACGATTTATTTCGACACGACCTACCTCGTCTCTATCCAGCAATTTGACGATATATGGAGCGGCAATGTTTCAGGAAACACGCAAAATATCATCAACAAAAAAAATTTGCAATTGGTGGAAATGGACAGCAGCAGCAGAATGTTGCTGAATCACGATTTTCTTTACAGAATCATCAAAGAGGCTTTGGCGGAAGAAAACATCAACAGTACTTTCGATTATGCCTTGTACAACGCCTACACCTCACAATTTGTAGTGGAACCCACCTTCATAAACAATGAGCAGATCTTGAAAAGCGAATATCTTTTCAAGCTGAAAAATAACGAAAAATTCATCGCACCACATTATCTGATTCTGTTTTTCCCTTCTGAAAGAAATATTTTCTTCCAAAGAATGAGCACCATCGTCATTTTGATTGTTTGCTTCATCATTCTGATTGTGTTGATTTGCGGGGCCACCATGACCGCCCTCTACCGCCAGAAAAAAACAGCGGATGTCAAAAATGATTTCATCAACAACATGACGCACGAGTTCAAAACTCCCATTTCCACCATCTCCTTGGCCTGCGAAGTGATTGAAGACAAAAGTCTGAACGACATGGACGCTAAAATGGCTTACGTTTCCATTATCAAGGATGAAAATTCACGACTGCAAAAAATGGTGGAAAACATCCTATTGACTGCTCAATTGAACAAAGGCCAGCTGCGTATGAACGTGGAATTGGTGAATGTACGTGCCCTCATTGAAAAAATCCTGCATAACCTTTCCTTACAAGTCATCAGCAAAGGTGGTAAGATTTCCTCCCAACTGAATGCCGAGGAACATTTTATCTTTGCCGATCCTGTTCATATTGAAAATATCATCATGAATTTGCTGGAGAACGCCATCAAATATTCCCAAGACAAACCTTTCATTGAGATTCGCACCCACAACGAAGGCAAAAATCTGGTCATTGAAGTGGAAGACAAGGGTATCGGAATCGCCAAGAAAGATATCAAGAAAATCTTCAACGAATTCTACCGGGTACCGCACGGCAACCGCCACGACACAAAAGGTTTCGGTTTAGGATTAGGATATGTCAAAAAAATTGTATCTTTGCACCATGGAAATATAAATGTGAAGAGTGAGTTGGGAAAGGGAAGCACTTTTATTGTATCTTTGCCGATTAAAATGTAAAAAACTATGGATAAACCTATCAGAATTTTATTAGCCGAAGATGATGTCAACCTGGGAAAAGTTTTATCTACTTATCTTGAGGTGAAAGGTTATGTTGTAGGACACGCCAGCAATGGTGAAATGGCTTACGACATGTTTTGCTCCGAAGACTATAACATCTGCGTTGTGGACGTGATGATGCCGCTCAAAGACGGCTTCACCCTGGCCAAAGAAATCAGAAAATTGGACAAGAAAATCCCCATCATCTTCCTGACCGCCAAAAATCAGCAGGAAGATATTATTGAAGGTTTGTCCATCGGCGACGATTATGTGACCAAACCCTTCACCATGGAAGTGCTGCTGGCCCGTATCCAGGCCTTGCTGCGCCGCACAGTAGAAGCTGAAGACAAAGAGGAACCCACCATCATCAATTTGGGAAGCATCACCTTCGACAAAATGCGCCAAACCCTGAATATCAATGGCGAAGAGAAGAAACTCACCACCCGTGAGACCGAGTTGCTCATGATGCTGATCAACAAGAAGAACGAAGTGCTGGAAAGAGGCTTCGCCCTAAAGAAAATCTGGGGTGATGACAGCTACTACAACGCCCGTAGCATGGATGTATATATCACCAAACTCCGTAAATACTTCGTGTCGGAACCACAGGTGCAGATTATCAATGTGCACGGTGTAGGCTTCAAATTAGTGATGTAACTCGCTATACTATTTCACCCAGCCTTTTTTGCAAAGCAACTGGGCAATCTGTATTGCATTGGTGGCAGCACCCTTGCGGAGATTGTCAGCCACAACCCATAAATTCAAAGTTTTATCCTGGGATTCATCACGACGGATACGTCCCACAAAAACCTCATCTTTGTCCTTGGCAAAATAAGGCATGGGATATTCGTTGTTCGCAGGATTGTCAACCACCACGACTCCCGGCATGGCTGTAAGCAAACGAACCACATCCTGAAGTTCATAATCCTGTTCAAACTCAACATTCACCGCCTCGGAATGGCCGCCTGTAACCGGCACACGCACCACGGTGGCAGTAACCCGAATATCGTCATCACGAAGGATTTTGCGGGTTTCCTTCACCAATTTCATCTCCTCTGTGGTATATCCGTTCTCTTCAAAAGTACCACCATGAGGCAGCAGATTCAAGTCGATGCGATACGGATAGGCCATTTCACATTCTTTCCCTTCTCGCTCGGAGAACAATTGGTTGAGTGCCTTTACCCCGGTACCACTCACCGACTGATAGGTAGAAATCACCAAACGCTTGATTTTGTATTGTTTGTGCAATGGAGCCAAAGCCATCACCATCTGAATGGTAGAGCAGTTGGGATTCGCAATGATATGGTCGTTTTCAGTAATGACATCGCCATTGATTTCCGGAACCACCAATGGGATGTGCTTCTCGTAACGCCAGGCCGACGAATTGTCGATAACGTATGTGCCTTGCTCGGCAAATTTCGGGGCATATTGCAAGGAAGCTCCGCTGCCGGCAGAAAAAACAGCTATGGCAGGCCGCTGGGCAATCGCATCCTCTACACTGACCACCTTGACCTCGCGACCAGCGAAATTCACCACCTTACCCACAGACTTGGATGAAGCCGCCGGTATTAACTCGCAAGCACCAAAACCTCTCTCTTCCAATACTTTTAACATGACACTGCCGACTAATCCCGTGGCTCCAATTAATGCTATTTTCATTTTTATTACAATTTTATAAAAAGTTATTAACAGTGTGGTTTTTTCTAATGCAAAAATACTACTTTTGTGGACTTGATAAACAAAGGATTGAAAATTTAAATGAAGAAGCATGAAAAAAATATTTATATTACTGATTACTAATATTTTATACCCAATCCTACTCTTCTCGCAAATCCATGAGAATTTTACCGATGGAAACATGGGAGCTCACCCTACTTGGCAAGGTGACACCGCCGATTTTGCCATCAACAGCAGCGGACAACTACAACTGGACGCCTCTCAGGCGGGTGTTTCCGCTATTAGTCTAAAACTTGATTCTTTAGCCGTTTGGCAGCAGGATATGGAATGGAATTTCCAAATCCGGCTCGCTTTCTCGCCATCCAACAACAATTTCGCCCGTTTTTACGTCTTGGCTGATACCTCCGACCTGAAATCCACAAACTTACACGGTTTTTATCTTCAATTCGGGGAAAATCTCGCACAAGACGCCATTGAGTTATTCTATACAGATGGTCAGCAAAACATCTCAATTTTACGAGGAACCGAAGCTTTCATCGCCAATAATTTTGACTTAAAAGTAAAGCTAATCCGTACCAGTGCAGGAGAATGGAGTTTGTATGTGGATGAAACAGCGTTAAATTGGTATCATTTACAAGCTTCAGCGACATTCAACCAGCAATTCTCCGCAAAGGCGGCAGGCATTTATTGCAAATACACTATCGGTAATAGCAACAAATTCTATTTCGACGACATCTACATCGGTCCGCAACAGACAGACAGCATTCGCCCCCGCATTACAACCTGTTATGGTCAAGACGATTTCAGAACGGTGGTGGTAGGTTTTTCCGAGATTGTGGATGATTCGGGACTCAAACCGGAACATTACAAAATCCAGGAAACCAACGGACATCCCATAGACTGCGAATACCTATTTCCTGATTATCAGAAAGTAATGCTATTCTTTCCCAATGCATTTGAAGAAGACAGAACTTACCAGCTTTTCGTCAGCGATGTCCGTGATTTAGCTGGCAACAGCATAACAGACACTTTGGTACAATTCCACTGCCACAAAATCAAAAGGAACGATATTTTAATCCACGAAATCATGGCAGATCCCACACCCATCGTAGGCTTACCTCCCGTGGAATATTTGGAATTGTACAATCGGACAGAAGGGAAATTACTCCTTGACAACTGGAAAATACAATTGGGCAAAACGCTGAAAACCCTGCCTGAGATGGCTTTGGAAGCCCATGGTTTCGCTGTTATCACCGCTAATGAGAATGTTGAGCAACTTTCCGCCTTCTGCCAAAACATTTATCCTCTTTCCTCTTTGAGCATTACCGATGGCGGACAAGAAATCATTCTTTATAATAACTATGACGAAGTTATTCATGTGGTGAAATTCAAAAACAGCTGGCATCGCAACGGCATCAAAAGGGAAGGCGGCTGGTCTTTGGAGATGATGGACACCCAGAATCCTTGCGCAGATGGGGAAAACTGGGACTCCTCGACCGACACGAGAGGCGGCACTCCGGGACGAGCCAACTCCATTGCCCGTGAAAACAGCGATTATGAGGCACCCGTGATGCTTTCGGCCACAGTCTTAGACACCAACTTGCTACAGGTACATTTTTCCGAGCCCATTTTTTTGCCATCCGACATACCTGTTTTTGCCTTGGACCATAATCTGAACATTACTGACATTAAGCCTGTCAATCCCTACAACAATGCCCTTGACATCCGGTTTGACCAAGCCTTGCAGGCCGGAATAGTTTACCAATTAACCCTTTGCGGAAACATTTGCGACTGTGCCGGACAGTGTGCAGTCAATGGGCAAATCCTTTCCTTTGGTTTGGACCAAAACCCATGGTATAAAGATTTGATTATCAATGAGGTTTTAACTAATCCCCTAAATAATGAAGATGCTGATTTTATTGAAATTTACAATCGCTCTTCCAAAATCATCGATTTAAAGAAAATAAAATTAGGCAGTGGTGGCATGGATTTTCCAGAGAAAACAGCCATAGCGGTCAGTCAAGGTTATCAACTCTTTCCCCAACAAATGGTCGCTCTTTGTAAAAATCGGCGACTCACAGAAGAGCAATATCATCCGTTATACCCTCAAAATCTTTTGTCGTGTGACTCTTTGCCCGCCTTTCCCAATGCGGAAGGGGTGGTACACCTTACAGATTTGGCTTTGCAAGCTATTGACCGTTTTCAATACAACGAGGACATGCACTATTCCATGCTCATTTCCACTGATGGCGTTTCTTTGGAAAGAGTTCATTATGAAGGAGACACACAAGATGACAACAATTGGAAATCAGCAGCAGCCCATGTAGGTTTCGGCACTCCTGGTTTTCCCAACTCCCAAGCTGCCGAAATGTTATCTTCTGAGGATGTATTGCGTATAGAACCCGCCATTTTTTCTCCCGACAACGACGGCTTTGAAGACTTTGCGGAAATATACTGCCAATTTCAAGATGCGGAAAACCGAGTGACTATAGCAATTTATCACCGGAACGGGCTGCTGATAAAAAAACTGGCACATAATGAAGTATGTGGTGGAAAAGCCCGTTATTTATGGGATGGAACAGATGAGAACGGACATTTGACCCCGCCAGACTTGTATATTGTCCGAATGCAATACTGGAATTTGTCGGGCAAAAAACGAAGCAAGCAGGCGGTCGTGGGTCTGCGTTAAGACGTTAAGGCGTCAAGTCATTCACTACGCTCATTCGTCAAGACGATAAGGAATTCTGTCTCCACAAGCGAACGAAGTGAGCGTCTCCACGCCTCCACACTTTAACGAAAAAAAATTCCCCACCATAAAAATCAAAAAAAAAATTTCGTATTTTTGCACAAATATTCCCATCATGAATTTAAATTTTCAAAATAATAACTTTTATAATCAAAGGAGGACCTTATAGTGTTAAAAAACAGATGCCTTATAGACCCTTCGGATTTCACGCGCGAAGAATTTCGTGAAATATTTGATTTGGCACATCAAATCGTTGCAGATCCAGAAAAGTTCAGTAAGAGTTGTGAGGGTAAAATCTTGGCAACTCTTTTTTATGAACCGAGCACACGTACACGTTTCAGCTTTGAGGCAGCCATGCTGCGTTTAGGCGGAAAAGTGATCGGCTTTTCCGAGCCGAATTCCAGTTCCACCGCCAAAGGTGAAAGCATTGCCGACACCATCCGCACCATCGAATGTTATGCGGATATCGCTGCCATGAGACATCCCAAGGAAGGTGCTCCCCGTGTAGCCAGCCATTACATTCACATGCCCCTCATCAATGCCGGCGACGGTGGTCACCAGCACCCTACCCAAACGCTGACCGACATATTGACCATCGAGCGTCTGAGAGGCAATGTGGAAAACAAAACTTACGGTTTTTGCGGTGACCTCAAGTTCGGCAGAACCGTGCACTCATTGATCAAATTCCTCAGCAATTACGAAGGCGTGAAATTCATTCTGATTTCCCCCGAAGAATTGAGAGTTCCCGAATACATCCGCGAGGAAGTCATCAAGAAAAAAGGCATTCCGTTCCAGGAAGTTCAGGAAATGGAACCTTATATGGGCCAGTTGGATTTCTTATACATGACCCGTGTGCAGCGTGAACGCTTCTTCAACGAAGAAGACTACATCCGCTTGAAAGACCGCTTCATCTTGGATATGGAGAAAATGGCGTATGCCCGTCCCGACACCTATGTATTGCATCCCCTCCCGCGTGTCAACGAAATCAGCGTGGAAGTTGACGCAGACCCGCGTGCACAGTATTTTGCCCAGGCCAAAAACGGCATGTATGTCCGTATGGCTCTGATATTGAAACTTTTAGGAATTTATTAAAAAGAAAGTCATGTTAGAAATCACAAGTATAGACAAAGGTATTGTCATCGACCATATCAAGGCAGGCTTCGGCTTCAAAGTTTATAATTATCTGAATCTCGACAAGGCCGAATACAATGTGGCGCTTATCACAAACGCCTACAGTGAGAAAATGGGCAAAAAAGATATTATCAAAATCAATAATGTCATTGACATTGATTATACCTTCTTAGGCCTTATCGACCCCAATATCACTGTGAATATCATTGACAACGGCAAAACCGTAAAAAAAGTGAAACTGGAAGTTCCTCAGGTGGTGCGCAACATCATCAAATGTAAGAATCCGCGCTGTGTTACCTCCGTAGAACACTATTTTGACCATGTTTTCCATCTGGTGGATAAAGACAAACGCTCATACCGCTGCGAATACTGCGATGACATTGTCATCCCATATCCCGCAAAATAAGTATGTTTATCCATTTTGCATATTAACATTTGCCTGTTTATTATATCTATATTCTTTGTAAAATTAGCGTAAAATAAAGTTATAATTTTGTACGCTATCCATAAGAATCAGATATAAATGAAAATATTCCGTTTTATTTCCGCTGTTATACTGTGCCTGGCCGTCGTGACAGGCATAGTTTTTGCAGCTGTCAATATGCCGAAACGCCCCTGTTCCGGTTATGATTTGACGGTGAAATACGACGGCAATTATCCCACTATCAATCAGGACGATATCCGTCAGATGATTGAAACCACCCCCGTCAAAACCATCGGCATTCCGATGAAAGACATTGATTTGGAGCAAATTGCGGAGCTATTGAAACAGAACCCCTACATCAAAACGGTAAACGAAGTTCGCTTTTCAAGCACCAAATTGAGAATTGTTGTAACCCTGAAAAATATTTTACTCCACGTATATACCCAGACAGGCCATCAGTATTTTGTGGATGAGGATGGATACATGCTTCCTTTCTCCCTTGCGGTAAAGGAAAATGTGGCTGTCGTCAATGGCAAAATCACCGATGCCTTTGCCAATGGAAAGAATGTGAAAGATAGCCAAAGCAATCTTCACCGCGTGTTCAAGATAGCCTCTTACATGCACAGCAACGACTTCTACCGCGCACAGTTCAGACAACTGTATGTGCAGAACAACAATGAAGTGGTGCTGGTGCCGACCATAGGCCGACATAAGATTCTTTTCGGGACAGACAAAAACATGGAGGAAAAACTTTTCAATTTACAACAAACATACCAACAGGGACTGGCCTATATGGGTATGGACCAATATTCCACCTTGGATGTGAGATATAAAAACCGGGTGATAGCTAAGAAAAAATAACAAGGCATGAAAACAGAAGACCAGATGACGGATATGCCCGACCTCGTAGTCGGCCTCGACATAGGAACCACAAAAATAGCCACCATCATCGGCTATAAGAGTGACGATAAGATTGACATTATCGGCCACGGACGCGGAGAATCTACGGGTGTACAACACGGTTTGATATACAACATCAACAAAACCGTGGATGGCATCAACATTTCCAAAGAGCAGGCCGAAAACCGCACCGACTGCTTCAAGGTACGCAACGTTTTTGTGGGCATTGCCGGACGCCATATCAAAAGCATCGAATACAAACATGTGCTGACACGCATCAACGGCAAGGATTTTGTCATCAGACAAGAAGAGATTGACCGCATGCTGAACGATCTGTACAACATCTCGGTGCCTTCAGGAGAACGCATCATCACGGTTATCCCCCAGCATTATGTCATTGACAGAGAGATGGACACCAACGAACCCGTAGGCATGCTGGGAGAATTGATCGAAGGCTATTTCCAATTGATCACCGGTAATGAGAGCGAAATCAAAAAGATACTGATGTGCGTGGAAAGCGCAGGTTTGAAAGCTGAAGACATCATCCTGGAACCCATCGCATCAGGTTTATCCTGCCTTAGCGAAGAGGAAAAGAAACAAGGTGTGGCATTGGTAGACATCGGTGGCGGCACCACCGATCTGGCCATCTACTGCGAAGGAAACCCCGTGTTCACAAAAGTGATTCCTATCGGCGGCAGCATTATCACCCGCGACATCGCTACTGTATGTCAGATCACAGAAGAACTGGCTGAAAAACTGAAGACTACCTGCGGCACTTGCATCGTCGAAAAAAGCAACTCTAACCATTATATCACCCTGCCCCAGTTCCATGCTGTGCAACCGCGACAAATCAATGAAACACATCTGGCCAAAATCATCAACATGCGCGTGCAGAACGACATTCTCGACCAGGTGAAACGTGAAATAGACAGCTCCGGCTATGCCGACAAACTAAGAGCGGGAGTGGTGCTCACCGGTGGCGGCGCAACACTCAAACATATCAAAGAGTTGTGCCAATACACCCTGCAGAAACCTGTCCGCATCGGCATCCCCGAATTCGGCTTTGTGCGTAATATCCCCAACGACCTGAAACACCCCATGTACTCTACCGCACTGGGCTTGCTGAAGTATGGTATCAACAAAAAGGAATACGCACTGGAGACGGAACAAGAGGAAAAACCCGTGGTAGAAGAAAGAAAAACAAATCCCAAACCCGACAATCCCAAACCCGACAACAGCGGCAAAAAGCTCGGAAACGAAGGGAAAAACACCAACAAACCCAAAAATACGGACCCCAAACCCTGGGGTTCCAATTTTATCATGAAAAAAGTCCAAGACTTCTTCGAAGGACTGGTAGACAAGACCTCATAATAAGCTTAACAATAACGGCAATAAACTATTAAAGATAATAAATAAAACAAAATATAACATGAGAGACAGAATTGATTTTACACCAGATTATGGCACCAAGCAAAACACCTCCATCATCAAAGTAATTGGTGTGGGTGGTGGCGGTAGCAACGCCGTGAAACACATGTACAGCGAAGGTATTGTGGGCGTTGACTTCCTGATTTGCAACACAGATGCCCAAGCACTGCACAAGAATGTGGTTCCCTCAAAATTAGTTTTGGGTGATACCGGATTAGGTGCAGGAGCCAAACCCGAAGTAGGCCGCGAATTGGCTGAAAAAAGTATCGATAAAATCAAAGAGTTTATCGGTGAGGAAACACAAATGCTCTTTATCACCGCAGGCATGGGTAAAGGTACAGGTACGGGTGCCGCCCCAGTAGTGGCCAAAGTCGCCAACGATATGGGTATCCTGACCATCGGCGTAGTGACCTTCCCCTTCAAATTTGAAGGTGCGGTACGAGAAAAATATGCCCAAAACGGTATTGCGGAACTGGAGAAATATGTCGATTCTCTGATTGTCGTGAAGAATCAGAATATCATGAAATATTATAACGATGAGGATGTTGATGCCGGTTTCGCCTACGCTGACGATGTGCTGAAAAACGCCGTCAAATGTATCGCCGAACTGATCACTGTCAATGCCGACCAGAACATCGACTTCAACGACATCAAGACCATCATGAAAGAAAGCGGTCACGCCATGCTGGGCTTGGCAGAAGCTGGTGGCGACAATCGTATCGATAAGGTGGTGGAAGACGCCCTCGCCTGTCCGCTGATAAGCGATGACGTGATCACCAAAGCACAAAACTTTCTCTTCTTCATCAGCTATGGTCCTGAAAAAGCATTGAAAATATCTGAATTGGAAGCCCTTACAGAGAAATTCAACAAGCTTAAAACCAGTGAGTCCGATGTTATCTGGGGCCGTGCCAAAGATCCAAATCTGGGCGACAAAATCCGCTTGTCTGTTATTGTCACCAATTACGAACACAACAACCAGATGGTTGAAAAAGAAACAAAGATTGACCTTGAAAAAGATCCCACATGGCCCTTCGGCGAGAATGACATGAGCGATCTTTTGGGTGACAAAAAAACAGAAAATCAAACTGATATACAGGATGATTTCTTCAACATGCAGGACCAGAATACCTTTGCAACAGAGCAACGTCCCGTCACACAATCAGAAACCGCCCAAAACAACATTTTTGAGCCCGTGATGAGTGGCGAGCCCGTCTTTTCCGGCGAAGCCCGCATGCAACAATATGGTCCGCAACGCATTGGAAATGCCGAGTCCCAATACGAAAACAATGATTTCTTCAACGACTTGGTGAATACTCCGGCCATTCTGAGAAACAAACGCCAAGAGGACTTTGATATGCAGAACAGCCGTGCCTACGAACTTGATAATGATATGTCCGATTTCTTTAAGGACATTCCCGATTAAGACACTTTTTCCATTTTATAGATTTGGTTATCCCCCGCTGTTTTTTTACGACAGTGGGGGTTTATTTTTTCTATTTATTATACAATTTAGCTTTTACCACCTCCTAAAAAAACAACAAGCAATAATATAAAACATGTTAATCCTTCATATTTTGTATTAATTATTATCTAAAAAGCGGATTTTTATTTGATTTTTGTTTTTTATATAACAAAAGCTGTAAATTTTTCAACAAAAATAACAAATTCAACACTTTATTTTGATTTTTTGTTATACCAAAGCATTAAATTTATATATTTGCCGATAAATATTTAGAAAAAATTGACGCTATAAACATGAATTCACTAACATGTTCTATTTTTGTTGACGACAAACTTGCCGAATCTCAACTTGTTGAAAACATCAGAAAGACCACCAGCATCAATGTGCTGCATGTATTGAGAAACTACTTGGAACTTGTGGAGAAAATACATCAAAAGCCAACGGACATACTGTTCATAAGTTCAAAATACTGTGAGATATTACAAAACATCTATCAACCTCCTTTTGTCATCATCATTGATAATAAAACATTGCCATCAGACAAAAGGAAACGCAACTTGTATTTTGACGTGCTGACCACCCCCATTCAGGAACAGAACCTGTGTGATGTGCTCGGTAAGGTGTTCAAGATTGCCAACACCTACAGAATCCCTACGGAAATAAGTCCTATAGTTTCAGAAAAAGATACAAAATACGAGATGAATGAGCCTGTGCGGAACGAAGAGCAGATGTTCCTCAAAAACGGCAAAATCTCTTATAAGATAGTATTTGACGAAGTGTTATACATAAAGAATGTAGGCAACACTCTTCAAATCAAAATGATAGATGGAAAAAGTTTTTATTACCGATCTACCCTGAAGAAATTTTTCAACATGCTACCGCCGCAAAAATTTGCCAGGGTAAACAAATCCGTGGTGGTGAATTACACCAAAATCAACAGCTTCCAGAACCAGCAGGTTTTTATTCAAGGTGAGCAATTCTGTGTGTCACGCATCTACATTGTACGCTTGCGGGAGCTACTGCGGCTGAAGCGACTATAAAAAAACAGGGCTACCTAATGGCAGCCCTGTTTTTGAATACGAAATAAGAATTATGCATATAATTCTTCAAAAATCTTTCTCAATTCGGGACTTTCACGCAGTTCCTGCAAAGTGAATTCAGCATGGCCTTTGGTATAGCCGTTACCCATAATCATGTTCACATCGCTGCCAATACCTTCAGCACCGAGGCTAGCTTTGGTGAAGCTGGTAGCCATAGAGAAGAAGTAAACGATACCATCGTCTTTAGTGCAAAGCACAGCGGTCATTTCCTGATCGGGAACATTGACGCAGTTGATGGTCACATCGGCCATTTTACCATTGGTCAGTCTTTCAACCAATTCGTAAACCTGAACAGGAGTCATACCTGCAGCGGATTCCACGATGTCGCAGAAACCGAGGTCTTTGATACGCTGGGTTGACTTCGGGCTGTTGGCGATACCGATTACCTTACCAGTTACACCAACACGCTTCTTAGCCTCGTAGCAGCAAAGCATACCACTCTTGCCACCAGCACCGAGGATAACAACGGTCTGGCCATATTGGCACAATTTAGCGGTTTGAGCGGGGGCACCGGCAACATCCAATGCACTCAAAGCGAGTTTCTCAGGCATATCGGTCGGAATCTTGGCATAGATACCGCTCTCGAAAAGGATAGCCTTACCCTTGATGTCAACTTGGTCAACATCGGGACGGATTTCCAAAATCTCGTCAATACGCAGCGGAGTTAACGAAAGGCTCACCAAAGTAGCGATACGGTCACCTTCCTTGAGATCGATTTTGCCTTTCAGAGCATCACCGATTTTCTCCACTTTACCGAGAAGCATACCGCCAGAACCAGTACGACGGTTACGGTGTTTGCCTTGTAATTCAACATTGAGAAGCATCTCTTTCTTCACCTCTTCCATCACTTTTTCTTCTGAAGCGCCCTCACCTGCTTGCTGTTTGGCATAATTGTGAATATCGGTGAAACTGGCAGAGTCGATGTTCAGGGTTTGAACGTCAATGAGAATCTCATTGTCCCAGATTTCATCCATGTTGTTATCCAATTTGTTAGCGGGTTGTGGAAGAACACCCTTGGGTTCGATGACACGGTGTGTACCGTATTTGTTACCTTTTTTCTGCATAAATTTGAACTATTTAAGGGGTTAAAATTTTTTGTATTTTTGAGGATGCAAAGATAAAAAAAAATTGTATTTTTGCAACCTCAAAATTTGAACATAAATAAATTTATTATTCACACAAAAAAACAGAAAAAACAATGAAAAAATTAATGTTATTAATTGCAGCCGCATGCTTCGTTTTCGTTTCATGCAACAACAAACCCGCTGAAGAAACCGTTGCTACCGAAGAAAACACAGAAGTTGCCGCTGAAGAACAACACTGCTGCCAAATGACAGAAGAACAGAAAGCATTCAAAGCTGACTGGGAAAACTGGGAAAACCAGACCGAAGAAAGAAAAGCCGAACTGATTGCCAAAGCAAAAGAATGCTTCGACAAGAGAATGGCTGAATGCGAAGCCCACAAAGCTGAATGTGAAGCTAACAAACCCGAATGCGAAGCTAAGAAAGCTGAATGTGAAGCCAAGAAAGCCGAATGTGAAGCTAAGAAAGCTGAAATCGAAAAAGTTATGGCTAACTGGGACAATATGACCATTGAAGAGCAAAAAGCTTTCTTCGATGAGAACGCTCCCTGCTGCAAAGGCCACAAATGCTGCAAAGAAGCTAAAGAAGGTTGCTGCAATAAAGAAGGCGAAGGTTGCTGCAAAGACGGTCAGAAACCCTGCGAAAAGAAATAATTCTTGAATAAACACCTCATAAAGAGGTAGTTTTTAAAAAAAGAGGGAAACATATGTTTCCCTCTTTTTTTTTGCAAAAAAACAAGATTTCTTAAAAAAAGTTATCAACAATTGATGTTTCATTTAAAAAAAATTCTATATTTGCATGGAATTTATAGTATTTTGTAAGAAAAAAGTTTAATTAAACCCTTATTGATATGAAGAAATTTTTATTTACATTTTTTACCATTAGTTTTTTGTCGTTATCAGCGTTCGGACAATCCGCTGTGGTAACCACAGGCGGTAGTGCAACAGGTAGCGGCGGTACAGTAACCTACACCGTAGGCCAGATAGCAGATCAGAAAGTGGAAGGCAGTGGCCAATACATCATTGAAGGTGTTCAACAGCCCTTCGAAATCCAGGAGGTGGGCATCAACAGTTATCCCAACATAACCCTGGAAGCCATACTTTATCCTAACCCCACCACCAGCAAGGTTCTGTTAAGCATCAGGAAATACGATATTCCATCCTACGGCTTAACAGCCCAGCTTTACGATTTTAATGGAAAGTTGGTTAAATCATTTATTGTGAAAGATTTGGATACCGAAATAGATTTTTCCGACTATGCGGCAGCCACCTATCATTTGCGTATTGTGGACAACAAAACACTGCTCAAAACCTTCAAGGTGGTGAAAAACAGTCTGTAAACGACTAACAATCAATAGTTGTTAGGGTAAGCCCTTGTGCATCTGTAAAACAAAACGTGAAACAAAATTTATTTTCAAAAACATTTGCCATGAGAAAACTTATACTCTTTTTGTTTGCAATGGTGATTTCAATGGCCGCATTGCTGGCCCAGTCACCCCAAAAGATGAGTTATCAGGCAGTGGTTCGTAATACGAACAACAGTTTGGTCATCAATCAGAATGTTTCCGTGCAGATAACCATTTTGCAAGGAAATGAAAGTGGAACCCCCGTGTATATGGAGACCCATACTACACAAACCAACGCCAATGGTTTGATGACTGTGGAGGTTGGTAACGGTACTCCTGTGTCAGGCAACTTCTCCAGTATTAACTGGGGCAATGGTCCCTTCTTCCTGAAATCCGAAATTGACCCGGAAGGTGGTTTTAACTACAGTATTGCGGGTATTCAGCAGCTGCTGAGTGTACCGTATGCTTTGTATGCAAGCCATGCTGGCAATATTCCCGCCTTTGCCATTATCCCGACCGACAGTGGTTATGTGGTTACCATCACTCAGCCTGGTGGTACCCCGCAAACTTTCTTCCTCCGTCAAGGCTCTCCTGGACCGCAAGGCCCTCCGGGTGCTCCCGGACAAGATGGTCAGGATGGTGCTGACGGCTTCTCTCCTGTTGTGACTACAACATCTGTAGAAGGTGGAACACAAGTGACCATTACCGATGCAACCGGTCCGCACTCCTTCACCATTCAGAATGGTGCCAACGGAACAAACGGACAAGATGGTAGCGATGGTCAGGATGGCGCTTCCGCTTACGACTTATGGTTGGCTGCGGGCAATACTGGCACAGTGGCCGACTTCCTCAACTCTTTGAAAGGCGCTGACGGTGCAAATGGCACAAATGGTACTAATGGAGAAAATGGTCAGGATGGTGCCTCCGCTTACGACTTATGGTTGGCGGCTGGCAATACCGGCACAGTGACCGACTTCCTCAACTCTTTGAAAGGCGCTGACGGTGCCAATGGTACCAACGGTACTAATGGAGAAGATGGTGCTGATGGCGCTTCCGCTTACGACTTGTGGTTGGCTGCCGGCAATACCGGCACAGTGACCGACTTCCTCAACTCTTTGAAAGGTGCTGACGGCGCAAATGGTACCAACGGTACTAATGGTGAAGATGGTGCTGATGGCGCTTCCGCTTACGACTTGTGGTTGGCGGCTGGCAATACTGGCACAGTGACCGACTTCCTCAACTCTTTGAAAGGTGCTGACGGTGCAAATGGTACCAACGGTACTAATGGAGAAGATGGTGCTGATGGCGCTTCCGCTTACGACTTGTGGTTGGCGGCTGGCAATATCGGCACAGTGACCGACTTCCTCAACTCTTTGAAAGGCACTGACGGTGCAAATGGTACTAACGGTACTAATGGAGAAGATGGTGCTGATGGTGCTTCCGCTTACGACTTGTGGTTGGCGGCTGGCAATACCGGCACAGTGACCGACTTCCTCAACTCTTTGAAAGGCGCTGACGGTGCAAATGGCACCAACGGTACTAATGGAGAAGATGGTCAGGATGGTGCCTCCGCTTACGACTTATGGTTGGCGGCTGGCAATACCGGCACAGTGACCGACTTCCTCAACTCCTTGAAAGGCGCTGACGGTGCAAATGGTACCAACGGTGTGGATGGCTATTCACCCGTAGTGGAAGCCATCACAGCTGGTGACAGCACAGTAGTGACTATCACCGACAAGTATGGCCCTCATACTTTCATAGTGCACAACGGCCAGCAAGGTCCTGTAGGTCCCCAAGGAGAACAGGGTTTGCAAGGCGAGACTGGTCCGCAAGGTCCACAGGGTGAACAAGGTCTGCAAGGTGAGACTGGTCCGCAAGGTCCACAGGGTGAACAGGGTTTGCAAGGTCCTGCTGGCAAGGGCATTGTCTCCATCACCCAGACAAGTTCCAATGGCAATGTGGATACCTATACCATCAATTATACAGATAACACCACCAGCACTTTCACGGTAACCAACGGTGTGGATGGTCAGGGCACAAACCAGACGTTGACCATTTCTGGTAACCAGTTGACCATTTCTGGTGGTAACACCGTAACATTGCCTTCTGGCGGTACCGGTGGCGGCAATGATGGTCGCGGCATTCAAGAAATCACAGGTCCAGTGACCAGTGGTTTACAAGACGTGTATACAATATATTATACTGATGGCACCACCAGCATGTTCACGGTAACCAATGGTGCCGCAGGTGAACAAGGTCCCGCTGGTCCTCAAGGTGAACAAGGTTTGCAAGGTTTACAAGGTGAGACAGGTCCGCAAGGTCCACAAGGTCCTCAGGGCGAACAAGGTATACAAGGTGTGCAAGGTCCTGTCGGTCCACAAGGTCCTCAAGGTGAAACTGGTCCGCAAGGTCTCCAAGGTGAGCAAGGTCCCCAAGGTCCTGTCGGAAATGGCATCTCTTCTGTTGCTAAGACCAGCACAGCGGGTTCCGTAGATACATACACTATTACTTATACCGATGGAACCACATCCACATTTACCATCACCAACGGAGAAAACGGACAGGATGGTGTATCTCCGACTGTAACGGCCGAAGGCAACGGCTCCAATGTCCTTATTCACGTGACTGATGGAACGGGTACACATACCTATACCATCCCGACCACCAGCGGTGAAATCACGCAATTACCTGCCGACTGGAATGCCACCAGCGGCACACAGATGATTCTTAACAAACCGGATCTCAAACCCGTTGCCACTTCTGGCGACTACAACGACTTGATTAACCAGCCCACCATCCCAACTGTACCTTCCAACGTGAGTGCATTCCAGAATGATGCAGGATATATTACATCCCAAGATCTCCCGGCAGTGAACAATGCCACACTCACCATCCAACAGGATGGCCAAACTGTAGGCACCTTCACTGCTAACCAGGGTGAGGACCAGACGGTCAACATCGTGAGCCCTGTTGTTCCCGACATCACGGGCCTGCAGCACCAGATTGACAGTTTGCAGGAGGTGATGGCCAATATGCAAAACCAAATAGATGCTGTTGGTTTTGTATGTGGTACTTCCACCATAAAGGACTACGATGGTAACGTTTATAATACGGTGAAGATTGGTAACCAATGTTGGACCAAGGAGAACTTGAAAACCACACACTATAGCGATGGTACTGAAATCGCTGCAGGAAACAACGATACCTCTTCCACTGTAGCTTATCATTATGTTCTTGGTAATGCTTCTCTTTACGGTCGTTTATATAACTGGGCGGCAACCATGAGGGGTAACTCTTCCAGCAGTGCGAATCCTAGTGGAGTACAAGGTATTTGTCCCACGGGATGGCACGTACCAAGTGAGTCAGAATGGAACCAACTTATTGATTATGTAAGCAGCCAAAACGAATATTTATGCAACAACTATGGTACAGCATACGGCAAAGCCTTGGCAGACACCGTAGGATGGTGGAACGTAAATAATGAATGTGTAGTGGGAAATAATATGTCCACCAATAACGCTACAGGTTTTTCAGCCAGAGCAGCAGGTACAAAAACAATAGGTCAAACAGGTGGATATGCATATATATGGGGTGCGACGGAAAGAGAAAATGTTGCTAATGCAAGTAGTTTCCAATTATATGCAAATTCTTTTGAACCGCAAATGACATATAATAAAAAAACAAATGGTCTTTCCGTTCGTTGTGTCCGGGATGAAGCATCTGGTACAAATCAACAGGGAACGTCGGATAATAATAATCAGGGTGTATGCCCTGCAACGGTAACCGACTATGACGGAAATGTATATAATACACTTAGACTTGGAGACCAATGCTGGATGAAAGAAAACCTGCGTACCACTCACTATAGCAACGGAACGGAAATTGCTCTTGGCACTGACACATCAACTACCACTGCTTATCGCTATTATCCTCGTAATAAGGTTGAAAATGTGGCTACACACGGTTATCTTTATAACTGGATGGCAGCCATGAACAATGCTACTCCCAGTGTTGCAGACCCAAGTGGAGTGCAAGGTATTTGTCCCACAGGTTGGCATTTGCCCAGTAAGGCAGAATTTAATGTTCTTATTAACTATGTAAGCAATCAAAATGAATATATATGTGGCTCTTCCAATGAAAATATAGCAAAAGCTTTGGCTTCGAATACAGGATGGACCAACTATTCGCAAGAATGCAATGTAGGTAATGATCAAAGTTCCAACAATGCAACTGGATTCACAGCTCTGCCTACTGGCTATTTTAATCACAATTATTATAGTAGTTTTGGTGCTTATGCATATTTCTGGAGTTCTTCCAGTTGGAAAACTGTCGGCGCTAATTTGAACAGAGCTTATACTTTTGAGTTTTACTATGCTTGGACTAAAGCCGTCATAAGTTATGAAAATCAAGAACGAGGTCTTTCCATACGATGCATTAGCGACCAGATGCAGAATACTGAGGATCAGTTGGGCTCTCTCCAAAACCAAATCGATAGTCTGCAGAATTTGCTGAATGAAATGCAAGATTACATGGATGAAATGAATGGCGTCAACTTTATCTGCGGTGTTTCCAAAGTGAAAGACTATGACGGCAATACATATAACACCGTCAAGATTGGCACTCAGTGCTGGACCAAAGAGAACCTAAGAACCACACACCATGCAGATGGTACGGAAATATCCGCTGGCACAGATACCAGTACCACGAATCCCCATTACTATGATAACACTGATTGCAACTTGTCATTGACAGAGCGTGGATACCTATACAACTGGCCTGCGGTTATGAATGGGGCTGTATACAGCAATGCTATCCCAAGTGGGGTACAAGGTATCTGTCCTACGGGCTGGCACGTGCCGAGCGAAGCAGAATGGATTCAGCTTCTTGACTATGTGGGAAGTCAAAGCCAGTACGCTTGTGATGGTGATGCCACATACGTGGCCAAGGCTTTAGCATCGAACACTGGTTGGCAATATACATCTACCAGTTATTCTCCTTGTGCGGTGGCTCATGATCTTTCCACCAACAATGCCACGGGTTTCTCAGCTTTCCCCGCAGGTAATTATTTTTGGAACGGTGGTATCTTTGAGTCTTATTCTGTTGGTTTCTGGAGTGCCACATATGATGACAATCAATATACCAAGGGTTACTGCTCCATAACAATGTTACCAGCTCAACCAGTGGTGTTTAAAGAGCATCATTCATATTATATAAACAATGTCCGTCACACAGAAAATTGTGCTGCCAACGGCTATTCCATTCGTTGCCTCCGTGACCCGCAGGATGAAGAGACAAGTCTTAACCTGCACGACAGCCTGGCCACCGTGGCCTTTACGGGCAATTACAGCGATTTGAACGGAGCACCCACCATTCCGACAGTACCCTCCAACGTGAGTGAATTCCAAAACGATGCGGGATATATTACATCTCAAGATCTTCCGACAGTACCTTCCAACGTAAGTGAATTCCAAAACGACGCGGGATATATTACATCTGAAGATCTCCCGACAGTGAACAACGCCACACTCACCATCCAGCAGGATGGCCAGACTGTAGGTACCTTCACCGCTAACCAAAGTGAAAATCGAACAGTCAACATTGTGAGCCCTGTTGTTCCTGACATCACTGGCATGCAAAATCAAATCGACAGCTTGCAAAATGTGATAGCTGATATGCAAAATACGATGAATGATATCCAAGATGCCACCTTCACCTGCGGTACTTCCAAGGTGAAAGACTATGACGGTAATACATACAACACTGTCAAGATTGGTACCCAATGCTGGATGAAGGAGAATATCCGATCTACACATTACAGCGACGGAACGGATATTCCATACGGAAACATGTCAATTACGTCAACCCAACGTTGTCGTTTCAACCCAGAACAAGGTGTAGATTCTGTTGCCACATACGGCTATCTCTATAATTGGATAGCCGCGATGAACAATGAATCCAGTAGTGATGCGGTTCCCAGCGGTGTTCAGGGTATTTGTCCTGTAGGATGGCACGTCCCCAGTCACGGCGAGTGGACACTCTTGAAAGACTATGTACACAGTGTCAGCGAATACGGTTGCGGCGAACCCAATTATACTGCTAAAGCATTGGCCGCTGCCACAGCATGGAATACCAACATTCCTACCTCTTATGCAGATAATTGTAATGTTGGATATAATGTTTCTGAAAATAATGCTACTGGATTTTCTGCATTGCCGGCAGGATTCAATAATGGAGGAACTTCGTCAATCCATAATACAAACGCATACTTCAGCAGCACAACTTTATATCCGGAAATTGCAGGTCGTATATGGACTGTTATCATTAATTATGCTAATCCAAATTTTGGAATCAGTTATAGTTTCAACACTTGGGGTATGTCTGTCCGTTGCGTGCGCGACATTGCTGAGACTGCCGACAACGGCGACGAAGGTGAAAACCAAAGTCCTACTGTGTGCGACGGTGTGCTCACCATTATGCAGAACAACGAGCCGGTGGGTACCTTCTCTGCTAACGCCTGCGACAACCAGACTATCAATCTCACGACGCCCGACTTGAGCGGATTCCTTACCGCTGCCGATGTTCAGGCAATGATTAACAATAGCATGGGCACACTCAACAACCGTATCGACAGTCTGGAGAACGAGCTGGCCAATACACAGGCCAATGCCGGCACGGGTAACAACGATATCACCTTCACCTGCGGCACCTCCAAAGTATACGACGTGGACGGCAACGCATACAATACCGTGAAAATCGGCAACCAGTGCTGGATGAAGGAAAACCTCCGTACCACACACTTCCCTGACGGTACCGCCATCAGTAATTTAAGTAGTGCTATATTATCACACGATACAAGTGGAACAACACCGCTCTATCATCTTATGTCATATACCGATTCAGGCAATGAATTCCAGAGTGGTGTGTATAACTTGGCTGCCGCTTTGTATGGCCTGTCCACAGCTTCCGAGCAAAGTCCTGTAGGTAACTGGAATCAGAATGAAGCGGGTAGTGTTGTAAACCAAGGTATCTGTCCCGACGGGTGGCATATTCCTGATTATTGGACTGATTGGAATACCTTGAAAAACACCTTGGTCAATAACCAAATGTATTGTGGCACCAACACAGGAGACATTGCCAAGGCTCTGGCTTCCAACCTTCCCGGTAGTTGGAACACCAACAGTATTACATGTGCTGTTGGTAATAATCTCTCTGACAACAATGCTTCCGGTTTCTCCGCTATTGGATTCGGTTATGCACAAATCACATCTTCTTTCACTTATGCACAACTGTCTCCTAAACAAAGAACAAACTTCTGGAGTTCTACCTTGTCGTACAACTATGGTAATGATCAATCGAGTGCTTCGGTTTCTGGTGCCTATACATTGAAGCTTAGTGCTTACGATGCTGACATCGACGATATCAACAATATTGAGAATAAGGCTTTATTGTATCCTGTACGTTGCGTGCGCGATGTGGCTGAAGGTACCATAGGCCAGTTGCAACAGACGATTGACAATCAGAATCAGACCATCAACCAACAGCAGCAACAGATCAACGAGATGCAGCAGCAAATCAACGAGATGCAGCAGCAAGATCAGAACAATGACGATCCCTTGTTCCTGTGTGGCAGCTCCAAGATGTATGATATTGACGGCAACAGCTACAACACCGTGAAGATCGGTAACCAGTGCTGGATGAAGGAGAACCTTCGCACTACCACTTATGCTGATGGAGCCCATATTTGGTTAGGAGAGATGAGCGATTCTTCTGAAACTTATGGATACCGCTACTATCCAGGTAATAACGAAGCCAATTTGTCTATTTATGGCTACTTATACAACAAAGCCGCTGTGATGCACGATGCATCAAGCAGCAATAACAATCCCAGCGGTGTACAAGGTATTTGTCCCGACAACTGGCACGTGCCGAGTGATGCTGAATGGTCACAAATGTTAAATTCCGTGAGCAGTAACAGTCTATACTTATGCAGCGGTTATAACAATAGCAATAACAGTGAAAGATTCTATGTAGCCAAAGCTTTGGCTTCGCAATCCAACTGGAGATCCTTCACAAGCAATAGTTGTACCCCTGGTTATAATTTATCTGCTAACAACGCTACCGGTTTCGACGCTGGACCGGCCGGTTTCCATTCTCCCTTTTATAATTATTTACCTGGTGAGGAAACCTATTTCTGGACTTCAACACTAAGCTCTTCCCTTCCAGTGGTATATGTTTTCAGATGGTGCAATGATTATGTGCTGAGAAATGCAAGTAGTAGTTATCATGTTGGAAACGGATATTCCGTACGCTGCGTGCGTGACATGGCCGAGGGTACAATTTACCAGATGCAGGAGACTATAGACAGCTTACAGCAGCAGATTAACAATCAGCAGGGTTCATTGCCTACGGCTACTGTTAGTCTTGTTTCCATGAACTACAACAAAGCAACCGTAAGAGTGACGGTCAATGGCCAAGGTGAGCACCTGTTAGTCAAGGGTATTTGCTTTGTATCTGGCACCAACACACCAACGCTCAACAACACCTACATTACCAAGGACACCAGTGCCAACACATTTGACCTCACCTTCTCCGTCTCTATGAATTACACTTACACAGTACGCGCCTTTGCCACCACTATAAATGGTACAGCCTATAGTAACAACCTCAACTTTACGGTTGTCCAGACAGTGCCTACCACTGGAGATAGAACACTTACACTATCTTCCGACTCCGTCTGGGTTTATGATGCTGGCGGCCCTAATGGCAATTATGGCAACAATTGGGATGGTTATCTGATTGTCAAGCCCTCTTCCATCAACAAGAGAGTGAAATTGGCTTCCGGCACGTATGCTATAGAAACCGACTACGATGTCTTACAAGTATTTAATGGTACAAACACTTCAGCCTCAGCAAGTAGTGTGGCCCAGTATACTGGTACCAATGGTGGTACAGTAACGGCTTACACCTCCACATCTTCTGATGGTGCCCTTACCATTCATTTCACGAGCGATGTATCCGTAACTAAAGCTGGTTTTGCTTTGAAATTCGTGTTGGAGGATGCAGGTCCTTGCGGCCGTGCCACCACGGTATCGGACAATAATGGTAATAGCTATTCTATTAAGGTATTCGGCAGCCAGTGCTGGATGACGGAGAACTTGCGCTATCCTGTAGGCACTTTAAAGGATTCTACTATTGCTCCATCCTCCACAACAGCTTATCGTTATTATCCAAAAGGAAATTCCTCCAATTTGAGCACATACGGATATTTGTATAACTGGAAGGCTATCACAAACAGCGCTTCCACTCCCACTCAAGGTATGAAGGGCATTTGCCCGACAGGCTGGCATATTCCTACTGATTCAGATTTTTCTGCTTTGAGGAATTCAGGAGCAAGCCTGACATCTGCCACTGGGTTTGCAGCCAAATATGCCGGAAGATTGTATCCTTCAGGAAACGCAGCTATATACCAAGGTTTTGGAGAGTACACTATACTATGGGGCATTGGGTCAAATGGTACTCCAACGATTTTGTATATAGATAATTCTACTAGTTATACGATTGGAAATTCAGCTCAAAGCCACGGTAATTCACTGCGCTGCGTTAAAGATTGATAAATCAGTCATTACAATGTGATATTATTCAAGGGGGTGCCGGAAGGTACTCCCTTTTTTCTTGACTTCAGCACAATTTGTATGTATTTTGGGAAATTTGTGTATTTTTGCAAAAAAATTTGAGATGAAACGCCTTGTACTCATCCTAATACTCCTCGGCATGAATGCCTTGCTGTTCGGACAAATCCAAGTCCGCTACGATAAGGAACCTGTTATCGACAGCATCAGTAATGCTTACGAAAACGCATGGAAATCAGTGAAATATATTGAAGGATACCGCATACAGCTGGTAGCGGTTTCCACTAAAAACGGGGCACAAAAAGTGTATAATGAATTCAAAGGTTCCTATCCCGATGTTTCCGCTTATTTGTCTTACACAGAACCGACATTCCGCGTGCGTGTGGGCAATTTCAAGAACCGTATCGATGCCTATCGCTTCCTGATGAAGATTCAGGGACAATTCCCCGGCGCATTTATCACCAAAGACAAAATTTCTTTCAGGGAAATATAAAAATCAACCATAAATAAAAAAAACATGAAAAAAGTACTGTTATCAATCACCATCGTTTTGAGTGTATTAATTGCTTTCACCAGTTGCAAAAAAGAAAATAATAATTCTAACAAAACGATCCCAATCCAATATAAAATGGAAACAAGTATGTTTCCCACTACAGGAATGCCGACACCCCAGCAAATCTCCTCTTGTTTTCATTACAATCTCAGTTATGTAAATGCCAAAGGGGAAACGGTAAATGTAACCAATGTCAGTCCCGGATGGGCTTCCACTTCTTTTGAGGTTAAATCTCCGTTTACCGCCAAAATCGAAGGTACCATCACTTATAATGAAAGTGAACTTCCTGACGGCACTATAGTTTTCGGAGGTCTTCCCGTTATCTACTACACGAAAAATGGTGTTCAACAACACACCCAAGATGATAATACGAACACATTTTCCTCAAAAAGCCAGTTCCTTGACTATATTGCAAGTCATCCCGACAGACTCAAATTCAAAGCCGAAATCGCATTATAATTACGATTATTCTTTCAAACTTAATTCAATTAATAATTTAAAAACGAAAACTATGAAAAAGTTAGTATGTATCTTAGCAATGGGAGCTTTGGTTTTAGGCTTCACCTCTTGTCACAAAGAATGCAACTGCACCGTTACACTGAAAGACGGTCAATCATCGTCATACGCTTATGGTAAAATCTCACACACTGAATGTGGCGCTAAAAATAAAGAATTGGAACAACACTATGCAGCAATCGGAGCCGATCTTAAGCAGATCGATTGCAAGATGTAACATTTCTGAATTGAATAGTACTGTAGTTTGTTCTTTAGCTTTATAAAAGACTTTAACAATACAGAAAAAAAACGCACCTTAACGGTGCGTTTTTTTTGATATTTAGTGAAAAACTAGTTTCCTTTGCTGTAATTCGGAGACTCACTGGTGATGGTCACATCATGCGGATGGCTCTCCAAAACGCCTGCATTGCTGATACGGCAGAAGCGAGCCTCGTGCAGTTTCTCGATGTTCTCGGCACCACAATAGCCCATACCCGCACGTAAACCACCTGCCATCTGGTAAATGACCTCGTACAAGTTGCCTTTGAACGGTACACGACCGGAAATGCCTTCGGGTACCAACTTCTTCACATCATCCACATCGTTTTGCAGGTAACGGTCCTTGGAACCACGCTGCATGGCCTCTAACGAACCCATACCACGATAGGCCTTGAATTTACGACCATTGTACAGGATGGTTTCGCCGGGTGACTCTTCCACACCAGCCAACAGACCGCCTAACATCACACTGCTGCCACCAGCGGCCAAAGCCTTGACAATGTCGCCAGAATAACGGATACCACCATCGGCAATCAAAGGAACACCAGTGCCCTTCAAAGCCTTATATACAGCGTAAATGGCACTCAGCTGGGGCACACCCACACCAGCCACCACACGAGTAGTGCAGATGGAACCCGGGCCGATACCGACTTTCACAGCATCAGCACCTGCCTGAACCAAACGCAGGGCGGCATCGCCAGTAGCGATATTACCCACCACAATGTCCACATTCGGGAAATGCCGTCTTACCTCTATCAGCGCATCCAACACGCCTTTGGAGTGGCCATGAGCGGAATCGAGCACAATGGCATCCACGCCAGCCTCAATCAGCGCTTCTGCACGGGGTAAAGTCTCTTTGGAAATACCGATACCGGCAGCCACACGCAAACGACCCTGAGAGTCCTTGCAAGCGTTAGGTTTATCCTTAGCTTTGGTGATATCTTTATAAGTGATAAGTCCCTGTAAAACACCCTTTTCGTCAATGACAGGCAGCTTTTCGATTTTATACTGCTGCAGAATGTCAGCGGCCTTGTTCAGGTCGGTGGAACGGGAGGTAGTGATCAAATTCTCGCGCGTCATCACCAAGTCGATACGCTTGTTGAAATCCTTCTCAAAACGAAGGTCACGGTTTGTGACAATACCGATGAGAACATTTTCCTCTGTCACCACAGGAATACCTCCGATTTTGTATTCTGCCATAATCGACAAGGCATCGCCTACAGTTTTATGCGGCAGAATCGTAATGGGGTTGTTAATCATGCCATTTTCCGCACGTTTTACCGAAGCCACCTGCTTAGCTTGCTCCTCAATAGGCATATTCTTGTGAATCACACCAATACCACCTTCACGGGCAATAGCAATAGCCATCGTCGCCTCGGTCACCGTATCCATAGCCGCTGAAATAAATGGAGTATTCAGCGTAATGTTACGGGTAAATTGTGTGGTTAAAGAAACCTCTTTGGGTAATACTTCGGAATAGGAGGGTATAAGCAGAACATCGTCAAAAGTCAACCCTTCCAACTGAACTCTATCTTCAATAAATGACATGATTGTGAAATTTTAATACTCGAAAAAAATTTCGTGCAAAGATAGAAAAATTTCTCGAATTATACACCAATGTATAATTTTATTGTATAGACGGGATATGCCCCTTCTCAGAAAAGGAGGAAGTAAGTTATTCCACTGTCACCGTGTTGATTTTTTTCAAGGCTGTGACAATGCGGTCTGCTTCACGCCTTCTGATTTTAAAAGTAATCAAATAACGGTCTTCATAACCCTGACCTAAAATACTGACATATGGATCTTTGAGCAGCTGCATCACACTATTCATCACGCTGTAATCAAAACTGACTTTGTAGGTTTCATCCACTGTTTTCTCAATAATCGTAGCATTATCCAAAGCATCCTTGGCGGCAGTTTTGTAGGCATTAATCAAACCACTGACCCCCAACTTGATACCCCCGAAATAGCGGACCACAATCACCAGCGTGTTCGTCAAATCTTTGGACAACAACTGACCATGGATAGGCCTTCCCGCCGTGCCCGACGGCTCTCCATTGTCGTTAAGGCGGTATGCATCCTTATTGGGACCCAAAATATAGCTATAACAATGATGGCGGGCATCAAAATACTGCTTCTGGATTTCGGCCAGCTTCTCCTTAATCTCTGCTTCTGTTTCCACAGGAAAAGCCAAGGCAATGAATTTACTGCCCTTTTCACGGTAGATTCCTTCCGACGGTCCGGCAATGGTTTTATAGGTGTCTTCGAACATATCGGATGGTATTATGATGAATAATTTCTTCCTTGACGCAAATGCCGTCGAGCAAGGGGGCTTTCACACCCGACTCCCACAGCTGGTCACCTATTAGAATACGAGCTTCATCCCACAAACCACTGTCGATAAAGCGTTGCAGGGTTTTGCGACCGCCTTCCACAATTACCGACTGGATTTTCTGCTCATACAGCTGCTGCAATGCCTCAGCGGGGTTTTCAGGAATTTGTTGATAATAATCTGATTCGGAATTTTCGGGATTTCTCTGACATACATAACGCTGAGGATCTTTCCCCGGAAACAACCGTGTCGTCAGTTGCGGTTTGTCATTAACCATAGTGTTATAGCCCACCAAAATGGCGTCTTCCTCGCTACGCCATTGGTGGACAATGGTTTTCAGCTCATGATTAGTAATCCAATATTGACCGGCAGGATTCTGTTGGCGGTCAATGTCCATGTAACCGTTGCGGGTCATGGCCCATTTAAGAATGACATAAGGACGTTTTTGCTCATGGTAAGTGAAAAAACGCCGGTTGAGTTCTTTGCACTGGTCGGCCAACACACCCGTAACCACCTCTATTCCTGCGTCTTGTAGCTTTTTAATACCTCCACCATTCACTTTTGCATTGCTATCTACAGTACCAATCACCACCTTAGGAACACCATAGCGGATAATGGCATCGGCACAAGGCGGTGTTTTGCCGAAATGGGAACACGGCTCCAGACTCACGTACATCGTGGATTCTTTCAGCAATTCGGATTGCTTTACCGAAGCGAAAGCGTTGATTTCCGCATGTGCCTGGCCATACTGGCGATGCCAGCCCTCCCCTATTATCTTGTCCTGATGCACAATGACCGCTCCCACCATAGGATTGGGTTGCACTTTACCCAAACCGAGTGCGGCTAATTGCAGGCAACGCGACATATAGACTTCATCACGAGTCATCGGCACTTATTTTTGAAGTCTTGCCTTGGTGAAATAAGAGAGTGGTTGAATCTGCCTGTCGAAGTGGTAGAATTGGCACAGATAGATATTCTGGTAATTATGATTGATGATACCATAGAAATTATCCTCATCAGCTTCCATCACCACAGTTCCATCTTCCTGCTCTTCAGGGTTCAGTTTATAGCACAGTTCCATGGTGGTCGTGTTTCCCTCTAAATCAGTGATACTGATGGTTTTGAAATGCTGGGTGCGGTATATGGAATCAATTTTTTCAGGCGTGAAAGAAAGCACAATATCCTCGAAATTCTTATCTCTGAACTCCGAAAGCATATCAATCAGTTTCAAAGTATCATACCCTACCACTTTCTGGTTTTGATAATCATATAAATCGAAGAAGCGGGCACCCGTTTTCACCGCTTTGAAAGATTCTTCAGGATGCTCAACATCAACAAATTCTGCTGTTTGGATACGAGTGATTTTGGTCTGATAGATATCATGGTTAATCCAATCGGCATAGTTGGTGGAATAAATCGGGGTGGCGAAACCTCTGAAACCGGGCACATAAACGATATACGGGTCTTCAGAACCTTCCAACAAGGCGAAATTCGACAGATTATCCATCGTGGCCGGACCCATATAATAGGTTTTGGTTTTGCGCTCTTTCACTCCAAATTCCATACCGAAGAGTTTGAATTTAGGCTTGGTTTGGTAAATATCCACCTTAATGGCACTCGTGGAAAGCACCTTGTTAATAGTGCTTTGGCCAGTCTTGGGCACCACCTGCTTAACGGACAAGCTGGCGATAGTAGTCAGAAATTCCTCCATGATAGGTTTCATGACCCCGATACTGTCCTGCACCACCCAACCGGCATTGGTGCGTTGCAACAGCACATATTCTCCTTGCATATCCGCCAAAAAGATTTTGGTAATGTTGTTGGTGTCTTTGACGGCGAATGCATCGAATGACAGATGGTCGTCGGAGGTTTTGATGACACCGGTTTTGAACAGCACCGCCACAATGGCTGCCACGACCAGCAACGCAGCGATAATGATATATAATGTGTTTTTCTTCATAGTGTATGAATTTTGGGAGTGCAAAATTACGGGAATTTTTCGAGATAAACACAATTATCTGAATTTCGAGCACACAATTAAATGAATGGACGTGGAAAATATGGAAACAACAAGAAAAATAATTAACACTTTAGCATATTGATAATTAGCACATTAACTAATTTACTAATTTGCTAATTAATAAAAGTACATCATATCAAAAAATTTGTGTATTTTTGCAGCCCCAAAAAATTATAGTATTAACTTTTAAAAGAAAGAGGTATTTTTTATGATCGTTGTTCCCGTTAAAGAAGGCGAAACCATTGAAAGAGCGCTGAAAAAACTGAAAAGAAAATTTGAGAAAACCGGTGTTGTACGTGAATTGCGCGCAAGACAGAAATTTACGAAACCCAGTGTCCTCAAAAGGGAGCAGAAGCTGAAAGCTATCTATGTACAGCAACTTCAATCCAAAGAAGCTGACAAATAATAGCAAAGCTCATAAAAAAAGAAAAAAAGACCGCCAAATGGCGGTCTTTTTTCGTATCTTTGCCGCCGTATTTATTTATGAATTTAAACAGAATTATTATGACTGATTACGAATTGAAGTACAAAGTCGCCGACATGAGTCTGGCGGAATTGGGACGCAAAGACATTGAGGTTTCCCAAAAAGAAATGCCCGGTTTGATCGCTTTGCGCGAGAAATACGGAGACAGCAAACCCCTGAAAGGTGTCCGTATCACCGGCTCCCTGCACATGACCATCCAAACCGCTGTATTAATTGAGACCTTGGTGCATTTGGGCGCCGAGGTGAGATGGTGCAGCTGCAATATCTTCTCCACCCAAGACCACGCCGCCGCCGCCATCGCCGCCGCCGGCGTTTCCGTTTTCGCTTGGAAAGGCGAATCGCTGGAAGACTACTGGTGGTGCACCAACCAGGCCCTCTCCTTCCCCGGTGGCAAAGGCCCGAACCTCATCGTGGACGACGGTGGCGACGCTACCTTGTTGATTCACACCGGCTTCAAAGCTGAAGAGGATGCCTCTATTCTGGACAAAACTCCTGAATCGCACGAACAGGCCGTGGTTTTCAATACCTTGAAAGAATTATTGAAAGAAGACCCGCAACGCTGGCACCGCATGATTAAAGACATTAAGGGTGTGTCTGAGGAGACCACCACGGGTGTACACCGTCTGTACCAGATGATGGAGCAGGGCGAATTGCTCTTCCCTGCCATCAATGTCAACGACTCGGTGACCAAATCGAAATTCGACAACAAATACGGCTGCCGCGAATCGCTGGCTGACGGCATCAAACGTGCCACCGACATCATGCTGGCCGGTAAAGTGGTGGTGGTTTGCGGCTATGGCGACGTAGGCAAAGGCTGTGCCCAATCCATGAAGTCCTATGGTGCCCGCGTCATCGTGACCGAGGTCGATCCTATCTGCGCTCTACAAGCCGCTATGGAAGGCTATGAGGTAAAGACCGTGGAAGACGCCCTCGACGAAGGCAATGTGTTTGTCACCTGCACCGGCAACTGCGATGTGATTACCGTTGACCACCTCAACAAGATGAGAGACCAGGCCATCGTGTGCAACATTGGCCATTTCGACAACGAAATTCAAGTGAGCGCTTTCGAGAGCCAGAAGAACATTACCAAACGCACCATTAAACCGCAGGTTGATGAGTACATCTTCCCCGATGGACATTCTATTTTCATTCTGGCCGAAGGCCGTTTGGTGAACCTGGGTTGCGCCACTGGTCACCCCTCCTTCGTGATGAGCAACTCTTTCACCAACCAGGTGATGGCCCAGCTCGACTTGTGGCAACACGACTACAAGGTAGGCGTTTACAACCTGCCCAAAGAACTTGATGAGGAAGTGGCCCGTCTGCACCTGTCCAAAATCGGTGTCAAGCTGACCAAGCTCACCCAGAAGCAAGCCGACTACATCGGCGTGTCTGTCAATGGTCCTTTCAAGAGTGACTTGTATCGGTACTAAAATCACTAAAATTATTGCATGAAAATACAGGGGCGGAATTTTTTTCGCCCCTTTTTGTTTCATTATCAAAAAAAAACTTTAACTTTGCAAATTCATTTGAGCATTTTCGTGTAAAATGCCCTGATGAATTTGTTCTATGCTTATAATTATGTATTAATCAATATTATAAACTATGAAAAAAATCCTAACCTCTTTAATGTTGCTGCTGCTTCCCGCCTTTATGTTTGCGAGTGAAGCGGATTTGACACTGCCTAATTTCGGTGATGTCACCTTTTTTAACGGTGCGCTGAGTGCCAAAGCACTGCTGCTCTGGGGCTCCATCATCGTTATTCTGGGCTTGCTCTTCGGTCTCTTCCAGGCCATGAGAATCCAGAAATTCCCCGTGCACAAAGCCATGGCCAATGTGGCTAACACCATCTACACAACCTGCAAGACCTACCTGCTGCAACAGGGCAAGTTCCTGCTCATCCTTTTTGCCATCATCGGTGCTATCATCATTTTCTACTTTGGTGTGCTGAGTGGCAAAACCGCACCTCAGGTACTGCTGATCCTCTTGTGGACCGTACTGGGTATCTTAGGTTCTTACGCAGTGGCTTGGTTCGGCATCCGTATCAACACCTACGCCAATAGCCGTACTTCCTTCGCTTCCCTGAGAGGCAAACCCTGGGATGTGGTTTCTATTCCCCTACAGTCCGGTATGAGCGTTGGTTTGTTGCTGATCACCATCGAGTTGGTGATGATGCTCATCATCCTGCTCTTTGTGCCCGCTGAAAGCGCCGGCGCATGCTTGATCGGCTTCGCTATTGGTGAGTCTTTGGGTGCCAGTGCCTTGCGTATCGCTGGTGGTATCTTCACCAAAATCGCCGACATCGGTTCCGACCTGATGAAGGTGATCTTCAAAATCGGCGAGGACGACCCGCGTAACCCTGGTGTGATTGCCGACTGTACCGGTGACAATGCCGGCGACAGCGTAGGCCCCACCGCCGACGGTTTCGAAACTTACGGTGTGACTGGTGTGGCTCTGATCTCCTTTATCATTCTGGTATTAGGCAACAATGTTGACACTCAGGCTCTCCTGATCGCTTGGATTTTCGCTATGCGTATCCTCATGGTGTTCACCTCCGTTCTGTCTTACGGTATCAACCACGCTATCTCAGCGGCCAAATACAAAAACTCCAAGAATTTCAATTTCGAGACTCCGCTGACCTCTTTGGTTTGGATTACTTCTATCATTTCTATCATCGTAACCTTCTGCATCAGCTACCTGTTGCTGAATGGCAACTCTGTTTCCGACACCTACGGTCCTGATTTGTGGTGGCGTTTGGCCGCTATCATCAGCTTCGGCACTTTGGCCGCAGCCATCATTCCCGAATTCACCAAGGCTTTCACCAGCTCCAACAGCCGTCACGTACAGGAAGTAGTGACCGCTTCACGCGAAGGTGGTGCCTCCCTCACCATTCTGTCTGGTATGGTAGCCGGTAACTTCAGCGCCTTCTGGAAAGGTCTGGTTATGGTAGGTCTGATGTTCGGTGGCGTTATGGTCGCTTCCAACGGTTTGGACATCTTCGGCGAATATTCCTCAATTTTCGCCTTCGGTCTGGTAGCCTTCGGTTTCTTGGGCATGGGTCCTGTGACCATCGCTGTAGATAGCTATGGACCGGTAACCGACAACGCCCAATCAGTATTTGAGTTGTCACAAATCGAGCAGATTCCGAATATCTCTTCAGAAATTGAAAAAGACTACGGTTTCACTCCTGACTTTGAAATGGGCAAATACTATCTGGAGGCTAACGATGGTGCCGGTAACACCTTCAAAGCCACTGCTAAACCCGTGCTCATCGGTACGGCTGTGGTAGGTGCCACCACCATGATTTTCGCTATCATCATGTTGCTGAAGAACAATGGCATGATGCAGCTGAATCTCACCGATCCCGCTGTAATCTTAGGTTTCATCACCGGTGGTGCTGTGATTTACTGGTTCAGTGGTGCTTCCATGCAGGCTGTTACCACGGGTGCTTACCGTGCTGTGGAATTCATCAAGAAAAATATGAATCTTGATAAGAGTGAAGCGGATATTGAAGACTCCAAGACAGTGGTGAAGATTTGTACCAAATACGCTCAGCAGGGTATGTGGAACATCTTCGCTGTGATTTTCTGCCTCACTTTGGCTTTCGCCTTCTTCGATCCTAACTTCTTCGTGGCTTACCTGATTTCCATCGCCGTATTCGGTCTGTTCCAGGCTATGTACATGGCCAATGCCGGTGGTGCTTGGGATAACGCCAAGAAGGTGGTTGAAGTTGACCTGAAAGAGAAGAACACCGACCTGCACGCTGCCACCGTTATCGGCGATACCGTGGGCGATCCATACAAAGACACCTCATCCGTGGCTTTGAACCCCATCATCAAGTTCTCCACCTTGTTCGGTATGCTGGCAGTGGAAATCGCTATCGCCATGAAGCTGTCCGCCACTTCCACCGACTACTCACCGATTATCGGTATTGTTTTCTTTGTAATCGGTCTGATTTTCGTTTACCGTTCTTTCTACGGTATGCGTATCAAAAAATAATATTGCAATATGCGAAAAATAAAAGTCCTCATACTATTCCTGTCGTTGATGCCGGCTATGCTTGTTGGCCAATCTATCAAGTATGACAAATCCTTTGTGGATTCGGCATCAACGATGGTGTGGACTGAGGTCAACATGTCGTGGCAGTTTCCTGTTGGTGGTATTCGCCAGCTGTTCAAGATGAACGGTAGCGTGGGCACAGGCATTACCGTCAAGACAGCCTCCAACTGGCTGTTCGGCATCAGCGGCAACTATTGTTTTGGTGCCGCCATGCGCGACAACACCATACTGGACAATTTGAAAGACCACAACGGCTACACCTATAACTCCGATGGCACCTGCAACCAAGACTACCTTGACAAAGAAATAGAAGGCCGCTATTGGTATGTGGCAGCCGGCTTTGGCTATGTGATACCTGTCAACCGTTGGAAAAACTCTGGTATTAGACTATATGCTGATTTTGGCATTGCCCAGCATAAGATACACATGGGCAGCCAGGCGGCTGACTACGTACCCATGCTGAGAGGCAACTACAAGAAGGCATACGACCGCCGCTCCACGGGCTTCCACATGTCGCAGTCCATCGGTTACCTCTTCATCCAAAGAGTGCGTGTCGCCAGCTTCTATGCAGGTCTCGAGTTCCACGAGATGTGGACCAAACCCGACCGCAATTACATTATCGGCCTCGGCCCTACCGAAGGCACCAAGGCCAAATTCAGTGGATTAATTGGTATTAAGGTAGCCTGGATTATTCCTTTGTATGAGAAGAAAAAAGTATCCACTTTCTATACTTTCTAAAAATGAGACTTTTATATTCTGTCGCAATACATCTCTATAATGCAGCAATCCACCTTGCTGCATTATTTAATTTTAAGGCCCGGCAATGGGTACAGGGACGGCATGGGGTGTTTGACTTCTTAGCCCGACAATGTGCTGGAAAAGAACATATCATTTGGTTTCATGCAGCCTCGTTGGGAGAGTTTGAGCAAGGCAAGCCGCTGATGCAGCTATACCGTCAGCAGCATCCTGAATGCACCATTCTGGTCACCTTTTTCTCCCCTTCAGGTTACGAAGTGAAGAAAAACGACAAGGTGGCCGACATTATCTGCTACCTGCCGCTCGACACTCCCCGCAATGCCCGACGATTTCTGGACATTGTGCCCGTGGAGAAAGCCGTTTTCGTGAAATACGAATACTGGTACAACTACATGCACCAGCTCAGCCTCCACCATGTGCCTTTTTACTACATTTCCGCCATTTTCCGCCCCTCGCAATACTTTTTTAAGCCCTACGGCAAATGGTTCGCCCAGCAGCTTAAAAAATGCACTTATTTCTTTGTGCAGAATGAGGCCTCCAGAGACCTGCTCCACTCCATCGGCATCGACCAGGTGGAAATCACCGGCGACACCCGCTTCGACCGGGTTTATGACATCTCGCGACAGCAGTACGAGCTGGACTTTGTGCAGGATTTCTGTAAAGAAGACATCAAACTGATTGTAGCAGGCAGCACCTGGGGTCCGGATGAACAACTGCTAAAACAACTGTTAGAAAAACTGCCTGCCCATTACAAGCTGGTGCTGGCCCCACATGTCACCGACGCCAAGCACATCGGACAGATCAAAGAACTGTTCCAAGAATTCTCCACGGTTTGCTATACCGAAAAAGACAGCAAAGATTTATCGGCCTATCGGGTATTAGTCATTGACACCATTGGCATATTGAGCAAGATATACAAATACAGTTATATTTCTTACATTGGCGGTGCTTTCGAAACAGGCTTGCACAACATCCTGGAGGCCGCCGTTTTTGGAGTTCCCCTCTTCTTCGGCCCCAAATACCAGAAGTTCAACGAAGCCGTGCAACTGGTAGCTTTGCAGGGAGCTTTCTCCATCACCAGCTACGAAGAGATGCTGCAAAAGTGCCAACTCTACGCTTCTTCGCCCGAAGCATACAATGCTGTTTGTGAGATATGCAAAAAATATGTGGAAAGCAATTTAGGAAGCTGCAAAAAAATAATGAGCAAATTAGTTAATTAGTTAATGTGCTAATTATTAATGTGCTAATGTGCCAATTAAATTAGTTAATTAGCAAATTAGTTAATTGGTTAATTGGTTAATGATTCTAATTTGCACATTTTCTAATTATTCATTGTTCGTTGTCAACAGATTTGGGATAAGTTTCTCTAACCCATGCCACAATAAGCCATCCAACACACTGCAATACGGCACCAATTAAAAATGACCAATATGGGCCTATCTTGCTCTTTTTGCCTGTCAATGCCGCAATAATGCCAAAAAAAATAGAGGAAACAACAATCCTAATAATGTATTTATCCATGACAAAGGGTATTTATTGTGCAAAAGTAATAAATTTTTTTATCTATCTGTTTAATAGTAAAAAAAATTTGTATATTTGCATTATTTTTCTAATATTTATATTTTATTATTACAAATATTAATAATGATATACATTTTATTATAAACTAAACTGTTAGATATAGATTTAATTCAAGAATACCATGATTGACAAAGAACATTCTAAAACGAAAATTTCAAGAATTCTAAACGAGGAAGAATATCACACTTTATTAAATCAATTATATGCTGATATTAAGAATACGAGGATATCAATGGCTCGTAGAATGAATAGTACTGTCATACAATTATATTGGAATATTGGAAAACAACTTTCCGAACGTAGAATTGAAGAAGGATACGGTAGCGCTGTTATCAAGAGGCTTTCTTCCGACTTGAAGACAGAATTTCCAAATATGGGTTTTTCGCCACGTAATCTGTGGAATATGAAACAATTTTATGATACTTTTTCCTCTACTGACCAAAAACTGCAACAACTTGTTGCAGTTTTACCATGGGGACATAACCTTTTGTTGATGAACAGGTTATCATCTCAAGAAGAAATGATGTATTATGCCAAAGAAGCAGTTACATTAGGTTGGTCTCGGAATGTTTTGTTGAATTACATTAAGGCGGATGCGTTCGGACAGAAAAAATTAGTAAAGCTACATAATTTTGTGGAAGTTATGCCAAATGACCTGCAGAATCAGGCAGAAGAGATTTTAAAAAGTCGTTATAATCTTGCTTTTCTTGAAGTTGACCGTCCCTTAAAAGAACTCGAACTTGAGAAACTGTTGATGGAAAAAATACGTTTCTTCATTCTAGAACTTGGTAATGGGTTTTCATTTATAGGCAACCAATACAGACTGGAACTCAACAGGAAAGAATACTTTGTGGATATGTTATTTTTTAACAGGTGTGTTAAATCATTGGTGGCTATTGAGCTGAAAATCGGAGAATTTAAACCAGAATATGTGAGCAAAATGGGATTTTACCTCTCGTTGCTTGACAAAAATGTTCGTTTGGAAGGAGAAAACCCATCAATAGGAATTATTTTATGTGCTGATAAAGATAATGACGAAGTGGAAATTGCGTTGCAGACTGCCAGTGCACCCATTGGCGTCGCAGAATATTTACTTGATTTCCCCGAACAAGAAATTAAAGAATTGATTAAAAGCGAAATTAAAAACGAACAAGAATTATCTCATAAAAGTCGTAGTGCAAAAAGTGTTTGCACTAAGGCATAAAATCAAAACGTTGCGGAAGTGAGAACAGATGCACAGAATAACTATATCGCCCGCTTCCGCCAGTCGGCCTTCCAAATATAGCAAAAAGAGATAAAGCCAATGATAATATTATAGAACCACTCGGCGGTCCAAACGACGGCAATAGTGGAAACCCTGGTTGTCAAGTAGATATAAAACATATAGGCAATAAGTACTCCAAATTCCAAAGCCATGGCTGCCGAAGTGTTGCCAGTACCCGAAATCGCCTCAAAATAAATAACACCAACAGAACCCAAAATAGTGGCTACGCATATAACATAAATCGAAGGAATGGCAGCCGCCACCAAGTTGAGGTCATCAGTATAAATCCGCAGGACAAGATCGGGGAAAATGGCTGTGAAAACGGCCAAAACCAAAGAGCAAAGCACAGCATTTTTCACCACCTTCCCAAGCATTGCCATCACCTCATCGCTCTTGCCCTCGCCGATGATGCGGCTGGTGAGTGTGTTGGCTGTGGCCGCAAAAGCGAAACACGGAATGATGAGAATCATATAGGTACTGCGAACCACCGATGATACCCCAAGAGCCGTCTCGCCCATCTTTTCGATCAGAATAAAGAAGGCAAACCAGGCCCCGAAGGAGAACAGTCGCTGAATCATGCAGGGAAATGCCACTTTCAAGATATTGCCCATCAGCGCAGGCTGCAGCTTGTGCCAACGGAACATACCATATTCCTCATGAGGAATGGTGAAAAAAGTATAGACCCAGAAGAAACAGAAAGCTGTCAACTCTGCCAACAGCGAAGCCAAGGCCGCACCGCCTATGCCCATTTCGGGCAAACCACAGTTCCCGAATATCAGACCCCAGTCGAAGAAAATATTGACCACCGCCATGAGAAGGGTGGAATACGTGATAACCTTGGTATTACTGATACCCACATAGAACGAACGGAATAGAAAATTGAACACCACGAAAACAATGCCAAAACGCCTGATATCCAGGTATTTCATGGAAGCCACGTAAATATTCTCCGACTCAATGATAATATTCATCAATCCATCGCTGAAAAAAAACAAAAGACTGAGTAACAATAAACCGAGTAGCATGACGAAAAGAGCCCCATGCTGGAAAACCACGCCAATCTGTTTCAGATTACCTTCACCATAGCGTCGGGCGATGAAGATTTGGATGCCCACCGCAAAACCCATTGCCAGCGTAGTGAATACGTAATAGAACAAGCCTGCCATCATCGACGCACTCAGTTCTATAGTGCCCAAATGTCCCAAGAAAGCCGTGTCGGTAAAAGTGATGACAGTTTGTGCCAGATTGCCCAGCATAATGGGATAGGCAATACGCCATATTTCACGATTGGTAACAGAGGTTTTCAACATGGTGCAAAAATACGAAAAAAACAGTTGAATTGTTGAGTTGTTGAACTGTTTAATTGTTGAAAAAAATTTTTGTACCTTTGCATTTGCTTCCAAATACATCAAAGCCATAAAAATTTAACATAATAAATTGATTTATAGTATATTTCTTAAAAAAATAATAGTGATTTAACTGATACATGAAAATAATATTTAAAGCAAATTTGATACTGATGGCATTCTTGATAGGAATCACAGCATCAGCACAAAATTTAATAAACAAAAGCAAAGTATCGACATATCTGACAGAGATGGTTGTCAACACGGCGGCCAAAGACAGTCACAGGAGTGTCAACGCCTTGGCCACACTGTCCATAGCCTGTGATGCTCCTGCATTCTTTGAGCGGCACGGATGTCGCCTCATTGACAACGTGGAGCGAATCTACATTGTGAGCATTCCACTCAGCGAAGTGGGCCCGTTGTCGAACAACGACACTATCGAGCGTATTGAGGCAGAGCGTATGCCGCAGCCACTGATGGATGTCACTCCGCAACAAATAAATGCCACCGGCGTCTATGCTGGCACCAACCTCCCACAGGCATACACGGGTGCAGGTGTAGTGGCAGGAGTCTTCGACTGCTATTTCGATTTCACTCATCCCGCTTTCCGTGATGTCAATGGAGACTTGCGCATCAGCTATTATTATGATTTCCAATGGCCTAATGCCGATGGCACATACGGCCATGCGTTGGTGAGTTCCAGCGAGATTGCCGCCCAGCAGCATTCTCTTTACTCTCGAAATGGTATTCACGGTACCCATGTGGCCGGCATCATGACCGGCTCAGCGGTAAATGGTCAATACCAAGGAATGGCCCCTGAAGCTGACATCTATCTGGTGGACTTCAACTCCGACCGCGAGCAGTTTGCCAACCCCGACGAGAACACCTCGGCAGTTGCTGTGTTGGGCTTCAAGAAAATTTTCGACCGTGCAACAGCCGAAGGCAAGCCTTGTGTGGTGAACTTCAGCAGCGGTGAGAGCGTTATTTTCACCTCTCAACGTGTACTCGAAGGCGAAGCCATGCAGGCACTGACAGGACCTGGCCGTATTATTGTTTCGTCGGCTGGCAATGATGGCACCCGCTCGTGCTACCTTGAAAAAAGTGCCAACGACTTCCAAGCAGGCACAGGCATCAAGAACGGCCTCCATGGCGGCCAGATTATCGACATCGACCTTGTCACCCCTGGCAACCAATATGTGCGTTTCGATTTCATGGGCGTAGGACTTGCAGGAGGCGGCATCGAAGGTACTATCGCCTTCAACACCGACAGTATCGATGCAGCTGGCAGCCAGTTCTCCACCACAGTGAGTATGGGTGAAATACAACTCGAAGTGGTGCAAAGCCCATATCAAGACCCACGCGGATCCGTTTATCATATCCACGGCACAATGCCCAATGCTGTTTATCTACTGCTCTGCGGCGCCACGGTGCTACTCACCAGCAATTATCCTGCCTATATGTACAGCGACATCTCCTACAGTCCCTTCCTCAATGTCACCAACGTGCCTCAATACAGTTTCGCCAAGCCTGGTTATTCCATTACTTGGCCCGCCATGCTGCCCGGCATCATTGCCGTAGGAGCCACAGGATACAAGAACAACTTCGTCAACATTGACGGACAGGTCAACGACGACTATATTACCCTTGCCCCAGAACAAATGGGCCAAATCACCAAATTTTCTTCCTGCGGCCCCACCTTCAATGGACTTACCAAGCCCGATGTCGTCGCACCAGGGTTCAATATCAACGCTGCCTACAACAGCTTCTACGAGGATTTCGCAGGTATGCGAAAAAATCTTACCTATACAGGAACTTACAATGGTCAGACTTACTATTACTTAGCAGAGTCAGGAACCTCAATGGCATCACCCGTGGTGGCTGGCGTCATTGCCCTATGGTTGCAAGCTAAACCCGACCTCACGCCCGAACAGGTGCTGGAAGTTATCAGTCATACCTCCACACACCCCGAAAACACACTTTCGTATCCAAACAATACATACGGACACGGACAAATCGACGCTTATCAAGGACTTCTTGAAGTGCTGAACCTATCCACCAGTATCCCTGAACTGAGCAAAAACCAGCCGCAAAAGGTCACTTTCCGTTTGGAGCACCACCACCTTTATGCCGACTTCGGTGACAATATTCCGCAACAGATGGTCTTCAAAATCTATTCACTTGATGGCCGCCTATTGCTTTCGCAAAGCGGCAAAAGCGACATCGACCTTTCCGCCTTGAAAACCGGAGTCTATGCCGTACAACTGACCACCGACAGCAAAGCTACCACAGGTTCAACACTGATTAGATTACAATAACCCTTACCCCTGCTTCCGGCGTTCGATTTCGTCGTGGATTTTGGAGGCCATCTCAAAGTCCTCACACTCTACGGCACCATCCAGAAGATTTTGCAGTTCCTCAAGACTCATCTCCTCGAGTTTGGTGGAAATATATTTGTCGTAATTCTCATCTGATAAATCCATCTCCAGCTCGTCTGCCAATTCTTCGTCATCTTCTTCAGCTTGCTCATCTGATATATCCACAAGATTTTCAGTATCAGATAGATAAGCATCAATTACTTCTTCTTGAATATAAATAGGAATATGGGTTTTCAAGGCGATAACCACTGCATCAGAGGTGCGCGAGTCAATGGTGAACACCTCTCCGTTTTCTTTACGGAAATGGATATCAGCATAAAAAACACCCTCTTCAAACTTATGGATAACCACATAGCCCGGATACACCTTACACTGCTCCGACAACTGCAAGAACAAATCGTGCGGAGTGGGTCTTTTGGGTCGCATCTTATTCATTTCCAAAACAATAGCCCTTGCCTCACTCATGCCAATGAGGATAGGCAACTGACGTTCGCCCTCTTTTTCTTTGAGGATTAACGCATACGCCTCTGATGGCGGCTGGGCATTGCGGATATCGGAAACGACAAGTTCAATCATAATTGTGGGGCTATATGTTTTTCGGTTATACGTTAAGTCACTCACTTCGTTCGTTCGTGGAGTCGTTCACTTCGTTCACTCGGTTATACGATACCGTCTCCCCGTCTTACCGAGTACACATTAGTGTACGTCTTCACGAATGCACGCAGTGCATGTCTTAACGCATTAATTCTTAGTTTCTGCGGGGTTGTGTTTGTATTTGAAAATGATGGCAAAGAGAACAGCAACTATAAAGGCGTAGGCAGCGAAAACATCCCATACTGCAGTCCAGTTGCCTACCAAATGATGACCTTCCCAAGTGCAGTATTGGTTGACCACCCACTGCGCACCCAAGGTACCGATAGTGGCACCGATACCATTGGTCATCAGCATGAATAGACCCTGAGCCGAAGAACGTATATCAGCACTGGTTTCCTTGTCCACAAACAGCGAACCGCTGATATTGAAGAAGTCGAAAGCCACGCCATACACAATCATAGAGAGGATAAACAACCACACTCCATTGCCGGGATTACCCAAGCCGAAGAAACCGAAACGCAACACCCAGGCGAACATGGCGATCAGCATCACCTTCTTGATACCGAACTTATGCAAAAAGAAGGGTATCAGCAAAATACACAAAGTCTCAGAAATCTGTGACAAAGAAACCAGAATATTGGCGTGTTGCACCCCAAAAGTGTCGGCATATTCCGGCTGAGCGCCGAAACTATGGATGAATGGGTTGGCAAAACCGTTGGTTATCTGCAAAGATACGCCCAAAAGCATGGAGAAAATGAAGAAAATAGCCATTTTTTTCTCCTTGAACAAGGCGAAAGCCTTCAAGCCCAAGGCGTCCACAAAAGATTTTTTGTCGGTAGAGGTTGAAATCGGACATTTCGGCAAGGTGAAAGCATAGATTGCCAATACCAATCCGATGAAACCGCTAAGGAGAAACTGTTTTGATGAGTGTTGGAAGCCCAGCAAATCAACCGCCCACATGGAGCAGATAAACCCGATGGTACCAAAGACACGGATAGGCGGAAATGCCTTGACCGTATCATAACCTTCCATCTCCAACGCATTGTAAGCCACAGAATTAGCTAACGCAATGGTCGGCATATAGAAAGCCACACTGATGGTATAGAGCGTGAAGAGGGTGCCGAACTGCACCGCATCGCCTGTCGCCAAGCCATAATAGCCAGCGGCAATCATGGCGGCACCGGCAATACCATGGCAAATGCCCAGCATCTTTTGTGCGGGAATCCATCGGTCGGCCACAATGCCCACCAACGCCGGCATAAAAAGGGACACAATACCCTGGATAGAGTAGAAAAGTCCAATCTTGCCACCCATTCCATGCGGTCCCAAATAGCGGCCCATACATGTTAAATACGCTCCCCAAACGGCAAATTCGAGGAAGTTCATGATAATCAGTCTGACTTTCAAATTCATAGCAGTAGTAATTTCGATTAAAATGCAAAATTACAAGAAATTTGTGATTGTTTGACAATTGAGATTATTTTTTTCATGCGTTGAAACGGGGAGACGTCAAGACGGAGAGACGTGAAGACGGATAGACATGCACTTCGTGCATTCGTTAAGACGAATTTGATCTCCACGAATGAGCGCAGCGAATGACTTCACGCCTTGACGCCTCCACGAAAATAATTGTCACATTTACTAATTTGCTCATTTGCTAATTATTTTTCGTATCTTTGCAGTTTGTATCACCAACAAAAAAAATAACATGGAATTATCAGAACAGGAAATTATCAGACGTAAGAAATTAGAGGATTTGTTGAATCTTGGCATCGATCCTTATCCGGCAGCGGAATATGAGGTAAATGCCACTACCACAGAGATTTTGGAGGAATTTCCGAAAGACAACAGCAAATTCCAGAATGTCAGCATCGCCGGTCGTATCATGACCCAGCGCATCATGGGAGCTGTCTCTTTCTTCGAGATCCAGGACTCCGTGGGCCGCATCCAGATCTACGCCAAACGTGACGAATTATGTCCTGGCGAGGATAAAACTATGTACAACAGCGTTTTCAAAAAATTGGATATCGGTGATATTATCGGCGTGAAGGGCTTTGTGTTCACTACCCAGATGGGCGAAATCAGCATCCATGTGAAAGAGTTCACCATACTGTGCAAATCGGTATGCCCGCTGCCCATCGTGAAAGAGAAAGACGGCAAGGTTTATGACGCTTTCCAGGATCCGGAACAGCGCTACCGCCAACGCTATATCGACCTCATCGTCAACCCACAGGTGAAAGACACCTTCATCAAGCGTACCTTGCTGGTGAACACCATGCGCAACTTCCTGAACGAGAAGGGCTATTTAGAGGTGGAAACTCCCATTTTGCAACCTTTGTACGGTGGCGCCGCCGCCCGCCCGTTCAAGACACATCACAACACCTTGGACATGACGCTGTATCTGCGTATTGCTGATGAATTGTATCTGAAAAAACTGATTGTGGGTGGTTTCAACGGTGTGTATGAATTCTCCAAAGATTTCCGTAATGAGGGTATGGACCGCTTCCATAACCCCGAATTCACCCAGATGGAGCTGTACGTTCCCTACAAAGATTATGAATGGATGATGAATACAGTGGAAGAGATGGTGGAACGCATTGCGTTGGCTCTGCACGGCAAAACACAAGTCCAGGTGGGCGAGAACATCATCGACTTCAAACGTCCGTGGAAGCGCTATACCATGTTCGAGGCCATTGAGCACTTCACTGGCACCGACATTTCCAACATGGACGAGGCTCAGCTGGCCAAATTCGCCACAGAACAAGGCGTGAAGGTCGATTCCACCATGGGCAAGGGCAAGCTCATCGACGAAATCTTCGGCGAAACCTGCGAGCACAAGCTCATCCAGCCGACTTTCATCTATGATTATCCGATTGAAATGTCACCGCTGACCAAGAAACACCGCAGCAAACCCGGTCTCACCGAGCGTTTCGAAGCCATGTGCAACGGCAAGGAAATTTGCAACGCCTACTCCGAGCTCAACGACCCCATCGACCAGCGCAAGCGTTTCGAGGACCAGCTGGAATTGGGCAAACGTGGCGACACCGAATCCATGGTTTTGGACGAAGACTTCCTGAAATCTCTGGAAATCGGTATGCCACCAACAGCAGGTTTGGGTATCGGCATCGACCGTCTGGCCATGATCATGACCAACTCACCCTCCATCCAGGATGTGCTGTTCTTCCCGCAGATGCGTCCCGAAAAGAAGCCCGAAACTTCCAGCGACAAGGACTTTATGGAGAGAGGCGTACCCGAAATTTGGGTACCCGTGCTGCGAAAACTGAACATCAACACCATCGACCAGCTGAAAGCTGCCAACCCCAACAAATTGCTCAATGACTTGGGAGGCTTACGAAAGAAGCTGAAAATGGACGTTCCGGCAGTGCCTTTGGACACTATCAAATCATGGATTGAAAAATAAATGAAATTTATTGATTGAGATATCGAAAAAAGTTGTATTTTTGCAGCCTGATTTCGACGGGGTCATTCCGCTGGTTTCGACAAGCTCAATCAGCGAGATTTTGACAAGGTCAATCAATCCCAGGCCTAGGTGGCGGAATTGGTAGACGCGTCGGTCTCAAAAACCGATGAGGTAACACTCGTGCCGGTTCGATCCCGGCCCTGGGTACGAAAAAAAGAGGAAGTTTCGACTTCCTCTTTTTCTTTTCTGAAATTGGAACTACGCATTGTAACCACTTGTCCCGAAGACGTGACTTTGCTGCCTCAAAATAAAGAGACTGTAGCTGATGCAAGAAAACTCTCGTAATAAATTCTAATTTCAACAAGGCTAAAAGGGATTTTTCCAAAAAAAAATGTATTTTTGCAGTTGTAAGATTAGATAAGTTGAAAAATGTTGTGTTTCAACACTTTAATATATAAATATTGGCTCTATGAAAAAATTTCTTATTAGCTTGATTATAGTCTGCATGGCTTGGGGATTGGCAGCTCAGGATGTGCCGTCGTGGAAGCAGGAGTTGCCTCGGCACGACGTTTATTTGGGCATTGGCGACCCCTTGGTTACGGGAGTCCTAACCGGCAGATTCGAGTTTTTCAGCAAATGTGGTGGTTTATTCACCAAATGCAGTGATGACGAATATATTCCCGATTGGTTTGCGCTGGACAGCTATAGCAAGGGGCTCATTGCCACACCGACCATCAGTATTGGCTACCAATATCGCTTGGCTAAATGGTTTTGGTTGGGCGGAACATTTTCATATACAGGATTTTATGAAGCCAAATACGAACGCCTCAGCAATCTCAAATGTTCGTCTTATAATAGTCATTTGATAAGCATTTTGCCAGAAGCCCGTTTCTCATGGTTGAACAAAAGAATTGTAACGATGTATTCCAGCTTTGGATTAGGCTTGGCTATATATATTGACGATACATACTATTCTGACAAATTTTACACCACCAAAACCCGCAACTATGATGAGACTTCATACGCTCCTGCCTTTCATCTCACAGCGGTGGGTATCCATGTGGGCAAAAAATGGTATGGTTTTGCCGAATTGGGTTTTGGGTACAAAGGCATTATTCAAGCTGGTTTCGGTTATAATTTCAACAGCAAGACAAAAAATAATCAGTAATTATTAGCTTAAAAATTATCATGAAAAAGAATATATTGATAGTAACGCTTATCGCACTGATTTGCATGGGCTGCGGTCGTGAAGAACGGGGCAAGCTGACCCAAAAGGGCAAGGAAATCCATGATTCATGGTACAATGCCAGCAGGCAGATGATAGAGAATGATGTCATTCCCATGTTTCATCTCGATGTATGGATTAACACCGACAACGAGGATTTACGGCGGCTTATTGAAGACCGGTATTTTCCGTATTATCGGATACGCGAGGAGGGAGACAACGTATTCACTATTTATAATGGGGCCAACAAAATGTTCACCATCAACACCAACGGAAAATCACTTAGGGCAAATGGTTCCAACTGGCTCGTTACTAAGTACAATGCGTATGTTGAGAACCATGGTGACCTGCCCATTTTCCTCAACAGTTACAGTGAAGGGGAAAAAATGCATATCAGCAAGAGCAATGACCAATGGCTCATCCAAATGGACAGCACCGAAAACCGGGGATGCTATTGCGACTTGTACATCAAATCTTTATCCAATGAGGGTGTTCTCTTATTCTCTGAAAACTACTACACCCTTTCTGGCAACGGCATGTACATATACAACCAAAACGGTCTCATTAAGCTGAAGTTTGACATCACAGAGACTATTAGTCGCAGATGGATTAACGAATTTTATTTTCATGAAGGTGCCGTAGAGTTCGAGGCACAAAAATCCAATTATGAAAACATCCCTGTAAAAGCGGAGTATTTAGATAAAGAACATTTCAGACTCACCTACCGGAACATCACTGAAGTTTGGGAATTCTGGGAGACTTCATATTCGTATTAAAGACCACGTCCTGAACAATGCAAGCGCATTATTGAGGGACTACACACTATTGGCAAAGCGTTACAAAAGGTGTCATTTATGTAGAGCAGACGTACGCATATTTAGAGACGGGGCACGCCCCGTCTCTACAATATTATTCATCCTTCACACAGCGGACGGAATGTCCTTTGATTCCAATAATATCATCTTGATGTTTCACTGCGGCTGTATCATAGTCTATTTGAAAGTAGTACTGGCCGGAAGAGGGAGTAGAAGTGGAAGAGTAGAAGCAGGCTCTTTCACCGGAACGGTAAACGTAGGGGTAGAAAATCCAATGGTAATCGTCTATTTGATCGCCGTGACCTCCTCCTGCAAATCCGGCGGGCAACGCACTGAATCCTGTGGCGTTGTTGGAGGATAGGTCGTAGCCAACAGAACAGGTTCCTCCCATCCAGACAGGTGTCCCTGATGTGTTATCGTCAATGTTCCATCCCGTTGTATCTGCCAACGCCTTGGCAATGCAGTTGACTGTGTTTCCCATAATGAAGGCATAACAGTCATTGCCACACTGATATCCGACGCTATCATAGAGATAAGTTGTTAATTGATGGAATTCATCGGTGGAAGGCACATGCCATCCTTGTGGACAAATGCCTCTGTGTTGACTGGTGATAGTGTATATCCATTCTTCTGTTGAATCACTACCCCCACAGGATCCATCATGAATTTCGGGATAAGACGTATTATAAACATCCATGGCCGCACACCAATTGTAGAGCACTCCGTATGCAGAATCTTGCGAAAAACGATCGGAATACATCGCACACTTGCTGAATTCTGAATCGAAGCAGCCAGAGGAATATATCCAATCGGGTATAAGGTTGCTGCCCGTGCTCGGCGAGGTGGTGCAGCGCATGTTCTCCTTTGTCCAGCATTGGCTACCGATTTGCACCGTATTATACACATTGCCTTCATGGTCGGTCACAGTAGGTGTGCCAGGACAAGGATTGCTATATTCACAATCGGAGGAAATGGTCAGGTGGAGTACATCCTCACTTGCGCAGCCATGTTCATCGGTATAGGAATATGTGTATACTCCGCTTTGGTCATAAACTACACCATGCCAATTATAATTTGGACAAGCTGTTTCCGCATAGTTGTTGTGCGTACCATTATAGATGGTCAGGTTCAGCGTTTCCGTGCAAGAGCACCCATGATCGTTGATATAATCAGCAGTATAGGAGCCGCTTGCCGTAAGTGTTTGCCCGCGCCAATTGTATTCTTCACAAGCTCCGGCTGCGGTTGTCAAATTCAAATGCTCTTGGATGGTCAAATTCAGGGTTTCTGAGCAGGCACAACCATGCTCATCGGTATAGTTATACGTGTATGAGCCAGTTGCGTTGTAGGTGGTGCCATGCCAGGTATAGGATTCGCAGTCCTGGGCCGAAAAGTTTGTATGCGTGCCATTATAAATGGTTAGATTCAGTGTTTCCGTGCTGGCGCAGCCAAATTCATTTTCGTAGTTATATGTATATGTGCCAGAAGAAAGATAGGGCTGCCCGTGCCAGGTGTAGGATTCGCAGGCTTCGGCTGAGTTGACCGAGTGCACTGTTTCATAGATGGTCAGGTGAAGCGTTTCCGAGCAAGAACAGCCTTGCGCATTGGTGTAAAAGAAAACGTAAGTGCCGCTTTCTGTGTAGGTATATCCGTGCCAAGTGTATGATTCGCAAGTGTTTACATTCTCTGAAGTATGTGTGCCGGTACAACCCGTGTCGCTACCACCATCACCAGAAGTGTCGTCTTTCACGCAGCGTACAGAGAATTTATTGGCTTTTGGAGTTTCGTTTTGGAAATGAAAGTCAGTTTCATAATAAGACCAATTGAGATAATATGCCCAGGTACTATATTGGTCATAATCCTCAGTGGCGGTCCAAAAGTAAGCGTAATCGCCAAAATCGCTATAGTTGTTGCCACTATAACGGCCAGCAGGCATAGCGTTGAAACCCGTGGCGTTGTTAGCAGACAAATCGTTGCCCACCGCGCACTCATAGTCGTCGGTCTCCCAGCCAGTGGTGGAGGACAATGCTTTGACAATACAAGAAGCACTATACTCATCAAGTTCCGGATAGGAACAGTCGCTGCAACGGTAGCCGTTGCTATATACATACGCTGCCAGTTGTGTCCATTCCGTTTTTCCGGGCACGTGCCATCCTATGGGGCAGATACCCCTGCGATAGCCACTGAATGAATAATTCAACTTCTGGGTTGATGTCCCGTTTGCAACTTCGGGAGCGCCCCCTGCGGCGAAGAAGGTGTCTAAAGCCGCACACCAATTGTAGAGTACTCCGTAGGCTGGATCATGCAAACCGTTGTCGGAATGCCAACTCGCCGACTTGCTTGCCGCCGAAGTGTTTTCTGTTAGCAAATTGCTTCCCGTGGTAGGCGAGGTAGTGCAGCGCATGTTCTCCTTGGTCCAGCACTGGTTGCCGATTTGCACGGTGTTGTACATATTGCCTTCATGGTCGGTCACCGCATTCACACCTGGACAAGGCTGACCGTCTTCTGCCGGTCCATCAGGAATATCGGGAATGACGGAAGTAACGGTCAGGTGGAGTGTATCCACGCTGGCACAACCCTGCGCATTGTTGTAAGTGTATATGTAGGTACCGCTCTCGCTGTACGTCTGCTCATGCCAGATGTAAGAGCCTTCTGCCGATTCGGTGTAAGTGTTGTGTGTGCCATTGTAAATGGTCAAGAAAAGCGTGTCCACGCTGGCGCACCCGCCGTCGTTGGTGTAGGCGTATGTGTATGTTCCGCTTTGGGTGTAGGTCTGCCCATGCCAGGTGTAATTTTCGCAGGCGTTTTCCATTTCCACATTGTGTGTGCCGATGCATAAGGTATCACTACCGATAGCGGAGTCCATCAGGCAGCGGACGGAAATTCCGCAGTATATATTGCCGAGGTCTTGGTATACGCCGGCGTAGTCATAGTAGAGGTATTTGTAGTAGGCGGAGTTGCTGTAGATTGAAGTGGTACTCCAAAAGTCAGCGGCATCTCCGAAGTAGTAAAAACTACCGAAGTAGGCACCTGCGGGCAACGCACTAAAGCCCGTGGCGTTGTTTGCGGAAAGGTCGTTGCCCATAGCGCATGGAATGGAATATATATTCCAGCCCGTGGTGTCGGCCAATGCCTTAGCGATAGAGCCGCCGGTGGAGCCGCATTGGTACCGGCTCTTCGAAGAAACGTAGTTTATCAACTGTGTCCATTCTGCATCGGAGGGCACATGCCAGCCTTGCGGACAGATGCCTCTGCGATAGCTGGTGAACGCGACGGACACCGCATTGCTGGAGTTTGAGTTGGTGGAAGTCTCCCCGTATGCCGTGTTGAATGTATCGACCGCCGCGTTCCAGTTGTACAGCAGTCCGTATGAGGGGGTGTTGTAGGAATTTCCGTTCACATAGTAGGCTTTCTTGCCTGTGTAAGAGGTGCCATTGGGATAGACCTCTAAAATGGTGGTACCTGTGCTGGGAGAGGTGGTGCAGCGCATGTTCTCCTTGGTCCAACACTGGTTGCCGATTTGCACGGTGTTATACACATTGCCTTCGTGGTCGGTTACTGTGTGCGCATTGGGACAGGGGTAGCCGTCAGCGATGGTGTCTGAGGGAGGAGTAGGAGGTGTGGGAGGATTTGAAGTGACGGTCAGGTGGAGGGTATCAACACTTGCACAACCACTGGCGTTGGTGTAGGTATAGGTATAAGTGCCACTTTCCGTGTAAGTTTGTTCGTGCCAGGTGTAGGAGCCTTCTGCCGTTTCGGTAAAGACGTTGTGCGAACCGTGATTAATGGTCAGATGCAACGTTTCCGTGCAAGGGCAGCCGTGTTCGTTGGTGTAATTGTACGTGTAATCGCCACTTTGGGTATAAGTTTGCTCATGCCAAGTGTAGCTCTCGCATGCGGTGGCAGAGCTTGTTGTGTTCACTGGCTGATAGATGGTCAGGTGCAAGGTCACCACGCTGTCGCAGCCGTTGGCAGCGGTGAAGGTCTGCGTGTAGTCACCACTCAGGGTGTAGGTCTGTCCGTTCCAAATGTAGGACTCACACGCAGTGGCAGAGCTTGTCGTGGCCACCGGCTGATTAATCGTCAGATGCAACGTCACCACGCTGTCGCAGCCGTTGGCGGCGGAGAAGGTCTGCGTGTAGTCTCCGCTTTCGGTATAGGTGGTGTCGCCCCAAGTGTAGGACTCGCACGCAGTGGCCGAACTTGTCGTGGCCACTGGCTGATAAATAGTCAGTTTTAGTGTATCCACGCTTGCACACCCTTCGGAGTTGTTGTAGGCATACGTGTAAGTGCCACTTTGGGAATAAATCTGTCCATGCCAAGTAAATGATTCACAAGTATTTTCCGTCTCCACATTGTGTGTACCGATGCATGGGGTGTCGCCACCACCAATTTCGGATACGGATGTATTGCGGAGACAGCGGACGGAGTAACCATAACTTTTGTTGTAAGAAACTTTGCCCATTCCAGTGCCGTTGTAAAAAATTTGCCGTTCATAGGCCGCACCCGCATTACTTTCGGTAGAAGACCAAAAGTAAGCCTGACTGCCAAAATTCTTAAGTTCACCATAATAGTAATAGCCAGCAGGAAGCACTGAAAAACCCGTGGCATTGTTATCAGCAGGTTTTTTGCCTACATGACAATTGGTGTTGCTGATAGCCCAGCCCGTCGTACTGGCTAATGCTTTGCCAATATAAGAGGTATTAGGACTACACAGGTACTCTTCCTGCGAGGAAACATAATAAGTCAGTTGATACCATTCTCCATTGCTTGGTACATGCCACCCTACGGGACAGATGCCCTGTACACCACTCGGAACAGTTGGCGAGGAGGACGCTCCATGCATTGCCACATTCCAGCTGTATAGACATCCGTATGTACTCACTTTTGAAGAATCGTTATTTGGATAGTAGAAATTGGCGGATGTTCCATCGCTGTAATGGGTAGTACGCAAATTTTCTTTCATCCAACATTGGTTACCAATCCGCACTGTATTATAAACATTGCCGTCGATGTCAGTCACAGTAGCATCACCGGGACAGGTTTGTCCATCATTAGCAACATTTGATACTAAAGTAGTGAATCTCACTTCGGCACCATACGAAGTATCCGTACTATTGATAGCATAGGCGCGCAAATAATAGGTACTTCCCTCTTCCAAGCCCGTGATATTGCTCGTAAAAACCCCTGTTCCTGCACCATCTATGGAGTGTGTGTCCACTATAGTCGGAGATGGTAAGGTGCTCCAACACACACCACGCATTATTACAGATGCGTTTCCGCTATTGGTGACGTTGCCTCCTGAAATAGCAGACATAGTTGTGACATTGGTCACAGAAGAAGTAGTCACAGTAAGGAGTTGCGATCCTTCCCCTCCACTGTCACCTGCCACATCATCACGAAGGCAACGAACGGAAGAACCATAACTACTATTATAGATAGCAGGATTATTAGGAAGAAGACAAATTCCCATTTCCTCGGCAGTGCTCCAAAAGTATGCCTTACGGACGGAAGAGTTTTCGCCATAATAACCGGCAGGCAAAGCTGAAAAACCCGTGAGATTGTTATTGGAAGGATTATTGGAAACAGCACAAGGAGTAGTATTACCAGCTGGCCAACCCGTTGAATCAGCCAATGCCTTGGCTATGTATTTGGACTTTGAACTGCATTTGTACTGGTCCTGCGAGGAGACATAATCTATTAATTGTGTCCATTCCATATCACTTGGGACATGCCACCCCACAGGACATATACCCTGCACACCACTCGGATTGGAAGAAGAGAAAGTATAGTCGCGCATCACAGCTTTCCCATTGTAAAGAAGTCCGTATGTACGTACATTGGACGAATCATTATAAGGGTAGTAATAATAAGGATAGTAGTAGTTATAACCGTTATCCGTAGAAGAAATACTGCTCAAAGAGAGAGATGTTCCGTCGCTGTAACTGGTAGTGCGCAGATTCTCTTTCATCCAGCATTGGCTGCCAATCTGCACCGTGTTATATACATTGCCTTCGTGGTCGGTCACCGTGGGGGTACCGGGGCAAGGTTGACCATCCACGAGTGTATCCGTGGGTATAATGGGAGTAACGGAGGAAACCGTCAAGTGGAGAGTGTCCACGCTGGCGCAATCCTGCTCGTTGGTGTAAGCATAGGTATAAGTGCCACTTTCAGTATATGTCTGCTCATGCCAAATGTAGGAGCCTTCTGCCGTTTCGGTAAAGACATTGTGCGAACCGTGATTAATGGTCAAATTCAACGTTTCCGTGCAAGGGCAGCCATACTCGTTGGTGTAACTGTATGTGTAAGTACCGCTTTGGGTATAGGTCTGCCCGTGCCAAGTATATGAGTTGCAAGCAGTTTCCGTTTCCACATTATGGGAGCCATTATTAATGGTCAAGAACAGTGTATCTACACTGGAACACCCGTCACCATTGGTGTAATTATATGTGTAGGTACCACTCTCCGTATAGTTGGTTCCATGCCAAGTGTAAGAGTTGCAAGCAGTTTCAGTCTCTACATTGTGTGTGCCATTATAAATGGTCAAGAATAATGTGTCCGTACTGGAGCAACCGTTGTCGTTGGTATAAGCGTATGTGTAAGTGCCGCTTTGGGTATAGGTTTGCCCATGCCATGTGTAGGACTCGCAAGCGGTCTCGGTGATGGTATTATTGGTGGCGTAGTTGACCGTTACAGTTGTAGATGCGTTAGCCATACAGCCTTGGCTGTTGGTGCCTGTAACAGAATAAGTGGTAGTGGCAGTTGGGCTGACATTAATGCTGGCATCGCTGCTTCCATTGCTCCAGCTGTAACTGATAGCCTCGGAAGCCGTAAGGGTGGTGCTTTCGCCGCTGCAAAGGACTGTATTACCGCTGATACTGATAGTGTAAGAACTACAGTTTGGCTGAGGGTCAACACTTCCACCACCGTTTACCGTTCCTGTATCACGCAGACAGCGGACAGATCTTCTATCATTCTCATAAATCCACTCAAGATTCAGCACTGGATAGTTATTTCCGGTAGGCATTACACAACTCCACGCATGGCCTCGGTCCACTTGGGTAGAAGACCAAAATTTTACCCCATTGCTGTAAATACCTCCTGTGTTAACAGCCGTGAATCCCGTTTGGTTGTTTGCAGGGCTGTTGGCCAACCAGCAACCATTACCGCTACTACTACTACTATTGCTGCTCCAACCTGTGGGCGCGGCCAATGCTCTCGCGATGGAACCATCAGTTCCATTGCAGCGGTATTGTTCTTGGCTGTTCACATAGTTAGCAAGCTGCGTCCACTCCGAGTCGGAAGGCACATGCCAGCCTTGGGGACAAATGCCCCTGCGGTGGCCATTGAAGGTGACAGACACTGCCAAAGTGGAATTTTCCCACCAAGGATGCCAATCGGTCTCACCATAATTAGTGTTGAATGTATCCACCACCGCATTCCAATTATATAGCAGGCCATAGACACTTGTATTCAGGGTGGAATCACCATACAAATAATAAGCCTTCTTGGCAGTATATGGACAGAAAGCGGAATAGGATGTTTCCAAAATTAGAGTACCTGTACTTGGAGATGTTTTGCAACGCATATTCTCCTTGGTCCAGCACTGTGTGCCGATTTGCACGGTATTATAGACGTTGCCTTCGTGGTCGGTTACTGTTGGCGTGCCATTGCAAGGACGCGCATCGTTGGGATTGCGGCCTGTACCGTCCCACGGCTGAGGTTCCCACGCAGTGGTGAAGTTCACCATGCGGCCGTAACTCGTACCCGAACTGTTTATAATATAAGCCTTTACGCTGTATTCCGTGTTAGGGGTAAGGTTCCCGGCTGTAAAGACAAAATCTAACCCTGTCACTTGAACCGTATCGGTTATGACAGTTCCCACACCATACACAAAACCTCGCTCCGTTACCCCTGCATTGCCACTATTGGTAATAATTCCGTTGAAGGTGGCAGAGGTTGGGGAGACATTGGTGGGATTATCGGTAATCACAGCAGACATTTGTGCCGGGGTATCGCCGCCACTTCCACCGTTTTCATTGCGCAGGCATCGGACAGATAGACCACAATCCTTATAATCTGCACCACTACTCATACCCAAGCTGTTGTTACCTATACTCCAACGATATGCCTGTGAGGCATCTTCTTCTTTTTCTGTAGAAGTCCAGAAAAGAGCGTTATATCGTTGACCGTCATAATTACCTGCACGTGTCAGGCTGCCTGCCGGAACAATGCTGAAACCGGTAGTGTTATTTGTATTTTGGTAGTTGCCCACGAGACATTCATAGCCGGAATAGCCCCTATCCCAACCTGTGGTGGATGCCAAGGTTTTCGCTATCTGTCCATCAATGCCACCACATCTGTTCTGCTCCTGGCTGTTCACATAGTTAATGAGTTGTGCCCACTCCCCGTCGGAAGGTACGTGCCAGCCCGTGGGGCAGACACCTTGCACACCAACAGAATTAGACGGCACTGAGGATGTGCTATGCATGGCGGCGGACCAGTTGTAGAGCATTCCCCGTTCTGCCAAGGTAAACTCAGTATAGTTAATGTCGTTGTAGTCGTAATAATAGGGAGCTGCTACAGACATCCCGCTGCTGAAAGGTATGGATGTACCATCGGCAAAATGCGTGGTGCGAAGGTTGTTCCTCATCCAGCACTGGTTGCCAATCTGTACGGTGCTATAACCATTGTTGTCAAAATCCACGAGAATTGGTGTACCTGGACAAGACTTTTCATCAATAGTACAGCCATATAGCACTGTCAGTTTCAGGGTATCCACCGTCTCGCAGCTATTTTCGTCATTATAAGTGTATGTGTAGGTGCCACTGGTAGTGTAAGTGGAATCATGCCAGATATAAGATTCGCAGGCAATCTCCGTCTCCGTATGGTGGGTGACTGGATAGACTGTCAGCTTCAGCGTATCCACACTGGCACAACCGTACTCGTTGTTATAGGCGTAAGTATAAGTGCCACTGGTAGTGTAAGTTGTATTGTGCCAAGTATAGCTTTCGCAAGCCATCTCTGTCTCCATCTTATGAGTGTAATAAATGGTCAGCTTCAAGGTATCTACACTCTCACAGCCATATTCATTCGAGTATGCGTAGGTATAAACACCGCTTTCATGGTAGGTGACACCATGCCAAGTATAGCTGTCGCAAGCGGTATCAATTTCCACATTGTGTGTTCCATGATGAAGAGTCAGGTGCAGGATCCGGAGACTGTCACAGCCATATTGGTTGGTCAGTCTTAAATAATAGTCTCCTGATTCTGTGTAGGTTGTGCCATTCCATGTATAACTGTCACAAGCCTCCTTTGGGATATGGATGGAGTCGGCCGCAATAATGGTCAGATTCAAGGCCTCTATGTTGTGGGAGCCGTCCGTGTTGGTGAAGCCGTAAAGATAGATTCCGCTTTGGGTATAGGTCTCTCCGTGCCACTCGTATGCGCTACAGGCCGTCTTGTTCACAACAGAGGTGTTCCAAAGAGCGAAGGCGGTGTCGGCTGCTATCGAATTAAGAATCAGTGTCAAGCTGTCAATCTGCTGTTGCAGTTGTGTTTGCTGCATTTGCCATTGTTGTTGCATTTGTTGCTGTTGTATCTGCCACTGCTGTTGGGTTTCCTGCCATTGCTGCTGTGCTTGCAGCCACTGTTGTTGCATTTGCTGCATGGTGTTTTTTGCCGAGTCTATCATCAGGGTAAGCGAGCGCAGGTTCACGGCATCGTAGCTTTCGGTCGGGTCGGCTACGTCCTTCAGCTGGCGGTTGCCGGCGGAGTTGCCCTGGGCGGTCACATCGGCGAGAGTTTGGGTTTCAGTGAAGGAGGTGAGGTAGCTGGCATCGTTGGCAAAGGCACTGACATTGGTGGGAATGGAGTCGCTGGTGAGGTAGCCCGCATCATTGGTAAAGGCGCTCACATTAGTCGGAATACTCGGAAGGGTAACACTATTGCCATCAGAAATCGACAAGTTGTTTCCCTCAAGAGAGAGTGTTTGAGGTATTCCTACACCGGGCTCACCTTGTGGCCCTTGGGCACCATTATAGATAACGAAACGGTGCTGTATTTCCGCATCTGTGATGACCAACACCGTACTGTCGCCAGCGGAAATGGTGCTCACCATCGGAGAGAAACCCGCAGGACCTTGCTCGCCTTGAGGTCCCTGCGGACCTTGTTGACCGGTAGCACCTGTCTCACCCTGCGGACCTTGCGGACCTTGAATACCCTGCTCACCTTGAGGTCCCTGCGGACCTTGCTGACCGGTAGCACCCGTCTCACCCTGAGGTCCTTGTGGACCTTGAATACCCTGCTCACCTTGAGGACCCTGCGGACCTTGCTGACCGATAGCACCCGTCTCACCCTGCGGACCTTGCGGACCTTGAATACCCTGCTCACCTTGTGGACCCTGGGCACCGTTATAAATCACAAAACGATGCTGAGCTTCCGCATCCGTAACCACCACCACCGTGCTATCGCCAGCGGAAATAGTAGTTACTTGAGGAGAAAAACCCGCAGGTCCTGGTTCACCCTGAATACCTTGCTGGCCTTGTGGACCCTGCGGACCGGTAGCACCTGGATCACCTTGCGGACCTTGGATACCCGGATCACCTTGTGGTCCTTGGGCACCAGTAGCCCCTGGATCTCCCTGTGGACCCTGAGCACCAGTGGCTCCCGGGTCTCCTTGCGGACCTTGTGGACCCTGCGGACCGGTTTCACCCTGTGGACCTTGCGGACCAGGAGCACCATGTCGAAGTACAAAGGTTTGTGTTGCTGTACCATCTTGGCTGATGCTGATGACATAGCCTGTGTCGGTAGGCACCACCGTAAAAGCCGGAACATTGCCCGCCTTGCTCGAATACAAAGCATACGGCACACTCAGCAACTGCTGCGTGGAGGATATCGTGTAATTACTGCCGCCAGAAACGTCAATCTCCGACTTGAGGAAAAAAGGGCCGTTTCCCCAATTTATTGTACTGAAATTGCCATAAACAATATTCCCATCACCGATATTCAGTGTCATCAAACCGTTGGCGTTGGTGCTCAGCATTTGCGTTTCCGAATAGACCACACTGCCAGTGGAACTTCCCTGCATAATACTTACCCTGACGCCAACCAACGTATTCGTCATGAGTTGATTATTGGCATTTCGCACCACTGCCTGGTAGGTGAATTTCTCCGGAGCCTGCGCCATCATACCGCATACCGCCAAAAGCATGAGAATCATCAAAAAGGTAAATTTTTTCATCTGCCTTGTATTTCGTTTCTTAAATTTTTTCTTGTTTTTTTAATGTTCACACCCTTAATCCAAAGATGGTATTGTTCAAACATAAATTGCAAAAATACAAAAAAACATGCAGAGAGATTGTTTCATTCCGTAAAAAACCAATTTGCAAAGCGTAAAAAACAGTAATTATCAGTGATTTCTGCCGTTTTTACGAAATAAGAACCATAAAAAATCGTATTTTTGCCTCTATATTTTATGCAGACGCTATAAATTGCGTCCCTGCAATAATAATTTTATCCAAAATACCATTAAAATCTCTGCACTGTTACCAACATGAACACGGACTTTTTTTACGAATTACTGCTTTGCCTTGCCTCTGGTTTTACCCAGGCAGTATTGCTTTGCCTTAGCATATACATGTTTCGTCATCATCGTATATACTTGTTTCAACGAATATTCGCCGCCGTGTTAGTGATGCATTCCTTCGGCTTCTTCAACAATTTTGTGATGTTGGCTTGCCAGAATCTTCCCAATTACGAATATATCAATACGTTACTAATTCTATACGACTATATGACTGTGGGTGGATACATGATGTTTGCGGTTTCCCTTGTTTTTCCCAATCGTTACAACATCCGCCAGCTTTTGCTTTTGGAAATTCCTTTCATCATCGCCACGCTGTTTTTCACTTTCTCGGACAACCCCATTGTTTATTCTGTCGTTCAGATTTATACCCTTGTAGCCTCTTCTGTTTTGTTGGTTTGCTTGTTGATTTCCATCAAAAAATACACCAAAATGTTGGAAAACAATGTGGGGAATATGGAATATTTCGACCTGCGATGGGGTTCTATCCTGATAGTCACTTTATTTGGGGTCCAATTGTTGTGGGCCTTCGAGAGTTTTTCGCAGCAAACCTGGTTTTCAGTATCTTCAGCGGACAAGAATCTCCTTTTTGACACTTGCTATTGTTTCCTTTCTCTCATCTTTGTGGTAATTTTTACGGTAAAAATAATCCGTCAGCAAGTTTTTATCCTGACTTCTGAAGAAAACAACCCCGAAGAGAACAATGCGATAGAAAATCAAAATCCAACTGAGGAAAACCTTTTGACGGACGCTTCTTATACTTCTCCCTATCATGAAATCCTGCTGAACATGAATATTGAGAATATAATAAGTGAAAAGCAATATTACATGGAGTCTGATCTCACACTGCAAAAGTTAGCAAGGTATTTGGGCACCAACCGTCAATATTTGAGCAACTATATCAACCAGGAGAAACACAAGACTTTTTACGAATACATCAACGATTTTCGTTTGGAGAAAGCAAAAAAATTTTTGGAAATCAACAATAGCAACCATTCTTATTCAATAGAAGAGATCGCTACCCTTTCGGGCTTCAACTCATACACTACATTCCTCCGTTCTTTCAAGAAGAAATACGGTCAAAGTCCATCCGACTACCTAAAAAAAGAAATGAAGTAATCCCTTCCCAAAGTGCAGTTTGCTAAATTACCTCTACCATAGCCCCAATAAACTAATTCATTAATTAACTAATTTGCTAATTAACTAATTCAATTGGCACATTAGCACATTTGCTAATTAGCACATTAAATTTAGAATCTCCAGTTCATCCCGAAATAATACAGGAAGGGCAGCTGATATACCACCTCGTTGGTGATACGGTTCACATAGAATACGTTGCTGTAGTTATACACATTGGTCAGTGAGGCGCTCAGTTCAATAGAGTGGCGCTCACCAATGAAGAATTTCTTCTTGAAGCCAATGTCCAAACGGTGGTAGGCTGGTAAACGTCCACCATTCAACTCATCCAACACGAAATCCAATTCCTCGTTGGCATGAATGATGTCGTCGCCAATGCCGCCACTCGGAACAAAGCTGGGATAGAAAGCCATGGTCTGCGTGAATGGGAAACCCGAACCGAAGTTCCAACGCACGTCAATCTGCCAGGAGCGACGTTTTCCGAAAGCGTATGAAGCCAAAATATTAATATTATGGCGACGGTCAAAGTTTGGCGAATAGGTCACTTCTGTATCGGTACGCTTCACCCAACCCAAGGAATATACACCCCAGAGATACAAGCCCTTGTATTCAAACTTGATGGAAATATCGCCACCAAACGCATGGCCTTGCTCCCACATGAATATTTCATCGGCAGACTCATCCATCATATAGCGGTTCACAGAAATCAACTGAGAGAAATGCTTGTAGTAGCCCTCAACATTGATGCTCGTGTACTTCAGCACATCCAATTCGAGTCCCAAAACCGCATGCTGCGAAGTTTGCAGTCTGTGTTTGGGCTTCTTTCCATTGGGCAAAGTAGGCGTAATACTCAGTGAGGAAGGGCTTGAAATATAGCCATAGAACAAGTTCACCACATCGCGGTCGGAGGTGACGGCCACATAATTCTGCGAGTACATACCACCCGACATCTTCAAACGGATTTGCTTGGTAATATTATATTTCAAAGCCAAACGCGGTTCCGGAGAGACCTTGCTCAGCGAGGTGTAGTATTGCAAACGGAAACTAGGCTCTATCAGCAATTTGTTTTTATAATTATACTTATACTTGACAAAGGCTGAAAAGTCCGTGGTATGGTCTTTGGGATATTCTTTTTCCCCATATTTTGTCCAATATCTATATTCCGTATTGAAACCCACAGCATTGATGCCTATGTTAAACACACTACGGCCCACATAATAATTGAACACCATGCTGAAGTTGAAACCGCCAGTATGAGTATATTTGCTGTAAGAACCCTCGTTCTGGTATGCGGGGTCATTGATTTTGGAAACATAATCAGAATAAGAGAAAGCACCCTCTATGGTCGTATTCGCCTGACCGGGCACCAGTAGGAAGTTGGCGCCCACACCCCAGTTGTTCCAGTTATACTGGACAGAGGTATTGTAATTGACCCTATCCATGAAATTGAAACCGAAGATGTTGAATTTGGAGCCACCTTGGGATGCTATAGTCACTTTTCCATACAAATCCAAGAAATTATATGGCAGGCCATTCTCATTCTTCACGTATGGATAAAAAACTTTGGCAGACTGTTCCAAAAAAGAGCCTTTGCCTGAAAGAATAAAGCTCATGGAAGTCTTGCGTCCTTCTTTCAGTTTCACCAATGGACCTTCCAACAACACCTGTGCCCCAATATTGCTTATGTCTATCTTACCCGACAAGCGTTTTTTGTTGCCATCTTTGGTTTTGATATTCATAACTGATGAGATTCTGCCGCCGAACTCGGCGCCAAAACCACCCGTGTAAATATCGGCACCACTCATGATATCCATGTCAAAAACCGAAAACAAACCAATGGAATGGAAGGGATTGAAAACAATCATACCATCCAACAGCAGCATATTCTGGATAGGTGTACCACCGCGCACATACAACTGTCCACCTTGGTCACCAGTAGAGATAATACCCGGCAGCACCTGCAAATACTGGGCAAAATCGGGTTGGCCGCCAATGGCGGGCATTTTGGAGATTTCTTTAGGGGAGATACTGATTACAGCCGTACGTGTCTCCTGCACCTTACGGTCTGTCTCCGCTGTTACCTGAACCTCATCCAATGACACCTTTGACGGATTGATCATGTATCGCTTGATAATCATTTTCCCCGTGGCCTCTATGGTATCCGTGAAAGTGTCATAGCCGAAAAAGTTGATAACCAGCACATAAGTTCCCTTCGGCACCTTGTCGATGATAAAGTTACCATTAGATTCTGTCATAGCACCATAGCTTGTGCCTTGCAGACTCACCGGACAATAACCCACAGGCTCACCACTGGTGGCATCATAGACAAAACCTTTCACAGTGCTTTGTGCCATTCCAAACAGTGCACTGGTCAGTAAGATGAAAAACGCTATAAATTTCTTGGTCATATATTTTTAGGTTTCAGGTTTTAGGGGTCAGGGGTTAGGGGTCAGGGGTTAGTGATTAGGGGCAGTATAGTTAATAATTAATAGTTATTGTTTTTTCAGTTTCATTTGCACATTTGCTAATTAACTAATTTGCTAATTCAATTGGCACATTAACACATTAAAAAACTTTCAGTTTTCAGTTTTCAACTTTCAGTTTTCAGTTTTAAAATATCAACCTGACTTCTTCTTTCAGTGCCTCCATAGCCGCTGCTGTGGGAGACTGGCCTGCAGTCTGTTCCAAAATTGAAGTCACCAACTCAATGCCAGGTGCATCCTGGGCAATCTTGCCAGAACTGACATTGATGATACGGATAGTTTCCTCCTTGGCGTTGCAAATCTGATTCCAAACATCGGAAGAAATATAAATCTGCTGTGACAGATTGTGTTCAAACTCCGCGCGGATAGTGGAAATCAGCAGCATCCGCAAGTTCGCGTTAGGGGTGTTGCCGTCATTCAGACGTAAAATCAACTGATTGGGCTCGATACGTTCCAAAAACATGGCCATACGCTCGTAAGCCTGCAAACGCACAGGAGCTATTACTGACTTGTTATGCTCTTTCAATTCCAGCAAACGCTTACGTTCATCGTTTCTGATAAACATGCGCATGGAGAAAAAGGCGGTCAGAAAAACAATCACCGCCACCAGGAATGTTCCGATAATATACAGGGCAAATTCCATATCAGGTTTCAGGTTTCAGGTTTCAGGTTACAGGTTACAGGTTACAGGGGTCAGATATGATTACTGTAACCTGACCCCTGTCCCCTGTTCACTAATTATCCGCAGTGGAAGTAATCATGTACCAGCTCAAGCATCTTTTCAGGATGTTTGGCGATTTCCTCACGGATATTCTTGTCTTTATATGATTTCAGCATCTTGATGATGTCATCGATCATTTCGGCATTGAATACACCATGTTGCTCGAAAATATCTCTGTGGGCGCTAAGCTCGTCGGCAGATTCCCAACAGGAAGTCGGCAGTTGGGCCAGACTTTCCATTTTGGCTTTGTTTTCTGCCTTGTGAATATTGACATCCACGTATGTTTTTTTAGCGAATTCGAGGGCACCTTCCATTTCGAAACCATGGCGGGCAGCCACGCACAAACCGGCCAGGAGCAAGTATATGTCGGCGGAACCGTCCGGGCAACGGAATTCTACAGTCTGTTTCTGTGACAAGTCCATACGGGCGGGTTTTTCCATCGGATTGACCATGGCTACCATGTCGTTCTTGTGGGTCCATCCCAGCGGAACTCTCACCAACACCGAACGGTTGCGGTCACCCCAGCAAATGGAGGTAGGAGCTTCCTGATGAGGCACCAAGCGGAAGTAAGAAGTGGGGTTGGTGTTGCCGAAAGCGGTCAGCGAGGAAGCACAAGTCATGAGACCAGCGATAGCTGAATGAGCGATAGTATTCAGCTTGCCTTTGGTAACATACTGATTCTTGCCGTCTTTGACGATACGGGTATGGATGTGCAAACCACTACCAGCCTTGCCTGCGGTGATTTTCGGAGCAAAAGTGACATCCAAACCATACTGATAAGCTAAATTTCTGATAATCCACTTGGCCAGTACCAGCTGGTCGGCGGCATCCTGCACGTCGGTCACCAGGAATTCGATCTCATTTTGCTCGAAAATCCTGTCATCCATGGTGAAATTACCCACTTCGGAATGGCCGTATTTGATTTGTCCACCCACCTTGGAGATGTTCAGCATACATTCTTTGCGGAACTCTTCGAATTTGGTGAACGGAGTGGACTCATGGTAACCGCGCTGGTCGGGAGTCAGATACAGATCATCCTTGTCGCCAATCACGTAATATTCCAACTCGCCCATGGCCTGGAACTTCATGCCTGTCACCTTGGTGAAAGCATCGGCGGCCTTGCGCAACACGTATTCGGGAGAGTTTTCCATCGGCTGGCCGTCCTTGTTGAAATAGGAGCACAGCATGGAGATGGTTGGAATTTCAGCAAACGGATCCAAGAAAGCGGTGCTGAAACGCGGAATCACATACAAATCGCTGGAACCGGCATGGATGAATGAGGGGAAGATGTTGGAGCCGTCAACACGCTCGCCGGCGGACAGGATCTGTTCGAGGTACTCGCGGTTGTTCAGCACGAAATTCAGAGTTTTCAGACGACCGTCACCAGCCACATAATGGAAGTTCACCATCGGGATTTCCTTCTCTTCGATGTACTTAATGATGTCTGCTTTTGTAAATTCTTTCGGATCCTTTTTCAAGTAGTTCACTAAAGGATTCATGCTCATTACCAAGTTTTCTTTCATGATAGTTTTGTTTTTTATATTTTACATTGATTGTCTATTTTAGGGGGTGCAAATTTACGCAAAGTTTTTGAGATTATCAATTCTATTTTGAAAGAAAAGTTTTTTGTTGTTAGTGCTACTTTTTTTTCATTACTAGTGTTGCTATTTTTTTTAGGTTGGTGCTAAAAGTTTTTTTATAAGTGGCATACAATAAGCGATTAGCCGTGCTGAAAGCACGTAATCCTATTAACCCCGCATAAGCGTAGCGCAATGTGGGGTATACGGCAAACTGCTCTACTCCTGCGTGCCGTAGGTACGCCACATTGAAGCATATATAGCGTGCTTTCAGCACGCAGACAGGGTTTGTTATTTTCCACCCCACACAACAAGTTGTGCGGGGTTAATAGAATATCGTGCCTTTGGCACGCCTCTTTGAGGCAAACTATTAAGGAGTTTTGTATCGATAATTACGGGCATTTATAAAGTGATTTTTACCGTATAAATCCCCGTAACTATATTATTTTTGGAGGTTATGGGGATTTATAAGACATTTTTTCTATTTTTGCATCTGTAATTCAAATTTCTTATCATGTTAATCGGAAGAAAAATCACCTTTCAATATAGCCGAATGCGAGCAATATGCCAATGTGGCCGAACTGAATATGTCACGCAAGGATAGAAAGAACTTTTACATGTTTCACTTCAAGCACTTCTCTTTATACCACGACAACAGCGCCCTGAAAATCTCCACCGACGCGGTGCTGCTGGCCGCTGTCACCCCCGTGGACCAGGTGAGAACAGTGCTGGACATCGGCTGCGGCTGCGGAGTCATCGCCTACTGTCTGGCGTGGAAAATGCAGCAAGAAAATACCAATAGAGGAAAAGACCTTCAAGAAATTATTGGCATCGACATTGACGCTCCTTCAATCGGAGACGCCCTGAAAAGCAAAGAGATTTTTCCGCAAAGAGATTTTCAAAATATTCTTTTTCATCAACAGCGCATTCAAGATTTTGCCCAAAAAAATGACAAAAATTTTGACCTGATTGTTTCCAATCCGCCATTTTTTGTGGATGCCCTCAAGCCCAACACCCCACAAAAAAATATCAGCAAACACAACGACACACTACCTTTTGAAGACCTGAGGGATGCGGTCTGCCAATTGCTTGAGCCTGAAGGATCCTTCTTCTTGATACTTCCCGCCAACGAAAGCGAAAGATTTGAGCAAGTTTCTCAAAATCAATTATTTAAATTCTACCAATTGCTGATTCAGCCCACCCCGTCAAAAACCGTGAACCGCATCATCACTGGCTACCGACTCTCCCCTGCAACATCCTCGGAAATATGCCCAACGGCACCAGCTTGCGTTATCGAGACATTATGTATCCGCAATGCCGATGGCAGCATGTCAGAGGCATACCGGAAATTAACAGAGGAAATATATTTATAAACATCAGATTTTTCTTTATCATGTTGTATAATCATACAACATTTTTTTGTATTTTTGCAAGCGATGAGACGAATTATTGCATATAAGAAATACTATCAGGAGTTTGTGGGTAAACTATCTGATTCTGAACGACTTAAAATAATGCGTTCATTATTGCTTTTTGAAACCGAAGACAAAATCCCAAGACACTACATCAGCTATATTCGCAACGGATTATACGAATTTCGCGTTACATTCGGAAATAAAGAATTCCGTTTGTTCTTTATATATGATGGGGAAAACATCGTGGTACTGTTCAACTGCTACACAAAAAAAACACAAAAAGCACCTAAAAAAGAAATCAATAAGGCAATAAAAATAATGGAGGAATATTATGATGAAAAAAAACGAGGTAATATATGATGTAAGTGCCGAACTTGAACGAGAGTTCGGTCCCAAAGGATCCGAAAGCAGAAAAATGGCAGAAGACAAAGCTTGGGAAGAATACAATGCCCAAATTTTGTTTGATGCTCGTAAAAATGCAGGATTGACACAACAAGAACTTGCTGATCGAATCGGTGTTGATAAAGGATATGTATCACGTATTGAGAGAGGATTAATTACACCTTCTGTCTCTACAATCTATCGCATCGCTGCTGCTATGGGACTTACCGTGGAACTTCGTCCATTATAATTCAACACTCAAGGCTTCTCTTGCTGTATTTTTTTAACTCAAAAATATTAATATGAAAAAATCACTTGTCTGCTTACTAATTATTTCTTTATCAGTATTTTGCAATTATTCTCTTTTTTCACAAAACCCCTCCTACCAGCAAAACAGCAATAAGATGGCACAAATGTTGAGGGCCATCAACGACATGTATGTTGACACCGTCAACTTCGACCCCCTGGTGGAGAAAGGCATCGTGGAAATGCTTAAAGAACTTGACCCGCACTCTGTCTATATCCCCAAAAAAGATGTGCAACAAACCAATGAGCCCCTGGAAGGCAAATTCGACGGCATCGGCGTGACCTTTCAGTTGATTAAAGATACCATCAACGTGATGGAAGTGATTCCCGACGGTCCATCTGACAAGGTTGGGCTGCGCGCCGGTGACAAAATCGTGAAGGTCGATACCGCTATCGCCTGCGGCAAGCATGTGAACAACAAGTGGGTGCAGAGCCACTTGCGCGGTGTCAAGGGCACCAAGGTGGTGGTCGGCGTGAAACGTGGCCGCAACCCCGAACTGCTCGAATTCACCATCACCCGCGACAAAATCCCTATGAACAGCGTCAACGTCTCCTTCATGGTGGATGACAAAACCGGCTACATCAAACTCGACCGCTTCGCCATGACCTCACCGAATGAGGTACACACCGCCCTGACCAAACTCACCGCCCGTGGTATGAAAAACCTCATCCTCGACCTGCGTGGCAATGGTGGTGGCTACCTAGATGTTGCCTTCCAAATCTCCAATATCTTCCTCGGTGCCGACCAGATGATAGTCTATACCGACAATTTCAGAAAAACCGGACAGCAATTCAAATCCAACGGAAAAGGCGAATTCCAAAAAGGCAAGCTGATAGTGCTGGTGGACGAAGGGTCCGCCTCCGCCTCCGAAATTGTATCCGGCTGTATCCAAGACTGGGACCGCGGTCTGGTGGTAGGCCGCCGTACCTTTGGCAAAGGCTTGGTACAGAAACCCTTATATTTGAACGACCAAGCTATGGTTCGACTCACCATCTCGCATTACTACACCCCCACTGGCCGTTGTATCCAGAAACCCTACGATGACGGTGTGGAAAGCTACCTCAACGACATCAACAACCGCAGCAAACATGGCGAATTTCTGACCGCAGACAGTATCAAATTCCCTGATTCATTGAAATATACAACCCCAAGAGGCCGTGTGGTCTATGGTGGTGGCGGCATCATGCCCGACATCTTCATCCCCTTGGACACCTCCAAATACTCCACCTTCTACAACGAACTGGCCCGCAAAGGCATCTTCGGCAGTTTCACCATGGATTACATGGAAACTAACCGCGAGGCAATGAAAGCCAAATACCCCACTTTCGAAGATTATAAGCAGAATTTCGTCATCGACGACAAATTGTACAATGATTTCATTCAATATGCCAAAAAAGAAGGGGTTACCGACAGTGTGAAATTTGTGTTCTCCGCATATCTGCAAGGCTTTGTCAAAGAAAACAAGGGCAAACTCGACTCCATGTACAGCAAGAATTTCGACAACAAAGCCGAATTCGACAAAATGTTGGCCGAATACATCCAGAAACAGCAGGCAGAATCGCTGCGACTGAAAAACCTCAGCAAAGCTCCCGAATACATCAAGGAATACCTGAAATTTGAGATTGCCCGCACCTTGTTCAGCTATGGCGAGGCATACCAGGTATTTCTGACCAGCGACGACACTTTCCTGAAGGCAGTCAACATCATGAACGATAAAAAAATCTTCAAGAAATTCAAAGTTAACGAACAATGATTTCGAAGGAAACCATTGATGAAATATACTCCGCCGCCCAAATTGAGGAGGTTGTGGCCGATTTTGTCCCGCTGAAACGCCGCGGACAGAACTGGGTGGGCGTGTGTCCGTTTCATAATGACAAAAATCCTTCGATGTATGTGAGCCCACGACTGGGCATCTTCAACTGCTTTGTCTGCCACACCGGCGGCAATGCCGTGAATTTCGTGATGAAACACGAGCAGATCTCCTACCCCGAAGCCCTACGCTATTTAGCCAAAAAATACGGCATCAACATTGTGGAGGATGCCCGCTCGGAAGACTTGACGGACGAGGAAAAACTGAAAGAAAGTTTGTTGGCAGTAAACAAATTTGCCGAGCAATACTTTATCGATCAGTTACTGAACACGGAAGAAGGACAGACCGTAGGACTTTCGTATTTCAAGGAAAGAGGTTTCACCCAACAGACCATTGAGAAATTCAAGCTCGGCTACTGTCCCGACGGTTGGGACAAATTCACCCAGGAAGCCCTGAAAAACGGATATCAGCTGGAACACTTGATAATGACTGGCTTGACCAAAAAATCGGAAAGCGGCAAGGTTTTTGACTTTTACCGTGGCCGTGTCATCTTTCCCATTTACGACAAGTTGGGCAAGCCCGTGGGTTTTGGCGGACGTATCTTGAAAAAGGACGAGAAGACTTCCAAGTATTTCAATTCGCCCGAAAGCCCTATCTACCACAAGAGCAATGTGCTATACGGCTTTTACAACGCCCAACGAGCTATCAAGTCGCAGGATAATGTGTATCTGGTGGAAGGCTACACCGATGTGCTGTCGATGGTGCAAGCCGGCATCGAGAATGTGGTGGCCACCTCGGGCACCGCTTTCCCCGACGGCCAAATCCGCCTGCTGAAATCAAAAACCAACAATGTCACCGTGTTGCGTGACGGTGACCGCGCCGGTATCAATGCCGCCCTCAAAGACATCAATATTCTGCTGGGCAACGGTTTCAACGTGAGTGTGGTGATGCTGCCTGACGGCGAAGACCCCGACTCTTTCGCCCAAGGTCACAGAGACTCGGAAATAACTGATTATCTGCATGATAATGCCGACAGTTTCATCCTTTTCAAAGCCAAAGTGATGGCCGCGGAGGCCGGCAACGACCCCGCCAAGCGCGCCGCCATGGTGAAAGACATCATCCAGTCTATCGCCCTGATTCAAGACGACATCACCCGCCAACTTTACATTAAAGAACTCGCCAAACTTTTTGGCATTGAGGAAAAGATGTTGACGGTGGAACTGCGGAAAAACATCGTCAAAACGCTAAAGGAAAGCGCCAAGAAAGAAAGCGGGCAAGAGGTGGAAATCCATACCCCTGCCGAGGAGAAAATTTCCAGCAACGACAATAGCTTCGACGAAAACGAGGCACTGTATCAGATTGAGAAAAAAGTCATTTTGCTGATTCTCAAATATGGCGCCTACGAAATAGATGCCGAGTTAGATGAGGAGGACGGACAAACAAAATGTCAGCTAGTGCGACTGGATCAATATATCTTCAACGAATTCTCGGAAGAAGAGATCAGCTTCAGAGATCCTCTGTTCCAGAAAATTTTTGAAGATTACGCTATAATTGCCAGCAAAGCTCAAAATCAGGATGAGATAAAAAAAGCCTTTGTCAATCACGAAAATACTGGCATTCAGCAGTTTGCTATTGAAAATCTCTTGGGCGACGAAATTGAAATCAGTCCCGAATGGCTACGCCGCTTTGAAGTCAGCACCGACAATGTGAACAACAGCATTTACAAGCTCAACGAGGAAGTTTATAAAACGGTGCTGATGTTCAAATTCCAGCTTATTGAGCAATATTTGCATTTGCTGAAAGAAGAAATGCACCAAGACCATTCCGACAAAATCATCGACCAGATATTGGCCAAATATGATTTGCTGATCAAGCGACGGGCAGAGATAGCGAAGTTGATGGAATTGGTTGTCGCGAAGTAATAAAACGTGGAAACGTGCACTCGGGAAGACGGGAAGGATTTCTTCATCTTAACGAACGAGTGTAGCGAGTGAATCTCCGAGCGAGCAAAGCGAGCGTCTTCTCGTATAACCGCATAAACGATAAAAAACAAAAATATGGAACCACTCAACAACAACAACCGCGGTTTTTCTTCCAACTTGGGAGCCATCTTAGCTGCTACGGGCGGTGCTATCGGTTTAGGCAACATCTGGCGTTTCCCTTATACTGTAGGGGTAAATGGAGGAGGAGCCTTTATCATCATGTACATCATTTTCGTTTTTTTGCTGGGTGTGCCCATTTTGATGAGTGAGATTGTCATCGGGCGGCGTTCACAGCAGAATGTGATGGGAGCTTTCAAGGTGCTGGCACCCAAACATAAAGCCTGGCTTGGGGTAGGAGTACTCAGCATTGTTGCCGCACTCGTCATCTATGCCTTTTACAGCGTGGTAGCCGGATGGACACTCAATTATATCGTCCTGTCTGGCAGCGGACAACTCAGCGGCAAAAGCCCTGCCGAAATCAGCCAACTGTTCACCGACTTCACCCACGGCTCTTTCTGGCCGCTGGTTTGTCAGTTTGTTTTCTTAGGACTCACCGCAGGAATAGTTATCTTAGGAGTACAAAAAGGCATTGAAAAATACACCAAAATACTGATGCCCATTCTGCTGCTCCTGATGATACTGATGTGCATTCGTTCGCTTACACTTGACGGTGCCCGCCAAGGCATTGACTTCCTTTTCAAGCCAGACTTCAGCAAAATCAATGGTAATTCCGTACTTGATGCTTTGGGACAAGCACTGTTTTCCCTCAGTATAGGCATGGGTGCTGTATGCACCTACGGTTCCTATATCCGCAAGCAGGATAACCTGTTCACCACCAGTTTATGGATTGCCGGCGCCGACACCTTTATCGCCATCCTGGCCGGAGTGGCCATTTTCCCTGCCGTTTTCGCTTTCGGACTAAGTCCCGCCGCTGGTCCGAGCCTCGTATATGAGGTATTGCCTAACGTGTTCAACAGCATGCCCGGAGGCATGGCCTTTGCCGTCGGATTCTTTATGCTCCTCAGCATCGCCGCCCTCACCTCCACCATCTCCCTACTGGAAGTCCTGGTCTTGTGGGCCGTTGAAGAATTGCATTGGAGCCGCCGCAAAGCCGCTATCATACTCTCGCTTGTCGTCTTCTCCATTGGTGTTTTCTGCACCCTCTCTTTCGGACCATTGAGTCATGTGACAATATTCGGACTCACCATTTTTGACTTATGCGACAAACTGACCGCTACCTACATGATGCCTATAGGCGCCTTGCTGTTCACGCTGTTTATCGGCTGGTACCTGCCTAAAGTGGACGTCTATGATGAACTGTCCAACAGCGGCCAGCTCAAAGCCCGCTACTTCAAAATCTACTACTTTATCGTCAAATATATAGCGCCATTAGCCCTGTTCATTATCCTGCTGACGGGAATATTCTCATAGTTGATGAGGGGATTACAGGATTACAGGATTACAGGATTACAGGATTACGGGATTACGGGATTACAGGATTACGGAATTACGGAATTACGGGATTACGGGATTATAGGATTATAGGATTAGGAGGGTTAGGAGGGTTAGTTTTGAATTTTGAATTCTGAATTTTGAATTCTGCCTCCTGACATCAAACATCATACATCATACATCACACATCACACATGACTCCAACCCAAAAAATCAGCCTAAAGCCTGGTAACATGCTCAACCCCACCCCAGTGGTGATGGTGAGCTGTGGCGAGACTCCCGATGAGTATAATATCATCACGGTGGCCTGGACCGGCACCCTTTGCTCCGATCCGCCGATGTGTTACATTTCGGTGCGCCCCGAACGTCACTCCTACCCTATCCTCAAAGAGCGGAAGCAATTTGTCATCAACTTGGTGAATGAACCCTTGGCAGCGGTAACAGACTGGTGTGGCGTGCGTTCTGGCAAGAAATACAACAAATTTTTGGAGACCGACCTCACACCTGTGAAAGCAAGTGTGGTGAAAGCTCCAATGATATACGAGTCGCCCGTCAACATCGAATGCGAGGTGACAGAAATAGTGCCTTTAGGCACGCACGACATGTTCATAGCCAAGGTGGTGACCGTACATGCCGACCCGCGTTATTTGGACAAGAAAACCGGAGCCTTAGACCTCAAACGCGCCAACCTAGTGGCCTACTCGCACGGACAATATTATGGCTTAGGCAAAATCCTCGGAAAATTCGGTTTCTCGGTGGAGAAGAAACCGAAAAAAGGTGACAGGGGTCAGAAGTTGAAAACTGAAAACTGAAAGTTGACAGTTGACAATTGACAGTTGACAATTAATAGTTACAGTTTACTACTGTTGCAATAAGAAATGGAAAAATTGCATAAATCATGAAGTATCAAGTGTTTATGATGTTTTTTCGTTTTTTCGATTTGAAGGACAGAGAGTCGTGCCAAAGGCACGATATTCTATTAACCTCGCACAACTTGTTGTGTGGGGTGGAGAATGACAAAGACTGTCTGCGTGCAGAAGGCACGCTACATACACTCCTATGTGGCGTACCTGCGGCACGCAGGAGTAGAGTAGATTGCCGCATACCCCACATTGCGCTACGCTTATGCGGGGTTAATAGGATTGCGTGCTTTCAGCACGACTAATCGATTACAATATATGTCACTTTATAACACACTTTTATCACAAGTCTAAATAAGAAATTATCGCAACAGTAGTAATCAATAATTAATAGTTGATAGGAAGCAGGGGACAGAAATTCAAAATATATAACTTTCAACTTTCAGTTTTCAACTTTTATCATTGGCATTAGCACACTAAAAAAATGTTAGGAATCAGTTGTCAACTTGACTAACCACTGACCCCTAATCACTGATCACTGAAAATTGGCACATTAGCACATTGAAAATTAGCACATTAAAAACCATCAACTTGATAAATTCATTTGCTAATTTGCTAATTAACTCATTTGCTAATTTTTTTTCGTATCTTTGCAAATCAAATTGAAATGAGATGGAAACCCCAACTTTAGAACAGAAAGTCAAGTCGATTATATCCCAGATCCGCCCCTATTTGCAACAGGATGGCGGTGATATTGAGTTTATTGAGCTGACAGCGGAGAATGTGGTGAAAGTGAAATTGCAGGGCGCCTGCGGTTCCTGTCCCCACGCCAAGATGACCTTGAAGAACGGTGTGGAGCAAACCCTGAAACACTACCTGCCCGAAATCGACCACGTGGAAGACATTGTGTTGGGATTTTAGAATAGTTGACAATTGACAATTGATAATTGACAATTAAGAATAAAACTACAAATTTCTAACTACTGTAACCTGTAACCTGTAACCTGAAAAAAAATGGGCTTAAAATGCGGAATTGTTGGCTTGACCAACTCAGGAAAAACAACGATGTTCAATTGCATCTCCAATACAAAAGCGGCGGTAACTGATTTTGCATACAGCACCAACAAGTCCAATATTGGAGTTTGCCCCGTGCCCGATGAACGTTTAGCCAATATCGACACGTTCATCAAAGCCGACAAGCTTATTTACGCCACCTTGGATGTGGTGGATATTCCTGGCTTGGCCAAGGGTGCCAGCCAAGGCGAAGGTATCGGCAACAGTTTCTTGGCCGATGTGCGTTTGTGCGATGCCCTCATCCATGTGCTGCGCTGCTTCGACAACGAAAACCTGCCCCATGTGGAAGGCTCCGTTGACCCAGTGCGTGATATCGAGATTGTGGATTTTGAGTTGCAAGTGAAGGATTTGGAGCAAATCAACAAGAAAATGCTCAAGGTGGAGAAAGCCGTGAAAGCAGGCGAGAAAACGGCCAAGCACGATTATGAAGTGCTGCAGAAATACAAAGCCCATCTGGAGAACTTCCAGAATGTGAGAACCATGGAGGCCACCCCAGAGGAAAAAGCCGTGGTGAGCGACATGATGCTCCTGACCGAGAAGCCGATGATGTTCGTGTGCAACGTCAACGACACTGACGCGGTAAACGGGAACGCTTACGTGGACAGCGTAAGAGAATATCTGAAAGACAAAGACGCCGAGATGCTGGTGATAGCAGCCAAGATAGAAGCGGAAATCGCTGAACTGGAAAGTGCGGAAGACCGTGCGGAATTTTTGCGCGACGCCGGCTTGAACGAGCCTGGCGTGAACAAGGTGATACAGGCAGCTTACAAGATGCTCAACCTCATCTCTTTCTTCACCGTGGGCGGCAAGGAAAACCGTGCCTGGACCATCCGCAAGGGCATGTTGGCACCCCAGGCCGCAGGTGTCATCCACAGCGACTTGGAAAGAGGTTTTATCCGTGCCGAAGTCATCAAATATGCCGACTTGGTGCAGTTGGGCTCGGAATTAAAGTGCAAGGAAGCCGGCAAATTGGCCGTGGAAGGCAAGAATTACGAAGTGCAGGACGGAGATATACTACACATAAGATTTAACGTGTAACAAACTGAAAACTGAAAACTGAAAACTGAAAGTTATAAATACTGTAATCTATAATAACCATATAACCTTGTCATCTTATAAAAACTTTCAACTGTCAGTTTTCAACTTTCAACTTAATAAGCGGTAGTAGCTCAGTTGGCAGAGCGGCGGCTTCCCAAGCCGCAGGTCGCGGGTTCGAACCCCGTCTACCGCTCACTCCTTAAACGGGAAAGAGGTCGGAAACCATCGGAATCCAACCTCTTTTTTTATTGTAAAAAATACTATTCAGTAACTTACAATCTTCCGTCAACAATGTTTCTATCCAACATACACTTCACATCATAAATTACATGCTTTTCATTTAACAAACTAAGAATGTCCAATTCTTCAAACTGCTTGTGAGAAACTGCCGCAATACACACATCAAACTTTGAATCCTTAATTATTAATTCAGAATTCTCCACTTGAATGCCATACTCTCTCTTCACCTGTTCCGGATTTGCCCACGGATCATAGATGGTGATGTTAGATGTATATTCTGTCAACGTATGATATATGTCCACCACTTTCGTATTACGGATGTCAGGACAATTTTCCTTGAAAGTGATGCCCAATATCAGAATTTTAGCGTCTTTCACCAAAATTCCCTTCTTGTTCATACACTTTATAGTTTGGTTTGCCACGTATGCCCCCATACCGTCATTCAATCGACGGGCAGCATGCATAATGCGCGGTAAAACTCCATAAACCTGTGCTTTCTGAATCAAGTAATAAGGATCAACACCTATACAGTGACCTCCCACAAGCCCAGGACTCATGCGGATAAAATTCCACTTGCTGGAAGCTGCTTCTATCACATCCTGAGTGTCTATACCCATGGCATTGAAAATTTTAGCCAGCTCATTCATAAAAGCTATATTCACATCTCGCTGTGAGTTTTCAATAATCTTGGAGGCTTCCGCCACCTTAATGCTCGGTGCTTTGTGGGTTCCATTGACCAAAACCGAATTATAAATTCGATCCACCAAATCTGCAATTTCTGGAGTGGAACCGCTGGTTACCTTTTTGATTTTTTCTACCGTATGCAACTTGTCACCAGGATTAATACGCTCAGGACTATAACCTGCATAAAAATCTATATTGAACTTTAATCCACTCACTTTTTCTACCACAGGAATACACTCCTCTTCTGTCACACCTGGATATACAGTTGACTCATACACTACAATATCTCCTTTGGAAATAACCGAACCCACTGTTTCAGAAGCCCTTTTGAGAGGAATCAAATTCGGACGATTATTTTCATCGACAGGGGTGGGTACCGCTACAATGTAAAAATTGCATTCTTTGATGTCTTCCAACTTAGTGGTGCACTTGAAGCCGTGGTTATGGATGGCATCCAGCAAAAGAGCATCATCCAGCGTGTGGCTAAGGAAGTCTTCGCTGAGGAAGGCGTTGAAATTCTTGTTTATAGGTGTGATAATCGATTAGATGGAATTGAATTAATTCCTGAGTCTTTAGATTTTGATTTGGGAAAAAGTTTCACCAATCGCATCGTTGATAACTAATGTTGCAAGATTATCGTATGGTGTTTCACTTTTATTAATTAAAACTAAGTTTTCACCGTTGAAATAATTAATCAATCCTGCTGCGGGGTATACAACAAGTGATGTTCCGCCAATGATTAATGTTTCTGCATTTTGTATGTAATCGATTGCAAAACTTAAAACAGCATTGTTTAAGGGTTCTTCATATAATACGACATCCGGTTTAACAATTCCACCACACTCGCATCTTGGAATTCCTTCACTTTCCAAAATGTGGTTTAATCCATATTCTTTATTGCAGATTTGACAATAGTTTCTGTGAATGCTTCCGTGAAGTTCTAAAACATTTTTGCTTCCTGCTTTTTGATGAAGCCCATCAATGTTTTGGGTAATGACTGCCTTTAATTTGCCTATTTTTTCCAATTCTGATAGTTTTAAATGTGCAGGATTCGGCTTTGCGTCTTTGAAGATGAGATTGTCTTTATAATAATTAAAGAATTCCTCTGTATGATCCATATAATATGTATGTGAAACTAAATTTTCTGGTGTGTCTCCATATTTTTCAAGGCTTTTGAAAATGCCGCTTTCTGACCTGAAATCAGGTATTCCGCTTTCTGTCGAAACACCAGCCCCTCCAAAAAACACTATATTTTCGGATGTGTCAATAATTTCTTGCAATTGTTTGATTTTAGACATGATGTTGTGTATATTGTTGATGCATATTATTTTTTTGTATAAATGAATGTCTTTAAAAAAAGGTATATTAACAACTAAAATAGATACTTAAATAATCATCCATTGGAGGTAAACGAATTGAATAATAAAATCTCGATTTTCATATTTTTAACATTATTCGTTATCTTTTCAATTAATGCAATTTATGCAAACGATTTAAACATGTCTGATATTGCCTCAAGTTATAGTGAAGTGAATATTGAAAATAAAATTCATGAAAATGATTTAAATACACTTTCAGCTAATCATGGTGGTGCTATTTTTGAAGAATCCTGTAAAAATCAAACGAAATTTACAGAAGCGTCAACCAGCATATATTACACCTCACATTATTGTATAACTCTAAAAGATTCTAATACAAATGAGTCTTTATCAAATAAAAGCATTGATTTTATCATAAACAAAGTTAATTATACTGTTACAACAGATGATGATGGCATAGCTAGTGTCAATTTAAAATTAAAACCTGGAAAATATACTGCTGATGCATATTTTTCAGGTGATAACTCTTATGAATCTTGCAATTTAACCTCTGAATTTAAGGTATTGTCTACAATTAAAGCAAAAAACATATCAAAATATTATAATGGGGACACACCATATAGTGCAACATTTTTTGATACTCAAGGTAATGCCTTATCAAATGCTGAGGTTACAATAATGGTCAATGGAAAATCATACACCAGAAAAACTAATGCCAATGGAGTTGCAAGCATAGCTATTAACTTAAAACCTGGAACTTATAAAGTTGTTTCAACTGAGTTGATTACTGGATATAATTTGACTACCACTTTTAAGATTTTATCAACTAT